>DAIMCN010000011.1:0-76627 GCA_036726365.1 Candidatus Cybelea sp.
AACCCTTCCCAGCCAGGCGGAGCCTGAACGCTTCGCGCACGATTGGGGCCCGCTGAGGGTCCGCGACAAGCTTCCCGTCCTTTGCGATCAGCCCGTAAGGTCGTCTATTGCCAACCCTCTCCCCGGCTGCACGCTTGCGCCGATAGACCGCCAGGCTCTTTTCCCGGCGAATTTCGTTTTCATGAGAAGCGACTGCAAGCGTGGCGACGCTAATGAGTTCGTCCATCGCCGAGTCTAGTTTTACGTGACCTTGGTCGCGAGTGAACACCGCGACTCCAAGCTTCTGCAGGTCGCGCAGGACGATCTGACTTTCGACAATCGGGCCGCGGCCGAGCCGATCCGCGCGAATCATGAGCAACTTCGTTGGCCGCGCTTCGGGGTCAAGTGCTCGAAGATCAGCCATCAGGTCTCGCACGATCTGGCGCGGTCCAGCCTTGCCCGAAGCAACGCCATCGACGACCCTTGCGAGGTGCCAGCCCTGTGCGGCGGCGGCCTCTTCGGCCCAGGCACGCTGATGCTCAAGCGTCTCCGCTTGTTTGTCGGAACTCACCACGGCCAACGCCCAAACCCTCGGACCGCGCCCGACGGCTGGAACCCTTTTGGTAGAGATGCGCTTCCTGGGCATCGTCACCCATGCTAGCATAACCCGTATGTTTCCGTAAACACCTATTGCAACGATACTGAGAAACTCGCACTCGCCGGCGATCGGGCGTGGATCGGGTCTGCAAATGCGACGATCGCCTTTGGCCGCTCAAACCTTCCGGATTGGGGGCTTCGCAGCAGCGATCCAACGATCGTGCAAGCGGTGCGCGACCGCATTGAGTCGGAATGGGCCAGCGCGAAGGACTTCGGGCCTGCCTGAACGATTTCAGAATTTCTTCATCATGTTGCTGCGGAGATATCTCATGCTTCCTGCGACGATCATCGGTCTGTGGGCCGCGACGCAATCGCCGGTGCCCGTCATAAATCAGTGGATTCAGCCGGCGACCGGCCTTTGGCCACAATACGCGCTTGCGGTGACGCCTATCGACGAAAGGTTGCACTACTTTCTGGTCGTACGGAGCGCGCCCGACGGCACGATTCACGCGTTTATTCGCAACCCGGAAGCCAACCTAGGGACGGGGATCGGAATGCGAACCGTACGGCTCGACGGTACGGCGCTGCGTCTTCGCGCCTCGGGCAAGCCCGACGTGCTCGGGCGAACGAATCCGGACGGTACTCTGACGATCGACCTGTCCGGCGGGCAGGGAAGGTTAACGTTTCACCGTCCCACGGAAGAAGAGCTGCGTTGGTATTATCCGCGGCAAACGAGTATCTGGGCCTATCGACAACCAGTCGATGACGGCGACGGATGGAACGTGGGGCGCCTGGCTGACGTGAATTTGCGGGAGCCGCCGATTGACGGGGTGATGCGCGCAATCGTGTCGGTGCGATCGCCCGACATTCGATCGCCATACATCCAGAGCGTTTCGATCGTCCGCCACGGGCGGCTCGTTTTGGACGAGTACTTCTATGGTTTTACCGACGCGCGTCCGCACGACGTGCGTTCCGCGGGCAAGAGCGTGACGACCCTTTTGGTCGGGCGGGCCATCACGGATACCGGAGAGTTCACGCCGAGCACGCCCGTGCTGACATTTCTTTCGCAATACGCTCCCGTTAACAATGACGATCCGCGCAAGCAGCGGATGACGGTCGAAAACCTCATGACGATGTCGTCGGGGCTCGCCTGCGACGACAATGACGACAACTCACCGGGCAATGAAGATACCATGGAGAGTCAAACGCGCCAACCCGACTGGTATGAGTACGCGCTCGATCTCCCCATGCAAGACGCACCGGGCTCGCGAGCGGTCTACTGCAGCGCCGGCATCAATCTGCTCGGCGCAGTCGTCTCACGCGCTACCGGCGAGTCACTCGTTGGATACTTTTACCGGCGCTTTGCGCAACCGATGCAATTCCTGCAATATGGGATGTGGTTGATGCCGCCGCCGACGAACGCGGCGTACATGGGCGGCGGCGATTATTTTCGGCCACGCGACTTCCTGAAGTTCGGAGAGCTCTTCTTGAACCATGGCGTGTGGAACGGACATCGGATCATCGACGATTCTTGGCTTCAAGCCTCGATCAGGCAGCGCTCGCTAATGAACCCGGATGCGGCCGGGGGCGGCGATCGGTATGGATATGGCTGGCATCTCCCAACACTCACGATTGACGGGCGCAATTACACGATCGTCAATGCCGGCGGGAACGGCGGTCAGCTACTCGCGATCGTCCCGGCGCTCGATATGGTCGTAATGATCACGGCGGGCAACTACGGCCAATTTCCGGTGTGGAATAAGTTCCTTGGACAGGTCGTAGGCGCTGCCATTCGAGCGGCGACCTAAACCCGAAGACCGAACAGCCCGGCGGCATTCTCGTCCGTCTTCGCAACGATCTCGTCCAACGGCATATTGAGAAGTCCGCTTAGCGCCGCGGCCGTGTGCGCCACAAATGCGGGCTCATTGCGCTTCCCGCGCATCGGCACGGGCGCGAGATAGGGACAGTCTGTTTCGAGGACGATCTGTCCGATGCCGACTTCGCGCACAGCTTGTCGTAGCGGCTCTGCGTTCGGAAACGTCAGGACTCCACCGATTCCGAGCAACAATCCGAACGCGCCGACGTAGGTACGGGCTTGTTCCGGGGTCCCGGTGAAACAATGGACGACGCCGCGCATGCCTGGCGTCCACTCCTCGCGCAAAATCGCCGTAAAGTCCTCGAAAGCGTCGCGCTGGTGGAAGACGACGGGAAGCGCCGCGTCTTGCGCAACGCGGATTTGAGCACGCATCACGGCGGCCTGCGCATCGCGGGGGCTGTGGCCGTAATAGTAATCGAGACCAGTCTCGCCCACCGCGACCACCCGCGCGGCGCCGAGCAGCGCGCGCAGTTCGGTGGCAACATCCGCGGGAGCATTCTTCGCCTCGTGCGGATGAATGCCGACCGCTGTCGTGAGATCGTACTGCTCCGCAATCTCCAGGGCACGCACGCTGTCGACGACGTTTTCGCCGATGGTCACCATCGCGGAAACGCCCGCCTTGCGCGCGCGTTCCACGACGGCCTCGCGATCGGCATCGAACTTGCGATCGTGAAGGTGGCAGTGCGTATCGATCAATGCGGTGGGTCCCCTATGCGTTTTCGCTCGTGTCTTCGATCTTGGGAAAGAGTGACGCCGCCGGAGCGGTTTGCGTGCCGGATGGAAGCCCTCCCCAGCGCGCCAGCGATGCCGACCAGTCGTCGTCGATCTTTCCCGGGCTGCCGAGCTGGCGCCACAACTCGGTGGTTCGCTCGGGCATCACTGGATGGAGCAGTATCGCGAGCCAGCGCAGTCCCTCGCACAGATCGTACAGTACGGCATCGAGCTCTTCGTTGAGGTTTTGCTTGTGCAGCACCCACGGCTTACGCTCATCGATCCATCGATTGAGTGACGACACCAGGTCCCAAACCGATTCCAGAGCTTCACGAAAGCGCAAGTCGAAGATGCTTGCGCGAACTTTGAGCGGCAGCGATGCAAAGCGTTGCGCTAGTTCGCTCCGAGCATTGCGCGCCGGCACGATCCCGCCTCGATAGCGCTGCACCATTGAAAGCGTACGCTGCAGCAGATTGCCGAGATCGTTAGCCAGCTCGCTGTTGTGGCGCTGTGCGATTTTCTCCTCGGAATACGAAAAATCGCTTCCGAATGGCGCCTCGCGAAGCAAAAAATACCGCATCGAATCCGGACCGAAGCGTTCCGCCAACGCGAACGGGTCCACGGTGTTGCCCAGGCTCTTGCTCATTTTCTGGCCGTCTACGGTGATCCAGCCGTGCGCAAACACGAGCTCGGGCGCGGCTTCGCCGAGTGCCCATAAGAGCGCCGGCCAAATGATCGTGTGGAATCTCGCAATTTCCTTTCCGACCAACTGCACTTGCGCCGGCCACCACGTGTGAAATCGGGGGTTGTCTTCGCTCCAGCCGATGGCAGTAATATAGTTGAGCAATGCGTCGAGCCAGACGTAAATGACGCCGCCGCCCGGAATAGGCACTCCCCAGTCAAAATTCGTTCGCGAGATCGAAAGGTCGTCGAGGCCCTCCTCGAGGATCGCCATCATTTCGTTGTAAACGCTGCGCGGTGCAACCCACCGGGGGTGTCGCCGGAAATGGTCGATGAGTCGATCCCGATAGGCCGAGAGTCGAAAAAACCAATCGTCCTCCGAGATCCACTGCACCTCGCGGCCGCAAGTGGGGCACCGTCCATCGACGAGCTTCGATTCGAGCCAGAAGGTCTCGTCGTGGATGCAGTACCATCCCTCGTACTTGCCGAGATAAACGTCGCCGCTCGCGCGCAATCGCTCGAAGACGCGTTGAACTTTCTCGACGTGACGCGCCTCGGTCGTCCGGATGAAATCGTCGTAGGCGACATGGTAACGAGCGAAGAGGGCTCTCCAACGCGGCACGAGTTCGTCGCACCATTCTTGCGGCGTTTTCCCTGCGGCCGCGGCGGCGTTAGCAACTTTTTGCCCGTGCTCGTCGGTGCCGGTCAAGAAGAACGTGGGACGAAAGGTTCGCGCCGTGCGAGCGAGGACGTCGGCGACGATCGTCGTGTATACGTGTCCGATATGCGGTTCACCGCTAATGTAGTAGATCGGCGTCGTAACGTAGTAAGCGCGCTCCATCGAGATTAGCTCTCGGCCCCCCCGCTCGCACCGGCATCGCGGCGAGCCTTCCGCGCTGCGATGCGGGCGTAGAGCTCCCGGCGATCCCCAAAGCCGCGCGCTGCCAGCAGCTTCGCGGCCTCGCCGACGCGGCGGCCGCGTGCGAGGAGCGCGTCGATCGCGGCGCTCGTGTCCTTATCGACCGAGGTGCCCTCCGGGGCGCGGTATGGCGCCACGGCAAACGCAACTTCGCCTCGCAACGGGTCGGGCAACTGCGCGATCACGCTCTGTGCCGTTCCCCAAAAATGCTGCTCATAACGTTTAGTGTACTCCCGAACGACGAAGAGCTGCGCCTGCGGCGCGACGTGCTCGAGATCGGCGAGTGTTGCACGCAACCGGCGTGGCGATTCGTACCATATCGTCGTGACGTCACCTTGCAACGCTTCGGTGAAGCGCTTGCGGCGAGCACCTTGCGTACGCGGCGGGAAGCCTTCGAAAGTAAAACGGCGCAAGGGAAAACCCGAGAGCAGCGCAACTCCTATCGCGGCACTCGGTCCCGGCAACACCTCGACCGGTACCCCGGCGACGCGCGCGGCCGAGATCAATGAGCTTCCAGGATCCGAAATCCCCGGCATGCCCGCGTCGGACGTAACCGCGACCGTCCCGTTGCGCGCGCGCTCGACGATCGCAGGCGTCGCCGCGGCCGCATTCTGCTCGCGGTAGCTCCAGATCTCCCGGCCGCCGAGCGCCAGGGCTTGCAACAACTTGCGCGCGACGCGCGTGTCTTCGGCAACGATCAGCTCCGCGTCGCGCAGAACGTCGACGGCGCGAATAGTGACGTCCCGCAGGTTTCCCAGCGGCGTTGGTACGAAGATCAGCGGCATGGCACGAGGCTTCGACGTCGAGCATATACCTCCGGGCGCAACGCTCGAGCTGTACGTCTCTCCAAGTTGCCCGTACTGCCAGCGCGCTCTTGCGTATTACGAATCAGTGGGTAAGCCGTACACGCGTTACGACGCACAGAACGATCGTGGCGCGCGCGAGCGAATGTTGGCACTGAGCCACGGCGATCCGACAGTGCCCGTTATCGTTGTTGATGGGAATTACGTTCAGTCCGGTTGGGGGTCACCACCACGCGGTTGAACGATCCATTGACTCACCGGTCGGTGGGATCGAAACGAACTTTGCTAGCCAAATGGAGGCAGAAACATGGATCATAGCTCGGCGGCGGCGGCGAGCGTTATTGCCACGCTGGCGCTCGTTTACGGCTGCGTCATCCTTGCGGTCATCGCATTTACGATATGGATCTATTGGCGAATTTTCACCAAAGCCGGATTTAACGGTGCGCTATCCCTGTTGAACCTCGTTCCCGGCGCCGGGCAACTGATCTGCATCATCATCCTTGCCTTCGGGCGTTGGCCCATCGAGGACCAGCTGGCCGCGATGCAGGGCGGCGCCAACGTCGGCGCAACCGTCCCGCCCGGACCGCCGGGCAGTTCGGTGATGCCGATCCCGTAAGGGCCTAGAAAACTACCAGAGCTCCGCAATCCAGCGCTCCACATCCTCACGCCGGGATGGGACGCCGGATGAAAGATTCTCGGCGCCGGCGCGTGTGACCGCGACGTCGTCTTCAATGCGCACGCCGATGCCGCGGAAGCGTTCCGGCACGGTCGCATCGTCGGGTTGGAAATAGCAACCTGGTTCAACAGTGAGGACCATTCCTTCGCGAAGCTTGCCATAGCGGTATTCGGTCGTTCGCGCGTTGGCACAATCGTGCACGTCGAGGCCGAGCATGTGACTAGTGCCGTGGAGCGTGTACCGCCGGTGAAGCAGCCGATCCGGATCGATCGCTTCCTCCAGCGAAACCTTGAGAATCCCTAAATCGATCAGCCCTTGCGCCAGTACGCGCATCGCGCGTCGGTGCGGTTCCAGAAAGTCGTTTCCCGGAACGACGGCTTCGATGCCGGCGCGCTGCGCCTCCCAGACGAGGTCGTAAATCACCTGCTGCTCGGGCGAAAAGCGGCCCGAAATCGGCAGCGTGCGGGTGATGTCGGCAGTGTAGAGTGACTCGCATTCCACCCCGGCGTCGAGGAGCAGAAGCGATCCCGGCCGCATCGCGCCGGTGTTCTGCGTCCAATGCAAGGTGCAGGCGTGATCTCCCGCAGCCGCGATCGTCAAGTATCCAATGTCGTTTGCGTCGACTCGTGCGCGTGCCCAGAAGGCCGCTTCAATTTCGCGTTCGTTCTTGGCGGCGCGCATTGCACGAAGCGCATCCTCAAAAGCCAGCTTCGAGATCGCGCAGGCTTTGCGCAACTCGTCGAGCTCGTACTCGTCCTTGATCAGGCGCATCTCCGCGAGATGTTCGGCCAGCTCCGCGTCGGCGTCGCTGGTTTCGAAGCCGCGGTCGATCTCCTCGTCGTGGCTGCGCAGCAGCCGAAGCGAGTAATTCCCGTCGCGCAACTCTTGCAAGTATGGCGGCAGGGCTTGAAGCGGGCGGCACTCATCAACCACGTAAAATCGACGGCTTTCTTCGACGCCGCGATGTCGTCCGACCCAAAGCTCGCCGTAGACGCGATCGGTAAAAAACTCGGCTTGACCGCGGTTGTGTGCGGGCACGAAGAGGACGCTGCGATGACTCGCACCATCGGGCTCGAGGACGAGGAGCGCGCCCGGTTCGCCGCCGCCGGTTAAGTACGCAAAATCGCTCGAGGGCCGAAACCGAAAGAAGGTGTCGTTGGCGCGCACCCGTTCGCGACCCGCCGGCACGAGGAGATACGAGCCCGGATAGGCTCGGCCAAGCACTTCCCGCCGTTGTCGAAAGCGCTGCGCTTGCGGATGGACCTCGACCGGCATCGGCCGATCGATCCAGCCGCTCGCCATGAACTCGATGAGGGCCTTCGGCGGCTCGAAGTCATGGCTCGCTGTGCTTGCATCCAGCGGTTTCTCGGCATTTCGTTCGGCAGACATGGTTCGACGAAGATTCGCCTAAGGCTCGATGGGTCATGCCATCGGAGCTACCAACGGTTTCCGAGAGCGGCGCCGTTCGCGCCACCGATACGTTGGCCAACGAGCGGACTTATTTGGCTTACGTGCGAACCGCGCTCGCCTTTATTGCGTTCGGCTTCGTCGTGGCACGCTTCTCGCTGTTTGCGCGCGAATTCGCCGAATTGGTTCACGGGGGCACGACGGCACCCGGCATATCGACCGGCTTCGGAACCGCAACGGCGCTTTTCGGCGTAGCCATCGCGCTACTCGGCGGCTGGCGTTACGCTGCGACGGATCGCGGCTTGCGCGAGGACCGGGTCGTGACTCTTTCGCCGGTAATGGGCTACGCTGTAGCGCTTTTCGTCGTGGCAATTGGCGCCGTCGTGGCTACGGCACTGCTTTTCTTTCGGTGAAACGGATCCTACGGAACCGACGCCGCCATATCGAGCCCGAAATCAAGTGCCGGCGCGCTGTGCGTCAGCCATCCGACGCTGATCAGATCGACGCCCGTCTGAGCGATCTCGGCGACGTTCTCCTTCGTCACGCCGCCGCTGGCTTCGGTAAATACGCGCCGATCGACGATGCGGACCGCCTCGGCAAGCATCGCCGGAGTCATGTTATCGAGCAGGATCGCATCGACCGGTTCCGCGAGCGCTTCGCGAAGTTGTTCGAGCGTATCGACTTCGATTTCGACCTTCACCATGTGACCGACGCGGGCGCGCGCGGCATTCACCGCAGCCTGGATCGAGCCGGCCAAGACGAGATGATTGTCTTTGATCAGCACTCCGTCATCCAAACCGAAACGGTGATTTGTTCCGCCGCCGCACGCCACCGCGTAGCGTTCCAGCGAACGTAAACCGGGCGTCGTTTTACGCGTATCCGCGATCTTCGCCCGAGTGCCGGCGACGAGATCGACTAGTGTGCGGGTCGCCGTCGCGATGCCGGAGAGGCGAGAAAGCAGGTTGAGCGCGGTGCGTTCGCCGGTGAGCATCGCTCGCGCGCGCCCGCGAATCTCCCCAACGGCATCACCGGCTTGCACGCGAGCGCCGTCATCGAGAAGGACCGTCGCGATGCTGTGCTCGTCGAGCAAACGAAACGCGAGCAACGCGAGCTTGAGTCCCGCGACGGTCCCAGCTTCGCGCGCAACGATCCGCGCCGTTGCCTCGCGACCTGCAGAAACGAGGGCTTCGGTCGTGATATCACCACCGTGGCCGATGTCTTCGAGCAGAGCTGCCCGGACTATCGGCTCGGCGACGATCTCAAGCGACGCTGCGTAGTCGCGTAAAGGAGCGCTTCGCAAAGGCTTCATCGGCCTGGGGATAGTCGCTTCGATAATGGCTGCCGCGGCTTTCCGGCCGAGCCAACGCCGCTTCGGCGATCAGCCGTCCGACGACGAGCAGATTGCACAGGTCCGCAACGTTCGAGGGCACCGCCGATTCGAGCTCCGTGATGCGCGCGAGCGCTTCGCACAGGCGCAGCTCCTCGCGCACCAAACCGACGTTCGCATACATCAAGTTGCGCAAATCGCTCAGCGCCTGCGTCGCCGTGGTATCGACGAGTGGCCGTCGAGGACGTTTCTCCCCCAGCGGCCGGTCGTAATGGATCGTGGAGCTTCGAGGCCGCGCGTTAGTGATATCCGTGGCGACGCGCGAGCCGTAGACGAGTGCCTCGAGCAGCGAGTTGCTCGCCAACCGATTTGCGCCGTGCACGCCGGTCGCGCTGGTTTCTCCGCAGGCCCACAAATTCGGCAGCGAACTCCTTCCCCATTCGTCAACGGCGATGCCGCCCATATGGTAGTGCGCCGCCGGCGTTACCGGAATGTTTTGAACCCGCGGATCGATGCAGGCCTCCATGCAAAAGCGGAAGACCGTCGGAAAGGCCTGCGGGAAGCGCGCGCCGATCGCCGAGCGCGCATCGAGACCGACGGTGCGGCCGCGCTGCTGCTGCTCGAAGATCGCACGCGCGACGACGTCGCGCGGCGCGAGCTCCGCATCCGGATGCACGCTGAGCATGAAGCGCTCACCTAAGTCGTTGAGGAGCGTCGCGCCTTCTCCGCGGACCGCCTCCGTCACCAACGGCATCGGATCGCGCCCGATTGCCAGCGCGGTTGGATGGAACTGCACGAACTCCATGTCGGCAAGCATCGCGCCCGCGCGCGCCGCCATCGCGATTCCGTCGCCGGTTGCCTCGACCGGATTGGTCGTGTAGCGGTAGAGCCGGCCCATGCCACCAGTCGCCAGCACAACCGCGCGCGCGGGAAGCTCAACCGTTTCGCGCGTCGCCACGTGATGCGCGTAGACGCCGCCGACGCCATTTTCGTCGAGGATGAGATCGTCGGCCATGACGTTTTCGATGACGTCGATCGATGGATGAGCGATTACAGCTTCGATCAACGTCTTCAGAATCTCGTGCCCCGTTGCGTCGCCGCCGGCTTTAACGATGCGCCGCCGCTGGTGTGCCGCCTCGCGCCCCAGCGCGAGCTCGCCGGCGTCCGTGCGATCGAACGCGGCTCCAAGCTCGAGCAGCTCTTCGATACGTGCCGGCGCATCGCGGGTGAGGATTTCGACGATCTTCGTATCGCTGATGCCGGCTCCAGCGCGCTGCGTATCGATGGCGTGCAGTCGCGGTGAATCATCCTTGCCGACGGCCGCGGCGATCCCGCCTTGTGCCCAATCGGTCGCCGAGCCTTTCCCTAATCGAGTCTTACTCAGAACCGATACGCGGGCGGGTTGCAGTTTGAGCGCCGCGATCAGACCGGCGATTCCCGCACCAACGACAAGCGCATCGCTGTGTTGCGTTTCCATGGACTCCAAGCTGCGACTAATCCCGCGGCTGGCGACTGTAATCGAGCATTCGTTCGACCGCGCGGCGGGCGCGTTGGGCAATCGCGGGCGCGATGGTGATCTCATACTCCATCGCTTGCAGCGAATGCAGCACTTTCGGTAGCGTGTTGCGCTTCATGTGCGGACAGAGATTGCAGGGCCGAACGAATTCGACGCTCGGGTAACGTCCGGAAACGTTGTCGGCCATCGAACACTCGGTCATCAGGAGTACCCGCGCCCCCGGCCGTGCGCTGAGCTCGCCGACGTACTCGGTCATGCCCTGCGTCGAGCCGACGTAATCGGCTTCGGCGAGCACATCGGGAGGGCACTCGGGATGCGCCAGGACGATCAGCGACGGATCTCCTTCACGGAAACGCCGCACCTCCGCACCGCTGAACCGTTCGTGTACTTCGCAATGCCCCTTCCACGCGATGATTTGGACGCTGGTCTTCGAGGCCACGTACTTTGCAAGGTATTCATCCGGCAGGAAGATGACGCGCGGCGCTCCGAGCGCCTCCACGATTTGCACCGCGTTGCCACTGGTGACGCAAACATCTGATTCAGCCTTTACCGCTGCCGACGTGTTCACGTACGTAACGACCGGCGTACCGGGATATTTTTCGCGAAGAAGGCGGACGTCGGCGCCGGTGATGGATTCGGCCAGCGAGCACCCGGCTCGCAAGTCCGGCACGAGCACCGTCTTCCCGGGGTTGACCAGCTTCGCGGTTTCGGCCATGAAATGGACGCCGCAGAGGACGATCACGTCGGCGGTCGTTTCGGCCGCCTTCATCGCCAAAGCGAGCGAGTCGCCCACGATGTCGGCGACGGTGTAAAAAATTTCCGGCACCTGGTAGTTGTGGGCCAGGATGACGGCATTCCGTGCGCGTTTGAGGCGGTTGATCTCGGCGACATACGGCGCGTGCAGCGTCCATTCCACGCGTGGAATGATATGCTCGACGCGCTCGAAAATCGGGTCGGTTTCGGCCGCGACGTTGCTACTGTAAGGTAATTCGATGACGCCCATGAGTTCGGTTGGAAAGGTTGCGGCCCGGTGCGCCGTTTCTCCCCTCTTGCTCAGACCCGGCCGCGCGAAGGGGGTTTGCGAGGCCGGAGCCGCCTGCTCGCTTGAGCGGCCTTTTGTGTCGGAGCCGGGAGGGCGCGTGTTAGAGGCGGCACCAGCCTGGGTACCAGCCGCGTGACGACACTTTCGTGGCAGACAAGGAGGAACCAATTCTATGAATCGATGGTTCGTCGGCATCATCCTCGCGGGAGCTTTCGTAGCCGGTGCGACTGCGATTTCCGCGACGGCGCAACCCATGCCCAGCGGCTCACCGATGGCATCGGCTTCGCCGACGCCTATGACTACGATGCGGCCGTAAGCGTGATGTAATACCCGTTTCGATGTCGATAAACTGTGGGTAACTACAATTTCTTGTGGAGCTCTTGTGGACTCGACATCAAACGTATTGCAAGCGTGCTGTTGCTTTGGTAGCATGCAAACACTTCGTCCAATGACGAAGTGCGGAAAGTATCGAACCGCGATCGGAAGCACGTAGACGACCCGTCGCATCACGCGACAAATCCGAGTGAAGCCGATCGAAGCCCGGCTCGAAACGTCGGTAGGGAACCTGGAAACGGTTTCAGACAGGCGAGAATGGACCGGGGATACAGCAAAGCCCGTAGCTTAATGCCGCGGGCTTTGCACTATTCCTGAAGGCAACGGTTATCGCCGCAGCGCAAGAACGGCGCATGGAGCACCGCTTGGAGCTAACGTTGCGCGGGCTCGTTCTCGGCTGCGCGATCACGCTCGTCTTCACCGCGGCGAACGTCTATCTCGGGCTGAAAGTCGGTCTGACGTTTGCGTCGACGATTCCGGCTGCCGTAATTTCGATGGCCGTGCTGCGAGTCTTCAAGAATGCGACCATCTTTGAAAACAACATCGTGCAGACGGTCGCTTCCGCAGCCGGGACGCTGTCGGCAATTATTTTCGTGCTGCCGGGACTCGTGATGATCGGCTGGTGGAGCGGGTTTCCTTTCGGGTATTCCTTTGGAGTTTGCGCGATCGGCGGCATCCTCGGCGTCATGTACAGCGTGCCGTTGCGGCGCGCGCTGGTGACGCATTCCGATTTGCCGTATCCCGAAGGCGTCGCTGCCGCCGAAGTGCTGAAGGTTGGAATGGCGGCGGGCTCGACGACGGAACGCAACCCCGCCGGTTTGCTGGCACTCGTCGCTGGAACGATTGCGTCGGCGGGCTTTGCGGCGATCGTCGCCACGCGACTCTTCGCCGCACAGCTCACCGCGTTTTTTCGCATCGGTAACGCCGCGACCGGCCTAGGATTTTCGCTCTCGCTGGCGTTAGTCGGCGCCGGTCACCTGATTGGACTCTCGGTCGGCCTGGCGATTTTCGCGGGCTTGATCATCGCCTGGGGCGTGGCGACCCCGCTGCTCACGGCGTTGCATCCTGCGGCGGGAGCCGCCGCGGACGTCGCTAACGCCGTCTGGTCGCATCAAGTGCGCTTCATCGGGGCGGGCGCGATCGGTGTCGCCGCGATTTGGTCGCTCGGAAGGCTGATGCGACCCGTCGTGACCGGCATGCGTTCGGCATTGGCCGCCTCGCGGCGACGGCGGGGTGCCGATGCGGCGGAGCTCCCGCGTACGGAACGCGACCTGCCGATTGCGCTCGTCGGTTTGGTGAGTTTGGGATGCTTGATTCCGCTGGCGATCTTATTTTGGACCTTTCTCTCCGGCGGGTCGCTCGCTCCGCTCGCCGGCGCAATGACCTTGGCCGCGCTCATCTACGTGGTGATCGCGGGATTCTTCGTTGCGGCCGCGTGCGGGTACATGGCCGGTTTGATCGGCTCGTCGAATTCCCCAGTCTCGGGCTTAGCGATCCTAGCGGTAATCGGCGCTTCACTCATGGTGTTGGCAATTGCGCGCACGGCCGGCGCACCGCTCGCATCGCAGCTCGTCGCCTACGCGCTCTTCGTGACCGCCGTATTGTTATGCGTCGCCACGATATCCAACGACAACTTACAAGATCTCAAGACCGGTCAGCTCGTTGATGCGACGCCATGGCGTCAGCAAGTCGCGCTGGTCGTTGGGGTCGTGATGGGGTCGCTGGTGATACCGCCGATCCTCGATCTCCTCAACCACGCCTACGGGTTTGCGGGGGCGCCGAACCTTGCGCACACCGTTGCTCAGCCACTTCCCGCACCCCAAGCCACGCTGATTTCAGCGCTTGCGAAAGGCGTAATCGGCGGCCAAATCGATTGGCATTTGATCGGAATCGGCGCGTTGGTAGGTGCGCTGATCGTCGCGGTAGATGAAGCGCTCCGCTCTACCAAGCGATTTGCTTTGCCTCCGTTGGCCGTCGGGTTGGGAATTTATCTGCCGGCCTCGACGACGGCGCCGGTCGTGTTGGGGGCGGTCTTGGGATGGGCGTACAATCGTTGGGCCGCCCGACGTCCGCTGGCCGAGCGTGCAAAACAGTTGGGTATCCTAGTCGCATCGGGGCTTATTGTGGGGGAAAGCCTGTTCGGCGTGCTACTCGCCGGGTTGATCGTCTTTAGCGGCAAAGCGTCGCCGCTCGGACTCGTCGGAGACGCTTTTGCCCCGGCGGCCAACGTCATCGGTGCGATTGCGTTCGTGTTGGCGCTTGGAGCGCTCTTCCGAGTCACTAGCCGGCTCACGCAGCGCAACGCTTGAGTGGCAAGACTTTCATAGGAGCGCTTGGAGTGGAAATCTGGCCGCCGCTGCGATACGACGAGTGGAAGGAAACCCAGCAGACGCTGCATCTGTGGACGCAGATCGTTGGCAAGATCCGACTACGCTTAGAATACTTCGTCAATCACTGGTGGAACGTGGCGTTGTACGTCACGCCGCGGGGGCTAACCACGTCGGCTATGCCATATCGCGGCCGATCTTTTTCGATTGACTTCGACCTTGTCGGGCACACGTTACGGATCGACGAGAGTGAGGGGAAGCGGAGGGGTTTTGATCTCGAGCCGATGTCGGTCGCGACCTTTTATCGGCGCCTGCTCGGCGAGCTTCGAACCCTCGACATAGAAGTGAACATAAACAAAACGCCCAACGAAATTGCGAACGCGATTCCGTTCGACCAAGATACGCTGCACGCGTCGTACGATCGCGCCTACGTCGAACGCTTTGCGTGCGTACTGCTGCAGGCGGATCGCCTGTGCAAGGAGTTCCGCTCGACGTTTATCGGCAAGGCTAGCCCCGTCCATTTTTTCTGGGGAAGTTTCGATCTCGCCACGACGCGCTTTTCGGGGCGTCGCGCGCCGCCGCATCCGGGAGGATTCCCCAACATGCCGGACTGGGTGACGCGCGAAGCTTACTCGCACGAAGAACACAGTGTGGGCTTTTGGACCGGCGGAGGAGGGATGGAAGCGGCGTTCTATGCCTACGCCTATCCCGAGCCGAGCCACTTTGCCGAAGCCAACGTTTTGCCCAAGGCTGCGTCGTGGAACGCGTCGCTGCGGGAGTTCTTTCTGGCCTACGACGACGTGCGCAACTCGCCCGACCCGGATCCCGCGGTTCTAGAATTCTTTACCTCTACGTACGAAGCGACGGCCAACCTTGCCGGCTGGGATCGCCCGGCCTTGGAACGCGCCCCGGCCTGATACCGAATGTACGCGATCGGAACGACGAAGAGCGTGAGCAGCAGCGAACTAGTAAGTCCGCCGATGACGACGATGCCGAGTGCCTGGCGGTACTGCGCCCCGATCGTATGCCCTAGCGCGAGCGGCAGCATGCCGGCTACCATGGCCGCGGTGGTCATCAGAATCGGTCGATAACGCCGGCGCGCCGCGCCGATCATCGCAGCGCATGGGTTTTCGCCGAGACGCACTTCACGTTCGGCAAATTCAACGAGCAGAATTCCGTTTTTAGCCACCAATCCGATCAACAACACGATGCCCAGCATAGAATACAAGTTTAGTGGCTGATTCGTGATGAAGAGCGCGCCGACCGCACCAATTGAGGCGAGCGGCACGGTCAGCATGACGAAAAAGGGCAACGCGTAACTTCGGTACAGAACCGCCAAGATGACGTAGACGATGAGGATCGACAAGCCGAGCGTCGCAACGATTCGTCCCGCCGTTTCGAGGAATTGCTCGAGGTCGCCGCGAGCTTCGACGACGGCACCAGCGGGCAGAAAACCGGTGTCGCGCAAGCGGCGCGCGAGCGGCCCCGTGACCAGACCAATCGGCGCCGAACCGACGGTATTTGCGGTAACCGTCACGATGCGCCGTCCATTTTCTCGCTCGATGATGCTGGGTTCGGTAGTCGAATCGATCGAGGCCACGTCGCTCAACGGAACGAGGCGCGCATCGGCGGCCCGCACCGGCGTGCGCATCACCGCATCCAAGTCGCCATGAGCCGTGGCATCCGAACGCACGACGACGTTCGTCAAACCGGAGGTGGTGCGCACCTTCGCGGCGATCTCGCCGCCGGTAGCGATTCGCGCCGTCCGTGCGGCGTCGTCGGTCGAAACTCCAAGCAGCATTGCTTTGCCCGGATCGACCGAGATGTCGATTCTCCGGCCGACACCGCCATTGCTGGTGCGAACGTCCGTGGCAAGGGGATTGGCGCGCAGCGCCTCGGCAATGCGTGCCGCGGCTTCGTCGACCGCGGTCGGCTCGCCAACGACGTTGTAACTAACAGGTGCGATTCCGCCCATGCCACGTCCCGCCCCGGTGATCTGGGCTTCGGGCGCGAGCGGCTGCGTGGTCTTGAGGCGATCGACGACCGGATCGCCCGACGCCGTTTGATCTTCCAGCATCGCATCGATCTGCGCCACGTTACCGGCAAACACGTCGGTTACGCCGTTAAATGCCGTGCCCGTAGTCACCACGACGTGACGGATACGCGGGTCGTCGAGCAATCGCGCCGCCACCCTTGAAGCCCGTCGTTGACTGCGTTCGAGCGCAGTGCCGGCGGGAAACGTCAGCGATGCCGAGGCGTATCCGGCATCCGTCGGCGGCGAGAACTCGGTGCTGATGCGGCCGGATGCCACGAGCCAGAGCGCAGACGCGCACGCCGTGGCCGTCACGACGGCGACGGCTTTCCGGAAACGCCACGCCGCGGGCAGCCATCGGCGTGCGTACCAATCTCCAATGCTGCGATCGAATTCAACCAACGACGCGACGGCGACGCGAACGGCGTTCGCAATCGCGCGCACTGTCGAAGTGCGCAGCATCCAGGGAAGCGTGCCGATTCTTCGAGGCGCGCGGACGCGCAGCGCCCAACGCGCGGCAAGCAGCGGCGTTAGCGTAAACGAGGTGAGCAGTGAAAAAGCCGTCGCAAAAACGATGACCAATCCGAATTCGCGCATGAACTGGCCCGCGAGCCCGCTCATGAAAGCGATCGGCGTAAAGACCGCAACGTCCACCAGCGTTATTGCCAACGCCGCCCCGCCCAGCTCGTTGCGGCCGGCCAGCGCTGCATCGTCTCCAGGCAAACCGCGGGTGGCGTTTGTCGCGATGGCTTCGATGATGACGATCGAGTCGTCAACCAGGATGCCGATCGTAAGGGAGAGTCCCATCAGCGAAAGCACGTCGATGGTAAAGCCCATGATCCACATGGCTGCCAACGCGGCGCACAGGGAAGATGGGATCGCGATCGCGGCGATCAACGCGTTGCGCCAGGAGTGCAGGAAAAACAACATGACGAGAACGGTCAGGACGACACCCTCGGCAATCGTCTGAAAGACTCCGTTGGTGGCGGCGACCGTATACGGTCCGTCGCTGCGCAGTTCGGTGAAGCGCAGGAGCGGGTAGCGTTGCTCGAGTCCGCGGAGGGTTCGCCGCACCACGGCGATGGTCTGAAGGGAGCTCGCGTCGCGCGCACGCGAAATGGAGAGCAGGATCGCCGGATCGCCATCGACCGTTACGAGCACGTTGGGGTCGTCGTACGAGTCACGCACGGCCGCGACGTCGGCTACGCGGATCGCGTTGCTTGAAGGAAAAGAGACTGGCAGCATTCGCAGATCGGCGACCGTATCGGCCGACGAACGAACGCCGATCGGCAATTCCTGCGACGGTGAATGCAAGCGCCCACCGGGAAAGACATCGTTGGCCGATGCGACGGCTTTCAAAACGTCGAGCGGCGTGCCGCCCACCTCGTAGAGTGCGCCGAGGCGTGGCGCGACCGTGAGCTGCCGGCTTAATTCCCCGGTCGCCGTCACCGCGCCGACCCCGCCGGCGGCACGCAACGCCGGCGCCACTTGATTTTCGACCAAGTCCGACATCGCGCGCGGTGACAGAATCGCCGACGTCACCGACTCTTGCAAAACCGGTGTTAGCGAGGGATCTCGTTCGCGTACGACCGGAGGTACGAGATCGGCCGGTGTGTTCGGTCGCGCCGAATCGACCGCTTGTTGCACGTTGGCACGGTCGGTTTCAATCCCACTGCCGAAACGAAACCGTACCTCGATCGCCGCTATTCCGTCCTGTGCGTACGACGAAACGCGATCGACGTCAGGCAAGAGACGCAGCTGCTCTTCGATCGGCGCGATGACGAGGCGTTCGATTTCTTGGGGCGCCGCGCCGGGATAGGGTGCGGCGATCGAGATGACCGGAAACGCGATGGGCGGTAAAACGCTTCGGCCCATGCGCACGTAGGCGACGAGACCTAGTAATCCCACTAGGACGAAAAAGAGCGTTACCGCGATTGGGTTTCTCAGCGAAAAGCGCGTGAGCCACATATCAACGGCTTTTTGCCGCCGCCGGCGCGGGGGCTCCGAACGGGAAGCGCAAATTACTCCTGCGGTAAGTAATATAGGGACCGCTAAGCCTTACTGCCGCGCGCCCTACGCCCTATGCTCGACTCATGAAATACCTCGCATGTTTTGCGTTAGCATTTTTCGCGATAACCGCCGGCGCCGGCGCCCAGATGGGTCCGCCGATTCCAATGACGGCCGCGCAGTTCGAGTCGAGCTCGACGGGTCAAAACGTAACGTTGGTTGTCCGCGTCACCCGATTTTCACGCACGGCGCTCGATGCGGAGCTGTTGGAGCGCGTGAACGACTCCCTCTACAAAACGACGGGGAAGAGCGTGGTGCTCTATGTGCCGGCTGAGACGCCGTTCGTTATGGGTTCCATGTCGGACCTGAAGCCTGGCGCAGTCGTATTCACCTATGCGGTTGCGACGACCGCGTCGCACGCCGACGTCAAGAAAATCATCGTTGTGACTCAGTACGTCAGGGTCGAATGAGCGCCGAAATCGGCACCCTGAGCGGTTGGTTTGCGCTTGCGTCGATCCCATTGGCCGGCGCCGCGGGGTGGATCACCCGCCGCTTTATCAAAGGGCGACTTCGACTGCGCATGCGTCCGCATTACGTCCTCGGGTACGCGGCGCTCTGCTTCGCCATCGTACATCTCTCGCTCTCTACCGGCGCGACGTCCGGCGCGGATACGACCGGCGTGTGGCTGGCCACACTCGCGTTGCTAGGGCTGGGTTGGCAGGCCTTGGTCGGCAGCAATCTTCAGTCGCCCGGCGACTATCGTGGAGCGCTACGGCGCTGGCATCTCGTCACGTTCGTGGCCGTGTCATTTTTCGCGGTGGGCCACGTGATGCTCAATCGATGAGCTTCTAAACTTTCCGTGACGAATCCAAGATTGGCCCGTCGTTGAGAACCCATTGCGGCTCCCATTTCGGATTGCGTAGCAGGTCGATCGTTTCGGTGAGATAGCGCCGCTCGCCGCGCAGGCGATGCAGCGTGTGAGAAGCGCTCAGATACGCCGAACCGGCGCGCTCGCGCATATCCCCCAGCAGTCGTGAGAGTCGCCCTTCGTGAGCCGCGATGTTACCGGCCCGTTCCGCGAGCAGGTCCATCGCGTGCTGGCGTTCGAGCTGCCCGAGCAAGACGAGCGCCGTTTCCAACGCGGGATGTTCAGCCTGCACGTCAAGTAGCACGTTGCGTAGCAGTTCCATGAACCGGCGCTCGCCGTTGGGGGAAAGGCGATACAGCATCTTAGTCTTTCGAGGGCCGCGTCGAGAAACGGCGGGGCACGGTTCGAGCAGACCGGCGCCAGCGAGGCGCTCGATAAGGCCGTACAGGTTTCCGCGCTTGAAGCTGCGGTAGAGCGGTGAATGCTCGCGCATCGCCTTATCGAGCGCGTAGGCCGAGACGGGCTTTCGTCGCAGCAGTCCAAGAACGAAGAGCTCGCGCTGCGGCTCGACGCTGCTCATCCGACAGCATACTCGAAATCAATTCGCTTCTCCCGTCGCTAAGGATCGTCACCGCCCCGTTTTCGTCGGTTCGATAGATAATCGCGCCGAAGCGTTGCAGCGTTTCGAGCGTCGAGGGCGCCGGATGACCGAAGAGATTGTGGCGCCCGACTGAGATGACGGCGTACCGCGGGGATACGGCGGCGATGAACGATGGACAGGATCCATACGCCGATCCGTGATGGCCAACTTTCAGCACGTCGGCGTGGAGATCGACGCCGGAATCTAAAAACCGCCGCTCCGATTCGCTGCCGGCGTCGCCGGTAAAAAGCATGCGAAACCGCCCGTATCTGAGGATGAAGGCGACGGAGTTGCTGTTAATCGCGTTGCCTCCGCCGATGAATGGCAACGAAGGGCCGATAAAGTTCAGCGTCACTCCATCGTCCGTGCGCCACTGCGTTGCCGCTCGAGGATAATTCATCCCTACGCCTTCATCGCGCGCGGTTGCCATGGCGTCTAGGTACGCGTGCCCGGCGTAGCGCTGCCCGCTGTCGGCGATTTGCGCGACGCGCAGATGCCGGAGAACCGGCGCTACCCCGCCAGCATGATCGCCGTGCGGATGTGAGATGAGGATAGCGTCAATCGCGTGGATTCCATGGCGCAGCAAGAATGGCACGACGGTGCGCTCGCCGACACGCTCGGCGACGGAATCGTCACCGGTGGCGCCCCGTTCGAGACGCCCACCCGCATCGACCAAGAAGACGTGACCTCGCGGCGTCTGCACGACGATTGCGTCGGCCTGCCCCACGTCCAGGATCGTGACGCGCAGACGGCCATCCAAGCCGCGAGGTGGCCAGAGCACCAATCCGGCAGCGACGAGCACCGCCGCCATCGCAAACGTTTGCCCGCCGCGTCGCCACAGGAGCGGCGCGGCGAGCAGCGTCGCATCGTATGCCGCAACGCACCATAAAGGCGCGGGCGTCATCGGGACGATTGCGCCCGGCAGCGAGCTGACGATTTGAACTGCGCTGAAGGTCCATGCGATCAGCCACGTGTTGAGATTGGCACAAGCTTGGGCCAGCGGCCCGCACCACGCGAGAGCGAGCTGAGCCGCACCCAATGCCATCGTCGCGGCGACGCACGGAACGACGGCGAAGTTCGCAGCGACCGCATAGGGACAGAACTGCAGAAAAACCGCTGCTCCGAGCGGCCAAATTCCCAGTTGCGTTGCGACGGAAAGCACGACCGCCTCGCGTACGAGACCGGGCAACGAAAGGTGCGCTTCGATCCACCGTTCCAACGGTGCCGCGCACGCAAAGATCGCGCCGACGCAGGAGAACGAGAGCGCAAACGACGTGGTCGCAACGCTTTGCGGGCGTGCGAGAACGATCAGCAGTGCCGCGATCGCCAAAGCGTTCCAAGACAACGTTGCGCGCCCGCACGCACGCGCCGTGAGCGCAGCGGTTGCCATGACCGCGGCCCGGACGGCCGGCAACTGCGCCCCGCTCCACCATACGAACGCCCAAACGAGCGCGATCGCGAATGCGCAGGTCGCATATCGCGGAAACGCGAGCAGCACGAGCAATGCGAGGCAGAGTGCCGTCACCGCGCCCAAGTGCAATCCCGCCGTTACCAAAACGTGCACCGTTCCGGTTTCCTGAAACTCGGAGCGCAACGCCGGCGGCAGCGCCGCACGCTCTCCCCACAACTCTCCCGCGACGAGCGACGCAGCCGGTTCGCCGAGCCTCTCTTGCAAGCGCGCACGAGCCCACTCGTGTGCGCGCGCCAGCAGCAGATTTGCATTCCAGTCGTGTGCCGCAGCGACACCGAGTAACGTCGCGGCCTCCAACTGCCCGTCGAGGCCACGCTCGGCCTCGATCTGGCGTTCGTTCGGTTCATCGGGATTGCGCGGCTCGTCAAATGGCTCGAGCCTTCCGCGAACGATAACGCGCGTGCCGGCCGGCGGCGTGACGCCACGCACGCGGGCAAGCACGCGTGGGCCACTCTCGAGTGCCAGCGTCAGCTCCGTCGTGCCGTCGCCTGCGCTTACACGATCTAACAGCGTCGCCGTATATCGAGCCGTGCGGCCTTCGACGATTTCGATCTGGTTGCGTTCCTGCAATTTCGCGTCGACTGCGGCTCCGACCAGGGCGAATGCGAGCAGCGCGCGAAATCGCGGCGGTCCGCATCGGCCGAAGGCCGCATATAAAACGAAAGCGATGAGGCCAACATCGGCAAGTGCGCGCAGATCGGGTGCGAGCGGCGCCACGGCCAGCGTTCCGAGAACTGAAGCGATCGCGCAAAGTATGATCGCGAACGATGGCATCGCCGTTCTCCTGCGACGACTCGGCTCATCAGCTAGGCCACGTGTCATGGCCACGAGGAGGAAGTTCAGTGCGCATCATCGTCACCGGCGGCGCCGGGTTCATCGGGTCGCACGTCGTGGATACGTACGTCGGCACCGGACACGATGTGCTGGTCATCGATTCGTTGTGGGAGCACGGCGGCGGGCGCCGGCTCAACGTTCGTAACGGTGTGTCGCTGGTGCATATGGACGTTCGCGACGAAGCGATCGGCCGCGTCTTCGCCGACTTCAAGCCGGAGGTTCTCAACCATCACGCGGCGCAGCACTCCGTCGCGATTTCGGTGCGCGATCCGGTATACGACGCCCAAGTCAACGTCATCGGACTGCTCAACGTGATGGAGAACGCGGTCCGCAGCGGCGTCCGCAAGATAATCTTCGCTTCGAGTGGGGCGACCTTCGGCAATCCCGGGAAATTGCCGATTACAGATGAGACAGCGCAGCATCCGACCTCGCCCTACGGAATAACCAAGCTGGTCGGCGAGCACTACTTGCGTTTTTATCGAAACTCCAAGGGGCTGGATTTTACCGCACTACGGTACGGAAACGTGTACGGACCACGCCAGGACCCAAACGGGGAGGCCGGCGTAATCGCTATTTTCATCGCAAAATTTCTTGCGCGCGAAGGCGTGCGCATCGACTGGGACGGCGAGCAGACTCGCGACTACGTGTACGTTTCGGACGTTGCGCGGGCAAATCTCGCCGCGCTGGAGCTGGGCTCGGGCGGATGCTACGTTATCGGAACGGGGATTCGTACGAGCGTCAACGACATCTACCGGGCCTTGGTTGGGCTGACCGGCTTTGACGCTCCGGTCGAGCGCGGGCCGCAGCGGCCCGGCGATGCTCGCGACGCTCAGTTCGACGCGGCGGGAGCTCGTGCCAACCTCGGATGGTCTCCTTCGACGGTCCTTACGGATGGGATTCGAGAGACCTACGAATACTTTCAAAGAGCATCCCGCTAGGCCCCCGCTGTTGCAATGGAGGGCTTTGCAGCGACGGCGCAGCGAATCGCGCAGCATCCCGCCAAGCTCGACAAAATCGCACTGCTGGCCGAGTATCTTGACGAGCTCGATGATGCCGATTTGCTCGCGGCCGCGCGTTTCTTCAGCGGCACTCCGTTTGCCGCTCGCGATCACCGAACCTTATCAGTCGGCGGACGAACGATTGTGGAAGCTGCACGCCGAGTCTACGGCTTCGACGATGCCGAGCTGGCCACAAGTTATCGCGTGTCTGGAGATCTCGGCGCCGCGCTCGGTGCGCTCTTGCGTCCGCCGGCCGATGCGATGCTCTTTCGCGACCGCTTGACGCCTTCGACGCTCGCGGAACGGTTCGGTGAGATCGCTTCCGCGTCGGGAAAACATGCCAACAAGCGGCGAGCCGCGGTGCTCGAACTCATCCTGCGCGCGTGTGAGGATTCGCTGACCGCGACGTACGTGATCAAGATCGTCACGGGAGATCTGCGCGTTGGATTGCGTGAAGGGCTGGTGCTCGAAGCGATCGCCCGCGCCTTCGGCGCCGAACCGGCCGAGATCCGCCGTGCCGTGATGGCGTCGGGGGACGTGGGCACCGTCGCCGTTGCCGCCAAGCATGGAACGGTACGCGAGCTTCGCGTGACGTACGGCAGCCCGATCGGTTTCATGCTTGCCACGCCGGTGCCGTACGGCGACGTCTACGTAGAGCTCTCCGACGGTACGTGGTTTGTCGAAGACAAGTACGACGGAATCCGCGCCCAAGCGCATCTGCATGACCGCAGCGTTCGTTTGTTTTCACGCCGGCTCAACGATGTGACCGCATCGTATCCCGAGGTCGTCTCTGCCCTTAGTGCGATTCCCCGCGATGCGATCCTCGACGGCGAGATCGTCGCGATGCAGGGCAACCGAGTGTTGCCGTTTCGGCTGCTGCAGGCTCGGCTTCAGCGAAAGGCGATCGACGAGGCGTTGCTGCGGGACGTGCCGCTCGCCTACGTCGTTTTCGATCTGCTCGCGGTGGGAGAAGATCTCCTAATCGACGCGCCGCTTGAGACGCGCCGCGAGCAACTCGTAGAGCTCATTGGGGCCGCCCCCGGCCTCGTGCTTGCGCCATTCGATCGGATCACCGGCCTTGGCGCTGCGGCCGTGAACGATCGGTTTGAGGCGGCTCGCAGCCGCGGAAATGAAGGCGTGATGTTCAAACGCGCCGACGCTCCATACTTGCCGGGACGCCGCGGAAAGTGGTGGCTGAAACTCAAACGCGAGCTTTCCACACTCGACGTCGTGGTCGTTGCGGTCGAATGGGGAAACGGTAAGCGCGCCGGCGTTCTTTCGGATTACACGTTCGCGGTGCGGGGCGACGACGGCGATCTGCTCGCAATCGGAAAAGCCTACTCGGGTCTGACCGACGCCGAGATCGCCCAGCTGACGCCGTGGTTTCTGGCGCACCGGTTGCCGATGGAGCGTCAGCGCGAGAAGGCGCGCGCACACGAAATTCCCGTCGAGCCGAAGATCGTCATCGAGGTAGCGTTCGATATCGTTCAAGAGAGCGATCTGCACGAAAGCGGCTACTCGTTGCGTTTTCCTCGCATCGTCCGAATTCGCAACGACAAACCGCCGGAGGAGATCGATACGCTGGACCGCGTACGCGAAATCTATCGCGAAATGCTCGAACGAGAGAACTCTTGAGTTTACGCGGCCACTAAGTTGAGCAGTTTGTCGGGGACGTAGACGTGCTTGCGGATCTCTTTGCCGCCCAGGTGGACGCGAACGTTGGAGTCCCCGAGCGCCAGCGCGAGGGCCTGCGCTTCGGTGACGCCTGGCGGCGCCGAGATGCGCGCCCGAACCTTACCGTTGACTTGGACGACTAGCGTGATCTCGTCGATTGCCAAAGCGCGATCATCGGGCTCGAGGTATCGCTCGAGATGGACCGACGTCGTATGACCGAGACGCTCCCAGAGCTCCTCGGCGATGTGCGGCGCAAAGGGCGCGATGAGGATCGGGAGCGTCGCGGCCGCATAGCGCGTCGCCGGTGATTCGGCCATACTGCCGGAAGCGACGGTCATCAAATTGACCAGCTCGTCGAGCTTCGCGATCGTGGCGTTATAGTGAAATCGACGCGAGAGCGTCTCATCGATCGCGGATTTGGCAGCCACGTGCACGGCACGAAGCAGCGCTTTTTCGGCGACGCTTTCCACGTCGGGAAACTCCAGCGCAATTGCCGTGCCGAAGTGCGGTTCGCAGGCGCGCCAAATTCGGTTCAGGAGCCGAACTCGCCCGGAAATACCGTCGTCGGTCCAACTGCTGGTCTCTTCCGGCGGTGTGACGTAGAGCAAGAACAGGCGCATCGCGTCGATGCCGTTGCGCTCGGCGGTTTCGTCGATGCCGACGACGTTGCCGCGCGACTTCGACATCTTCTCGCCGTCGCGGAGCACGAGGCCCTGATGAAAAAGATGCTCGAAAGGCTCGTCGCTTCCGCTGACCCACCCGCGGTCGTGAAAGAACTTGTAGAAGAAGCGCGAGTAGAGCAGATGCAGCACTGCGTGCTCGGCGCCGCCGGTGTACTGATCCACGTTCATCCAACGTCGCGCGTGCTCTGCGCTCCACGGTAGGCGATCGTTATGCGGATCCAGGTAGCGCAGATAATACCATGACGATTCGAAGAAAGTATCCATCGTGTCGCTCTCGCGCCGCGCCGGACCGCCGCACGACGGACACGAAGTTCGCAGAAACTCCTCAACGCGTGCGCGTGTCGGGAGAAGAATCGGCAGCTGCTCGTCGGGGACCGGAACCTCGCCGCACGCAGCACAGTAAACGATCGGAATCGGCGTACCCCAGTACCGTTGGCGAGAGATCAGCCAGTCGCGCAGCCTGTAGTGGACGCTCTCTTCCCCGGCGCCGATGGCGGCGAGTCGTTGGGCCATCGCGCGTCGCGCCCCTTCGCTGGACATGCCGCTGAAATCATCACTTGCGATCAATCGGCCATCATCGGAGTAAGGGGCAGCGAGCGGTTCGACGGCAGCGGCATTCGAGGGCACGATGACCTGAACGATCGGCAGCCCGTACTTCTTCGCGAAATCGAAGTCGCGTGCGTCGTGCGCCGGAACGCCGCCAATCGCGCCCGTCCCGTACTCGGCGAGAACGTAGTTCGTCAGCCAAATCGGAATTCGCTCGTGCGAGAGCGGATTGATGGCGTAGGCGCCTGTAAAAACGCCCTGCTTTTCCATCAAACTAGTGCGCTCGAGCTCCGATTTCGATTTCACGCTATCGGCGAAAGCTTGCATGGCAGCGGCTCGTTCGTGCGAAACGATGCCCCGCAGCGAAGGCACGATCGGATGTTCGGGAGCTATGGCGACAAACGTGGCGCCGTAGAGCGTGTCGATGCGGGTCGTGAAGACCTCGATCTTCGCGTCGAGTCCTTCGACCCCGAACGCAAACAGAACGCCCTCGCTGCGCCCGATCCAATTGCGCTGCATCGTGCGGGTTTGCTCCGGCCATCCGCTCAGCTTCGCCAAGTCGTCTAATAGGCGATCTGCAAACGCCGTGATTCGCAAGAACCATTGCGAGAGCAGTCGGCGTTCGACGAGGTGCGAGCAACGCCAGCAGCGGCCGTCGACGACTTGTTCGTTGGCCAGCACGGTTTGATCGTGAGGGCACCAGTTCACCGGTGCTTCGCGCTTGTACGCAAGCCCATGCTCGTAGAGACGCAGAAAAAGCCACTGATTCCAGCGATAGTATTCCGGCTCGCAGGTTGCAATCTCGCGCGACCAATCATAGCTGGTACCCATCAGTCGGATTTGCCGGCGCATGTTGAGAATGTTTTCGGCCGTCCACACCGCCGGATCGATGCCGCGTTCGATCGCGGCGTTTTCGGCCGGCAATCCGAAAGCATCCCAGCCCATCGGATGGAGGACGGTATAGCCGAGCATGCGCATGATCCGCGCCACCGAATCGCCTAGCGTGTAGTTCTTGGCGTGACCGACGTGCAAATCGCCCGACGGATACGGCAGCATCTCGAGCGCGTAGTATTTCGGCCCGGAGCTATCGTTGGGCGCCCGATAGATTCCGTCGCGCTCCCATCGCGATTGCCACTTGCCTTCGATCGAGCGATATTGGTAACTCTCGGTCATGAGGAGCATGGTACACGCTCCGCGGAGCGTTCGCTACCCTTTGCGACGGAAGCGATCCGCGTGATTGTCGCCGCATGATCGCACGAATTGCCGTCGTTGTCGCCGGTCTCTGCGCCGGTGCCGTGCTGCTCTGGCACCCGGCGCCGCGCACGCCGATCGTATCCGGAGCCTCCGGGATCCCGGCGGCTCCGCCCGACGGAGCACATTCAAGGCCATTCGACCGGGGCCGTGCCCCACGCGACGAGCATCCCAGCGACGCCCTCGTCGTCTACGTGGCCGGGGCGGTCCGCAGGCCAGGCCTGTATAAGCTGCGCACCGGTGACCGCGCCGCAAATGCAGTCGCCCTCGCGGGCGGAATCACTGCGTCCGCGGATGCGTCGGGCGTGAATCTGGCGCAGCGCACGGCCGACGGCGATGAGGTATATGTTCCGCGCGCCGGCGAGACGAATCGCAGGCTCACCACGGCATCGCATCGGCGGCGGCCTTCCCAAGCGGCGCCCCCAAACGGGAGCGTCGACGTCAACCGTTCCGACGCCGGCGAGCTCGCGGCCGTGCCCGGAATTGGGCGATCGATTGCGGCCCGTATCGTCGAACTGCGCCAACGCGAGGGAAGCTTCGCTTCGCTCGACGAGCTTCTCGATGTTGCGGGGATGACGCAAACGCGCCTGGAGCGCGCCCGCCCGTATTTGCGCGAGCCTTAGTTCGACAAACCCGTTGGCACAAGGGCTAGCCACGACACGACTCGCATTGGGAGCAGCGTGTCCTCTACGCAACTCCCTCCCAAGGAGACGCTTCCCAGTATAATCCGGCGGGCGCTCGCCACGCCCCGGGCAGAAGTGCTGGTGGAGCGAGTTGGCGGAACGTGGACACCTACTTCGAGCGCAACGTTGATCGAACGAGTCGAGAACGTTGCATGCGCGGTCCGAGACGCCGGATTAGTTGCCGGCGACCGCGTTGCGCTGGTCTCACACAACTGCATCGACTGGATAGTCTGCGATTTCGCAGCGATCTTTGCGGGATGCGTCGTCGTCCCGATCTATCCGACGCAGGCCTTGGACCACGTCGGGTACATCCTGGAGCACTCCGGCGCACGGCTGATCTTCGTCGACACCTCCGAAACGTTCGAACGGCTGCGCGAGTCCGGAGCGACGCTTCCCCGCGTCGTGCGCTTCGATTCGGCCGCTGCCGACGGACTGGGCCTTTTTGAGGCGCGCGGCGCGCACGTTCGAGCGGCGCATCCCGAGCGTCCGGCCGAATACGAGGCGAAGCTCGTTCCCGACGACCTTGCGGTGCTGATCTACACGTCCGGTACGACCGGTACGCCCAAGGGCGTGATGCTGACGCACGACAACCTCGGGTTCGACGCCCAAGTCTCGCTCGCGTGCGGCTTCGAAGGAATGGACGAGGGTCGCGACGTGCTCTCGGTCCTGCCCTACTCGCACATCTACGAGCACACGTTGATCTACATCTACCTCATCGCCCGGGTGCGCTACTTCATCTGTCACGACCCCACCGTGCTACTCTCAGACCTCCGCGACGTTCGGCCGGTCGAAATGACCGCCGTGCCGCGAATTTTCGACCGCATTCTTGCCGGTGTCAAAGGGCAAGCGATGCACGCCCGGGGCTTGCAGGGCCGGCTCGTCCCGTGGGCGCTCGATGCCGCTCGCGAGTACATGCGCGCCAAGACGTTCGGCCGCAGCGCGCCGCTATGGCTCGCGCTGCGGTACGCGCTCGCCAAACCACTCGTCTTGAGCAAGATTCGCCGGGCGCTCGGCCTCGATCGGGTGCGGTTCTTGACGAGCGGAAGCGCACCGCTCCACGTCGACACCGCGATGACGCTGCTTGGCTTGGGCGTACCCGTGATGCAGGGCTACGGCCTGACCGAAACCTCGCCCGTAACGTCGGTGAGCCGGCTCTCGGCGAACGAGTATGGAGCCGTGGGGCGCCCCATTAGCGGCGTTGACGTGCGCACTGCAGAGGACGGCGAAATCTTGGTCCGAGGGCGTAACGTCATGCAAGGCTACTATCGCGATCCGGCGGCAACGGCTGAGTCGATCGAGGATGGCTGGTTGCACACCGGCGACGTCGGCGAGATCGACGCGGCGGGATTCTTGCGCATCACGGATCGGAAAGGGGAGATATTCAAAACCAGCACCGGCAAGTGGATCGCTCCTTCGAGAATCGAGGCCAACATCAAGCGTTCGATCTTCGTCGCGCAGGTTATGGTGACGGGGAAAGGTCGGTCGCATCCGATCGCTTTGGTCTGTCCGAACTGGACGCTGTTGCGTTTGGAGCTCCCGAATCTTCCCAAGGACGTCCCACCCGAGCTGCTGGCCGACCGGGAAGACGTGCGGGCTTTTTTGGCGCATGAGGTGCGCGCACAGACCCACGCACTGGGGACCTACGAACAGGTCCGGCAGGTCATCGTCATTCCGCACGAGTTCAGCGTCGAGGGCGGCGAACTGTCGCCGTCCATGAAGATCAAGCGCCGCGTCGTCGAAGGGCGTCACGCTCACGAGATCGAGCGCGCCTACGAAGCCGAATCGGCGGTTCACGCCTAGCGATCGTGGCACGTCCTCTCGACGAAGTGCTCCGCGGTCCGATCAAGAGCAAGACGGTCTTTCCCGCCTTGCTGCTTCACCTGATCTCGCAGCGGCCCGATCATGGGTACGGTCTGATGGCGCGAATCGTTGGCGTGTGCGGCGATCTGGTCGCGGTGAACACCAACAAGATCTACCCGCTGCTGCGCCGATTAGAGGAGCGCGGCTTCGTTACCGCATCGTGGGAGCACCCCAGCAAGCGCTCGCGACGCGTCTACGCGATCACCACGGAAGGGAAGGAGCGTCTCGAGCGCATCAAGAGCTCGATGTTGCCTTATCTGGATTCAATGGCTGGCGCAATCAAACGACTAAAGAGCGAGTTGTACGGTCCCCGCCGGGACAGACTTTGACGAAACTTTGATTCGTCCACAACGCAGCCTCGGCAGGATCGTTAGCCCGTCTCGGCGATACCTGGCGTTCGCATTGGAGCTGCTCGAAACGCTTAGGCGGTGGCGTTATCTACCGGTCGCGGTGCTTGCGCTAGCCACGTGCTTGCCTGCGGGCGCACGCGCCAAAGCGTCGGCAATTCCCGCGCAAACTCCGGACGCCGTGACGCACCATCGTTTACTGGTCGGGGGCAGAACGCTGGCGTATACGGCGCGAGCCGGGACGATCACGCTGCGCAATGGCGCCGACGAACCGACCGCGCGCGTTTTCTACACCGCCTATACGCTGGACGGCGCAGACCCTTCGAAGCGCGCCGTGACTTTCTTGTACAACGGCGGTCCGGGAAGTTCGACCATGTGGCTGCGAATGGGATCGTTCGGGCCGGTGCGCGTCGTAACGGCCGACGGAACCCTCACCGGGCCCCCGCCGTATCGGCTGGTCGACAATCAGTACACCCTGCTGGACAAGACCGACCTCGTCTTCATCGACATGCCCGGCAGCGGGTTTGGGCGTTTCATCGGCGTCGGCACGCGCAAGGATTTTTGGGGAGTCGATCAGGACGTCGCCGCCTTCGCACAGTTCATTCAGCGATACATCACGAACTTCAATCGCTGGAATTCACCTCGCGTTCTTTTTGGTGAATCGTACGGAACGATGCGCTCGGCGGCCCTGGCGAAGCATTTGCAGGACGAAGGCATCGGGCTCAACGGTGTCGTGCTGCTCTCGTCGTTCTTGAACGCGAATATCGATTACAACGATGGATCGCCGGTCGGCGGCGGTGACTGGGCTTACATTCTCTACTTGCCCACCGAAGCCGCGACCGCATGGTATCATCACGCACTCGCCCACCCGCCCCCGCTCGACACGTTCGTGTCGGAAGTCGAGAGCTTCGGTCTCTCCGAATATCTCGATGCGTTGGCGCAGGGGGCACAGCTCGCCCCCAGCCGGTTTAACGACGTCGCTGCCAAGCTTCACGAATACACCGGACTTTCAGAGCAGTACATCCGTCGCTCCAACCTGCGCATTCCGTACGATCGCTTTCAAAACGAGTTGCTGAGGGAACGCGGCATCACGGTAGGAAGGATCGACTCGCGTTTCCAGACTTACGTGCTCGACCGCCCGGGGATTTCGCCCGACTGGGACGCCACCGATGCCGCTATCGACTCGGTATTCGTTTCGACGGTCAACTACTATTTGCGCCAAGTGCTCAAATACAACACGCCATTGCTGTATCGAGCGCAGATCTACGACTTGATCTATTCGGACGACGAGACCTGGGACTTTAAGCACGGGCCCAACGTGCAGACGCTCAACGTCACGCCCGATCTCGCACAGGCGATGACGTATAACCCGCGCCTACAGATATTTTCGGCCAATGGGTACTTTGATTTTGCCACGCCGTTCTTTGCGACCGTGTACGCGCTCAATCATCTCTATCTGGCGCCGGCGCTACAGCGAAACATTTCGTACGGCTTCTATGACTCGGGTCACATGGTTTACCTCCATCCGCAAGCGCTGAGTCGCTTTCATGCCGACCTGGAGCGCTGGTATGCGCGAGCGCTTTCGCATGCGTAACCTAATGCTGGCAATGTTCGCGACGGCGCTGATTGCGGCGACGCCGCGACCGCCCGCCGCCGAGCCGCTTCCCACTGCGGTGGCCCCGGATGCCGTCACCAAACACGTCATCGCACTCGGCGGCAAGAGCTATCCGTACACGGCGCGCGCCGGGACGATCACCCTAGAGGACGATAAGGGCCAGCCCACGTGCCGCATGTTTTATACGGCCTTTACGCTCGACGGCGCCGACCCGCGTTCGCGTCCCGTGACCTTTCTCTATAACGGCGGCCCGGGAAGCTCGACGATTTGGTTGCGGATGGGCTCGTTTGGGCCGGTGCGCGTGCAAGTCGGTGACGCGCGCCCGACGCCGAATGCGCCGTTTAATCTGGTTGACAACCAATACTCATTGCTCGACCGGACCGATCTGGTCTTCGTGGATGCGCCGGACACCGGCTTCAGCCGAATCGTGGGCGCGGGAAAGCCAAGTGACTTCTTCGGCGTGGACCCCGACGTGCGTGCGTTCGGGCAGTTCATTTCACGCTACGTCTCAACTTTCGCGCGTTGGAACTCGCCGAAATTCTTGTTCGGCGAGTCGTACGGAACGCCGCGCTCGGCCCTACTCGTGCGTTACTTGCAGCGGCAGGACATCGGCATCAACGGCGTCGTGCTGCTCTCATCGGTGCTCGACTTCAGCCTGAATTGGGACGTGAACTTCACGCCGACTGCGATCGGGGGCGGCGACTGGGCGTTCCCGCTCTACCTTCCTACCGAAGCGGCTGCGGCGTGGTACCACGATCGCCTTCCCGGTCAAACAGCCTCGCTGCAGGCTCTCTTGCCGCAAGTGGAGGGCTTCGCGATGAACGAGTACGTCAACGCCCTCGCGCAGGGAGCGAGGCTTTCACCGTCCGAGTATAACGACGTCGTCGCGAAACTGCATCGATATACCGGACTTTCCGAGCACTATATCCGCGTGTCTAACTTGCGCATTCCCTACTGGCGTTATAATACCGAGCTGTTGCGCGACCGCGATGAGACGATCGGACGCTATGACGCGCGCTACACCTCCTTCATGCTCGATCGTTTGGCCGACCGTCCGGATTTCGACGCGACCGATGCCGCGATAGATGCGCCGTTCGTCGCCACAGGGAACTACTTCATGCGGCAGGTTCTGGGCTATCAGACGACGCTCATCTACCGCCCGACGATCGCCGTTTTTCAACAGTGGGACTGGAAGCACAACGGCAATCTTCCCACCAACACGGCGCAGGATCTCGCGAGCGCGATGACGTTCGATCCGAACTTGCGCGTCTTCTCAGGAAATGGCTACTTCGATTTTGCGACTCCGTTTTGGGCGACCGTCTACACTCTCAATCACTTGACCCTACCGCCGCAGCTGCAGAAGAACATCAGCTACGGCTTCTACGAATCCGGACATATGGTCTATCTGCATCCCCAAGCGCTGGTGCAGTTCCACGACGATCTAGAGCGCTGGTACGCCGAAACACTCCAAGCGGGGCGCTAGAGCAGGCGGTTACTTAGCGGCGATCGCGTCGAGGCGGGCGAGCGTCTTTCGATACAATGCCTCATATACGTCGTACGCGCGGCGCATCTCGGGCGTCGGCGCGGCATCCGCGCTTTCAACGGCGCTTTCCAAATAATCGAGCTGGTTCTCTAAGTAGAGAAGGCTCGTGAAGTCCTGGGAATACGCGCCGACGGAATCATCCGGGTTCTCGGGCAAGGTTTGGCCGATGATTTGCGTGCGCAACGTTTGCGCTCGATCGGGCGAGAGCGCAGTCTTCGCCAATTGCTGGGCGCGGCTTCTCGAGGACGCGACCTTTGACCGCAACGCCACGACCTGCTTCGCGAGCTCGTATTGCGCGCGCAGATCGGCGTCGTCGGCCGGGACTCGGGGGTCGCGTAACACCGCGGCAGTCCGGTCAAAGCTCGCGCCGTTTACGCTGAGGCGCACGGTGTACGTGCCGGGCGGCACGAGCGGTCCGTCGGGACTAGTTTCGTGGAAATCCCAAACGAACCGGTGCGCGCCGGCCATGGCGGAAGGCACCGGACGCTGCGCGATCCAGCGTGAGGTGTACGGAACCGAACGGGGGTCGACAGGCTTCGGCGGCTCCGCGCTCGACCAGCGCCGAACGAGGCTGCCGGCGCGATCGAAAATTTCGATAACGACGGGCGTGCGCGGCGTGCGCAGATAGTAGTCGATGTAGAGTCCCACCGCGGGATTCTCGGCTTCCGGCTCGTCGAGCAGCGGCGTTCCCTCTTGACTGCCGGGCTGCATCCGGAAAGCGGGCGCCGGTACGAAGAGATAGGCGTCGCTCGAAACGACGGCATCGCTCGTTTGCCGCAGCGGCGCGATGTCATCCATTATCCAAAACGCTCGACCATGCGTCGCGACGATCAAATCGTTGCCATGCACGGCGATGTCGCGAACCGAGGTGATCGGAAGATTGAGTTGCAGTGCGCGCCAGTTCCCACCATCGTCGAACGAAACGTAGACGCCCTTCTCGGTTCCCGCGAAGAGCAGGCCTTGGCGCCGCGGATCCTGACGAATCACGTTGACGAATGAGCCGTTTGGAATACCGGCGGCGATTGCCGTCCAGCTGACGCCGCGGTCGCGCGTGCGATAGATATACGGTCGATCGTCATCCAGGCGGTGGCGGTCGATCGCCGCGTATGCCGCGTTTACATCGAAATGCGACGCCTCGATGGTTCCGACTTTGCTCCACGTCGAGAGCGCTGGCGGCGTGACGTTATGCCAAGTCCGCGCATCGTTGCGGGTCAACCAGATGTAGCCGTCATCGGTGCCCGCCCAAATCACGCCTGCGCTCAGCGGCGACGGAGCGATGGTATAGACCACACCGTGACGCCGGAGGCCGTTGTCGTCGGCGACCGTCGTCGCATCTAAGTTCGAGGGAATAGGTTCGCTGGCACGCGAGAGGTCCGGACTGACGATTTTCCAGGTTAGGCCGCCGTCGCGCGATCGAAAAATGTTTTGATGGGCGAAGTAGAGCGAAACTCGATCGGCGGACGAAAAGGCCAGCGGCAGCGTCCACGTGTTGCGCCAAACGGTTCCAGGACGGGCAAGGGCGGGATCGAGATTCTGTTCCCATCCCGTTGCGGGGATCTCGCGAGTTACGGTCGGACCGCCTTGTCCGCTCGAGTCACCGTAGACGAGGCTCGGACGTTTGGGATCGGGCGCGAGCGATCCGTTTTCGCCGCCGACGGAGATCGGCCGGAAGTCCTGTTGCGAGATCGTTGCGTATTTGCTCTGGCTCGGCGCCATGACGGCTCCGGAGTCCTGTTGCGCTCCGTAAACCCAGTACGGAAACCGATTGTCGGTAGCGACGTGATAAAACTGCGCCGTGGGCTGATTGTACCAAGAGCTCCAGGTACGGCCGCGGTCTATGCTGACGATTACGCCTTGGTCGCTGCCGAGGATCATTCGGTTTGAATCGCTTGGGTCGATCCAGAGCGTATGAAAGTCGTCGCCCGTCGGATCGCCGAGAATCGCATCGAAAGTTTTCCCGCCGTCGACGGAGCGATACGTTGCCGTATTCATTACGTAGACGACGTTGGGATTTCGTGGATCGGCCGTGATGCCGCTAAAATACCATCCCCGTTGCCAGATCCGCTGCTGGCGGTCGAGGTGCGCCCAACTTGCACCGTCGTCGTCGGAGCGGTAGATTCCGCCGAGTCCCGGAGCGCTATCCACGTTGGCGTAGACGCGGTGCGGTGCGGCGGAGGAAACCGATAGACCGATGTGACCCACGTGCGCCGGGAGACCGTTGGTCAGTTGTATCCACGTCGCCCCGCCGTCGCTCGACTTGTAGAGGCCGCTGCCGGGACCGTTCGAGGGTGGATAGACGTTCCACGGGGGACGGCGCGTTTGCCATAGAGCGGCGTAGATCACGCTGGGATTACCGGGCTCCATGGCGAGGGAGATCGCACCCGTGTCCGCGTTCTTGTACAGTACCTTGCTCCAGGTTTTTCCACCGTCCGAAGTCTTGAATACACCACGCTCGGCGTTGGCAGCGTACGGATGACCAAGCGCCGCAACGTATGCCACGTTCGCGTCGCGCGGATCGACGACGATGGCCCCGATCTGCTCCGAGTCGCCCAATCCGAGATGCACCCAAGTTTTGCCGCCGTCGCTGGACTTATAGATACCGTTGCCGTATGCGATGTCGGAGCGCATATCGGCTTCGCCCGTGCCAATGTAGATCGTTCGGGGATCGCTCGACGCGACCGCGATCGCACCGATCGAGCCGACGTCCTGACGATCGAATATAGGGCTCCAAGTGCGTCCGGCGTTAAAAGATTCCCAAACTCCACCGTCGACGGCGCCGAAGTAAAAGTGATTCGGTTCGCCCGGCACGCCGCTCACCGCGAGGGCCCGGCCACCGCGAAACGGCCCGATCAAGCGCCATTGTACCGCGCCAAAATAGGCGGCACCGATTCCCGCCTGGGGTGTCGCGGCCGAGCTGATTGCGGGCATTAACAGGGCGCCTAACAGCGCAAAAAAGAGCAGGCGTCGCATAGACGCCTGCTCTTAGTTGCCGCAGCGTTGCCGGCCTACCAGCCTCCGCCTCCGTCGCCTCCGCCGCTGAGGTCGCCGCCTCCCCCACTATCGCCGAAGCCGCCGCCGCCCCAGTCGCCGCCGCTGGCGCCGCTCATATCGGCCTGCCCTGCGTCACCCTGCCAGCCGGCGGTGTCGGCTCCGCCCAAGCCGCCGCCTGAATCGGGCGTAATTTGCCCGGCCTGAGTCGGCCCAAGGCCGCCCCCGCCGCGGAACAGCTCGTTGCCCAGCCACGCGCCGCCCAAACCGCCGAGCAGTCCGCTCCAGAAGCTCCCACCGCCACCATAGCCTCCGTAGCCGTATCCCGGACCATATCCGGGGCCATAACCTGGCGCGCCGCCCGGCGGCGCTGCACCCGGCGGCACCGCACCTGGGGGCCCACCATAGTAGCGCGGCGCCGAGAACGCACGTAAGATCGAGCGCAAAATCAAAAAGCCGACAATGACGATGATGATCAGCCAGAACATCGGAATATGGAAACCTCCGGTTGAGGATGGGGAACGTTCCGCGGGCACCGCGCCGGTCGAACCCGTCGTTTGCAAGCCGCGCAGATGTGACTGATAGATGCGCAGGATCGCATCGACCGCACCCGTGATGCCCGCGTCGTATGCCTCTGCCTTAAACTGCGCTTCCATCGCGATGCGAATCGAGCGCAGCACGTCCGGCGTAAACCAGCCGGCCTGCACGCCGGCGCGGTCGGGCACGATGATGTCTCGCCGGTCGTCGCGCGCGATGAAAATGAGAACGCCGTTGACGTTCTGTTGGGCGAATGCCGAGGCCGCGGCATTCTGGAGCGTTGCTCCTCCGAGCGATGGGGTGGTCACCACGACGATCTCTTTGTGCGTTTGCGCGTTGAACGCGCCGATGCGCTCGTTGAGCTGGGCGAGGGTAGCGCCGGAGAACATTCCCGCCTGATCGAGTACGAAGTCGCGCGCGGCTGCCGGAAGCGAACCGGCAAACAGCGCTAGGCCGCAGGCAACGACCAAGCCACGGGAAGCGATCGACTTCATGCCGGGTCCTACCCCCGTCGCGGCGGCGAAGTTTCGGAGCGCTGCGGGAACTGGGCGACCGGTCGGCTCAGAATGGCCGAGATGAACCATACGGTGCAGCGCGCCTCCCTTCGGGAAGGCTCGCTGACCTTTATCGAGGTGCTCGCGACGTCGATCGCCTTGATCGGGCCGAGCATGACGCCGCTCTTGATAGCGCCGTACATGTACGCGCTGGCGGGCAACGGAACGTGGCTGGCCTACGTCTTCGGCGGAACGATGTTGGTCTTCGTAGCGCTGTGCGTCAATCAGTTTGCGAGCCGCTCGAGCGCAGCCGGTTCGATGTACCAGTACATTGCCGATCATCTGGGCCCGACGGTAGGCGCGATCGGGGGATGGGCGCTGCTATGGGCCTACGGCTTCGTCGCGGCTGCCGTCCTCGGCGCGATGGCGCTCTTCGTAGGATTGCTGCTGGACCGCTTCGGGGTGCACGCCCCGCCGACCGCGACTGCGGCGGTCCTGGCGGTAATCGCATGGCAGGCCGCGTATCGCGGCGTCCAAGTTTCCGCGATCGTTATGTTGGTGCTGGAGGCAATCTCGGTGGGCATTATTTGCCTCGTCGTGGCACTGATTTTGCACTCCCATGGCCCGTCGCTCGACTCCAACCAGCTGCATCTCAGAGGCGCGTTTCCGGGCGGCATCGGCAACGTCGGACTTGCGATCGCCTTTGCCGTTTTCAGCTATGTTGGTTTCGAGAGCGCGACGGCGTTTGGGGCAGAAGCGAAGCGCCCGCTGGTTACGATTCCGCGCGCCGTCATTGGAAGCGTGCTCTTCGCCAGCGCGTTCTTTGTGATCGTCACGTACGCCGAGATCGTTGGGCTCTCGCACTCGGCGAAGCCGCTCGATCAGCAAACCTTTCCGCTGGGAACGCTAGTCGACATCTACGGAATTCCGGAGCTGCGCATCCCGATTACGGTCGGTGCGCTCTTCAGCGCGTTCTCCGTCTGTCTGGCGTGCATCACCACCGCCGGCCGAATCGCCTATGCAATGGCAAACGCCCAGCTTCTTCCGTCATCCTTTGCGCGGATCGAGCCCCGGCATGGGACGCCCAACATTGCGGTCACGGTCGTTACCGCCGTCACGCTCGCGGTTGCAGCGATTGCTTTATGGTTCGGCGTGGCGCCGATCGACGTCTTCAACAATTGCGGAACGCTGAGTTCGTTTGGATTCATTCTGATCTACATGCTGATCGCGATCGCCGCGCTCGTCTACACCAAGCGGCTTGGCGCAATGCGCGCGATTGACATGTCCGTCTCGTTGCTCGCGCTCGTCTTCTTGATCGTTCCGGCAATCACGCTATTCTATCCGGTTCCGGCGCCGCCGCAGCGCTGGTTCGGCTATTACTTCTTGGCGTTCGTTGCCGCCGGCTGGCTCTGGTTTAGCCTGCGCGTCAGGAAGGCCAGCGGCTGATCACGACGCGCTGCTGGGTGTAGAAGGCAATCGCGTCTTTGCCGTGACAGCGAAGATCGCCGAAGATCGAGTCCTTTACGCCGCCGAACGGGAAGAACGCCATCGGCGCTGCGATTCCGACGTTGATGCCCACCATCCCGACTTGGATCCGCGCCGCAAAGTTGCGCGCGGCGCCGCCGTCTCGTGTGAAGATCGACGACGCATTGCCGTAACGCGATCCATTGGCAATCTCGATCGCGTCGTCGAGCGACGTCGCCCGCACGATCGCCAGGACGGGTCCGAAAATTTCGTCGCGCGCAAGCTCGCTGTTCGGATCGACGCGATCGAAGATGATCGGTGCGGCAAAAAAACCGCCGCTTGGTACGGCGGCCCAATCTAAAAGGATCTTCACTCCTGCGCTGCGCGCACGCTCCACATATCCGCGGATGCGCGCGATGGCTTCATCGCTGACGACCGGTCCCATCTCTACTCCGTTATCGGCGCCGCGCCCCAATCGCAGCTTTTTTGCCGCATTCACCAACATCGGCGCGAAGGCATCGCCGGCGGCACCGACCGTCACGACGACCGAGCCCGCCAAACAGCGCTGCCCGGCACCGCCGAAGGCCGCCCCGACAACGGCATCGCACGTCGCGTCGCTCACGGCGTCCGGCATCACGACGAGGAAATTCTTTGCGCCGCCGAGGGCCTGCACGCGTTTGTGCGCGCGCACTGCGCGCTCTTGCACACTGCGTGCAGCGGCCGATGAGCCGACGAACGAGACCGCCGCGACGTCGGGATGTTCGATCAACGCCTCGGCGGTTTCAGCGCCGCCGTGCACGACGCGAAGCACGCCGCGCGGAAAACCGCAATCTTCGGCAGCCGAAAACAACAGCTCTGACGTGAGCGGTGTCTGCGGCGAGGGCTTGAGCACGAACGTGTTTCCGGCCGCAATCGCGATGGGAAACATCCACAGTGGAATCATGGCGGGAAAGTTGAACGGAGTGATTCCGACGCACACGCCGAGCGGATACCGGACGGAGACCGAGTCGATGCCGCGTGCGACCTCCGGAAGCGCATCGCCCATCACCAACGACGGCATGCCGCAGGCAAACTCGACGGCTTCGATTCCGCGGCGAACCTCGGCACGCGCATCGGTCAGCGTCTTGCCGTTCTCGCGTGAAACCGAGAGCGCAAGCTCTTCGCGCCGGCGCTCCAACGCATCCGCGTACCGAAAAAGCGCGCGCGCGCGCTCCACGACCGGGATCTGGGACCACGACCCGAACGCTTCGGAGGCGATCGCCACGGCGCGCGCGCTTTCGTCGCGCTGTGCGATCCGTACTTCGCCGATGCGCTCGCCGGTCGCCTTATCGTGAACCGGAAGTTGCATCGTGTGCCTCGCTGCTCAGGCGCGTGAGAGCCGCATCCAGAATTGCGAATCCTTCGTCGAGCTCGTCGACCGAAATGGTCAGCGGCGGAGCGACGATTGCGACGTTGTACCGTCCATAGATATAGAGACCGTGCGCGAGCAAGTCGTTGAAGAACCCCTGCAGAGTTTTTGGGCCCTGCCACGCGACCAACGGCGTCCGCGTTTTGCGGTCGGAGACCAACTCCATTCCAAAGAAGGCACCGACCCCGCGCGCTTCGCCGATTACCGCGTGCCTTTGCTGCAACCCGTCGAACCGTGCGCGCAGCCAGGTCTCGATTTCGCGCGCTCGCGCGAAGAGCGTTTCATCTCGATAGGCTTGCAGGGTCGCAACGCCCGCCGCCATGGCCAAGGGATGGCCGCTGAAAGTGTGTCCACTGGGAAGCGGATGCGCGTCGAAGTGTTTGGCAAGACGTTCGCGCAAGACTACCCCGCCGAGCGGCACGTATGCCGACGTCACGCCCTTCGCGAACGTGAAGAGATCGGGAATCACGCCGAAACGTTGCGCCGCGAAGGCTTCGCCGGTGCGTCCAAAGCCCGTCATTACCTCGTCGAAGATCAGAAGAATTCCGTGGCGATCGCAAAGCTCGCGGACCCGCGCCAGATACGTCTCGGGGTAGATAATCACGCCGTTGGCGCCGACGACCGGCTCGATAAGCAGCGCCGCAATCCGGTCGCCCCCTTCGTAGGTGATGACTTCTTCGAGGTGAGCGATTGCGCGATCGGCTTCCTCGCGCGCGTCGCGGGTGTGAAACGGGCTGCGGTACGGAAAGGGCGTGAAAAAGCGCACGACGCCCGGAAGGCCGGGCTCGTTCGGCCAGCGCCGATTCTCACCGGTCAGCGTTCCCGCGCCCGGCGCGGAACCGTGGAAAGAGCGGTACGCCGTGAGCACTTTGTGACGGCCGCTCAGCGTACGCGCAAATTTGATGGCGTCCTCATTCGCTTCACCGCCACCCGTGGTGAAGAATACGCGCGCGCCCTCCTGCCATGGAGCGATCTCGGCGATCGAATGCGCGAGCTTCGCGCGCTGCTCGTTTGCCAAGCTCGGAGCGACGTAAGCGATCTTACCCGCCTGCTCCGCGATTGCTGCAGCCACCGCGGGATGGGCATGCCCGAGGTTCACCGCGACCAGACCCGCCGAGAAATCGAGGTAGCGCGAACCGCGTTCGTCGTAGAGCTGCGACCCCTCGCCGCGCACGATGACGGGCGGGTTGCGCCCGCTTTGCGCCACCCACGGCGTGAGAACGTAACGCTGGTGCAGAGCGGACGCGTCTTCGATCAATAAAGTCGAGCGGTTCATCGCGGGCCTATACGCCCGGCTACGACGAGCAGACCTCCCGCGACGCTGAGTGCGAAAAAGATGATGAAGACCCACACGCCAAAGCGTTTCCAAAACTCTCGGCGCGCGCGCGCGGCTCGCGTCAGGTGGCCCGGCCGGCGCGCTTTCACGATCCTTGAGCCCTCCGCTCTTCCGCCATGCTGCTTGCAGCATTGGGGTATGACCACAATCTTTCTAAATTGTAGAAGGCGCGCTGTTCGGGCGTGAACACGTGCACGATTACGTTACCGAGGTCGAGGAGAATCCACGAGCCATCCGCGTATCCTTCGACGCGCCCGACGGAATAGCCGTGGCTCCGGACGGCTTCGACGACGGCGTCGGCAATGGCGCGCGTCTGGATCTTCGAACGGCCGCTGACGATCGCGAACGTATCGGCCAAGATCGTCCGCCCGCTCACGTCAAGAAGAGTGAAGGCTTCGCCTTTTTTGTCGAGCGCGCTATCGCGAACGACGTCAGTTAGCTCGCCGATGCCTTCACCTCCGGGATTACGACGTAGGATGGATTCGCGCCAAAAATACGGGCCGCTGCAAGTGTCGGTGGCGCAGCCGCCACCCCCTTTCGCGCGTGGCGCCGAAAGATCAACAGCAACACTTCGCGCATCGCCGCGCGCAGATCGCGCAGCGCGAGCTCCCAAACCGCCGCTCGTTCTGGGAACGTGCGCGCCGGCTCGAGCGAATCGGCGAGATAGACGATGCAGTCCAAGGTCGACATCTGGCCGGCAGCGGTGGTGTGCTTTTCGATAGCCGAGAGCACTTCGCCGTCGTCGACCCCGAATTTCTCGCGCGCAATTGCGGCGCCGAGGCGCGCGTGCAGCAGCACCGGATGGGAGCGTTCGAAATCGTCGATTCGCAGGTTTCGGGCCTCGCATTCGAAGAGCAGCCGCGCGGGCGAGTAGAGGCGCGCCAAATCGTGCAACAGACCTGCGATGCGCGCCTTGCGCGAATCGCTGCGATGGCGCTGCGCGAGCACGTCGGCGCAGCGAGCCACGCGCACGCTGTGCGCGTACCGGTCTTGCTGTCCCAGATGTTCGAAAACCCCGCGCGCCAGCTGAGTGAACGTGGAGCCTACGCGATCGTTCACGAAGCCGCGAAGCGATTCCGCAAGACGTGCAGCCGGTTGCGGTAGAGCTCGCTCTTGAGGCTGCCGGCCCACATGATCAGCGCGCTCTCGTTGTCGTCGCTGTAGTAGCCCGTGCGCATCGTCACGGTCGTGAATCCGTACTTGCGATAGAGCGCTTGTGCGACGGTGTTGCTCTCCCGCACTTCGAGCGTCATCCAAGCCGCCTCGCGCTCGATCGCCTCATCGATGAGCTTGAGCAGCAGTACCTCACCGAAGCGTCGCCCGCGGTATTCCGGATCGACCGCGAGCGTGGTGACGTGGGAATCTTCCAAGATTACCCAAATGCCGCCGTACGCCACGACCCGATCTTCAAAGCGTCCGATGAAGTAATGCGCCAGCCTGTTCGTGCTCAGCTCATTGTAAAAAGCGTCGGACGGCCACACCGTCGAAAACGAGGCGCGCTCGATTCGCGTCACGGCGGCGATATCGGCCGTTGACATCGGGGCGATCGTAAACCGGTCGGGCCGCTCCGCCGGCCGCTCGAGCTCCATCTTCATGTGCCGGCCGTCCCTAACGCTTTGGCATCGTGACTGCTGGGAGCTCGCCGTAATCCGCTCGCACTTCGTGCACGCTTCGCGCCGGAGCAAGCGTGGAAGCCGCCAAAGCGGCTGCCGCAGCGGCGGGCGTCACGACCGGGTCAACGGAGCGCACGATGATGCCGCGTTCGGCGAGTGCGTGCAGCACGTCCTTCGGTGCTCCCACCACGCGCAGCGGGCTTGTCTCATTATCCCAGAGCGAAGGCTTCGCGAGCTGGTCGATAACCTCTTGAATGCGGCCGGAGGCACGCCGAACGTCGGGCCCCTTGCGGTAACGGGCCGAAATGACGCCCGGGCGACCCTCGACGACCGCCAGCACGCTTTGAAAATCGGCTCCAAATTCCAGCAGATCGAAGGATGAGATCGGTACCAGCGGACGCCTCCATACTGCGGCCAGCGATTTGGCGTAGGCGATGGCGATGCGTAAGCCCGTGAAGGTTCCGGGTCCGATCCCGACCGCGACCCGATCGATCTCGGCTTGCGCGACGCGCGCCTGCTCAAATACCGTCTCTACCATGGCGAGCCCGCGTTCAAGCGCGACGGCGCCCGCTTCGCGATTCGAAGCAACGATCCGGTCGTCGCGTGAAATCGCGGCGGAAAAGGCCCCCAACGCACCGTCCACGGCAAGAACGATCATGCCGGTTCGCGAACATCTACGCTGCGCGGTTCGTTACCGGCGCCTTCAATTTCGATTTCGTACCGTCGCGAAGGAATAATGTCGGGAGCGTTGCGCCACCACTCCACGAGCACGATCGACCCTCCATTAAGCGCTTCCTCGAGTCCCAGCTCGACGGACTCGCGAGGATCGTCGATGCGGAAAAAGTCGATGTGGTCGATGGGCGGCTCTCCGTCGTAGCGGTGCCAAAACGTGAACGTCGGGCTGCAGCTCTGGTCGGCGCCGTGCAGCGAACGCACGATCGCGCGCACGAAGGTCGTTTTGCCGGAGCCGAGCGGTCCGGAAAGCGCGACGACGTCGCCCGGGTGAAGACGTCGCGAAAACGCTGCCGCGAATTTGTTGAACTCCTCTTCGGAGTTAAGGATCAAACGCACAGGTAAGTATTGAACAACGATACCGTCACACAGGTCAACGTCGAAGATGAAATGCGGGAGAGCTATCTCTCGTATGCGATGTCCGTTATTGCGTCGCGGGCCTTGCCCGACGTGCGTGACGGCCTCAAGCCCGTCCAGCGGCGGATACTCTACGCGATGCGCGAGATGGGCCTCGATCCCGGCAAGCAGCATCGTAAGTGCGCCGGCATCATCGGCGAAGTGCTTAAAAGCTATCATCCGCACGGCGACGGCTCCGTCTACGACGCGCTCGTCCGCATGGCGCAGGATTTCACGCTGCGCTATCCGCTCGTGGACGGCCACGGCAATTTCGGATCGATCGATCCCGATCCGCCGGCGGCCTACCGCTACACCGAAGCCCGGTTGGCGCGAACTGCGCTGGACGTCCTGGCGGATATCGACAAAGAGACGGTTCCGTTCGTTCAGAATTTTGACAACCAAGGAGTCGAGCCGAGCGTGCTGCCGGGGCGGCTGCCGCAGCTGCTGGTCAACGGGTCGAGCGGCATCGCGGTCGGCATGGCCACCAACGTTCCGCCACATAACCTCGGCGAGATCGCGGACGCGGTCGTTGCCCTGATCGACAACCCGCAGACGACCGACGACGAGCTCTGCGACATCGTCAAGGGCCCGGACTTTCCAACTGGGGGCACGATTCTCGGACACGAGGCGATTCGCGAAGCCTACAAGACCGGGCGAGGTTCGATCGCTATCCGTGGTAAGGCCGAAATCGTCGAGGAGCGCGGCAAGCATAAGATCGTCATCACCGAGATCCCCTATCAGGTCTATAAGGGGCGAATCCTCGAGGCGATTTCGGAAGCCTATTCCGAGAAGCGGATCGCCGGAATCGCGCGCATGGACGACGAGTCGAACCGAAAGGGGATGCGCGTCGTCATCGAGCTTCAAAAGAGCGCGACGCCGAAGATCGTTCTAAACCAACTCTTCAAGCACACGCCGCTGCAGGCGACCTTTGGCTTCAACATGCTGGCCTTGGTGCCCGTCGGAAAACCGCGCTCCGACGGATCGATCGCGATCGAGCCGCAGGTCCTCACGCTCAAGCAGCTGCTCGAGCACTTCATCGAGCATCGCAAGGACGTTATCACCCGGCGTACCCGCTACGACTTGCGCAAGGCCGAAGAGCGCGCGCATTTGCTCGAAGGCTACCGAATCGCGCTCGATAATATCGATGAAGTCATCGCGATCGTGCGAGGAAGTCAAACGACCGATGAGGCTAAGCAGCGCCTCTCCACGCGCTTCGATTTGAGCGACGTGCAGGCCCAGGCGATCGTTGACATGCGTCTTCGGACGCTGGTCGGACTCGAGCGGCAAAAGATAGAGCACGAGTACGCCGAGCTCATCAAGACGATCGCCGAGCTTCAAGACATCCTGCGCAGCGCGCGGCGCGTAGCGCACATCGTCAAGAACGAAGCGCTCGATCTGAAGAAGCGTTTCGGCGACGAACGCCGCACGAGCATCGAACCGGCCGAAGACGAGATCTCCATCGAGCAGATTACGCCCAACATCGACGTGGTCGTTACGTACACCGTCGGAGGCTACATCAAGCGCGTCTCGGTTGACACGTTCCGGACGCAGAGCCGTGGCGGACGCGGTGTGACCGGCATCTCGAATCTCAAACGCGAAGACGTCGTTCGCAATTTCTTCATGACCAAGACGCACGACCACGTGCTCTTCTTCACCAACAAAGGCCGCGTCTACCGATTGCGCGGGTACGAGATTCCCGATACGACGCGTCAGGCCCGCGGCACGGCGCTAGTCAACCTGCTCACGCTTCCGCCGGGCGAACAAGTCACCGCGGTCTTTCCGATCGATAAGTTCGAAGGCGAAAAATATCTCGTGATGGTAACGAGTCACGGCGTCATCAAAAAAACCAAGTTGGACCAGTTCGCGAACGTTCGGCGAAACGGCCTGATCGCGATCAATCTGGACCCGGGCGACGAGCTGCTGGCGGTGGATCTCTCGAACGGTTCGCGCGATATCATCCTCGCGTCGACGCGTGGTATGGCCGTCCACTTCAACGAGAAGGACGTGCGCCCAATGGGACGCGTCGCCCGAGGCGTGAAGGCGATGACGCTCGACAAGGGTGACACGATCGTGGCGATGGACGTTATCGAGGACGAGCGTCGTGAAGTGTTGCTCGTTACGTCGCTGGCTTACGGGAAGCGCACGCCGATCGAGGAGTACCGCCATACGTCGCGCGGCGGCAAGGGCGTGAAGGCGTTCGCGCGTCAGCGCGACGACATCGGACAAGTCGTCGATCAAATTCTCGTCGCGCCCGATGACCAAATCTTGATGATCACCTCGGGCAACCAGGTAATTCGGCTGAAAGTCCGCGACATCCGTAAGACCGGGCGCGACGCAAAAGGCGTGCGCCTGCAGCGGCTCGGCGAGGGCGACGAGGTCATCGCGATCACGAATCTCGGCAAACAAGCCAGGCAAATTACCGAGATCACCGGCGAGCCGCAACAGACCGACCTTTAGGAGTGTTAAAGAAAAAGAGATGAGCGCATTACCAGACGTTACCCAAACGAATTTTGAAACCGAAGTGCTGAAAAGCTCGCAGCCGGTACTGGTAGATTTTTGGGCCCCGTGGTGCGGGCCGTGCCGGATGCTCAGTCCGATTGTGGAAAAAGTCGCGGCGGCGCATAGCGGCAAAGCGAAGTTCGTCAAGCTGAACACCGACGAAAACCCTAGCCTTGCCGGCCAATATCAGGTCGCGGGAATCCCGTGCTTGATCCTGTTTAAGGACGGTCAGCCGGTTGACCGCATCGTCGGCTACGTTCCCGAAAATGCCGTAACGTCGATGCTCAGCAAGCACGTCGCCTAACTCCGGCGTTTCAGAGCCCCGGCGGGGCATTCCGGCGGTGCATCGACTGTTGAGTGACCCTCGGATTGCCGCACTTGTGGCAGTGGTTGGGCGAGATCGGGCAAAGCGTGCCGTCGACCGCGTACTCGATCGCGCTCGGGCCTCGCCCGAAGCTCAGAAGTACGGTCAGATCGTGGAAGCCGTTGCAACGGAACTCGAGGTGATTCGTTTGCAGACGCTGACGAACGTCGTTAACGCAACGGGCATCATCCTGCATACGAATCTCGGGCGCGCCCCGTTGGCGCCGGAAGCTCTGCGCGCCGTTGAGAGCGTCTCGCGCGGATATTCAAACCTCGAGTACGACCTGCAGACCGGCGAGCGTGGCTCGCGTTACTCGCACGTCGGCGGCATATTGCAAGACGTAACGGGAGCGGAGGATTCGCTTCTCGTCAACAACTGCGCGGCGGCGGTGCTGTTGGTTCTCGACACGTTTGCAAAGGGCCGGGAAGTCATCGTCGCGCGCAGCCAACTCGTCGAAATCGGCGGCGGTTTTCGAATCCCGGACGTTCTTGCGCGCAGCGGGGCGACGCTCGTCGAGGTAGGGACGACCAATCGCGTCTACCTCGAAGATTTCGAGCGTTCGCTCTCGCCCTGCACCGCGTTGCTGCTGCGCACGCATCCGTCCAACTATCGCATCGAAGGGTTCACTCACGACGTTAGCGGTCGCGAGTTGGCAGAACTGGGCCGGCGAGCAGGCGTGCCGGTCGTCGAAGATCTGGGAAGCGGCGCGCTGTTCGATCTCGCAGAGTACGGCATCGAACACGAGCGGACCGTGCAAGAGGCGATTGCCGACGGGATCGGCCTGGTCACGTTCTCCGGCGACAAACTGCTCGCCGGACCGCAGGCCGGCATCGTCGTCGGGCGCGCCAATCTCGTGGCGCGCCTGCGCACTAATCCGCTGCTGCGTGCCCTGCGCGTCGACAAGATGACGCTTGCGGCGTTGGGTGCAACGCTGGAGCTCCACCGCGACCCGGCGCTGCGAAAACGCATTCCCATCTTCGGCATGCTGGCAACGAGCTTGGAGGAGCTGCGGGGCCGCGCCGACGCGTACGTTGCGGCCATTGCCGGCGCCGTCGCGCTCGAATGCGCTGCCTACGTCGGCGGAGGGGGACTCCCTCGGGCGCGAATTCCATCCATCGCGGTTGCAATCGCTACGCAAAACCCCGAACTTCTCGCCGCGCGATTGCGCGAGGAGTCGCCGCCCATCGTCGCGCGCATCGACGACGGCCGCGTGCTTCTCGATCTGCGCACGATCGCACCCGAGAGCGACGACCCCGTGATCGCGTCGGCCGCCCGAGCGGCGGCCGCTACTCGCTAAACCAGCCCGACGGCTCGACGTCGAGGTTGACGTTGATCTGCTTGACCTCGGTGTACGCGTCGTAGCCGTAGGTGCCGAGCTCTCGACCAATCCCCGACTGCTTGTACCCGCCCCACGGCGCTTCGTTGTAGGTCGGGTGGTACGTGTTGATCCACGTGATGCCGGCGCGCATCTTGCGGATAACGCGGTGTGCCTTGGCGATGTCTTGGGTGAAGACGGCGCCGGCCAAGCCGTAAACCGTGTCGTTGGCCAGGGCGACGGCCTGCGCTTCGTCGTCGAAGGTTTGCACGACTAAGACCGGACCGAAGATTTCCTCTTGGACGACTCGCATCGTCGGGGACGTGCGGTCGAACACGGTCGGTGCGATAAAATTGCCCGTGGCGAGCGGACCGCCGAGCCGTTCCCCACCGCAAAGCAGCGTTGCGCCCTCAGCGATACCGGTTTCGATGTAACCTTCCACCCGTTCGCGATGAACCGGCGAAATGATCGGCCCCATTTCCGTGGCCGGATCGAATCCATCGCCGACCCGGATTTTTTGCGCGCGTTCGACGAGCCGCTCGACGAAGCGATCGTGCAGCGAGCGCTCGATGACCAGTCGCGACCCCGCCGAACAAACCTGGCCGGCGTTGGCAAAGATGCCGAAGAGCGCGTAGTCGACCGCTGTATCGAAATCCGCATCGGCGAAGACGACGTTCGGTGATTTGCCGCCGAGCTCGAGCGAAATCTTCTTTAGGTTCGAGGTTGCGGCTTGCATGATGCTGCGACCGGTCTTGGTACCCCCGGTGAACGCAACTTTGTCGACCAGTCCGCTCGCCGCAATTGCGTGGCCGACCGTCGCGCCCGAGCCCGGAACGATATTGACGACGCCGGCGGGGAACTCTAGTGCCTCGAAGATCATCGCCAGTCGAATCGCCGAGAGCGGCGTAAGCTCCGATGGTTTGAGAACGCAAACATTGCCGGCGGCCAACGCCGGCGCAAGCTTCCAGGTCGCCATCAAGAGCGGATAGTTCCACGGAACGATCTGTCCGCAGACGCCGATCGGCTCGCGCACCGTAAATGTTTGCGAGGGTGCCGGGACTTCGAACGTCTGACCGTGCGGTTTCGTCGCGAGACCGGCATAGTAGCGAAAACAGTTGGCGGCGTCGATGGCGTCGTATTCGGTCTCACGCAGCGGCTTGCCGTTGTTGAGCGTATCGATGCGCATGAGCTCGTCGCGGTTGGCGTCGATCGCATCGGCAACGCGGAAGAGCAATGCGGCGCGGTCCGAGGCGCCGACGCTGCTCCACGGGCCATCGTCGAAGGCTTTACGTGCGGCCGCAATCGCCGCCTCCGCATCCGCCGCCGTGCCTTCGGCAACGACGGCGATCGGCCGTCCGTTCGCGGGATCGATCAACTCCCGCGTACCGCCCTCGGCTGCGAGCGTCCAGCGTCCATTTACGTACATCGGAATGACGCCGCCGATGCGCGGAAGATTGCGAAGAATCTGCTCCGACCGCGCGGCTGGATCCGCCGTGGTTTGCATGTCGTTACACTCCTGTCCCCGTTAATCGTGCCATGGACCGTAAACTTTCGCCCAGAGCTTGGCACACATAGTCAGCTTCTTCCTCCGTGATTGTGAGCGGCGGCTCGATCCGAATGACGCGCGCGTTGACGAGCGTTCCGGAGACGAGAATCCCGCGGTCGAGCATGTGCTTTCCAAATTCAAAACCGACCGCGTGATCGCGAAACTCCAACGCCATCAAAAGGCCCTTTCCGCGCACCGCTACCACGAGCTCTTCGTGTCCCAAAACGGCGTCGCGGATACCGGCGAGCATGCGCTTTCCGAGGACCGCCGCGCGCTGCGGGAGGCGATCTTCGATCAGCACGTTGATCGTGGCCAAGGCCGCCGCGCAAGCGAGCGGATTGCCGCCAAACGTCGACGTGTGCAAGAACGGGTTGTCGAAGAGGCGGGAGAAGATTTCTTTCCGGCCGACGACGGCGCCGGCCGGGACGACTCCGCCTCCGAACGCTTTTGCCAAGCACATCAGATCCGGCGCGACGCCGTAATGCTCGCAGCAGAACATCTTTCCCGTGCGCCCCATGCCGGTCTGAACTTCATCGAGGATGAGCAGTGCGCCGAACTCGTCGCACAGCGCGCGCACGCCGGGCAGGTAATCGTCGTCGGGGATGTTGACGCCGCCCTCGCCTTGGATCGGCTCGAGCAACACTGCTCCGACGTCCTCGCCGACGGCTTTGCACGACGTCATCATGTCGCGCAACGCGGGAAGGTCGTTGAACGGTACGTGCTCGATGTTGGGCAACATCGGTCCGAATGGCCGGCGGAATTCGGCCTTGGCGCTAGCCGAGAGCGAGCCGTAGCTCTTCCCGTGAAAACCCTTCGTTGCCGCAACGATCGTCTGCTTGGCCGGATCGTACGCGCGCGCCAGCTTGAGCGCGCCTTCGACCGCTTCGGTTCCACTGTTGCAAAAGAAACTGAATTCGAGACCCTCCGGCGTGAGCATGGCTAGAGCTTTTGCAAGCATCGCGCGCAGTGGATCGAGCAAGTCTTGGCTGTGCAAAGGTTGACGCCGCAACTGATCCGTTACCGCCTTGACGACTTTTGGGTTGCGGTGCCCGACGTTGAATATGCCGAACCCCCCCAAACAGTCGAGGTACGTTCGGCCGGTCACGTCGCGATAGGAGTTCGGCCCGGCATCCGACCATTCGACCACGGCGCCGGCGCCCTGCACGTCGGTCGCTTTGCGATACTCCAGGAAACCGGGGTTGATGTGATTCCGAAACGACTCGACGGTCTCGCGCGTGATCCACTCCGCTTCCACGGGGACGACGTCGGGCTTTTCGATCAGGTCTAAAACGCGCTGCGTGTATTCGTAAACTTCTCGTTCGCGATCACCGGAAATTTTCAATCACCTCGTGTAGATCTCTTCGACGCTGGCTTGCATGATTGCCAGACCTTCCTCGAGTTCGTCGTCGCTGACCACGAGCGGGACGAGAACCCGAATGACGTTGCGCTCGCTGGCCAAGAGCAGCAACAGCCCGCGCCGGCGCGCGGCTTCCAAGATCTCGGGAGCGCCGGAAGAAAGCTCCATGGCCATCATTGCGCCGAGCCCACGCACGTCCTCCACCTGCCGGAAGCGCGCCTGCAGGCCCCGCATCGCGGCGGCGATGCGGTTCCCGACGATACGGGCGCGCACCAAAAACGCGTCGTCCATGATCTCGAACACCGCGAGTGCCGCGGCGCAGGCTACCGGATTACCCGCGAACGTGCCGCCCAACCCGCCCGGTTCGGGGGCGTCCATGATCGCGGCCTTCCCAACGACTGCCGCCAGCGGCAGGCCGCCGCCCATCGACTTTGCGACGGCGATCAAGTCCGGCTCTAGATCGTAATGCTCGCAAGCGAAGAACGAACCCGTGCGGCCGAAGCCGGTTTGAATTTCGTCGGCAATCAAGACGATGCCGTGCGCGTCGGCGATGCGCCGGAGCTCGCGTAAGAATTCGGGCGGTGCGGGAATGAACCCGCCTTCGCCGAGCACGGGCTCGACGATCATCGCCGCTACCCGGCCCGGAGCGACACGGGACTCAAAAAGCTGCTCGAGCGCGCTGACCGCTTCACTCGTCGTCACGCCGTGATGCTCGTAGGGGAACGGCGCGTGGTAAATCTCGCTGCAGAATGGACCGAAATGCTGTTTATACGGCGCATTTTTGCCGGTCATGGACAACGCGAGCAGCGTGCGACCGTGAAAGCCGTGCGCGAAGGCGACCACTGCCGGGCGGCGCGTGTATTGGCGAGCGATCTTGACGGCGTTTTCGGTGGCTTCGGCTCCGGTTGAGAGCAACAGCGTCTTCTTAGCAGATTTGCCCGGCGCGCGGCGATTGAGCTCTTCGGCAACGCGAACGTACGTTTCGTACATCGCAACCTGAAAGCACGTGTGCGTGAACCGTTCCGCCTGTTCGGCGATTGCCGCGACGACTTTCGGATTGGCATGGCCGGTATTGAGCGTTCCGATACCACCGGCAAAATCGAGATAGCGACGACCCTCGACGTCCCAGAGAGTTGCGCCGCTCGCCCGCGCGACCCAAATCGGATGGGCGGTCGCGACGCCCCGCGCGACGCTTTCGTCGCGACGCCGTCCTAGCGACGCCATCGTAACGGCGTGCAAGCCTTTTTCTCGTACTCTCATGGCAAAGCGAGGAAGTTGTATTCGGCGAGTTTAAAGGCGCTCTTCTTTAGTATGGGAAAGCTGATCGTCGGACTTGTCCTGGTGGTGGCCGTTGCGATGCCCTGTGGAGCAAGGGCGGGAACCACCGGCACGCTGCGGGGCCGCGTGGTCGACGCCGCGACGCACGCGCCGATCGCGGGCGCAGCGGTAAGCGCCGTATCGCCATCGCAGGCCGCGCAAACCGTTTCCGACGCAGGCGGAGAGTTTTCGTTCATTTCGCTACAACCGGACACCTATACCGTAAGCGCGAGCAAGACCGGTTACGAGCCACAATCCCAGGCTGGAATCACGATCGTCGCCGATCAGTCGGCGAGCGTCGCTCTCGCGCTGGCGAAGGCGCTCAAAACAATTGCCCGCACGACCTCACGCTCCGCCCAGTCGCTCGTTCACTCCGGGGTGACGAGCGACGTCTTCTCGATCAACTCCGCCGGGCAGAAGGCGGCGGCAACGCTCTCCGGTGCGGGATCGTTAACGCAAGCCTACGGTGCGATTGCGAGCGCCCCGGGCGTCAGCATCCCTTCCAACCAGCAAGGCTGGTATCAGAGCGTTTACATTCGCGGCGGTGACGTCGATCAGGTAGCCTACGAGTTCGACGGCTTGCCGACAACGCGGCAATCCGACCTCGCGCCGATCGTGACGTTGTCGTCGCTGGGCAATCAGGAAGTGCAAGTCTACACTGGTGGCACGCCGGCGACGTCAAATTCGTCCGGCCTCGCCGGGTACATCAATCAGGTCATCAAGACAGGAACGTTCCCCGGCTATCTCAGCGGCGATTTGGGAATAGGGGGGCCGGCCTTCTACCATCAGACCACCGTCGAAGCCGGCGGCGCGACGCCCGATCGGCTCTTTTCGTACTACGTGGGATTCTCGGGGACCAACCAAACCTTTCGCTACGGGGATCAGTTTGGCGCCGTTGGCGTGCCGCTTTATTTCTATCCGCTCTCGGTTCCGACCAACAACAACGTCTACAACATTCTCGATGGATCCGGCGGCAAGGCGCCCAGCTACGGGTTTATCGCGCAACCGGGCTACAGTTACGCGCAAGCGGCCGACTTCGATCGGGAGAACGTCGTCAATTTGCATATCGGCATTCCACACCGAAATTCGTACCTGCGCGACGACGTTCAACTGCTCTACGTGACCGGCGGAATCGCCGCACAGTTTTACAGCTCGGCGAACGACATCGGCTATACGCCGGTCATCGGCGCCAAGAGCGGGATCGGTTATCCGATAACCTATCTCGATTCGTTGTACTACACGGGTCGACTGATGCAGGCGCCCAATGCGAAGGATCTCGTCGTGGGCCTCTTTCCGAGCAGCCCCGTCGACCGGGCCGCCGCCGCGCCGATCGACCTCAGCAATCGCGACGGCAACTGGAACGGGTACTCCATCGAAAAGGCGCAGTATCAGAAGAACATCGATCCGCATTCATATTTGCGCGCGCTCGCCTACGGCGAATACTCGACCTGGTTCATCAACGGCCCGAACAGCGCGCAGCTGGTCTTCGGCTCCGATCCGGCGGATTATGAAGTCTTCGAGCATGGCTACGGCGGAAGCCTGATCTATTCCAATCAGCTCTCGGCGCGTAACCTGATCACCGCCGAAGGGTCGTACGAGACGCAGCGCCTGCAAACGTACAACGCCATGTTTAGCTCGACGGATCCGTTCGCCAGCAGTCTTGCGCCCACGGGATTGGGCACCATCCTTTCGAGCTACGGCACGCCGAGCGGCAAGTGCTTCAACTATGTCACGGGGCAGCCGTGGAGCTGTTTCGATTCCGGCAGTCAGGGCGGCTGCCTCACCGCAACCGGCTGTTATCCCGGTACGGGTTCGTTCACGTTCAATCTCACGCCGGGATACGCGCCCCCGGGAACTCCGGCGGCCAGGGCAGGCGCGCGCTGGATGATGACGGAGAACGGACAGAGCGCGCAAGTCGACAACGTCACGCCGCGCTTCGATTCCTTCGCTCTGACCGACCTTTGGCAGCCAAACGATCGCGTCGTGGTCAACCTCGGCGCGCGATTCGATCGGTTTGCCTATTTGACAAACAATCTTGAAGCTGGCTATCCAGCGCGGCAGTTTTGGTTCGATGCTTACAACAACGAGCATTGCGGCGCGCCGGGCACGTCAACCCAGTGGATCTGGAACTCCTCCACGGGCAGTTTCGGGCCGTGTTCCCCGGGATTAGCGCCGCTGACGGTTCCGGGCAATGGCTTGTACAACGTCGGCGCCGGGACGGACGTTGCAAACGTCTTTCAGCCGCGGCTTTCGTTCACGTACACCATCAATCCGGATACGGTCATCCGGGGCTCGGCTGGAAAGTACGCTCGAGCGGAAGGCTCGTCGTACTATCAGTACAACACGTACCAGCAGAACCTGGCGTCGTTCATCGCGCAGTTTTACCCCGATGGCTACCATACGCCCGACCACAACATCTATCCGGATACCTCGGACAATTTCGACCTTTCCCTCGAAAAGCACGTCAAAGGCACGCAGCTCTCGTACAAGGTGACGCCGTTCTATCGCGATACGAGCAATCAGCTGCAGTTTCAGGCGATCAATCCAGTGCAGGGAACCCTGGCCGGACTCAACGTTGGAACCCAGCGTTCCTACGGCGTCGAGCTCTCGTTACAGTATGGCGATTTCAGCCGCAACGGCCTCTCCGGGTTGCTCTCCTACACGCACACGCAGAACCAGATCCGGTTCAACCCGATCAACGGCGTCAGTGTAATCGACGCGCTCAACACGCAGATCGAGCTATACAACTCCTACACCGCCGCGTGCGCCGGAGTAAGCCGAAACTCCGCCAACTGGGCAGCCTGCGGAAGCGGCGCCAATCCAGGCAACGCCGCGCCGGTGTTGCGCAACTCTCAGTCGGGTACGAGCAATCAAGGAAAGCTGAAGATTCCCAACCCGTACTATAACGCCGGGCTGCAGCCGCTCTTCAGCACGGGCGGCTGGTACACGCCCTACGACGTTATTCCCAGCCCTTTCAATGCCGCCAACGGCTACGAAGTGCCCGACGTTGCGTCGCTGATCGTGAACTATCGGCACGGCCGATTCGACGTTACGCCGTCACTCCATTACGTGGACGGATCGAACTACGGCTCGCCGCTGGTATGGCCGGGGTACGTACCGCAATCCTGCGCCGCGCAGCCCGCAAAGACGCCGTTGACTCCGGGCGTCACGTGCCCCGGCGGCGCAATTGGTGCGATCTTTCTACCGGATCCCTACAGCGGCCGTTTCGACAACCTAGGCGCCTTCGTGCAACCGGCTCAGCTGACGTTCAACCTGCAAACCAGCTACGATCTCACGCCGCGGCTGACGCTGACGTTTCAGGCGGTCAACCTCTACGACAAATGCTTCCAGCGCGGCTATGCCTGGGACAACTCGGTGACCTGCGTTTATTCGAACCTGCCGTCGAACATTCTCCCGCCGGCCGGTAACTTCGTAAAGAATCCGCCGGTACAGTTACGGTATCCGTATGGCACGTTCTATAATATCACCGAGGTCGGCATTTCGTCGGTGAGGCAACCCTTCGGCTTTTTCGCCGACCTTAGCGTCAAGCTTTGATTCGTCGCCGGTTCATCCATGGCGTCGGGCTGGCCGCGCTCGGCGCAGCGGCGATGCCGGAGTTCGTCGCGTGCGGCAGCTCGCAGGCGCGCGAACGCGAACGGATCGCGATCGTCGGTGCCGGTATCGCCGGATTGGTGACGGCGATGCACTTGCGCGACGCCGGCATCGATGCGACCGTCTATGAGTCGTCTTCTCGCGTCGGTGGCCGGATGCATTCGGAGCGAACCTATTGGGACCAGGGGCAACACACCGAGTGGTGCGGGGCGATGGTCGATTCGACTCACGTCAACATACACCGGCTTGCGCGGCGATTCGGGCTCGGACTGCTCGACACGCATGCCGCGCGGCCGCCCGGTGCGCGCGATACCTGCTACCTCGACGGCCGTTACTATTCGATGGCCGCGGCCGACGCAGATTTCGCGAGAATCTATCCCACGCTGCAGTCGCAGCTGGGGCAACTTTCGTCGGCGACGACCTACGCTAACGCGACCCCGATGGCGCGACAGCTGGATGCGATGAGCATGCGCGACTGGATCGAGCGACACGTCCCGGGGGGTCTGGGTTCGCAGCTGGGGCGGCTCATCAAGGAATCCTACCGCAACGAATACGGGCGCGAGATCGAAGAGCTGAGCGCGGTGAACTTGGTGGCGCAACTCGGCCAGCAGCACCATTACGCTCAAAACCGTCAGATGAACGTGCTCGGATATTCCGATCAGCGTTACATCTTGGCGCAGGGGAGTCAGTCGCTTCCCGAGGCCATCGCCGCCTCACTTCCGCCGGGCAGTATTCTCTTCGATCGGAGTTTAACGGCGCTGCGCCGCCTCCGCAGCGGAACGTACGAGCTGCGCTTCGAGCGTGGCGCGGCAGACGAAAGCGTCTACGCCGATCGAGTCGTGTTGGCAATCCCGTTCGTCGTGCTTCGCAGCCTCGATTTTTCCAGCGCCGGATTCGACTCCGCTAAGGTCAACGCCATCCAGAATCTCGGCTATGGATACCACACGAAACTCCATCTGCAGTTTGACCGCCGCGCCTGGATGCGGGCAACTCATCCTTGGCCCGAGCCGACCACCGGGCAGATCTGGACGACGTTGCGCGTGCAGAGCGCACTCGACTATTCGCTTGGCCAAAGCGGCCCCGATGGGCTCATCGAGGTCTTTACTGCGGCCGGCCCGGCGATGGCCGACGCGCCAGCCGTACCCTACGCCAACATCGCCGATTCCCACGCGGTTGAGCGCCACGTACGACGTTTCTTCGACCAGTTGAATCGTATTTGGCCTGACGTTTCTCCGGCTTGGAACGGCAAGGCGACGTTTGGTAACGCGCAGGCCGATCCGAATATTCGCGCCAGTTATTCGTGCTGGCTAGTCGGTCAGTGTACGACGATTGCCGGCCACGAGGCGCGCGCGCAGGGACGCGTTCATTTTGCGGGAGAGCATACCTCGGTCGAAAATCAAGGGTTCATGGAGGGCGGCGCCGATTCAGGCTTTCGCGCGGCGGGTGAAATACTCGCCGACTATCGCATCGCCGCGAAGCACCCACTGACGCAGCGCCGCACCGGCATCTCCGCTTAAGCCTCGGTGCACATCATCGGAACCGCGGGACACGTCGACCACGGGAAATCGGCGCTGACCGCCGCGCTGACCGGAACGAATCCCGATCGGTGGATCGAGGAGCAATTGCGCGGCATGACGCTCGATCTCGGCTTCGCCCATTTGCGCTTCGACGATGGCGTCGAGGGGGGCATCGTGGACGTTCCGGGACACGAGCGTTTCTTGCACAATATGCTCGCCGGCGCAGCCGGAATGGAGCTGCTGCTGCTCGTCGTGGACGCGGTCGAAGGCGTTATGCCGCAAACGCTCGAGCACTTGGCGATTCTGCAGTTTCTTAACGTGCGCCGCGTTCTCGTCGTTGCGTCGAAGGTCGACCTCATCGATTCGGATCGGGTCGACGACGCTTGCCGGGGAATCGCCGAACAACTTCGCGGTACGATTGCCGAAGATGCGCCGATCTTCGCCGTTTCCGTCGTGACGGGCGAAAATCTAGACGCGCTCAGACTCGCGCTGCACGAAGAGCTCGCTACACTGCCTCCACGTAATGGAAATGCACCGGCGTATCTGCCGATCGATCGCGTCTTCGTCTTGCCTGGGCTCGGGACCATCGTGACCGGAACGCTAATGCAAGGAGCGATCGCGGCCGGTGATACGCTCGTCGTCGAGCCGGGAGGCGAGTCGGTTCACGTTCGCAACATCGAAGTCTTTGGTTCGCCACGCGAACGAGTCGAAGCCGGAACACGAGTCGCACTCAACGTACCGGGAATCGACCGGCGCGAGATTGCGCGCGGCAGGGCGATTGTCGGGAAAGAACTATCCGCGCGCCAAAGCGTTACGGTACACTTCGTGCCGCTGCAGAGCGCACTTCCGCTGTTGCGCCGCCGCACGCCGGTCCGCGCCTACTTTGGATCCGCCGAAATTCTTGGAACGCTGGTCGTCGAAGGTTTTGCTTCGGGGGTGCAAGAGATGCGCGCGCAGCTGCATCTGCGCGAGCCGGTCGTTGCCTTCCCCGGCTTGCGATTCGTTCTGCGGCGCCCCTCGCCGATGACGGTGTTGGGAGGCGGGTTTGTCGAACTTGTCGAGGCGGAGCCGTGCGTAAAAAGCGTTGCTCCAGAAGACGAAGCGGCGCTCGCGGTGCTGCGAGACCGCGGCCTCGCTGCGGTCGATGTTGGCGCTGTCGCGTTTAGCTCAAACCTTCGCGAGACGGTGGCACTCGAGGCGCTTGCGCGCCTGGTCGAGCGCGGCGATGCCATCGAGCTGGTTCGACCGCAGGCCTACGTTGAAGCCGGTGCTGCGACCGACGCCTTCGCTCGAGCGCTCGTCCAAATCGAGGTGGCGCATCGCAATGAGCCTTGGGCGATGGGCGTTACGTCAATCGCGCTCGCCCGAACGCTGGAGATCGACGAATCGTTGCTGGTGCGAATTCTGGAGCACTTCATCGGCGAAGGACGCCTGGTAAATCGCGGCGGCTACTATGCCGCGGTCGAGCACCAGCCGTCATTTACGACCGAACAGCGGGCGTTCTTCGATAACCTCGTTCCGGTTGACGAGTCCCGTCCGTTCTTGCCGATTCCCTTCGCCGGCGCCGCCAACGCGGTCAAGCTTTCGCAGCTCTTCGGCATGCCGAAGGCCTTCGATACGATGCTCGCGCGGGGCGCCTTGGTGAAGGTCGGCGACGATCTGTATCGAGGATCGCAGATCAGCCAGATCCAGGCGCGCGTCGAAACGCATCTGCGCGAGCGCGACCGCATGACCGCCGCCGAATTTCGGGACATGCTCGGAACGTCGCGCAAATACGCCGTTCCGTTGCTCGAGTGGCTCGACTCCCACTCGGTAACGATCCGCAACGGCGACTATCGGACGCTGAGAAAGCGTCCACCGTAATGTCCGTCCGTCCCACGGGCACGGTGACGTTTTTGTTCACCGACATCGAGGGAAGTACGCAGCGATGGGAACGGGACGCTGACGCTATGGCGTCGGCATTAGCCCGGCACGACGCGCTGATGCGCGAGGCAATCGAGAGCAACCGCGGTTTTGTCTTCAAAGTCGTCGGCGACGCGTTCTGCGCCGCCTTTGCGCGAACTGCGGATGCCGTGACGGCGGCGCTTTATGCGCAGCGCTCACTGCTCGCGGCGGATTTCTCGCGAGTGGACGGGATGGTCGTCCGAATGGCGGTCCATTCGGGTAACGCGGAGGAGCGCAAGGGCGACTATTTGGGCCCTGCGGTCAATCGCGTGGCACGTTTACTGAGCATCGGTCACGGCGGCCAAGTCCTGATTTCACAGACTGCCGCAGAGTTGGTACAAGATGCGTTGCCACCGCGCGGCACGCTGCGCGATCTCGGTACTCACAAACTCAAGGACCTCGCCCGTTCGGAACACGTCTTCCAACTCGTTGCGCCCGATTTGCTGGAGGGTTTCCCACCGCTTCGCTCCCTCGAGCAGTTTCCGAACAATTTGCCGCAGCAACTCACCTCGTTCGTCGGACGAGAGAACGAGCTCGAGGAGATCAAGCAATTGATGCGAGAGCATCATCTCGTGACGCTCGTCGGTACGGGCGGCGCCGGCAAAACGCGCTGCGCCATTGCGGCGGGTGCGGATTTGCTCGAAGCTTTCGGCGAGGGCGTTTGGCTCGTGGAGCTGGCTCCCATTTCAAATTCGTCGCTCGTCACCGCGGAAATCGCCCAAATCCTTGGCGTACGAGAGGCGCCGAATCGCCCGCTGCTCGAAACGCTGCTCGAGTTTCTCGAACGCCGTAATATCTTGCTGATCCTCGATAACTGCGAGCACCTGATTGCGGAGACGCGCTCCGTTGCTGGGGCGATTTTGCGACGCTGTCCCGGCGTCCGCATTCTTGCGACGAGCCGAGAAAGTTTTGGCATCGCCGGCGAACGCGCGTTTCGCCTGCCGTCGCTTGCCGTGCCGCCGATGGGGGAGCAGCTGACCGCGGAAAGGACGGGGACGTACGGCGCCGTGGCGCTGTTTGCCGATCGTGCGCGCTCCTCCGAAGGACACTTCACCTTGACGGATCTAAACGCGCCGTTCGTCACGGAGATCGTCGCTCGCTTAGATGGCATACCGCTTGCCATCGAACTGGCCGCGGCACGCGTGAAGGTGGTTTCGCTGGGACAGCTTACGAGCAAACTCAACGAACGCTTCCGCGTACTCACCGGCGGCGACCGCAGCGCGCTCCCGCGTCAACAAACGCTTCGCGCCACGATCGATTGGAGCTTCGATCTGCTCGAAGAGCGCGAACGCACGCTCTTCCGGAGGCTTTCGGTCTTTGCCGGCGGGTGGACGTTGCAAGCAGCGATCGACACCTGCGGCGATGAAGCGATCGACGAATGGGAGATGCTGGACCTCCTTTCCTCGCTCGTGGAGAAGTCGCTCATCGTTGTGGACGCGACCGAATCGGACGAGCGTTTTCAAATGCTGGCATCGATCCGCGAGTATGCGCGCGAGCGTTTGATCGAAGCCGGCGAGGCCGAGCGAATCGCGGCGAAGCATGCGCGGTTCTTCGCGACTTTGGTTCGAGGGCTGCAGCCGCTGGTGCTCGACCTTGAGGACGTTGAGTGGAAGCGCCTGTTCGGCGCGGAACTGGACAACGTTCGCGCGGCCCTGGCGTGGACGATCTTCGAAAAGCGCGATCCCGCGATCGGTCTGTTGCTACTCGCTGACGTTGAATGGCCGGAGCTTGTCGTCACGCCCCAAGAGGCACTGGGCTGGTTCGAATCGGCGGCCGGCTACGTCGACGCCGAAACCGACGCGGTCGTGTCCGCGCGAATTCTTCGGCATTGCGTGCGCTTGGACTGGCTCGTCGGACGGCCGCTCGCGCAGCGAGAACGCACCGCCCTGCATGCCGTCGAGGTTGCGCGACGAAGTGGCGATGCAAACGAGGTCGCTCGTGCGCTGGCAAATCTCGGCGCCTGCTACCGCGCGGCCGGGCGCTTCGACGACGCGGAGCTAGCGTTCGCGCAGGCTTACGATGCGCCGGAACTGCTCTCCCGGATCACGGCCAACGCGGTCCTGCGATTATGGGCGGTAACCGATCTGCAACGCAATGACGTCGATAGCGCGCGTCGCCGGTTCTCGCAAGTCGTCGCCCTGGAGCGGCCGGCGAGCGAAGCGCATGCGAGCGCGTTGCTCAATCTCGGCGAGCTCGAATTCGCGGTCGGGAATATTGACGCTGCGCGCGATTCGGCGCGTCGGGCCAAGGCAACGTACGCGCGCCTCAATTCCATCTATCTGGTTCTGGTCTCGTCGAATCTCGCGGCATACGCGCTTGCTGCGAACGACGTCGAGGATGCTCGCAATAATTTGCGCGAGGCGCTCGAGCTGCAGCGAGCGACCCGCGCGGGTTGGCTCGGGACCGTGGTTGAGACCCACGCGCACCTCGCCGCCGTACTCGGAGACCACGAGCGTGCGGCGTTGCTGGCGGGTTTTACCGACGCACAATACGTTTCCCACGGGGAGGTCCGACAGTCTACGGAACGCTGGGGATACGAGCGCCTCAAGGCAATTTTGACCCAGACCTATGCCGGCGAGGAGCTCGCGCGCCGGCTGGATGCCGGCGCCGGCTTGACCGAAGAGCAGGCGCTCGCTCATGCGGCGGCGATACACGAACGTACCATCGACGCCGCGATCGTGTCGGTAAAAGGAGAGTAGCTGGTATGTCGGATGTAAAGGGAGACGCGCGCAACGCCCTCGAGGATCATGGGCGCTCGATCGACGATCTCCATCACAAGCTTGCCGCACTTGCGGGATGCGATAAACAGCGTCTCGCGAGCGCGGTTGAAAAATACAAAGCAGCGCATAAGGCGTTCTCCGACGATGCGCTGGGGTGCGTCGGCTTTTAGCTAAGCCTGGGCTGTCAACATTCGCCCTAATGCATCGCCGATCGGAACGCCGAGGCCGGTGCATGGATTCCAACCGGCGACGCTCTTGTAGCGGTCGTTGCCTCCCGATGTCACATCGCGGAAGAACGCCGCCGGCGACGCGCGATAGAGCAACGGCCCGAAAAACCCGACTGATGTTCCCAGTTGCTGATTGATGCGCGCGGTGAGTGCCGACCACATCGGCGCGACCGCGCTCGTGCCGCCCATCGCCATCGTGGTCCCTTCAAAACAACAAGAATAGCCCGGCATCGCCTGCGCGGCAACGTCGGGTACGCCGCGCCCCGGCTTGACGCCGTAGGCCGCGGCGGATGCCGCCGCCACGGATTGCCAAGCCGGAACCTCGAAGTGGTCGCTGAAACCGCCGCCGGAGTTTTCCCACGCTGCTTCGCCGCCGGCGCCGTCCGGCGTAACCTGCGTCCCGCCGCAAGCATGCGCGAATGGGCTCGATGCTGGGGCGAGAACGTGCGCGCGGCCTGCATCGTCGACCTCGGCGCCGTTGTCGCCGGACGCGCAGAAGACGCTAACGCCGATCAGCGCCGCGACCGTGAAGAGGTCGTCGAGAATCGTCAAGGCGATCGGCGTCCACAGAGATTCGGGAAATCCGAAGCTGATCGACAGGATCGAGAGGCAATTTTGATCGTCGAATAAGGCAGTCCGAATGGCATCCAACACGCCGCGTTCGTCATCCGGCGCCGCATAGACGACGATCTGAGCGCCTGGCGCGAGGGCTGCAATAACCTGCGTGTCAATCGCCGACTCGACGTCTTTTTCCGTTTCGGTGGCGTGCGCTAGCTCCGCGTTGTCGACTCGTTTGACGATCGGCAGCTTCGGCGTGACGCCCTGATTTTGCGTGCCTTTGGTAAAATCAGCCGGATTGAACGTGCCACGAAGCTGTAAGATGCCGACGGTTTGGCCCGAGCCGTCGCCGTCGGGAAATTGATAGCGCGAAAGCACTTCTTGCGCGAGCAATGGCATCGTGTGCCCGTGCAGCGCACCGATGGCGTGCGAGCGCGGCCATTGGTGAATTCCAAATGGGCCGCGCAGAATTGCGGCGATGTCGGCGGGCGCATGCAAAGCGTCGGAGCGATGGCGAAAGCGCCGCTTATCGGGCAGTTCGTAGATCGACGCCGTCGCTCCAAAGGCTGCAATCAGCTGGCGCAACCCCCCGCTCAAGACGACCGATCGCCAATGCGTCTCGACGATTTCGATGCCAAAACGGCCGCAGTACCGTCGCAGCAGCTCGACGTCTTGCGGATCCGCCGCGGTTTGGTGCGCTAACTCGGTGCGGTTCGCGTAGACGCGCTGTGAAGGCAGCGCTTCCCCGAGCCTGCGCGCACGGTCGACGTCGAGCGCGCCGCCGGGCTGGGGCCGCAGCCAGGCGGTAAGCAACACGTCGCCGTCCGCCAAGTCCGCCGCTGGCGCGGCTCCCGGCCAAATACTTCGATGCGTTCCAACGATCGGAACCCGGCTTTCCTCAGGCATGTGCGTCCCAGTTCGCCGCTCGCGCGTTTCTCTTTCCCGGCGCCTGCGTCAGGCGAGACCCGGAAGGGCGAAGAACCATCCCATTTAAATGAACGACGCGCATCTGATGGGAAAACTTTGCCGGATTCGGCCGTATCGAGTGGGAGATGAAGATGCAATCTGCGCCGTTGCGAACGATTTCATCGTTGCCCGCTGGATGTCGCGAAGCTTTCCGTATCCGTACGTCCGATCCGACGCGGAGCAATGGATAAAGCTTGCGACGAGCGACACGCGTAGAAGGTACTTTGCCATCGAAGTTGATGGCGTTTTGGCCGGGGGCATCGGCGTTGAGCCCTTTGGCGGAGAGCGGAGCGGAACGGCCGCATTTGGTTACTGGCTGGGCCGTCACTACTGGGGCCGCGGGATCGGAACCGATGCCGCAAAAACTCTCTCCGATCGAGCGCTTCGAACGGGCCGCTTGCGTCGCCTTGAAGCCCGGGTCTTCGCGCCGAATGTCGCGTCGGCTCGAGTGCTGGAAAAGTGCGGCTTCGTCTTCGAGGGCAGGCTGCGCGATTTCTACATCGATCGCAACGGATCGATCTGCGACGCGCTGAACTTCGCGCGGTTTACGACTAACGCGATTACGTAACGTGCCATGATTTTTCAGGCGAACGGTTAAAGAAGCGCCGATGCGTAGTCGACTGTTTTTGCTCGGTTTCACCGTTGCCGTCGGGGCATTTCCATGCGCGGCCGGCGCCGATACGACGTCGTCGGCGCTTCTCGGCCTGAAGTACCGTGAAATCGGGCCGGCGATCAGCGGCGGCCGCGCACCGGCCGTCGCGGGAAGCAATCGCGATGCACAGCTGTATTATGCCGGTGGCGCGGGCGGTGGCGTTTTCAAGACGACCGACGGAGGCTCTTCCTGGTTTGCCGTCTTCGATCGCGAAGGTTCGGCGCCGATTGGCGCGATCGCGATCGCGGCAGACGAGGAACGCGAGGTCTGGGTTGGCACAGGCGAATCGAATCCGCGCAACGATGCCGAATCGGGCGACGGCATTTACCATTCCACCGACGGCGGAGCGCACTGGGTTCGCGCAGGGCTGGAGCGTTCCGCGCACATCTCGAGCATCACGATCGATCCGCGCGACCGTCGCGTCGTCGCGGTCGGTGTCCTTGGTCGCATTTCGGCCGAGGATTCGAATCGCGGAGTGTACGTGACGCGCGACGGCGGTGCGCATTGGAGGCGAACGTTATTCGTCGGCCCATCCAGCGGCGTTTCGTCACTGGTGCGCGTCCCCGATCGCCCCTCGACGCTCTTTGCCGGAGTATGGCAACTTCGGCGCACGCCGTGGGGGCTCGATAGCGGCGGCCCACTCGGCGGGATCTATCGCTCCGACGATAACGGGAACGCATGGCGCAGAGTATCGGGGAACGGATTGCCGAGCGGGCTGACCGGCCGAATCGGTTTAGCTGCCGGAACGCATTCGCGTGTGTATGCCGCCGTTCAGTCGCGGGCGGGAGAGTTGTGGCGCTCTGACGACGGTGGTGTTAGTTGGAAAGCGATGCCGCATAGCCCGCTACTCGGAGCGCGTGGCTTTTATTTCACTAGCATCTTCGTCGATCCGGCCAATCCGAATAAGCTGATCAACGTTTCGCTGATCATGTCGATGAGCACCGACGGCGGACGAACGTTCCACGCAATCGCCGCTGGCGGAGGGTGGGATTATCACGTCGTGTGGTGGTCCGCCGATGGCCGACGCATCATCAACGGGAGCGATGAGGGCGTGATCATCTCTGCCGACGGCGGCAAGAACTTTTGGCAGCCTTACGATCTTCCGTTCGCGCAACCATATCACGTTGGGTTGGGAAGTGAGGGTTCCTCGGACCCAGCAAACTATCGGGTCTGCATCGGATTACAGGACGACAATACCTGGTGCGGCCCATCCTCGCCGCCGAACGGGATCGGCGTCATGAACCGAAATTGGTATCAGGTCGGGCCGGGGGACGGCATGTGGGCGCTAGTCGATCCCAAGGATCGGAATCTCATCTGGTCGACCTCGACGAACTCGGATACCGGCCAAGTCTATCTCTGGGACGAACGAACGCAGCAAGCCTACGACGTATCGCCGGACGCCGAGTCGAATGGCGAACTGGCCGCGCGCGACGTCCGATATCGCTTCAATTGGGATACGCCGATCGCGTTCACCGACGATGCCAAGGCACTTGTTGGGGGGAACGTCGTTTTCGAAAGCTCCGATCGGGGGCAAACGTGGAACGTGATCAGTCCGGATCTGACCCGGAACGATCGGAGCAAACAGCTTCCCTCCGGCGGTGCAATCGCGTACGATCAGTCCGGCGCCGAGTTCTACGACACGATACTCTACTTGGCGACCACGAAGCTCGACGCCGGAATGATCTGGGCGACGACCGACGATGGGCTCGTGCAGCTGACGCGTGATGCTTCGAAAAGCTCAGCACAGCCTGCCCATTGGCAGAACGTCTCGCCGCCGGCATCAATGGTGCCGCCGTGGGGCCGGATCACAGGGCTCGATCCGGGACGTTTCTCTGCCGGCACGGCATTCATCGCGGTCGAGCGCCATTTGCTCGGCGACGAACGTCCGTACGTTTTGCGAACCGATGACTATGGAGCGACGTGGCATTCGGTCGCCGGAGATTTGCCGCGCGACCAGTTCGTGCGCGCGATTCGCCAAGATCCGAAAAACGCCAACGTTCTCTACGCCGGCACGAATCGTGGTGTTGCCGTAACGCTCGACGGCGGCTCGCATTGGCATTCGCTGCGGTCAAATATGCCGGCCACCGCCATTTACGATTTGGAGATCGAGACGACGGCGAACGACCTCGTTGTCGGGGCGCACGGCCGCGGCGTTTGGATACTCGACGATCTCACCCCGCTTCAACAGTGGGCCGCGGCGCAAGCTGCGGAGCTCACGCTCTTTCCGTTGCGCGATGCGTACCGGATGTGGCAGTGGGCGCCGGTGAACACTTTCACCGATCCCAAAGTTCCTCCGAATGAGTTTGTCGGGCCGAACCCGCCCTATGGCACAATCATCACCTATTATCTGGGCAAGGCGACGACGCACGCAGCGATCGAGATTCTCGATCAGCGCGGCCGCATCGTCCGGCATTTGAAGTCCGAAGACATTTCGAAGCATGCGGGATTGAATCGCGCGTCCTGGGATCTCAACGAGGATGGTCCGGTGCAATGGACCGGTACGCTCAAAGAAAACCAAGGACCGGACGAAGGTGCCGAGGTCGTTCCGGGTTCGTATACGGTTCGCGTGACTGCCGATGGAACGGCAAAGGAGCAATCGGTTGCGGTAAGAGCTGATCCACGCGATTCCACTGCCGGCGCCTATTCACGGCGCTACGATTTCCTCGCGCAGCTGTACGGCGAGCTGGGCAACATCGACACGATGCTGAACGGAATCGATGCTCGCCTGAAGCGGGCACCGCGGCTCGAGGCAGCAGCGCTCGAGGCCTTCAGGCTTCGTCTCACCTACGAACCGCACAACATCGAGGATCTCAACGGGCCGGCTCAGCTTCGCGAGCGGGTACTCGATTTAATTTCGCGCATGAGCACCTCATTCCAAGCTCCGACCGCTGCGCAGCTCGCGCAAGCCGCCGCCTACAAAGCGCAGCTCGCCCAACTCTCTACCGCCTACCAAACGCTTCTGCGCAACCTTTAGCTTTAGTCGCCCTGTAGGATGGTGTGTAAATGAACGTAGAAAAAATGACGGAGCGCGTTGCCGAGGGGCTCAATGCCGCGTATTCGCGCGCCCTTCACGAACACAACACGCAAACCGCCCCCGAGCACATGCTGGCCGCGCTGCTCGAGCAAGAGCGCGGAATCGCACCGGATATTCTGGCGGCGGCCGGGGCCGACCCGAAAGCGATCGCGCGGAAAGTCGACGAGGCAATCGGGCGGCTCCCGCGCCTGAGCGGCCCCGGCGCGGAGAGCGCCCAGGTGACGCTGTCACCTGAGCTGGCGCGTATTATGAGCGTCGCGGAGAACGAAGCGAAGGCGCTTCAAGACGATTACACATCCGTCGAGCACGTATTGCTTGCCATGGCGCAGTCATCCGGTGAGGTGGGCCGATTGTTGCGCGATGAGGGCGTGACGAAGGACAAGCTGCTGCAAGCGCTGCGCCAAGTTCGCGGGAATCAGCGCGTGACGACCAAGGATCCGGAAGGTACGTATAAGTCGCTCGAGCGATACGGCCGCGATCTTACGGTCGAAGCCGAGCGTGGAAAACTCGATCCGGTCATCGGGCGCGACGAGGAGATTCGCCGGATCATGCAAGTGCTGTCCCGCCGTACCAAAAATAATCCCGTTTTGATCGGCGATCCCGGCGTCGGAAAAACGGCGATCGTTGAGGGTCTCGCACAGCGGATTGTGCGCGGCGACGTTCCCGAAGGGTTGAAGAATAAACGCATCGTTTCGCTGGACATGGGGGCCTTGATTGCGGGCGCGAAATATCGTGGTGAATTCGAAGAGCGTCTCAAGGCCGTCCTAAAAGACGTCTCATCCTCCGAGGGGCAAATCATTCTTTTCGTCGACGAGCTGCACACCGTCGTTGGGACCGGCAAGGCTGAAGGCGCGATGGATGCCGGCAATCTGCTCAAGCCGATGCTCGCGCGGGGCGAGCTGCACATGATCGGCGCGACGACGCTCGACGAGTATCGCAGGTACATCGAAAAAGACGCGGCGCTCGAGCGGCGCTTCCAGCCGGTGATGATCGATCAGCCGAGCATCGAAGATACGATCTCGATCCTCCGTGGCTTGAAGGAAAAATACGAAGCGCACCACGGCGTGCGCATCAAGGACGCCGCGCTCGTTGCGGCCGCGACGATGAGCGCTCGCTACATCACCGACCGCTTTCTGCCCGACAAGGCGATCGACTTGATTGACGAGGCCGCGGCCAAACTCCGCACCGAAATAGACTCAATGCCGCAGGAGCTCGATGAAGTCTCGCGGCGGATACTCCAGCTCGAGATCGAGCGTGAAGCGTTGCGAAAGGAAGATGATAACGCGAGCCGCCGCCGCTTGGACCAACTTGAAAAAGAGCTAGCCGAGCTGCGCGAGGTTCAAGCGCGTCTGCGCGTGCAGTGGGAAGCCGAGAAGAATGCGGCGATCAAGCTGCGCCAATTGCGCGAGGAGATCGAGCTGGCGAAGGTGCAGATCGAGCAAGCCGAGCGCCAGTACGATCTCAACAAAGTCGCCGAGCTTCGATACGGCAAGCTGCCCCAGCTGCAGAAAGAGTTGACCGCAGAAGAAGAGCGCCTGGCGCAAAAAGACGGCACGCGGCTTTCCAAAGAAGAAGTCGACCAAGACGACATTGCCGAGGTTATCGCGCGCTGGACCGGCATTCCGGTGACGAAGCTGCTCGAAGGTGAAAAGCAAAAACTGCTCCACCTGGAGGACGAACTACATCAGCGCGTCATCGGTCAGAACGAGGCCGTGGGCGCCGTTGCCGAGGCGGTGTTACGCTCGCGCTCGGGCCTGGCGGACCCGAATCGGCCGATCGGCTCGTTCATTTTCCTCGGGCCGACGGGGGTCGGCAAAACGGAGCTCGCTCGGGCGCTCGCGGAGTATCTCTTCGACGACGAGCACGCGTTGATCCGCATCGACATGTCGGAATACCAAGAAAAACACACCGTTGCGCGCCTGCTCGGTGCTCCGCCAGGATACGTCGGCTTTGAAGAAGGCGGGCAGCTGACCGAAGCGGTGCGCCGGCGTCCTTACTCCGTCATTCTCTTCGACGAAGTGGAAAAGGCGCATCCCGACGTCTTCAACGTGTTCTTGCAGATCCTCGACGACGGACGGCTGACCGACGGTCAGGGCCACACCGTCGATTTCAAGAACACCATCGTGATCATGACCTCGAACATCGGAAGCCATCGCATTCTCGATTACAAGGGTTCGTTTGACGGCGCGGATTATGCGATCATGCGCGCAACGGTGCTCGACGAGCTGCGCCAACACTTTCGGCCCGAGTTTCTCAATCGCGTCGACGAGATCATCGTTTTCCATGGTCTCACGGAGGAGGAGCTTCTTAAGATCGTCGATATCCAGCTGCAGCGACTGCGCCAGCGCCTGGCCGAACGCCGTATCACGATGGTGATCTCCGACGAGGCGAAGCGTCACATCGTCAAAGTCGGGTACGACCCAACCTACGGCGCGCGTCCGCTCAAGCGCACGATTCAGAAGGAAGTCGAGACACCGCTAGGGCGCAAGATCCTGGCCGGCGAGATCAACGAGGGCGACACCGTGGACATCGGCTTCGACGACGTTCGCGGGGAGCTGACGTTTACGCTCGGAGGTCGCGTTCCCGCGCCAGCCTAAAGACAGCGTCATGCTGTTGGCCGCTTTTACGTTCGCTCAGATTTTAGGTTACCCATTCCCCGCCGCTCCGGTACGCGATCCACGCGGAACCGCGATCGCGTATACGTTGGACACGCGAGGCGTGCGAACGCTCTGGTTCGCACGCGCGCCTGACTTCGTGCCGCGCGAGCTTTTTTCGTCGGACGCCGACGATGGCCAAGAGTTGAGTAATCTCGTCATCGCAAACGACGACGCGCACGTCGTTTACGTTCGCGGCGGCGATCACGATGCAAACTGGCCCGAAACGCTGCAACCCAATCCAGCTTCGAGTACGGCGGAACCGGAGATGCAGGTCTGGTCGATTGCAACGAGTGGCGGTTCGCCGAAAATGCTCGGCACCGGTGACGCGCCGGCAATCGCTCGCGACGGCAGGCGGGTTGCCTTCACGAACGGTGGCGCGGTCATGATCGCGCCGATTGACGGCGGCGCTACAGCGCGCCGACTGTTCTTCGATCGCGGCCAAGACTCCGATCTTCGTTGGTCGCCCGACGGATCGGCCTTGGCGTTCGTCTCGACGCGAACCGATCACAGCTTCATCGGCATCTATCGCAACGATGCCACACCGCTTTACTACGTCGCGCCCACGACGTCACAAGACGTCATGCCGCGCTGGTCACGCGATGGCCGTCGAGTAGCCTTCGTCCGATTGGGTGGCGACGGCGGACCGCCACAGAATCCATTGAATTGGAACCCGACGCCGTGGCAAATCTGGGTGGCTGACGCCAACGGAGCGGCCGCGCACCTCGTCTGGTCGAGCCCGAACGCCCCGCGCGGGTCGTTACCGCAGACCGGTTTGGGCCCGTTCTTGGAGTGGGTCGCGCAAGATCGCCTCGTCTTCAACAGCGAACAAGACAACTGGCCTCACTTGTACGCCGCTTCAGCCAACGGGGGCGCGGCGCGGCTGTTGACGCCAGGTTCGTTCATGGTCGAAGACGTTTCCGTCGCACCGGATGGCACCTCGGTGGTGTACAGTGCAAATGCCGGTTCTATGCCGGGCGACGACGATCGCCGGCACCTGTTTCGCGTCGACGTTGGGACCACCAGCGTCACGTCGCTCACGACTGGTGCGAGCAGCGAAATGGGACCGGTGGCGCTGGCGGGCGGCGCGGTGGCGTTCAATCGTGCAACCGCGCAGGAGCCGTTGCTCGTCACGCTGCTTTCCGGCGGTGCGGAACGCGCGCTGGACGCGAGCCTGCTGCCGAGTGATTTTCCGGCGTCCCAGCTCGTGACGCCGCAGGAAGTTTCGTTTCGTGCTGCGGACGGTCGGCTAATTTACGGACAGCTCTTTCTTCCGGCGGGCGGCGGAAAGCATCCGGCCGTGATCTTCGTGCACGGTGGGCCGCCACGGCAGATGCTGCTGACGTGGCATTACATGGATTATTACTCGAATGCGTATGCGGTGAATCAGTACTTGGCAAACCACGGCTTCGTCGTGCTTTCGGTAAACTACCGGCTCGGAATCGGCTACGGTCACGACTTCAACTTTCCATCGCGCTGGGGCCCGACCGGTGCCTCGGAGTACCAAGACGTCGTTGCCGGAGCGCGCTTTCTGCAGCGCAACGCGGCCGTCAATTCTCATCGAATCGGAATCTGGGGCGGCTCCTATGGAGGTTATTTAACCGCCCTCGCTCTCGCGCGCAACTCCGATATCTTCAGGGCGGGCGTGGATTTTCACGGCGTGCACGACTGGTCGCTCGACATCGATAATCCGGTCTGGGGGTTGACGCAGCTCAAGCGTTTCGAGCAATACAATACAAAAGCGTTGATGCGCCTGGCCTGGGAATCGTCACCCGATTCCTCCATCGCCGGGTGGAAGTCACCGGTGCTGCTGATTCAAGGCGATGACGATCGCAACGTCGAGTTCCATCAGATGGTCGATCTCGTCGCACGGCTACGTCTCGCGCATGTGCCGTTCGAGGAGCTCGTGATCCCCAACGAGATTCACGGGTTCTTGCGCTACGCGGCGTGGTTGGAGGCCGACACGGCGACCGCGGGCTACTTCAGCCGGCAGTTTTCCGTAAGGCCTTAGGCTTTTGCGGCTTCGCGCTTGCGCAGCCGCAACCGCGCCCCTTCGCCGAGAATTCGCTTGCGTAAGCGAATCGACTGTGGCGTCACTTCGACCAGCTCGTCGTCGGCGATGAACTCGATCGCGCGCTCGAGTGAAAGCTCCTCAGGAGGCGCCAGCTTCACGTTTTCATCCGAGCCGGCGGCGCGCATGTTGGTCAGCTTCTTCTCGCGTACGACGTTGAGCGCCACGTCGTATTCGTCGTTGGCCCGTCCGACGATCATGCCTTCGTAAACGTCGACACCCGGGCCGAGGAAAAACCGGCCCCGCTGTTCGAGCCCCATCAGAGCGTACCCGGTGGTCCTTCCGGTGTCGCTGGCTACGAGCGCACCGACGTTGCGCCCCGATAGCTCTCCTTGCCACTCTTGATGATCGTAGTAAGTGTGCGAAAGCACCGCCGTCCCACGTGTCAGCGTCAAGAGCTCGCCACGCAGTCCGAAAATTGCTCGAGTCGGCATCGTATATTCGAGCCGCTGCGAATCGCCGACCGAGAGCATGTTCGACATGATCGCTTTGCGGCGCCCGAGCGCCTCGATCGCTGCGCCGGCGTACGCCTCCGGCACGTCCACGACCACGTATTCGATCGGCTCGAAGCGTTTGCCGTCGCGCTCCGTAATGATGACTTGCGGCTTGGAGACCGCCAGTTCGTAGCCTTCGCGTCGCATCGTTTCGATGAGGATCGCGAGATGCAGCTCACCGCGACCGCGCACTTCGAACGTGTCGGCGGAGGCGGTATCAGCAACGCGCAGTGCGACGTTTGATTCAAGCTCGCGCATGAGGCGCTCCCGAATCTGGCGCGATGTGAGAAACTTCCCTTCCCTGCCGGCGAAAGGCGAGTTATTCACGCTGAAAAACATCGAAACGGTCGGCTCGTCGACGGCCACCGCCGCAATCCGTTCGGGCGTGTTGGCGTCTGCAATCGTATCGCCGATGTTGAGATCGTCGATGCCCGAAACGCAGACGATGTCCCCCGCCGACGCCTCGTCGACGTCGATTCGCTCCAGCCCCGCAAATGTCAGCAGCGTTGCCAGGCGCAGTCCCGTGGTGATCTCACCGTCGCGTGAGATCTTCACGATGGGTTCATTCTTGCGCGAGCTGCCGCGGAAGATTCTGCCGATTCCGACGCGTCCAACGTAGCGGTTGTGGTCGATGGCCGAGATCAGCAATTGAAATGGACCCTCTTCCGAAGGCGCCTCAGGAACGTGCGATACGATCGTTTCGAATAGCGGCTCGAGCGAGTCGCCCGGCTCGTCCAGCGAACGTTGCGCGATCCCGGCTTTGGCATTGGTGAACAGCACTGGAAAATCGGCCTGCTTGTCGTTCGCGCCCAACTCAACAAAAAGGTCGAAGGTCTCATTGACGACCTCCTGCGCGCGCGCATCCTTACGGTCGATCTTGTTGATGACGACGATCGCGCGCAGATCCAGCTCGAGCGCTTTGCGCATGACGAAGCGGGTTTGCGGCATCACGCCTTCGGCTGCATCCACGAGCAGTAGCACGCCTTGCACCATCTGCAGTACGCGCTCGACCTCACCGCCGAAATCCGAGTGTCCCGGCGTGTCGACGATATTGAATTTGACGGGACCATGTCGCACGGCCGTGTTCTTTGCGAGAATCGTGATGCCGCGCTCGCGCTCGAGGGGATTGGAATCCAAGACGCGCGTGGCAACCTGCTGGCCTTCTCTGAAGACACCGCTTTGCTTGAGCATGGCGTCGACTAGCGTCGTTTTGCCATGGTCGACGTGCGCGATAATTGCGACGTTGCGGATATCAGGGCGAGTTTTCACTCTGGGAGCTACTACTTCAGCACGTGGCCTAGAGCTTCGAGAGCGCCGCTGCGAGGAGCTTTTTACTGGCGGGCCGATCCGGAGTTCGCGCGCCAGAATTGGTATCGGTGACCAGCACGGAGACGAGAGTGTCCCCATGCATCGCAGTAACCGAGCCGCCGTGCTCGTTGATCTGCTTGATGCGCGCGAGTTGTGCACTTGAGCCTCGGTAGAGGCCCAGCACCACAGAACGCGACTCCCCCAGATATGCGCACGCATGCCCTATCGCACCGGGCGCCGCTGGATCCGATCGAGTGATGGCAACGCCCGAACCGACGTGAGCACCGATGATCGAGCTCACCTGTACGGGCGAGAGGATCGAACAGACTGCGGGTTCGGCGCTGGCGAAAGCCGGCAAGAAGAAGAGTCCTCCGACGAGGGCGAAAACCGCGGTCTCGCGCACCAGTCGCTTGTCCATCTAAATCCCACTTCGGGCGCAGGAGAGTCAACTCCGTTGGCCACGCACCTTAGTTTACGGGGCTCGCCTGCCCGGCGCGCTAGGGGTTATCTTTAGACAGTCAGCCGGGCATGCTATAATCTCGTCGAACAGCGCCGTTAAAAGAACGCGAACGAGATCAATGCAAACATCGCAAGCCACATACATCTGGCAGCACGCATATGCCTTGGACATAGCGGCTGCTGCGCTCTTGCTGTTTTGTGCCGACGCGGCACCGGCGTCGTCCAAGAAATGAGCGTTGAAAATCCGCGGTCAAGCCTGTTATTAGCGACCTGGATATCCGCAGCCACGTGCGGAATCCTAATGCTAGGTGCCTGCGGCGGTGACGGACGCGACTGGAGCTCTGACTCGAGAACGAGACGCAACGAGGTTCATATCACCATTCATCAGGGTGCTGGCTACAACGATCCCGTAATAGGCTGGGCCGTCGAGAATGGGACGCCGAGCAAAAATGACTTCCACACCGACGCTAGATTCCTCGAACTTACGGCTCTTGGCAATGCGGACAATCCAACCGAATGTGCGGTAGTCATCGAGCGCACCGTTAGCACTCAGCCGGACGAGGACCCGAGTACCGACGACCCCGTGCTTCTCGGCGGCGAAGATCCTACCACCGAGCATTCGTACACGATTCCGTGTTCCCAGAGTGTGAACTCCACGAGAATCGTTTGGCCGGATGGCTCCATCGTCATGACAGGACATATTGAAGACGCAGCGGCGACTGTCGACAGTGAAGACAGCTCACCTAGCGAGAATGCGTGGTCTTTCAAAATCGACAGCATCACGCACGCGCCGCGTATAACCAAATTCGACCCAGTCGGATCGTTCAAGTCGAGTAGGACCGGGCCCAACACTGCACCGAATTAAGCAGCTTGATAGGCGATCGCTCCTGAGTTCACTTTTCATTTGGGCGAAATCAGTTTAACAAGGAAAACTCGTGATAAAGGCGCCCCGCAAGTCTCGCGTTCCGGCTGATGGGTGTGCTCCCAACTCGGCCGCGCCAACGATCGGCGCAAACGCTCGGAGGATCTTATGAGAAATCTATATCTGCCAAGCGCGACCGCGACGCTTTTCATCGTGGCCGCGCTCGTCGCATGTCACGGCATCGGCGGAGGCTACAATCCGGTTGTGTCGCAAGACTCGGTACAAACTCCGGCGACCCAGGAAGCCGAGCTCTTAGGCATTCCGCCTTGTAAGGCGAACAAAAGAGGTGCCGGAACCTGGCTGTTCTACTTCGCGTCTGGAAACGTTAAAGGAACGACGTTCAAGGCAATCACCGGCAAATCGGGGGCAGGGTGGTTCCTGGAGAAGTGGGCGAAAGTAAAGCCGACGCCGACACCCAAACCGACTCCCACGCCAAAGCCGACCCCGACTCCTAAACCCTACGCATACTACCTCTACTACGGCACCTACGCCATGAAGAACAAGCAGGTCGGTTGTGCCTATTTGGAGGCGACTACAAAAGGCGAGGACTTCCCCTACGCCGACTACAACGCGTTGACGGATGGTTTTCCGAACATAGTGCCGGGACATTACAAGGTTACGCTTGGAGGGAAGGGTCTCGTCAAGTCGCTCGTGATCTTACATTTGTCCTCGAAAGGCGGCTCCGGCTCGGTGACTTTGGTTACGTCAACCGGTAAAGCGTACACATCCGGCTCAATCCACCTCGTCGGACGCGTCGTAATCAAAATTCCGGACGAGGCGGAACGCCTATTGCAAGCGATCTTAGACGACGCCTCCTAAGGAAAGTTTCGTCAACACGGGGGAGCGTACGGGTCTGGTGGCTCGCACGGTCTTCAAA
>DAIMCN010000012.1:0-69426 GCA_036726365.1 Candidatus Cybelea sp.
GCTCGCGCTGCGCCATCGCGATCGCGCTGCGGCCATCGCCGGCGGTGACGACCGCATACCCGCTGCGCTCGAGGTTGAAGCGCAGCGTTTGGAGGATCGCGGACTCGTCGTCCACGATGAGGATCTTTTTATTGACGTCCTGGCTCTTGACTGCGGTCGTCCGCGACGACCTTATCTCCGACGTTCCATTCATACGTCTTTGCTATCGCGCTGTAGTCCAGCGCGCCGTCCCCTTCCGCGGAGCGAGTAGTGTAGAGTTGGTAGGCTAAACCGGTCGCCGGCATCGGGTAGTTCGAAGCTCGTGCCGTGTCGAGCGCTGCGGCAAGGTCTTTGCGAAGCAGATCCACGGCGAATCCGCCGTTAAACGTGCCGGCCAGCCAGGTTTTAGGCAGCCATTCTTGGAGCAAGTAGTTCGCGGCCGTCGCGGATGACAGCACGGCGCGCACCGCCTGTACGTCCGCACCGGCGCGCTTTGCGAAGACCAAGCCTTCGACGTTTGCGATCATGACGTTGGCAATGATGATCTGGTTCACCAGCTTGACGGTCTCGCCCATCCCGACCGGACCGAGATGGTGCGGAGTTCCCATAGCGCGAAGCACGGGTGCCGCGCGCGCAAACGCTTCCTCCGATGCACCGACCATGATGGTAAGCGTACCGTCGCGCGCCCGCACTGGGCCTCCGCTCACCGGCGCGTCGATGAAATCGATGCCCAGTTCCCCCAGTCGTTCGGCGAAGCGACGGGATGCCACCGGCGAGATCGTCGACATGTCGATGACCAGCAACCCGCGTCGCGCACCGGCGACGATCCCGCGCAAACCGAAAAGCACGTCTTCCACGTCGGGAGCATCGGGAACGCAGATGACGAGCGCGTCCACGTGCGCTGAGACGGCGGCCGGATCCGCAGCCTCAACGATACCGTCGCCTCGCAGACGCTCCAGCGCTTCGCGACGCCGATGCGCGCTTGCCACGACGTCAAAGCCGGCCTTTCGCAACGAGCGTGCCATCGGCTCACCCATCGCGCCCAGTCCAACGAATCCGACGCGCGCAATCACGAGCCGCCCCTTTTGGGCGCCGCCTCAGGATAACCTTCGGAGCCCGGCGAAGGCGCCGCTATGACGACCGCTACCGCCACTCCCTCGATCGTTCGTCCGACGTTTGATGAGATGAATCTCTCCATCGGGAAGCGCACGCGCCTGCATCGTCTGATGTACGAGCACGGCCCCGCGAACGGCACGCTCATGATGCTGCCGATCGATCAGGGCCTGGAACATGGGCCCGTGGATTTCTTCGATAATCCGGCGGCAATCGACACCGATTGGATCTATCGTTTGGCCGTAGAAGGCAACTTTTCGGGCGTGGCGCTGCACGTCGGGCTTGCCGAAAAGTATCAAAAGCAATACGCCGGGCGCGTCCCGCTTTTGCTGAAAGTCAACGGAAAGACGAACATCCCGCCCGACGATGAAGCCTTCAGCCCGCTCACGTCATCGGTTGAAGACGCCATGCGACTCGGAGCCGACGCGGTAGGATATACGCTCTACGTGGGTAGCCCGTCCCAAGAACTTGACATCGCGCAGTGCAACGACGTACGGCGCGAGTGCGACCGTTACGGTATGCCGCTGGTCGTGTGGGCTTATCCGCGCGGCGCGGCGGTGAAGGCCAAGGGCAGCATCGACTCTCTCTACGCCGTCGACTACGCAGCGCGCGTCGCGTGCGAACTCGGCGCCGACGTGATTAAACTCAACGAGCCGGTCTGGAAGGCCGATGATGCCGGCAAACTGCCCAAGCCCTACAATACGCTCGAGTTTGACGACGTGGAGGGTCTGCGAAAGGTCGTGAAGTCGGCCGGACGCAGCCTCGTTCTCGTTTCAGGCGGAAGCAAGATGGGCGACGATGCGACGATACACAAAGCCCACGTCGCAATGGCCGCCGGTTGCGTAGGCCTGATTTTCGGCCGGAATATGTGGCAGCGCAAGTGGGACGAGGCGCTCGCAATGGCCTCGCAGATCCACGGAGTCCTGTCGGGATACGGCCAACAGCAATAGATCTGCCCCCTCGGGCTTTCCAGCGCTTAATGGGCCGTTAGTTGTGCCTGGGACGTCGCGCAATTCGAGCAATACCAGCCGACGGCGCCGCCGTGATCCGCGGCCACCATTTGCTCTTGCGAACCGCGCCGTCCACACCCGGCACACGCGAAGGTCTGTCCGGCATGCGCCGTCTCGCCGCCGCCCTCATGGCGCTTGGCAATGTAGAAGGCGAAATAAATCGCTGCGCCGACGACCCACGGGGCCCATGCAAAGAATGCGTCGAACGTGCTGCCGGAGATCTGCGGGTTCACTTCTTAAAATACTCGGCGTTGATCAGCGTGTAGTTCTCCCACTTCTCGGGCACGTCGGAGTCGGCGAAAATCGCTTCCACGGGACAAGCAGAAACGCACGCGCCACAATCGATGCAGACCTCCGGATCGATGTAGAGCATCTCATCGTCATCCTTGCCGTGAATACAATCGACCGGACAAACGTCGACGCATGATTTGTCCTTTGTGCCGATGCACGGTTCGGTGATGATGTAGGCCATGGATTTTCAGCTTCCCCTGAGGGGAAGCTGCGCCCTTCAGGCGGCGGGCCTGCCTCGAATCGCGCGTATCAACCACAGCAATACGATCGCACCGATCAAGGCGCAAAGCATGCTGGGAAGGTTGAATCCAGTTACGCCGGCATGGCCAAAAAACCCATAGAGCCAGCCGCCGATAACGGCACCCACGATGCCCACGAGGATATCAGCTAGAGTGCCGCCGGGTGCTTCCCCAGGAACGATCCAACGCGCGATCAGGCCTACGATCAGGCCAAAAATGATCCAGGCAAGAATCCCCAACGTCTTTCCCTCCTTTGCTTTACGGCAGGCAGCGTACAGGGAGCGAACGCCCCTGTGGTGGACGTACCCAGATTATGAAGCGTACATTCATTTGCCTGCTCTGCGCTTTTGTCGTGGCAGCGGCCGGCGCGCCCGCCGCGGAGTCGACCGGTACGGAGATAACGGCTTCCGGAACCGGCAGCGTTTCATTGCCGCCCAATATCGCTACGGTCTCCGCGTCCGTCGAAACCTACGCCGATAGTGCCAACGCTGCGGTGGCGCAAAACAACGTTGTGTACGAGCGCATCGTTGCGGCTCTCGAGCGGCTGGGGATTGTGCGCAGCGACATCACGCTCGCGTACTATAACGTCAGTTACAATCCCCGCCCACAAGTCATGCCGGCGAATCCGACCGGCGAGCGCTACGGTTACACCGTGTCGCGAAGTTTCTCGGTTAAAGTTCGACAGATCGGAGATGCCGGACGCGCGAGCGACGCGTGCACGAGCGCGGGAGCCACGGCGATCAATGGCGTCACCTTCGGCCTGTCTGACCCCGGTGTTGCGCGCGAGCAAGCAACGGCGCGGGCCGTCGCGGAGGCACGCGCGAACGCCGAGGCGATCGCCCGCGCGGCAGCGCTACGCATAGTCGGAATCAAGAGCATCGAGCTCGGAACGGGTCCTACGGGAATCGTGCCCCTCATGAAAGCCGCGGTGGCGAACGGACCCACCCAGTTCGACCAGTCGAACGTCAACGTGACCGTTTCGGTGAGCGTCGTATTCCTGGCGGAGCCGTGACCCCACGCCGGTGGGCGAAACCTCGCCGAGCCGTTCCGGTACACTAAGCGATGACCACCCAGTGCGAACTCTGTACCGCGCGGCCGGCTGTGACGTCGTATGGCGGACGCCGCGTCTGCAACCGTTGCGCGCAAAAACGCGCCGCGACCAGCGCGCTGCCGTTCCTGGGTGCCGCCCTGGCGGCGGCCGGTCTGATTGCCGGAAGCGCCTTGCTCGCCGAGCGAATGCAAGGCGAGGGAGAAGCGTCGCCTTTCGACACACTCGGCCGGCGGCTGCGCGGTAGAACGCCGACCCTAGAGACCTTTTCTCGCGATCTCACCGAACTGGCGCGAAACGGCAAACTGGATCCGGTGATCGGACGCGATCAGGAAATCGAACGCGTCGTTTCAATTCTCGCACGACGCAGCAAGAACAACCCATGTCTGATCGGCGAACCCGGCGTTGGAAAAACCGCAATCGTCGAAGGCCTCGCTGCGCGCATCGTTGCCGGCGACGCGCCGGCTTCCTTGCGTGGAAAACGGGTGCTCGCGCTTTCGCTTGGCCCACTAGTCGCGGGAACGAAGTACCGCGGCGAGTTCGAGGGCCGCGTCAAGCGAATTCTGGATGAAGTCAAACGCAGCGCGCGTGACATCATCCTGTTTATCGACGAGCTGCATACGCTCGTCGGCGCCGGCGCGGCTGAGGGAGCACCCCTCGATTTGAGTACGATGATCAAACCCGAGCTGGCCCGGGGGGACCTGCAATGCATCGGCGCCACGACCTTCGACGAATATCGCAAGTACATTGAATCCGATGCCGCGCTGGAGCGCCGGTTTCAGCCCGTCATGGTTGAGGAACCCAGCATCGATGAAACGATCGAGATATTGCGCGGTTTGCGCGAGCGCTACGCTCGCCATCACCACGTTACGATCGATGAGGGGGCGATCGCGACAGCGGCTCAGCTTGCGGCGCGATACATCGCGGATCGTTTTATGCCCGACAAGGCGATCGATCTTATGGACGAGGCCGCCGCATCGGTCACATTAGCCAACAAGGGCGCGGTAGAACAGCCTCGCGTCACCAGTGCCGACGTTGCATCGGTGGTAACTCGGTGGACCGGCATTCCGCAAAGTTCGCTGACCGAATCGCAAGCCAGTCGCCTGCTAGAGCTCGAGCGGCTTCTCGCAGCGCGCGTCATCGGTCAAGATCGCGCGATCGCCGCCGTATCCGATGCGATTCGACGGGCTCGTACGGGTCTGCACGATCCGCGCAAACCGCTGGGCAGCTTTCTCTTTCGCGGTCCGAGCGGCGTTGGAAAGACCGAGCTCGCAAAGGCGCTGGCAGAAGTGCTATTCGGCAGCGAAGCCGCGTTAGTGCGCATCGACCTATCCGAGTTCACCGAGCCGCATACCGTGTCGCGACTGCTCGGCGCGCCGCCGGGCTATGCGGGACACGACGAGGCCGGTCAGCTTACCGAACCGGTACGGCGACGCCCCTATTGCGTCGTCCTGTTCGACGAGCTTGAAAAGGCGCACCCCGACGTTGCCGCGATTCTGCTGCAGATTCTCGACGATGGACGCGTCACCGATGCCAAGGGGCGCACGATCGATTTTCGCCACACGCTCATTATCCTGACGACGAATCTGCAGGACGACGAAGTGCCGATTGCCTTACGCTCCGAACTGCTCGATCGTATCGATGAGCTGGTGCCATTCCGAGAACTTGGTCTGCCGCAAATCGAGGCCATCGTGACGATTCACGTCGATGCGTTGGCAAGACGACTCGGAGCACGCAACGTTACCCTCAACCTTTCCGATGAAGCCAAGCTCTATTTGGCGCGCGTTTCGATGGGTGCGGGCAGCGGCGCTCGCTACGTACAACGTACGGTCTCGCATTATGTTTCAACGCCGTTGTCTACGGCGTTGCTTCGCGGTGAGCTGCGCGACGGTTCGGGAGCCGACGTCGTCCTCGACGGCGACGTGCTCCGAGTGCGGGCAGCGTAAAGGAAATCGCTTAGGGCAAGAGCGCTGCGCCTGAGTTCGTCGCAGGCGATAGCGCCAGCGCGACCGGTGCGCTGACCCCAGTGCTCAACGTCATCCACGATGCTCCGGCGTACGGTGGAGGATACTCCGTAACCGTGTTGTTCCCATAGTTGGCGACGTAGAGGTTGCCGAGCACGTCAATGGCGAGCGCAATCGGCTGGCTTTGGCCGCCGCCGATCGTCGTAGGCGGGTTGGTATAGGGCGCGACATATTCGGTGACCGTGTTCGCGCCTTGATTCGGAACAAAGAGATTGGCCGAGGCGCTTAATGCAATCGTGCCCTGTTCGTTCACGCCGTTGCTGATCGTGGCGATCGGCGCGCTTTGGTTCGAATAGGGCGGCGAGTACTCCACTACCGAGTTTGGCGTCGAGTTGAGGTTTGCGACAAAGAGATTGCCATGCGCGTCGAGCGCTAATGAGTTCGGCGCGTTCAGCCCTTTGGCGATCGTGGTCGGCGCACCACCATATGGCGGCGCATATATCGTGACGGTATTGGCGGCTGCGTTGAGGACGAAGAGATTGGCGTTCGAATCGAGCGCCAAGCTGACAGGATCGTCCACGTTTGACGAAATCACCTGCGACGGCGCGCCGCCGTACGGCGGGGAGTAAACCGTCACGGTGTTACTGCCGTTCCCGTTAGCCACAAACAAGTCGCCGCGGTTATCGAGCGCCAGCGCCTGGGGATGGTTAACGCCGTTGGCAATCGCGGTTGGTGCTTGACTGTACGGCGGCGCGTAAACGCCGACGTTACCCGGCTGGTTTGCGACGAAGAGATTTCCGGAGGCGTCAAAAACTAGTGCCTGCGGGTTCGTTACGCCGTTTTGAATCGTCTGCAAGGGGGCGCTCTGCGCGTTAACGTAGAGCGTCACGCTGTTGATAGTTGAATTCGCAACGCCTAATATCTGGCGGAAATTTACGCGCATCGTGCCGCTGCAGACCGCTCCGGATTGCGCGCAAGGGTTGGACGGGCCGAGATAGTTGGCCGTCGCACGCAAAATCGCCGAGCCGGCGCTGGCGACCGCGGGACCCGAAACGTAAAATAGATTCGGTGCGAGCGTCGTCGCCTGCGTAACTGCAAGAGGCAATGAGCCGCCGGCCTGACTTAGTGAATAGCTTGCGCCACCGCTTCCGATGATGACGTTCTGATTCGCGTCGAGCAACTCGACGAGAAACGCATGCTTCCCGGCGCCGTAGAGATCGACTCCACCTTGCGAGTTCTGACCACTCATAGCCGAAGCGGGGACGATTTGGAGCTGGGCCGGCACGCCGCTCGTCGTGAGGTTCAGAACGTTACTCGTGGTTGCCGCAACGGTGAACGCAACCGCGGAGGCTCCAATCGTTCCCGTATAGGTCCCAGCCGGAAGGGTTAACGCGAGCTGACAAGTGGTGCCGCCCGACGACGGAGTGCACCCCGTAGCGTTCGGCCCGACCGAAACGGTTTGACTGATCGTGGTAGGCCCGCTCATGTTGATCGGAAGAAGCTGGGCGCCGCCCGATGGCGGCGCACTTCCGGTCACGGCCGGGGGCGCCGCCGTCATGATCGGTGCCGTGACGCCGAAGGTTTGCGGTGTCGGCGAAGGCGCAACGACGACGGATTTGGATGGCGGGGCATTGTACTGGGTCGCGCCCGGTACGTAGATTCGCACGACCGTATTACCGGAGCCGCCTGCGCCGCCGTTGCCGGCCGGCATCATCATGCCGCTCTGACTCCCTCCACCGGCGCACCCGCCTGCAAAGACGGCAATGCCCAACGCCGCTGCCGACACCGCGGATTTTATCCGAAGCATTGCGCTATCGCAGAACGCGCTCGACGTTGCTGCGCATGTCGGCCGGCGATATCTCGCCAACGACGATCTTGCGAACAATTCCGCCGCGATCGATGAAGACGTGCACCGGCAGTCCGTTCACGTTGAATTGGTCGCGCAGTGTGCCCGCGTCGACAACGATCGGGTAGCTGAGATGGTGCTGGCTGCGAAACGCGGCCGCCTTGCGGCCGTTCTCTAGGACGTCGACCCCGACCACTCGGAGGCCGCGCGCGCCGTACGTTCGTTGGAGCGCCTCGATCGCCGGAGCCTCTTGATTGCACGGCGGACACCACGTCGCAAAAAAGTTAAGGTAGACGGCCTTGCCATGCAGCGAAGCAAGCGCGAGATTCGGGCCCGGAAGACTCGGCTCGATCCAGTTCGGGGCCGGGCGTCCGACGCGCGCCGGTTGGGATTGCGCGACCTGCGACCCGGCGTTCACACCGTGGCTGCACGCTGCAAGTGCGCATGAAATGAGAATCACCTGCGGGGTGCCCCTAGCCATAGCTTGGATAGCCAATCGATTGACGGTCGCGCAGCATCTGCTCGACAAGTTCGCCGACGTCAGCGAAAAGCCGCTGGTCGCGTACGTAGCGCAGCTCGCGCAAGGCGAGCTCGCGGCCGTAGATCGTGTAGTGGAAATCCCGCAGCCATGCCTCGACGGTGCGCGTCTTTCCATCGAATTGCGGGTTGGTTCCGATCGAGACTAGCGCCGCATAATCGCGCCCCTCGTATCGGGCCACCGAGGAATAGACGCCGTCTTTCGGCAGCAGCTTATGGGGAACGCGCACGTTGGCGGTCGGAAAGCCAAGCGTGCGACCGCGTCCGGCTCCAGTCTCGACGGGACCGCGAATCTCATAACCGGTTCCGCCCAGCAGTCGATCGGCCTGGGCGAGCCGACCCTGGCCGATCAGCGCTCGAATGCGCGTGCTGGAGATGCGCTCGCCGCCCTCCGCGACGTGTTCTACAGGGACCAACCGGACATCGTGCCGCGTGAAATAGTTGTGCATCATCGCAACGTCTCCGGTTCGCTTGTGACCGAATCGAAACGTCGAGCCGACAACGACTCCGCGAACGCCCAGCCGTTGAGCTAAAATTTCTAGAAATGCTTCGGGCCGAAGCGTCGCGACGTCGTCGTCGAACTTGACGAAGAAGCATTCTTCAAAGCCGGCATCCGCGAAGAGTGTCAGACGTTCTTCGGGCGTGCAAAGCAACGGAGGTTCAGTTCCCGGGTGCAGGTGCGTCGACGGATGGTTGGCAAACGTGAGCAGGCCCGAGCGCCATCCCGGCTTGCGTAACAGAAGCGTTTGCCGAGCGATCTCTCGATGGCCCCGATGGAAGCCGTCGAAAAACCCAATCGCCAAGACGAGCGGTCGTGAAGCGTCCCGCACAAAGTCATGATGGACCCGCATTTATGTGAAGACCTTGCGTGGTGCGAGCAATGCCCCGAGCGCTTCGCCTACGCCGACGAGCGCGCGCGATTCGTCGCGAACGAAAACGTGTCGCGCCGTCGCGCCTTCCGGCAGCGGCACAACGCGCCCCGCCCGAAAATCCGCCGAGCCGCGTAAGTCCAATACGATCGTCGGAAATGGAATGATGTGTTCGGGCGCGATCAGCGCACGCTCCGGCGCATGCGCAATCTCTTCCAGCGTGAGCGCCTCGTACAGCACGAACGGTCCTGAGGCCTCACGCACGAGGGCACCCATGTGCGCGGGCACATCCATGGCCTCGCCGAGGTCGTGGCAGAGCGTGCGGACGTATGTGCCCTCGCTGCAGGCAACGCGCAGCCGAGCCGCGCCCTGCCCCGAGCCCGTCGAAGGGTCGACGCCAAGCAGCGTCAAGCCGTAAATCGTGACGCTCCGCGACTTTCGTTCGACGGTTTTTCCCTCGCGGGCCAACTCGTAGAGGCGTTTGCCCTGATATCGCGCCGCCGAATACATCGGCGGCACTTGCGCGATTTTTCCCACGAAATCGGGCAGCACGCGCTCCAAGCGTTGTGGCCAATCGGCCGGTGGAGCTCGTTGCTCGATCGTTTCGCCGTGCGCGTCTTGCGTTGTCGTCGAACGCCCCAGAACCAGCATGCACGCGTAGCTCTTGCGTTGATCCACGAGCAGCGGGATCAATCGTGTGGCTTTGCCGATCGCCAACGGCAGCACCCCGGCTGCCTGCGGATCGAGCGTGCCGAGATGCCCGGCGGTGAGTTTTCGATCGGCCGCGTACAGTGCGTAAATTCGACGCACGCGCGACACTGCGCGCGCCGAACTCGGCCCGGCCGCTTTGAAGAGGTTGACGAAACCGATCACACTTCGTCCTTCGACTCTGCGTCGATAGGCTCAGCGTCGCTCAGGGCAGGTTCGGACGTGAAACTATAAGCCTTCGGAGATCAGCGCCGCTTCGACCGCTTCGAACGCAGCCGGCAGCGAGCCACGATAGGTCAACCCCGACGCTCGAAAGTGACCGCCACCGCCAAGGCGTTGGGCCGCGGCCTGAACGTTGAGGCGCCCGCCGGAACGCAAGCTTACGCGAATCTCTCCTTCGATCGCTTTGAAGAGCGCGGCGACGTCGACGCCTTCCTGCCCCAGCAGCGTGTTGACCATATCCTCGGTGTCTTCGCCGTCGGCACCTGTTAGCGCGAGCATCGCATCGTCAACGTACGAGTAACAGTAGCGTCCGTCGTGCCTGAAGCGCATCTCGTCGATGATGCGTCCCAACAGCTTCGTTGCCGCTACACGTCTGCGCAAGAAAATCTCTTCGGTGATCTGCTCCTTGTCCGCGCCAAGGTGCATTAGCTCCGCGGCAAGCTGCAACGCCTCCGGCGTGGTGTTCGAGTGCATGAATCCGCCGGTGTCGGTCATGACCGTCGCTAGAATGCAGGTCGCGATTGATGCATCGACTGGAACGCCCAGCCGGCGCAACAAATGCATCACGACGCTGCCCGTCGAGCACTCCTCCTCCAGCACGAAATTGAGCTTGCCGAAGAGCGAGTTGCCCAGATGGTGATCGATGTCGAGCATGTTCTCCCGCTCGACCGGCGGCAAATACTCGCCGGCCCGTCGCCAATCGCTCATATCGCAAAAAACGTACAGCGTATCCGCGGGAAGATCCGGCGGGAGCTCTCGACTGACGAGCTGCGCCTCCGGCAAGAACCGGAGATTGCGCGGCACCTCGTCCTGTTGAAAATACGCAACCCGCTTGCCCTGCCGTTTGAGCGCCAACCCCAGCGCAAGTCCGGCCCCAAGCGTATCGCCGTCGGGTTTTACGTGACTAACCATTACGAATGAGCTGCGCCGGCGCAACTCATCGACGACTTCTTGCGCCGACGCTACGCGCGGCGTGCTCTCAATCATTCGTTTTCCTCCGGGACAACGTTCAGCGCAGCCTCACGCAGGGTCTTGGCGAGCGCGATTGCCCGTTCCGCCGAACGATCCTCGACGAAAACGAGCTCCGGCGTGTGACGCAGATCGATCTTTCGGCCGAGCTCCCCGCGCAGAAATCCGCTGGCGTGCTTCAATGCGTCGAGCGATTGCCGTGCCTGATGCCGGTCGCCTATCACCGAAACGAAGACCTTACAGCGTCGCAGATCGTCGCTCACCTCGACGCGCGTCACCGTGACGAAGGCCAGCCGCGGATCTTGCAGCTCCTGCGAAATTAAGGTTCCTAAGATGCGTTGCACCTCGTGGTCGATCTTGGCAATCCGCTGCGGTTTCATATTAGGCATCCAATCGTGAAGGCACGAGGAGGGCTAAGCCTGCTGTCTTCACGCGCGCACCAGTTCCGGAGCGACGTGTTCGACTGCGTAGGCTTCAATGACGTCGCCTTCTTTGAGGTCTTGGAATTTCGCGATCTGGATGCCGCATTCAAACCCTTCGGCAACTTCGCGCACGTCGTCTTTAAAGCGGCGGAGGCCTTCGATTTCACCAACGAAGACTACGGCGGCGTCGCGAATGACGCGCGCCTTGGCGTTGCGCGTAATCTTGCCGCCGGTTACGTAGCAACCCACGATCGTACCGACGCGGCTGACCTTGAAGACTTGGCGCACTTCGGCTCGGCCCAGGATGACCTCGCGCTCCACGGGAGTGAGCATTCCTCGCATGGCTTTCTTGAGGTCGTCTTCGATTTCGTAGATCACTTGATAGAAGCGGAGGTCGACTCCCTCGTTTTCCGCCAGCCTGCGGGCCGTCTCGTCGGGGCGAATGTTGAAGCCGATCAACACCCCGTTGGAAGCACTCGCGAGATTGACGTCGTTGGGCGAAATCGCGCCAACGCCGCCGTGGATGACGCGAATCTCAACGTCGTCGGTCGAAAGCGATTCCATGCGTCCGCGCAGCGCTTCGAGCGAGCCTTGGCCGTCGGCTTTGATGATCAGATTGAGCACCTTCTTGCCCTCGGCCGGCATCGACATGAACGTCTCGAGGGAGACGCGCTGAGTACTGGTCGCGGCCATACGCACGTCGCGGCGACGTGTCGCACGTTTTTCCGCGGTCTCGCGGGCAACCCGCTCGTCGCTGACGACACTCAGTGTATCGCCCGCCGCAGGAACGTCGGAGAGGCCCATCACTTCGACCGGGATCGATGGCCCGGCTTTCTTGACCTGTTTCCCCTTATCGTCGATGAGCGCGCGGACTTTGCCGAAGGTGCCTCCGGCAACGACGATGTCGCCGACGCGCAACGTCCCGTTTTGCACCAGCACAGTTGCGACGGCACCGCGGCCACGGTGCAGCGCCGACTCGATGACGACGCCGCTGGCGCGCCTATTTTTGTTCGCGCGCAGCTCTCGAATGTCGGCCTCGAGCAGCACCGTATCGAGTAGCCCGTCGATTCCGTCGCCGGTTTTCGCCGAGACCGGAACCATTTCGACGGTCCCGCCCCAGTCGACGGACTGCAGCCCTTGTTCCATCAGCTGCTGCTTGACGCGATCGGGTTGCGCGTCGGGGCGGTCCATCTTGTTGATCGCAACGACGATCGGAACGTTGGCGGCTTTAACGTGCGCGATGGCCTCTTTGGTTTGCGGCATGACGCCGTCGTCGGCTGCGACGACGAGAATCGCCACGTCAGTCACCTTGGCACCACGAGCGCGCATTGCGGTAAACGCTTCGTGGCCGGGCGTATCTACGAAGGTGATCTTGCGATCGTTCCGCTCGACGGTGTACGCGCCGATCTTCTGCGTGATGCCGCCGGCTTCGCCGGCTGCGACGTTCGCCTGTCGAATTTTGTCGAGCAGCGACGTCTTGCCGTGGTCGACGTGGCCGAGCACCGTCACCACCGGCGGACGCGCCGTCAACATTTCCGGCTTGTCCTCTTCCTGGTCTACGGTAACTTCTTCGCCGGCCTCTTTGACGACCGCGTTGAAACCGAAGCGCTTTGCGATTTGGATCGCGACGTCGCTCGAAATGTTCTGATTGATGGTCGCCATCGTTCCGATCTTAATGAGCTCGGTGATGACGTCACGGGCCGGAACGATCATCGACGTTGCCAACTCTTGCACGGTCAGCAAGTCTGGAATCTCGATCGTTTCGAGCGTCCGCGCTGGTGCGGCGACTACCGAGTCGCCCTTCTTTTTGCGTTGCCGCTCTTTTTCAAGCAGCAGCTCTTTCTCGCGATCTTTTTTCGCGGTCGCCTTATCTTCGTGCGTCCGCGGTCGATCGCCGGGACGGCCTCCGGCTGAGGGCGCCGGCATTTCTGACGGCGGCGCACCGGGCCGGCTTGGCGCGGGGCGCACGCCGGGCGTCATCGCGCGGAACGGACCGTTTCCGACCCGCCGCTGCGGTGGAACGGCACGTGGCGGGGCTACGATCCGGCCGATCGTCGGCGCGCTCTTTCCGCCCTGTCCGGGCATGACCTCGCCCGGGCGTGGCGCCACACCGGGACGCCCAGGCAGACCGGTTTGCGGCCCGGGGGATGCCGAGGCGGCGGTGCTCGGCGGGGGCGGACGGCGCGCGATCGTCGCTTGACCCGACGGGACCGGACGCAGCTGCGGGATGTTTTCGGCCGCTGGCCGCGCTGGCTTGCGTTCGAGCAGCGGCGGAGCGGGAGCCTGCGCTGGAACCTGCGCTACTGGGGTTTGCGCCGCCGGGGCTTGCGCCGCCGGGGCTTGCGCTGCGGGTCGAGCCGCGGCTCCGGTGACGGGGCGCAGACGTTGGACTGGCGGCGCTGAGACTGGCTTGGAGGGCGCCGCTTTAGGCGCGACCGGCTTCGCGGTTGCGCCGCTGGGCGGGGGGCTGGCCTTCGGAGGGGGGGAGGGCTTTTCGCTGGGCGTCAGCAGCACGCTACGGACCAGATCGGCGATCTGATCCGGGACGACGCTTAATTGATTCTTTGCCTCGAAGACGCCGCCGAGGCGCTCGTTGAAGAGCGCCGAGAGCTCTTTCGAGGTGAGTCCGAGCTCCTTCGCGAGCTCAAAGATCCTTACTTTTCCGGCCAAATTCTCTCTCGAGCGCGCGGCGCTCGAGTCCCATCAGTTGGAGTGCGCGGAGCCCCAACCGACGGTTTTGGCTCCGCTAGGTAATCAAAGGTTCGCCCTCATCGGAGGGATCGGTCGTTTTGAACAGTCATGAGTTTATGTTTTGCACGAGCTCTTTATTAAACCATATTCGGCCGCTGCGGTGCCAAGCCCCGGGTACCGCTTGTTCTTGCGGGCACGCTCCGCGCACTGCGCCGAGCAGAGATACGCTCCACGCCCAGCCCGCCGGCGACGAAAGCCAGGCTGATCGGCCTGCCACCCGAGCGTCGTGCGCACAAAGCGCCTAAGGTCGGATTGCGCAAACCGTTGCCGGCAACCGACGCAGGTGCGTATCGGATTAGGCGCTGTCCTTCCCCAATCGCTCGCGACGGAATTCCTCGAGTTTGCGAATGAGTTCGGCGTCGATCTCGTCGGCGGTCGGCGCGGCCACTTCGGGCGCTTCGCCCGACGGTGACTCGCCCGTTGTCCGCTCCGCGCGCTCGGCTAAGTAACGCTCGCGCGCCTGGCTCGATTCGCTTTCGCTTGCAATGTCGAGTCGCCAACCGGTCAAGCGCGCCGCCAGCCGGACATTCTGTCCGTCGCGGCCGATTGCCAGCGAGAGTTGATAGTCCGGAACGATCACCAATGCGACGCCGTCGTCCTCGAAGAGCTCCACGTCGATCACCTTAGCCGGCGCCAGGGCATTCATAATGAACGTTGTGGCCGTCGGATCGTAGCGAATGATGTCGACTTTTTCGCCGCGTAAATTGTCGGTGACGTTCGCGATGCGGCTAGACTTCGGCCCCAAGCAGGCTCCGATCGGATCGACTTCGGCACGATTGCTCCGAACCGCCACTTTCGAGCGGCTCCCCGGATCGCGTGCGATGGCCATGATCTCGACCGTACCATCGGCGATTTCGGGCACCTCGAGCTCCAGCAGTCGCTGAACCAAGCCCTCCGCCGCACGCGACAGGATGACTTGCGGTCCTTTGGGAGATTTCTTGACGTCGAGCACGTAGGCGCGAATGAAATCGTTGATCCGGTAGTTCTCACCAGGAACTTGCTCGTCGAGGTACATGACGGCCTCGTCGCGCCCTTCCAGCGTGACGTACATGTTGCGTTGCTCGTAACGCTGGACCGTACCCGTAACCAAGTCGTTGAGCTTTCGCACGTACTTGTTATAAACGGTGTCCCGCTCGGCTTCACGGATGCGCTGAACGATCACTTGCTTTGCAGTCTGGGCCGCAATACGCCCGAAATCTTTGGGTGTGACTTCTTCGTCGAAGAAATCGCCGGCCTGATAGGGCCGCCCAGCCTTCTTCACCGAAATCTCGAGCTTCGGATCCTCTACCTCATCTACGACGGTGCGGCGATGAAAGACACGATAAGCGCCGGACTGCCGATCGACGATGACGATGGCGTTCGATTCCGTTCCGAAGTGACGTTTGTACGCCGTGAGGAGCGCCGCTTCGAGTGCTTCGAGCAACATCTCGAATGAGATATTCCGCTCTCTCGCGATATAGTGGAGAACGTCGATGAGCTTCTCTTCAGTTGCGGTGTTTTCTATTGTTGCCATGCATTTGTTTCCGTTGAAGTTTGTCGCGCTGGAAATCTATCCGAGGGTCGTATTCCAAACGTGCCGACTTGATCGTTGCGAGCGGCAGAAGCAGTTCGCCAGCGTCCGTTTCAACTACTACCGTCTCGCCACGCAGACCACGCAGGATTCCACGATGAGTCTTGCCGCCGTTTACCGTGAGCGTCGTCACGATCCGCGCGCGTTGCCCGGCGAAGCGCTCGTAGTCGGCGCCCCGTAGCAGCGGCCGATCCAGGCCCGCCGATTCGACTTCAAGCCTATACCCTTCGTCCAACGCTCCAAGGTTCGCGTTAATGTAAGCGGCGACGCGTTCGCACAGCTCCAGGTCGACACCGCCGGAGCGATCGATGGTTACGCTCAATTCGAGTATGCCGCGAACCGGACGTGCGTGGTGCGCTACGATTTCGAGACCGTCAAACCGTTTATCGTGCGCGATCGCATCGAGTTGCTGTTCGAAAGCGACTGCGACCTTAGGAGCGCCTTTGCTCATAATGGATCTTCGTGTTCTCTAGAAGCAGCGAAGCGCGGGACTGTTCCCACGCTCCTTCTGGTTTCTCTCCAAAACCTTCGCCATTTGGAGGCCCTATCATTCTTCAGAAAAGGCCCGATTTAGACCCGATCGAGGTCACCTCTCGCGCATCCTATGCCTTTTCTAAAGTGCGACGGGCCGCAAGCCCACAGTGGGTGCGACCCCTCGCTCTGTTTTCCTAGGTTGCGATCGGCGCGCCGCCGGAGCACGTCCGGCTGCCGTGGGCGCGCACTTATGCGGCCCTATTTGGCGCGTGTATCGCGGGCCCGATGGCCCGGCGGATTTTGCGGTTCCAACCGCCCTCCTTCGTGACTGACGAAGTGTACCGGCCTTTCCCGGCACGATAAAATTCTAATGCGACTAATGTCGAAATGCAAGCGGGAAACGTGCCGCCTCACGGCGACGAGACAGGCGACGGTGCGTATGGAACCAATAATCGGCCGTCGCACGCCTGGGAGACGATCCCATCAACGATCGGCGCGACGCCCGCGTCAAACGGGCTGAGCGGCGCGTGCGCGCCGCCGCCGCCGCCAATCGTGATCTGCGTGCCGTTGACCGGACCCGCGTGCACGTTGTTTTGCACGTTGTACGAGCTCGGCTGCTCGGCGTATCCGCCGCGGATCGCCTGTGGATAGCGCACGAGCCATCCCGTGCATATCGTGGTGGGTCCCGCCTTGTGAGCATCCGTTACCCACATCTTCACGCGCGCTTCGTTGCCGGTGTTGCGCACTTCGTAGATGTACTTGGTTCGCGCCAGCACTTCTGGCGGCGGCGTCGGTTCGAGCCGGCCGCGCAGCGAGTAGGTCGGCGTATACGACTTCGTCGTCGGGTGGACTGGATTATTTGGCAGAAGAGCGCGCAGTTTCGCGTTGATGTTGCGCGCGATCGGCGCCTTCGGTGCGGGAGTGATTCTCGGTCCGGGCGGCGGAGTCGGCGGTATCGCGATCGGGCGCGCCGGGGCGGCCTGTGCTTTGGTGGCACTGCCGGGGCGAGGACCCGGCGAGGCACCCCCGCTTGGACCCGGACTCGGTGCGGTCCCCGCCGTGCGCGCGACCGCCGCCGTGCTGGTGGGACTCGGGTTGGGCACGCCGGCACGCGTCGCCGGCAGGGCCGAAGCCCGGATGGCCGGCGCTGAACTAGGGGCCGCGCTGGCGCGCGCAATCGCGGCCGCCGTTGGTGACGCGCGCGGCAGCGCTGGCGCTGGTGTCGCCGCTTGCGCGCTGGGGCGGACGTTCGGTGCGGGATTCGGTGACGGACGCGCCGACGGCGCGCTGGTAGGAACCGGCGAGGGAGCCAGGGTCGGAGGCGGTTTGAGGGTTACGGCGACCGGCGCCACCGTCGGCACCGTTACCGGCGCCGCCGGAAGTTCGGTACGGGGTTGCGGCTCGAAGATATTCTGCGTCGGCTGCGGATTGGGTTGGGGCGTCTGCTGCGGAATCGGACGCGGGTTCGGAGGTGCAGTTGGTGCAGCGACCGCCAACTCATGGCGGTTAACCGGCAAACGCTGGGTTTGCGGCTGCGCTAAGGGAGCGTGTTGGAGCGGTGCGATCGTTCGCACGTGCGGAACGGCCGCGGTCGCATGAACTGCAGCCGGCTGATTCGCAACGACGATCGGCGACGTGCGGCTGATTGTTACGACTTCTCCGCCTTGGACGCTCTCAGTCGCGCCTTGCTGCGACGAACTGACCAGCACGGTAAAGAGCAGCGCGGCCAACAGCGCATGCAAAAGCAGCGAGGCTAAGAAGCTCCCCGCGAGTCGCTCCGGATAGCGGCGGTCCCGCGGATCGCGCTCGAACTTCACGGCGAGGAGTTAAGTGCGCTTAATCGAGCGCAGGAGCCTGCCGGCGTTCGCCGCACAAGGCTGGGTCGCGCATGGAATCCATTTTACACAAGCGCACGAAGATCGTCGCAACCGTCGGCCCCGCCTCACGCGATCCCGGAATATTGCGCTCGCTTTACATCTCTGGGGCGAACGTACTGCGGCTGAACTTCTCACACGGCACGCCCGAAGAGCACGGATACGTCATCGAGCGCGCGCGAGAGGTCTCGGCCGAGCTCGGCATTCACACGGCGTTGTTGCAAGACTTGCCGGGGCCGAAGGTGCGCACCGGTCCACTCGCGCAAGACGTCAAGTCGGTCCGTCTCGATCGCGGGGCGCGTTTTTTCATCAGCGCCGAGCCGGTCGCCGGAACGCAAGAGCGAGTCAGCACGACGTATCGCGATCTGGCCGCCGACGTCGCCATCGGCACGCGTCTCTACCTGCAAGATGGCCAGATCATTCTCCTCGTCATCGGAAAAAGTGCGAGCGAGATCGAAACGACCGTCGAGTTCGGCGGAGACTTGCGCCCCTCTCAAGGCATCAATTACCCCGATGGTACGCTGAACATTCCGTCGGTCACGAAGCGCGATCTCGAGTTCCTCGAGTTCGGCCTGGAACGCGGGGTTGATTACGTCGCTATATCATTCGTGCGCTCGGCTGAGGATGTCGAACGAGTCAAGGCTTTCATGGCCGAACGCAACAAGCGCGTCCCGGTCATCGCCAAAATCGAGAAGCACGAAGCGCTCGCGCAGCTGGACGCCATCATCGCGGCGTCGGACGGGATCATGGTCGCGCGCGGCGATCTCGGGATCGAGATCCCGATAGAAACCGTCCCGATTATCCAGAAACAGATCATTGCGAAGTGCAATCGTGCGAGCAAGCCCGTCGTTACGGCTACTCAAATGCTCGAATCCATGATCGCTTCGCCTCGCCCCACGCGCGCGGAAGCCACCGACGTTGCTAATGCAATTCTCGACGGAACGGATGCAGTCATGTTATCGGGCGAAACCGCGCTGGGCGCGTATCCGACGGAAGCGGTGCGTACGATGGCCGAGATCGCGCGGGAAGTCGAGAAGCACTATCCGCACGCCTCACTGCGTGACCGGCGCTTAGAGAATTTCGAGCCTACGATCGCCTCGTCGGTCGCCGAAGCCGCGACGCGCGCCAGCGCCGAGTTGAACATACCGTATATCGTTACCGGTACGACGACCGGAAATACGGCGCACCACATCGCGGCGTTTCGCCCGCAGGCGCGGATCGTGGCGCTGACGCCGGAGGAACGCGTCGCGCGCCGGTTGGCGCTGCTATGGGGAACGGAGTCGTTGCTCATCGACCCCTATTCCTCGATCGACGTGCTGCTATATATGACTGAGCGACAGATGGTCCACGAGGGGCTGGTGCGCTCCGGCGACCTGATCGCGTTCACCACTGGCATGCCGGTCGGGTCGGGCGGAACGAACGTGCTAAAAATTCACCAGATTCCTTAGGACGCGCTCCCTCGGAGCTAGCGTTTGAGCAGCGCACGCGCGTGGCGCAACGCCGCATCGTGCTTCTCGCCCGAAAGCATACGCGCGATTTCGCCTTCGCGCTCCTTGGTGCCGGAGATCGCGCGCACGGCAATCGTCGTTTGCTCGGCATCTTCGAACTTATCGAGCACATAGTGACGATCCGCCCAAGTCGCGAGCTGTGCGAGATGCGTCACACAAACGACTTGCTCGCGCCGGGACAGCTCGCCGATGCGAGCACCTACCGCCGTCGCCGTCGCGCCACCGATGCCGGCGTCGATTTCATCGAAGACCAAGGCTCCCTGCGCCTGCCGCACTTCGGCAAGCACGACGACGAGCGCGAGCAAAACGCGCGATAGCTCGCCGCCGGATGCGACACGCGCGAGCGGCCGCGCCGGTTCCCCGGCGTTTGCGGCGAAAAGAAACTCAACGTGTTCCGCTCCGCGTGCGCCGATGCGTTCGAGCGGTTCGAACGCGACTTCAAACCGCGCGGAGCTCAGCGCCATTTCGGCAAACTCCGCAAGAACGCGCTCGCACAACGCCTTTGCAGCTTCGCGTCGTGCCGCAGTGAGGGCCACGGCGGCGGCGTGCAGCTCGCGCTGCGCTTCGGCAACCTCGGTACGGTACCGGGCGAGTAACGCGTCACGGCTCTCGTACTCGTCAATGGCTTCGCGTGCGCGTTGGGCGTGCGCGACGAGCTCGTGGATATCGCCGCCATATTTGCGCTTGAGGCGGTCCAGAAGATCGAGACGCGCATTGATCGCTTCAAGCTCGGCCGGATCGAACTCCGTCGCCTCGAGCGCTCTCGCAACGTCGGCGGCCAAATCTCCCGCATCCGACTGCAACGCGGCGGCCTGTCGCGCCATAGCCTGCAGCTGGCCGCCGAATCGTTCCACGCCGGAGAGCGCGACGGCGGCCGAACCCAACGCTCCGCTCGCGCTGCGCTCGTCGCCCGCCAGCGCCTCGCGCGCCGCATGCAACGCGATCGCGATTCGCTCGACGTTATCAAGATATTTGCGCCGCTCGTTGAGCCGCTCGGCCTCGCCCGGCTCCAGCCGAGCTTCCTCGATTTCGCGAACGGTAAGGCAGGCGTCGTCATACCGTTCGCGGGCACGACGTTCGTCGTGCGTCAGCGTTGCGAGCGCTTGGGCGGATGCTTCGGCGCGAGCATGAGCGACCGCTACGGCATCCCTAAAACGCAACGCCGGCTCTCCGGCAAAGCGATCGAGGAGCTCCAGATGATACGCCGGCGAGAGCAACCGCTGCGCTTCGTGTTGACCGACGATTTCCGCAATCGCATTCCCGATTTCGCGAACGTAAGCGGCCGTTGCGGGCCTGCCGTTGACGCGCAGGCTCGAACGCCCGGCTTCGGTCATCTCGCGCACGACGCTTCCCGCCTCCCCGGGATCGAGTTCGAAGCCGTCCGCGCGGAGTCGCTCGCGAAGGGACTCGTCGGGATCGAACGCCAGCGTGACGACGGCTTTGCGCGTGCCTCGTCGGACCGCATCCGCCCCGGCCCGCGCTCCCAACGCAAAATCTAGCGCGCCAAGCAGCATCGTCTTACCGGAACCCGTCTCGCCCGTAAAGATCGTCGCGCCACCGGCGAACTCCACGTCGGCCCTCGCGATTAGACCGTAACTCTCGATCTGCAACCGCCGCAACATAAAGGTCTTAAGTTCGTTAACGACGAGGATCTTTAATCGAAACACCCCACAGCATCTTGGCTTCGAGCCGCTCCAAGAAATGCAGCGGCGTTGTCCGCGCAAAGTGGACGCGCTTGGGATGACACCGGATCATGACGCTCGTACTGGCGGCGACTTCGGCGAGCACGTCGCCGTCGCACTCGAGGTGCGCTTGCGCGCTTTCGAGGTCGCACGTGATTTCGATCTGGGAGGTGATCGGCACGATCAACGGTCGTGAAAAAAGCGTGTGAGGCAGCAGCGGAACAACGCCGAACGCTTCGACACTGGGTGCGATCAGCGACCCGCCTGCCGACAAGAAGTAGGCAGTCGATCCGGTCGGCGTTGCCACACAAATGCCGTCCGCAGCGATGCGGGTGACGGCACCTTGCTCAAAACGCAGCCCAAACGGAACGATGCGCGAGACTTCGCCTTTGCGCACTACGACGTCGTTGAGCGCGAAGAATCGTCGCCGGCCGTACTCGGCCTCGAGGGCGGTCCGTTCGTCCACGAAGAGTCCGCGCTCGACCAGCGCCGGGAGATCGGAAAGGCGCGGATCGTCTTCGTCGAGCTCCGTAAGAAAGCCTAAGCGACCGGTATTGATGCCGAGCAACGGAATATCACCCTCGACCGCGATGCGCGCGGCGCGCAGCAGCGTGCCATCCCCACCAACGGTGATAAAAAGCGAGGCCGTCACTGCGCTCGACCCATCCAAGACCTCGAATCCGCCCGCGCGAAAATCCGAGGCCACGCGGCTGGCAATGGAGCGGGCGTGTTCGCGGGCCGTATCGACGTAGAGAGCGACGACCTTCTTCTGAATCGCGAGCATCGTTGTCATAGGTGGGGAACCTCTTCGTCGAGGACGGTCTCGATTCGTGCGTCCTCGAATGTAGGGCCGCCGCGCGTCAGCAGCATCAGAAACTCGCGGTTTCCCGCCGGCCCCAGCAACGGCGAGGCGGCCAGCGCGGCTGCCGACAGACCCAGAGCGACTGCGGCTTGACGAACCGCGCGTAAGACCGCGCCATGCGTTGCGCGGTCGCGTACTACGCCGCCCGAGCCGACGTTTCGGCGTCCGGCTTCAAACTGCGGCTTCACCAGTGCGACGATAACGCCATTATCGCGCAGATACGCCACCGCACGCTTCAAGATCGTTCGCAACGAGATGAAAGACGTGTCGATCACAATGACGTCGAATCCGACCTGGAACGCATCGTCCGCAAGGAGACGAAAGTTCGTGCGCTCCATGACCCGAACGCGACGATCGTTGCGCAGCCCCCAGTCGAATTGGCCGTACCCAACGTCGACGGCCGTGACACGTTTTGCGCCGTGCTGCAGGAGACAATCGGTGAAACCGCCGGTCGAGGCGCCGACGTCGAGCGCTTCGGCGTCGCGCACGTCGACGTTGAACGCGGTAAGCGCGTAATCGAGTTTCTCGCCACCGCGACTGACGAACCGCCGGGGTTGCGAGATCACGATCGTCGCGCCGTGCGCCACGTTCTGCCCCGCCTTCGTCGCGACCCTACCATCGATGCTGACGCGACCCTCCATAATGAGGCTACGCGCCTGCGAACGCGTGATGCCGCCGTGCTGCGCAACCACGGTGTCAAGCCGGATTTTCGATAACCTCCTCAGGCGTTTGACTGCAGGCTAAAAGGGCAGCTCGTCGTTAGGCTCTTCACCCGTCGGCGCGTTGTTTGTGGGCTTCGCTTCCGATATCGCTTCGTCGATCTGCTCCTGAGCGTTCTTCAGAAGCGCTTCGCAGTCGCGCGCGAGCACTTTTCCTTCCTTGAATAGCTCCGTGGCACGCTGCAGCTCGACCGTACCACCTTCGAGTTCTTTGACGATCGAATCGATGCGTGCAAGCTTCTGTTCGAAGGTTTGGGGCAATCGGACGCTCATTCTCCGTCCACCGATTCCACGCGGGCTCCGAACGTCCCGCGAGTAACTCGCGCCGTCACCACGTCTCCGGGCGCGAGCAGAGCGGCATCCCGCACTACTACGCCATCTTTAGTCACGATTGCATATCCGCGCGCAAGCGGTCGTGTCGGGTCTTCGCCCTCGAGAGCCGCACGGGCGAGTTCGAGCCGGCGTGCGTAACGATCTACACCTCGCAATGCCCATCCGGAGAGCCTGGTATTCGCCCGAACCAAACCGATTTGCCATTGCGCTACGCGTGCGGCGGGGCTGAGTCGTTCCAACCGGCGCTCGAGGAGGCGAGTGCGTTCGATGCATCGCGCGACAAAGTTCCCCACCGCTTGGTTGAGCTCAACTTCGGCGAAACGCATGGTCTGGCTCTTGCCGGCCATTACCGAGCGATACCCGCGCCGCAGCGACGCGCTCAGGTCGCGGATCCGCTCGAACGCGCGTCGCCATTCTTGTGACAGTTGCACGGCGGCAGCCGTCGGCGTCGCCAACGCAAGATCAGCGACTTCGTCCGCTAGGTGCCGATCCTTGAGATGGCCGACCGCGGTGATAATCGGATGGCGCGCGCGCAGAATGGCCCTAACGACTGCCTCGCGATTGAACGTCAAGCGATCGTCGCTGGACCCGCCTCCCCGCGTAAGGACGACTACGTCCACGTTGGCGCGTGACGCTCGATCGATCGCTTCAGCGATCTCGATCTCCGCACCCTTGCCTTGTACGCGCGACGCAAAGAAAATGATCTCAACGTGCGGCGCATCGGTGCGCATCCGTCCTTCAAAATCGGCACGAGCGTCGTCGTTGCTCGTGATCAGCGCCACGCGCCGCGGGAAGGCCGGAATCTCGCGCTTCCTCGACGTATCGAAGGCTCCTTCGGCGCGCAACCGCATGCGCAGCTCCTCGATCTCCGCGGCGAGCTTCCCTTCACCCACGAGAGACAGCGCAATCGCGCGCAGCTGATAGACCGCGCGGGTGGGCCGAAGCTCGATGCTGCCTTCCGCACGAACCATAAGTCCTTCGCGAATCCGCGGAAAATGCCGCGCTTCACTGGCAAACGAGAAGCAGCCCAATATCGCTTCCCCTTCTTTCAGGGTCAGGTTGAGATTGCCGTCTTTCCAGCGTTTAATATCGGTGATTTCTCCGACGATCGCAACGCGCTGCAATTGGGTATGGCGCGCCACCCAGCCCGCGAATCGGCGTGAAAACTCGGCGACCGAAAGCTCGAGCACGCCCTCGTTATTCATCGCCGAATGTGGGGCGCGGGTGTAGGCGATACCGATTCCAAGGGCGATGGAACGAGCGTCGGCGGAGCTGCCGGGGGCGTGGCGTCGGGAGGAGGCAGCGTCGGTTGAGGCAAGGCCGCGGCCGCACGCGCAGCCGCGTCGCTGGCCGCGTTGTTGGCCTGGTACTCGTCGATAGCGCCGCCGCACGACGATTCCGTGCCTTTCAAATAGTACTCCGTGCCGCGACCGCAACCACCTACTTTCGAAACCTCATCGGAGGGGAACGGAAACTCGTGCGGCGGCGTGCCGGCGAGAGCGGCTTTCATGAATCGCGCCCAAATGCGCGCCGGAATGTTGCCACCATACGATTCGACCATCGGCTCGTAGTCGTCGTTGCCAAGCCATACGGCGGTAACCAGATCCGGCGTATAGCCGACGAACCATGCGTCGCGAAAGTCCGACGTGGTTCCGGTCTTTCCGGCTGCCGGACGACCAATGATCGCGTTTGGATAACCGGTGCCGCGCGCAATCACGTCCTCGAAAATGGAGGTCATGATATAGGCCGTGCCCGCGCTCACGACATCGTTGGCTTGCGGAAAGCGATTGTCCAAAACGGGGCTCCCCAGCGAATCCCGAACCAAACGAAACGGGGTCGGATCGACGTGCAGACCCTGATTTGCCAGCGTCGAATAGCCGCTGGCTTGATCCAGTACAGTGACGACCGACGAACCAAGCGCGACCGAGAGATTTGCTTCCAACGGAGTCGTCACGCCCATTCGATGGGCGTAGTCGATGACGCGATCCAAGCCGACACGATCGGCGACCTTCACCGCGACGACGTTGCGCGACATAACGAGCGCTTCGCGCAGCGTTATCGCGCCCATGTAGCTGTGGTCGTCGTCCATCGGTGACCATTGCGTTCCGTCGCCCATGGGGTAACTCACGGGCGAATCGTCGATCACGGTTGAGGCGGGCATGCCCGAATCGATTGCGGCGCTGTAGTCATAGATCTTGAACGACGAGCCGGGCTGCCGGCGCGCTTGCCACGCGCGGTTGAATTGATTGTGCAGCGAGAAGCCCGCGCCGCCCACCATCGCCAGGATCTCGCCCGTCGACGGGCGCAACGCGACTAGCGCCGCCTCGTGCGCCCCGATGCCTTCTGCGATCGCCTGATGGACGCCCCACGTGACGGCCTCCTGAGCGATCTCTTGCATCCGCTTGTCGACCGTCGTGTACACTTGCAAACCGCCTTCTTCGACGGCGCTCTTGCCGAAGAGCCGTTGCAACTGGGCGATAGCGTAGGTCGTGAAATACGGATAGCGATAGCCTTGCAAACCCGGCGCTTGTTGCGCGGTGAGGCCGAGCGGTCCATCGTACGCGGCGTTAGCTTGGTCTGTGGTGACGTACCCACTCTCAACCATGCGATCCAAAACGTGACGCTCGCGGTCGCGCGCCAGCGCAAGACTTGAAAACGGGGAGTACACGGAAGGCGCCGCGACCACGCCCGCCAGCATCGCGGCCTGAGCGAGCGTCAGGCCTTCGACGCCTCGGCCGAAATAGGCGTGAGCCGCCGCGTCGACGCCATACGCACCGGCGCCGAGGTAAATAATGTTGAGATAGCGCTCGAGGATCTCGTCTTTGGTGTAATAACGCTCGATCTCGATCGCCAGCAATGCTTCCTGGATTTTTCGCGCAATCGAAACTTGATCGGTTAGAAAGAGCCGCCGCGCGAGCTGCTGCGTAATGGTTGACGCGCCTTGCAGCTGCTGATGCGTGAGGTCGGCGTATGTCGCCCGTGCGATGCCGCTGAAATCAACGCCGTGATGGTAATAGAAATTATGGTCTTCGTTGGCGATGAACGCCTCGCGCACGAGCCCGGGAATGCGGACTATCGGAACCCAAACCCGATTCTCCTTGTACACCGCTGCTAGCTGCGTGCCGTCGCGCGCGAAGATGCGCGTGGTGCTCGCCGGCTGATAATCCGCCATGCGGCTGATGTCGGGAAGGTTTCGGGCGTACGCGGCGACCATGCCGGCAACGGTGCCCGTTGCGAAGAGCACGACCATCAGCACCGCCACGACGATGCCTCCCAACATGTGGTTGCGCCGGCGTCGGGTTCTAGGTCTTGGCATTTGCCACGGCACTCAAGACTCCGTTGACGAATCGTCCGGAATCCTCGGTAGAGAAGCGCTTCGCAAGCGCGACCGCCTCATTGATCGCCACCGCCGTCGGCGTTTCCGGCCGGCAGTGCAGTTCGAACGTCGCCATTTCGAGGACCAATCGGTCGATCGTAGGTAGGCGCTCAATCGCCCAGCCTTCTAAGAGAGGACTTACGATGCGATCGGCTTTTTCGGCGTATTCGAGCGTTCCCAACGCAAGGTCCTCGACGAACGCGCGCTGCCGGACGTCCGCGTCTTCCCCCACCACGTCGCTGAGCGCATCGCTGGGCGCACGATCGCCGATGACGACCGAATACAGTACCTGCAAGGCCTGCTCGCGAGCAAGCCGCCGCGCGTTCACCGGGGTAAGGGTTCCTTGAGAAGGAGCTCGATGTCGTACCGGCCGTCGCGAAATTCCCGGCACGAAAGAACCTGTAGGCACAGCGCGATCGTCGTATTCACGCCCTCGATTAGCGTTTCACGCAGCGCCCGTTCCATGCGCGCAATCGCGACCTCGCGAGTGTCGCCAAAGGCAACGATTTTGGCGATCATGGAATCGTAGTAGGGTGGGATGGTTGCGCCCGTATAGAGATGAGTATCGACGCGTATGCCCGGACCGCCGGGGAAGACCAGCTTCGAAACCGTGCCGGCCGCCGGCGCAAAGTTGTTCTCCGGATCTTCGGCGTTGATGCGGCATTCAATTGCGTGTCCGCGTGCTACCAGATCGTTTTGCCCGTACCCCAGCGGCTCGCCCGCTGCGATGCGGATCTGTTCCTTGACCAGATCGATGTTATACACCATCTCGGTGACGGGATGCTCGACCTGAATCCGCGTGTTCATCTCCATAAAATAGACGTCATCGCCGATCGCGAGAAACTCGAGAGTGCCTGCATTGGTATAGCCGACGTACCGAGAGGCGCGTAATGCCATCTCGTGCAGCTTGGTGCGCATGTGAGAGGCGAGATTAGGCGCGGGCGTCTCTTCGATGATCTTCTGATGGGACGGCTTCTGCACGGAGCAATCACGCTCGCCGAGATGAACGAGATTTCCGAATTCGTCGCCCAACACTTGCACTTCGATGTGGCGCGGGGCAAGCATCAATTTTTCGATGTAGACCCGGCCATCCTTAAAGCTGGCCTCCGCCTCGGCGGTTGCACCGGCGTAGGCCCGCGGCAAATCACCGGCATCGTGAACCACCCGCATGCCTCTGCCGCCGCCGCCGGCGGTCGCCTTCAGCAGCACGGGATAACCGATGGCAGCCGCAGCCTTTTGTGCCTCCTCGACCGAGGCGAGCACGTCACTTCCGGGTGTTGTCGCAACGCCCGCCTCGTGCACGAGACGCTTGGCCGTCGCCTTGTCGCCCATCAGCGCGATGACGCCTGGCTTGGGACCGATGAACGTCAAACCGTGATCGTTACAGATTTCTGCAAAGCGCGCATTCTCCGCGAGAAATCCGTACCCGGGGTGAATCGCATCGCAACGTGTGATCATGGCGGTCGAGATAATGTTCGGAATGTTCAGATAGGATCGTCCGGCTGGTCCGGGTCCTACGCAGAACGCTTCGTCGGCTTGCCGAACGTGCATCGAATCGCGGTCGGCCTCGGAAAAGATCGCCACCGTAGCAACGCCCAGCTCCTGGCAAGCCCGATTGATGCGCAGCGCGATCTCGCCGCGATTGGCGATCAAGACCTTTCGAAACATCGGCCGGTGTCTATTGTCCTCGTGCTACCAAAAAAAGCGGCTGACCGTATTCGACCGGCGTTCCATCGCCGGTCACGATCGATAGGAGACGGCCAGCACCCATGCCATGAACCGGAGTCCGGATGCCGAGCGCTTCAATGTAACCGAGTTCCCGATCGACGTCAACGGCATCGCCTTCCGCCGGCGCGGGGCGGCTCAGGCGAAAGATCCCTACGAGATCGGCTTTGATCGTATCGATTTTTTGTGGAGATGCTTCCACCGTTAACCAATCCGATCCAGCGCCAGTTGCTTCGGAGCGCCGCGAGCGCCGGGTGACCTCGATTACGTCGTCTGGACGCTCGATTCGGACGCGAACGGCATCACCTTCGGCAAGAAAACGCGCAAGCGCGTGCACGCGCGCTTCCGCGGCTTGGAATCGCCCTTCGGACATGGCTGGAACGCTTTCGCGTGGCGAACCTGCCGACCTGGCGTCGTCGTAATATACGACACCGGCGAGGTCGTTGGGCGCCAAGGCCTCACGCATTGCCGCAAAGCGAGGCTCGATCTCCGCGAGTGGAACGAGAACGAAAGCGCGCTCGGTGAGATGTGGATGCGGTACGCGAAGCCCTGGTTCGTCGATCTCGAGGTCATCGTAGATCAGCAGGTCGAGATCGATCGTTCGGGGACCCCAGTGCTCGGTGGGCGACCGCCCCAGTCTCTTTTCCAGTTCTTTTAAGGCGTCGAGCAACTCGACTGCCGATAGCGTCGTCTCGATCAGTGCGACCGCATTAGCAAACCAGGGCTGATCGACTCTACCCCACGGTTTCGTACGATAGATCGAAGATTGCGCGACGACGGTTCCCACGTCGCTGAGGGATCTAAGCGCGCGTTTAACGGTTCCGGCGCGATCGCCGAGGTTTGCGCCGACGCCCACATAGGCTCGGTGTGCCGTCACGAGCTTCGAAAGTTCGGATTAACACGCTCAAGCGTCACCGAGGGCGTCGCGCCGCCATCAAGGATCCCCGGCTTTGAAATCGTCACCTCGGCATGCGCGATACGCGGATCCTCGAAGATCGCCGCGAGCAAGTCGGCTGCAAGACGCTCAATCAACGCGTACGAGGTCGTAGCGACAGTCTGCGTCAGACGCGCATGCAATGCGGCATAATCCACGGTGTCGGAAAGATCGTCGCTCGATTGCGCATTGCGTAGATCGATCTGCGCCACAACCTCGATATCGAACGGCTGGAGGTGCTCGCGCTCCGTCGCCTCGGCCCCGTGACGGCCCTGGACACGGATGCCCCGCAGGGTTATCCGATCCATCCCGCCGGCCTCCAGTCGCGCACGATCGCGTCCGCAACGGCGACGGCATCGCGCGCGGCGGCAACGTCGTGCACCCGCACCATGTCGATGCCTGCGCTCACCGCGAGCGCCGTAGTCGCGACGCTCCCGTGGACACGCTCCATCGGCTCGCGCCCCGTCAGCTTGCCGATCGTAGATTTGCGTGACGTTCCGACCATCGTCGGAAAACCCAGCGCCACGAGGCGAGGCAACGCTCGAAGCACGGCTAGGTTCTGATCCGCTGTCTTCCCGAACCCAATGCCCGGATCCAACACGATTCGTTCCGGCGTTATTCCTCGCGCCGTTGCGCGGATCGCGCAATCCTCGAGGTAGCGTAGTACCTCATCCACGACGCAGCCTTCGTACGCCGTGCCGATTTGATTGTGCATCGCGACGATCGGCATGCGCAGCTCCGCCACGACGTCCAAGAGTTCGTCGGATGCGCCCCAGACCGAGTTGACGATCTCGGCGCCGGCGGCTCGAGCCGCTCGCGCGACCACCGGTTTGTAGGTGTCGATTGAAATCGGCGCTTTCGCTAGGCGCTCGCTCAACGCTTCGATGACCGGCACGACACGCGCAATTTCCGCAGCATCGTCGATCCTGTGATGCCCGGGCCGCGTCGATTCGCCGCCCACGTCCAGGATGTCGGCGCCAGCGTTCCACTGCGCGACCGCGTGAGCCGTTGCCGCTCGTGTGTCTACCAAGCCGTCGCCTGAGAACGAGTCGGGGGTTACGTTGAGGATGCCCATGATATACGTCCGACCGCCCCATCGAATTTCCCCCGCTCGCAGTTTTAGGAGACCGCGGTCGGCACGTACCATTCGCGTAGTCCTGCGACGATGAACGTCGAGCCGGTAACCACTACGACATCGTTAATCGTGGCCATGCGACGCGCGACGGTGAGCGCTTCGACCGGTTCGCCGATCGCGCGCCCCCAGGTACCAAGCGACTCGGCGATGGTTGCTAGGCGATGCGGCGGAATCGCTTTGCGTCCCATTGCTGAAAACGTCGTGAACGTAAACGTGGATTGAATTCCGGCAAGAATCTCGAGGATTCGGCCGGCGTCTTTGTTCTCCCCGATTGCAACCACGTAGTGGATCCGCCGTCCAGGAAACCTCTCTCGAAGCGAAGCGACGAGTGATTCGGCTTTTTCGGCGTTGTGTGCGATGTCGAAAATGACCGTGGGTTTTGTCCCGAGCGGTTCCATTCTTCCGGGAATCGAAAGCTCGCCGAAGGCTCGGACGACATCCCCCGGACTGGGGCGCAGTTGGTCGCCGAGTTGCTCGAGCACCACGATTGCGGTCGCGGCGTTCGTGCGCTGAAAAATGCCGAGCACGGGAAGCGTCAGCCGATACGACGCCCTCAACGTGGTAACGGCCAGTACCTGCGTTCGGGGGTCGTCATCGTCTTGATGCGCGATCTGCACCGCGTCTGCGACGTAGACGATCGGCGCGCCAACCTCGGCGGCGTATCGTTCGACCACCGCTCGAGCCGCAGCGCTGACCGGCGCAAGCACGAGCGGCACGTTAGGCTTAGCGATGCCCGCTTTTTCGAAGGCGATTGCTTCGATGGTGCTGCCGAGCACGTCGGTATGATCGTAACCGATCGAAGTGATTGCCGTAACCACTGGCAGAACGACGTTCGTGCCGTCGAGGCGCCCGCCCAGCCCGACCTCGATGACGGCAACATCCACGCGCTCCTCCGCGAAATACTTGAAAGCCAGCGCCAGAAGCGTTTCGTAATATGTTGGGCGACCGTACCGCGAAGCAGTTCGGGCGATGGCGGGCATCATCTCGGCGAGCAACGACGCGAAACGCTCCTGGGCAACCGGCAGACCGCTAATTCGCGCGCGCTCGGTCATGGAGTGCAGGTGCGGCTTGGTATGCAGCCCGGTCCGCTTACCCGCAGCCTGCAATGCGTTCGCGATCATCGTAGACGTCGAGCCCTTACCGCTCGTTCCGCCTATGTGAACGGTGGGGTAGGCGCGGTGAGGATCGCCGAGCTCGCGCAGCAACGCGCGGATGCGGTCGAGTTTGTACGAAGTGCGCGGAGAGAGCATTTCGTCGATCGTTTCGAGCAGATAGGCTTGTGCCTGAGCGAAGCTAGAAATTTCCGTCATCCGTCCACCGGTAGGTCGGCTAACAGTTCGAGCGCGTGCGGCAACGCCGTTAGAATGACGTCTAACGATTCTGCAACTGCCTTCGGGCTTCCGGGGAGGTTCACGATGAGGGTCCGATCGCGCACGCCCGCGAGCGCGCGCGAGAGCATCGCGCTCTTGGTGTGTATCAGCGAAGCGGCGCGAATCGCTTCGGCAATCCCGGGAACTTCGTAATCCAAAACGGCGGCCGTCGCCTGCGGCGTTCGGTCGCGCGGCGACAACCCGGTGCCCCCGCTGGTCAGCACGAGATCGGCCGCTCGTGAATCCGCGATCTCGATCAGTTGAGCTTGCAGCGCACCGGGATCGTCGGGGAGTACGCTCTCGCGCACAACTTCGTATACGCCGCCGAGCCGCTCCCTCATGATCGGAATGCAGGCGTCGGCGCGCTCGCCCGAAGCCGCGCGGTCGGAGAGGACGATGAGCGCCGCCCTAAAGGTCATTTCTCCCTTTGTCATCCTCAGCGCGCCGCGCAGCGGCGCTGTCGAAGGACCCGCTCTTGCCACCGCTCTTTTTCAGCAATCGCACCGACTCGATGGTGATTGCCCTGTCGAGCGCTTTGGCCATGTCGTAAATCGTCAATGCGGCGATTGAGGCGGCAACCATCGCTTCCAACTCGACGCCGGTGCGAGCTTCGGTACGCGCCTGCGCTTCAATCCGCAACGCGCCGTCCGCGCGCCAATCAAAGCGCACGTCCACCGACGTGAGCGGCAGCGAGTGCGCCAGCGGAATCAGCGTGGCGGTCCGCTTTGCGGCCATGATCCCGGCCACTTGCGCGGCAACCAGCGCGTCGCCCTTGGGCAAGCTCGAATCGCGAAGCGCGGCTTGTGCCTGAGCGTTCATGCGAACCACGGCTTCCGCCAGCGCGAGCCGGGCGGTAACTTCCTTGTTGGCGATATCCACCATCGCGATACTGCCATCGGCCGCGATGTGCGACGGCTTCATCGCGGCGCGCTTTGAAATCGGGCCCAAATCAGACAAAGCAGCGAGAGCACCCACAGGATCACGAGATGCGTGATGTGATGAGCGTGCTGTGGGCCGGACTCCGTAAAGAGGTTTATTTTGCCCATTCCGTAGAGAATGCCCAGGACGAAGAAGACGACGGCTAAGGCGACCGCGATAGCTCTCATGTGATGATCCCTTTACGTGCGAGAACGAGACAGATTGCGCCGACGAAAACGCAGTACCATCCGAACGGGCGCAAATCGTTCGAGCGAAAGTAGCGGGTCAAAAAGGCCACGGAAAGATATGCGGCGACGCCGGCCGCGATTCCGCCGGCCACGGCCTGCACGAGCACGACGTGCGCCGCCGGCACGAAGAGCTTCGGCATCTCCAGTAGTGCGGCGGCGAGAATTACCGGCGTCGCCAGCAAGAACGAATACCGTGCCGCATCTTCGTGATCGAGGTCGCAAAGCAGCCCCGCGACCATCGAGATGCCCGATCGCGAGATGCCCGGGAGCAGCGCGAACGCCTGCGCGAAGCCGATGGAAAGGCTCGCGGGATAGCCCAACCGCTCGATCGGTTTATCGGCTCTTCCAATGGCCCGACGCTGTCGCCGCCGCAGCGCTTCGCCAGCGAACATGACCAGGCCATTGATAAGCAAAAAGAACGCCGCAGGGGCGGGCGACCCAAACAGACGGCGCACCGGAATCTCAAATATCACGCCGAGAATCCCGACCGGAATCGTCGCGACGACGAGCCGCCAGCCGATTCGTTCGTCGCGATCGTCGCTCAAGCTACCGCGTATCAAGCTCGCGATAACCGCCCGAACGATTGCATACCATTGCGCGCGGTAAAAAACGACGAGCGCCAGCGCGGTGCCCAAGTGCAACACGACCACAAACGCCAAAAACGATGCGCTCGAACGATCCACGTTGTGCCATCCCAGCAGCGCCGGAACGAGAATCGTATGGCCGAGGCTCGACACGGGAAAGAGCTCGCTGGTGCCTTGCAACAATGCAAGAACGAGCGCTTGAACGAAGGTCACCTGCTTAGCCTACCACGCCACGAACTTGACGCTGTAGGTATAGGTTCCCACAACCGGTTTGCAATCGCGGAGCGCCGGTGTGTAGCGCGCTTGGCGTGCCATCGATACCGCCACGAGATCCAGCGATGAGTTGCCCGTGCTTTGCATAACACCGGTGCTCGTCACCTGACCCGCCGAATCGAGCTGGACGTGCACGAGCGCAACCCCGTTCGTACCGGCGGTGCGCGCCTCTGGCGCGATGTCGGGCGGTGAGGGAGAGACGGCAACGGCGGCGGCGGCATTGGGTTGCGTGCAGCCGGCATTGGCAGTCGCGACCGGCGAGGGAGTCGGCGACGCGGCGACCGGCGTTCGGGCAGCGGCGGGCCCCCCACCCGCTTCTGCCGGCGCGGCCGGGCCCTTGCTGGCGCGCGGCGGTGCAGACTTTGCTGCCAATGGTGACGGGCGAGGTCTCGGAGGAGGCGGCGGAGTGGGAATCTTTCTTACGGCGATGGTCGCGGGCCGATGCTCGATTGAAACGACTTCAGCCTGATTCTGCGGCGTCGGTGAGGCGGGACGAAGAATCACCGCGACGATGAGGTGCACGAGCAGCGAAAGCGCGAACGCAATTACCAGTAAACGCGGAATGCGTTTCACGGCGCATGGGGCAGTTGAACGTTAATCCGGCTGGAAATCAGCGCGGAAGAGATAGTTGCCCGTTGTCGGCTGACAATCGATGAGTTTCGGCGAGTACGCGGATTGTCGAGCGGCGCGCAGCGCTGCCTGATCGATCGCCATGTTGCTCGAGCTCTTGTAGACCGACGCACCGACCAAATTCCCGCTTGGACCAACGGTGACTTCGACTTCCACGGTGACGGCGCCAAGGCCGAGATCGCGCGCGGATTCCGGATAATCGGGCTGCACGGGGTTAGTGACCGTCGCTTCGACGTTCGGATTGGCGCACGCCGGCTTTGGCGTTCCCGGGGGTGCGGAAGCCGGCGCAGCCGTACCCTGACCCGCCGGCGCGCCGTTCTCACTTCCACTCTTCGGCTGGGTTACGGTGCTCTCGGTCGATCCGGTCGCTTTGTTGTTGCTAGTGTGAACGAGATTGACCTTGAGCTTGGGCTGGGGTTGCTCTTGCTTCTTCGGCGGCGGCGTCGAAAGCGGGTTTGGCGTCGGCGTGGGCGGCGGCGTGGGCGTGGGCGGCGGCGGCGTCGGCACGCGAACGCGCGTCTTCTTGGCCATCGTGACCTTCTCGACGTTCTGTTCTTCGTGGTGCTGCGCAAAATTGGGCAACACCGAGCCGATCGCTAAGTGTGCGACCAGCGAGATCACGAAGGCCCAGCCGATAAAGCCTCGGACGCGTTCGCCGGTCGTGATGTAGGGAGATCCGCGCTTGGCCATTGCCTACTGGTTTACGCCCGCGGGACTGCCCTGGACGTGGTTGGCGAGGCCAAAATCGGTGAGGTTCACGGATTTCGCCGCATCCATGAGCTGCAGGATGATGCCGTAGCTGGTCTTGGGATTCGCTTTGATAATGACGCTTTTGAACTTGTGGTCGGTGGCATCTTGGAGCTGCGCGAAGGCGGCCTTCGCGTCGCCAATCGTAACTTGATTGGAGCCGATTTGGATGTGGTCGTTTTCATCGATGATCACGACGATCTGCGACGGTTGAACCTTGTCCTTGTTGTACGCATCGGGCAGCTTCGGCTCTTTTGTTACCGACGCCAAAATGATGAAGATAATTAGGAGCACCAACAACACGTCGGTAAACGGCGTGATGTTGATTGTCGACATTACCTCATCTTCGCCTCCACCTGTGGAAACGGCCACGCATTAACCCTCCTAGGATGTTACGAAACCGACGTCTTCCAAGCCGGCTTGCTTGGCGGCGTCGAGAATTCGAATGATAATCCCGTACGGCGCCTTCGCGTCGGCGACTACGGCTACGTGGTGGTGCGGCTTCTTCTTCGAGGCATCGTATATGACGCGATATACGCCGACCTCGTCGGTCTTCGTTCCATCGACAAATATTACGCCTTTATTGTTGACGTCGACTTCGATATCGTTCTTGTTCTTGTTTTCCGTCGAACTGTTGGGATTTTTGTTGGGCAGCTCTTTCTCGAAACCGGGCGGTGCGACCAGCGCGGCGAGAATCATGAAGATGATGAGCAAAACGAGCAATACGTCGGTAAATGGCGTGATGTTGATCTCCGCCATTACCTCTTGCTCTTGTTGTGCCGATAACAGTCCCACCGTGATGCCTCCGCGACCCTACTTGGCCGAGGCCTTCGTCGGCTGATAAAGCTCCGTCGGAATCGGCGCGCCGGTGTTGTGGAAGTGAAGCATTTCCGCGAGCTGATTCGCAGCGACGATCATCTCTTGATTGTAGTTCTTGATGCGCGACTTGAAGAAGTTGAAAAAGACCACCGCGATGACCGCAATAATCAAACCGGTCGCCGTCGTGATCAAGGCTTCGGATACGCCCGCCGCGACGACCGCAGGCGTCGAGTTCCCCTTGAGGGCAATGTCTTGGAAGGCTCGGATGATGCCCAAGACGGTGCCGAAGAGGCCGACGAACGGTGCGATGACCGCGATCGTCCCGATGATCGCCAGATTCCGCTCCAATGAATTGAGGTGCTCCATCAACGCAATCGAGAGCGCGTCGGTGATGTCGGCGCGGTTCTTCTCGCCCCGGCGAAGCCCGAACTCGAGAATGCGCGGAAGCATGCCACGTTTCTTCTTACAGATTTCGATCGCGCCGTCGAGATCGTCTTCCGAAACTTTGGTTCCGATCTGACGCAGCAAACCTTTGGTGTCGGAGTGCTGCATCTGAAAGAAGACCAAACGCTCGATGACGACGGCAAGACCGACGATCGAAATGAGCAAGAGCAGCCACATATCCCAGCCGCCCTGCTGCATGAGACCCATAAATCCCGAAAACACGTCTCTACGATCCCTCCACTAGACGATGTTCCGCGGCGACCTTCGCCCCGTGAGGGCGCGAGATTGGCCTACCCCGGCCGAAAGTCCTGGTAATCTCAACCGCCGCTTCCCGACTAGCCAGCGGGAGTGGCGTTCAGGTTCTTTTTCACAAACGATTCGATTTGAAGCGCTAATGCTTCATTGCCCTCCGCCTTGGCTTGCTGATCGGCCTTATCGAGGGCTTCGGCGGCCTTTTTCTTTGTGCCGTCGTCATGGCTCGACGCCCACTGACCCGTCAGCGCAATTCCTTCAGCGAAATTCGCTGCTGCATCGTTGGGTTTGAGGGCCAGAGCCTTGTCCGCGTATGCCTGCATCCGCTTGTAATCCGGCTTATCCATCCTTGCAACCAAGAACGCGGCTTGCGTATTGGCTGTGACGGCAACCTCCGGGTCGCCTCCGGCCGCCGCTTGATCGAAGTCTTTGAAGGCTTGATCGTAGTTCTTGGCGTTGGCCGCGTCGAGGCCCATTTTCAGCAGGCTGCTTCCCACCATTCGGCCCGGTAACGTGCTGTTGGGATCGAGTTGTTTGATCTCGGCGGCGGTCGCCTGCATGTCTTGCGTATCATTCGTCTGCAAGTAGGCGTTCATCAGCGCTGAGTCGATCGCTACCTTGGCGTTGGTCGGCGTTTTTGGATCGGCGAATGCCGAGGCGTGCACCTGTTTTAGCGTCGCAATCGCGTCGCCGTACTGCTTGTTGGCCACTTGCGCCATGCCCAGAGCGTATTTTGAGTTCGCGCTCGAGTCGAGCGCGACGGCTTTTTGCGCGTAAGCAAGCGCCTGGGCCGGATTCGACGTGGATTCATCCACAGACGCCCTGGCAAAGCTTCGCGCGGCGATGGGTTGGAACTGCTTGCCGATCGTCCCCACTTTATCGAAAGCGGCGGCGGCCGTCGCGTAGTCGTTGCTGTCAAACGCGGCAACGCCGAGCATCTGCCGCAACGACTCATCGGACGGGTTTGAAAGGAGGGCGCTTTGCGCCTTCGACTTGGCTTCGGCATATTGTTTTTCGCGAATAAGAGTCGCGACTTGGCCGGCTGCCGGACTCAGCGTTCCGCCGGCAGGTAACCCGCCGCCCGACCCTTCGGTGCTCGCATTCGCCACGGACCTGCCGTGGAATTGGAGCGTAAAGTCGTAAAACGCCGTAATCGGAGTAGCACCACGACGCGCCGGACGATACGTCGAGTTTTGAGCGATTTCCATCGCCGCGGCGTTGTCGCCCTGATTTGTCGAGCTAATGACTTTGATGGCTTTATGCGAACCGTCGGGGTGCACTTCTACTTGTACGACGACCTTGCCGTTGCCGACGATCGGCTGGCTCGTCTTGCCTTGGTGCAACAACTTGGCCGGTACGAATTCGTTCGCATACTGAGCGAACGCCGGAGTCTGCGCAAATGCAACCGATACCGCGACGGCCGGCACAATGAGTCGAAGGAAGAGTTTCATGACGCACCTCACGCCGGTGTGGTACGAGGCGATTCCCCCGGCGGCCTGCGATGGCGCTCGAGTGCCGCGACTTCCTTGGCAGTCAGCGGCCGAAAGCGGCCAGCAGGCAGTCCGCCCAACTTGAGCGGTCCAAACCGAATGCGCGTCAATTCCAGGACGCGATGGCCCAGCGCTTCAAACATCCGCCGAACCTGCCGGTTACGCCCCTCGTGAATGGTTATGTCGAGAACGCTGGATTCCCGGCGTACGCTGACGACTCGTACTTTGGACCCTGACGCGCGAAACTCAGAGAGCGTCACGCCGTGCGTCAAGCGATGGACGTCTTCGGCCGAGAGCCACCCCGCGATCGTAACGCGATAGGTCTTCTCGACGCCGAAACGTGGGTGTAGCAGGCGGTGGGCCAAGTCGCCGTCGTTGGTCAGTAGCAGCGCTCCGGATGTGGCGTAGTCTAACCGCCCGACCGGAAAAACGCCGCGTTGCAGCGGGACCAAGTCTGAAATCGTGGAGCGCCCTTGCGGATCCCGCATCGTCGTAACGACGCCAAGCGGTTTGTGCAACAGCAAATAGGTTGGTTCGGCGGGAAGCGCGACGGCGGTTCCATCAACCTCAACCCGCTCGCCGGGCCGCACCACCGTGCCGAGCTCGCGCACGATCCGTCCGTCGACGCGCACGCGACCGGCCGCAACGAGCTCGTCGGCATGTCTGCGCGACGCAACCCCGCTGCGCGCCAAATATCTATTGAGTCGCGCTGCCCTTCACCCTTAGCCGAATCCGCCGCCGACGTTATCCTAATACTTTCCATTATCTTCATGGCCGCGCGACATCGAGAGCGCCTCTTTGGTGACCGTTTGCAGGAACTCTTCGTTGGTGCGCGTTTGCGCCATCTTGTCGAGGATAATCTCGGTGATGTCGCCCGTATTAAGCACCGCCGTGGCGCGGCGCAGCATCCAGATCTTGCGCATCTCGTCGGGCGAGAGCAGCAGCTCTTCGTGCCGCGTGCCGGAACGTTTGATGTCGATCGCCGGAAAGACGCGGGATTCGGCGAGTTTGCGCGTCAGGTCGATCTCCATGTTGCCGGTGCCTTTGAACTCTTCGAAGATCACGTCGTCCATCTTCGAGCCGGTCTCGATCAGCGCGGTCGCGATGATCGTGAGCGAGCCGCCCTCTTCGATTTTTCGGGCAGCGCCGAAGAAGCGCTTCGGCTTGTGCAACGAGGCGGTGTCGAGACCGCCGGAGAGCGTGCGGCCGGAGCTCGCGACCACCTGGTTGTAGGCACGCGCCAGGCGCGTGATCGAGTCGAGCAAGATCACGACGTCTTTACCGAGCTCGACGAGGCGCTTCGCGCGCTCCATCGTTAGCTCCGCAACGGCCGTGTGGTTTTCGGGATGCTCGTCGAACGTCGACGCGACTACGTCGCCGTCGATCGTGCGCTGCATGTCGGTCACCTCTTCCGGGCGTTCGTCCACGAGCAGCGCGATGATATGCGCGTCGGGGTGATTGATAGAAATCGAGTTGGCGATGTTCTTGAGCAGCGTCGTCTTACCGGCCTTCGGGGGTGAGACGATCAGGGCACGCTGGCCTTTGCCGATCGGCGAAAAGAGATCGATGACGCGCGTTGAGAGCTGCGTCGAGCGCACCTCGAGCTTGAACCGCTCTTGCGGATAGATCGGCGTTCCCTTTTCAAAGACTCGCCGCCCTTTAATGGCTTCGGGCTCAAACCCGTTGACTTTGTCGACACGAATCAGCCCGTAATATTTTTCGCTCTCTTTGGGACGCCGGGCCTGGCCTTCGACCATGTCGCCGCGCCGTAATTCGAAGCGGCGTATCTGCGACTGGCTAACGTAGACATCGTCGTTACCGATGTAGTAGCCCGCGCGCCGCAGGAAACCATACCCCTCGGGTAAGATGTCGAGAATGCCGCTCGCCACCTCGATACCGGAGCGAGCAATTTGCGCCTGCACCAAAAGGGTAACGATCTCATCCTTCTTTACTTTGGCCGGCGTTGGAATCTCAATTTCGAGCTCCTTCGCGAGCTCGAGCAGCTCAGTCTTCGTCTTTTCAGAAAGCTGAGCCTCAGTGAGCATCGGCGGCAGTTCGACCTGCGGAAGCTGATCGTGAAATGCCGCGGCGTGTTGCGGAAAGTGATGGCGCCGACGCGCACGTCGACGGCGTCCTCCGCCGCCTTGCTGCGAGCGCATATCGTTGTTGAAGCGCTGTTCGGGGTTGGGACGATGTTCGGTTTGCAGAAGAATCTCTCGCTGTTAGAGCCGCACACGTCAAGCGTTGGGGCGAAGCGAGGCTGCCATCGCAATCAAACCGGTGACGTGAACGTGGGGATGTCAAAGAATATCGCGGCTGTCAACAAAGCGACCGCAACACGACGACCACACTATAGCACAATGGAACCGGGCCTTCAAGCCAGCCGCAAGCGAGCGGGTCCACTAACGTAGGGTGTACCGGCCTCATAGAAGCGCAAACGACGCTCCTTGGCTCGCGTCACGCCGATTCGCCGGCTGCGCCCGACGCGCAAGGGGGCCGCCCTCGTGCGCGCAAGCCAGAGCTGCGATTTCGCAAAAAGGTCGAGCCCGTCTAAAGACCGGTCGATCGCCAGTGCGCGACAAAGGCGCCCTGGCCCGCGACAGAGGTCGAGCGAATTCTCAATGTCGCGCCGGGCTCTCATCAACGCGAGGCCTTCGATGGGCTCTAACGCTCGAACGAGCACGCCTGCTCCCGTGCCGTCGCATTCGCTCGATAAGTTGAAACAAAACGACGTGCCGTAAATCTGGTAGACGTACGCCCGATGGGGCGGCCCGAAAAGCGTCGCATTACGGCGGCTCTTTCCGCTATAGGCGTGACAAGCGGGATCTCCGGGAAGGTAAGCCTCCGTCTCGACGATGCGCCCCGCGGTCATTCCATCCTCGCTTTGACGCACCAGAACGCAGCCGAGCAGGGCTTCGGCGAGAGCGGTGGTTTGAATCGGTAAATCGTCCGGCGTTACCGGGCTAAACCTCATGCCGCGAGATTCAGCGCGGCTTCTGCTCGGGCCCTTTGCGTCAAATCGTCGGTGGTTTGGACTCGCACGCTGTACGAAGAAAGCGCGTTAAGGGCGCAATGCAAACGAACGTACGGAAGCACGAGCGCGTCGGCGAGCACTTTGCGCTGATTGATTTCAGCGACGAGCGCTGCATCGCCCAAGAGAAAGCGCACTCGCGCAAGCCCGCGTGCGCGAAGCGTTTCCGCCAGCGTGGTCAGCGCTGCATAGCCGCTCGCGCGGTCGATAAACCCGGCCGCATCGGGCACCCGGAAGGTCAAACGGATTAACCGCTGCTTTCCACTGGCGCTCAAGAGCGCGTAGGCAATCCCCTCGCCACGCGGGCCTGCCGCGTAGCCGACCGCCGCTTCGATCATCGAACCTCGCATCGTTCTGCCTCACGTCTAGTGTATAGCGAACGTATGTTCGAGTCAAGCAATCCGTGCGGGTTGCCGGAGGCTCGTATAAAGAGCGAGCGTGCGATCGGTCTGTCGCTCCAAAGAGAAACGCTCCGCCGCTCGGCGTATGGTCCCCGCCGCCGCTTGATCCGGCCTAACGGGGACGGCTGTGAAGGCGCGGGCGAAGGCGGGCGCCGTCGGCGAAACGACGCTGCCGGCACCGTCCAGGACTTCCCCATTTGGCGCGGCGTCCGCCGCAATGACGTACGCACCTGCGGCCAGCGCTTCTGCCAGCACGAGCCCTTGCGTTTCAGTCGTACTCGGCATCACGAAGGCGTCTGCGCTCGCATAGAAGTTGGGCAGGTCGTCGCGAGGCACCACGCCGAGAAAACGTGTTTGTTCGGCAATGCCGAGTTTGCGCGCGAGCTCCTCGAGATCTGACCGAAGGGGGCCGTCCCCTGCGATCGCGAGCTTGAGCGAGGCGTCTTGCGCAAACGCAAGCGCCTCCAAGATCAGTTCGACGTTCTTCTCTTTGGCCAAGCGGCAAACGCTCAGGAGCAGACGTTCACCCTGACGCACGCCGAGCCTCAACCGGAGCGCCTCGTCACGGCGGCCCGCGCCGAAACGCACCAGGTCGACGCCGGTTGGAACGATTTCGATTCGCGTGCTGACGCGGAGCTCGCGCAAGCGATCGGCCATCGCCGGGGTGGGCACGATGATGGCATCGGCCAAGTTGGCAAATGTCCGCGTGAGTTGCGTGGCCGCAAACCGCGTCGCGTTCGGCTCAAACGGAATGTAGTGCGCGTACGCTTCGAGCTGCGTGTGGTACGTGTAGACGATCGGCATGCCGTAACGGCGCGCGTAGCGCAATCCCATCCATCCGGTGACGAACGGCGAGTGAACGTGGATGAGCGAGAGCCGTTTGATCACACCGTTGAGGTTGCGCCGGCTCACCAATGGAAGTGTTAGGCGATACGGTGTACGCGTCGGCAGCGGCAGCGACGGCATCCGAAAGACCGGGCCATCCGCCTCGGCATAGCCCGGCATCCGCGGCGCAAAGCAATAGACGGCGTGTCCCCGCGCGCGCAGGCCGTCGGCCAGCGCCTCGATGGAAGCCACCACGCCGTTGACCACCGGGCGATAAATTTCCGTGAAAAACCCGACGCGAAGGAACTCCATGCCCGCATTGCTCTTCGCGTCTGACCGGCAAGAGTCCGCGAGAAGGGTCCTCCTTGCCGTTGTGACTTTGGGCATATTCCCGCTTCGGAGTGAATGTGCTATAGTGCCCGGGTCAGATTAAGCCTGCCAAAAAGGACAGCAAGCAGGCTTGGAGTGTCTCGGCGTTTCCGTAGGATCCATCGCCCAGCGGTCGCCTTGCGCCGCTTCCCCAAACGCGACTCGCCGCTCATCGTTCGCTACTAGCGTGGTGTAGTGCTCAGACCTTGACGACGAGCCAGGAAAGAAAGGAATTTCGGGTTGATCGGACGCGTACTCTGCGCCACTTTTGCCGTCGCCGTATTGGCAGTCTATCCGGCGTTCGCGGCCACGCCGCTTTCTAATTCACCTTCATCGGTCACCGGGGTAGCCTGGCATCGCGACGGCGTCGTGACCTGGGAGCTCGTCGAGCACCGCTCAATCGCTCCGCAAATCGTACGCCGGCTCACCCCCGCCCTGGCTCCGGGAAGCTCGAAAATCATCGCTCGGGGCACGCCCGGCGTTCTCGAAGTGCGAATGCGCTACGCTCAACGTGACGGCGGTCCGGTTCATCACTTCGTGCTTTGGACCAGCGTCGAGCGCGTGTCGCACGCGCGCATCGTCGGAATCGGAATCGGCAATTCACCGCTTGCCGAATTCGAAGCGCACGGTGCGGCCCGCATGGCATACGGCGCGATGGAAATGGTCGCAACGGCCTACACCGCAAGTTGCGGTGGATGCGACGGCATGACCGCAATCGGTCACCGCGCGGGACACGGAATCGTCGCGGTCGATCCGCGCGTGATTCCACTCGGCACGCGCCTGTATATCCCAGGTTACGGTCCCGCGATTGCGGGCGATACCGGTGGTGCGATCATCGGGCACCGCATCGACCTGGGCTTCGACTCCTGGCGCGACGCCATGCTCTTCGGCCGACGCGACGTCACGGTATATCGGCTGAAGTAGCGTACAATGACGGGGTGCTTAGCCCCCGTAGACTGCTCGCGCGAGCGGGGTTACGACCGAAGAAGCGACTCGGCCAAAATTTCCTGACCAATGCGTCGGCCGCGCGTCACATTGCGCGCCTCAGCCTGCAGGGCGCATCTCCCGGAACGCACATTCTAGAAATCGGCGCTGGCACCGGAGCGCTGACGGCGGCGCTGCTGGCCGAAGGCGCGGATGTGACGGCGCTCGAGGTTGACCCACAGCTCGTCGAAATACTGCGCTCGCGCCCCGAAATAAATGCGGGGCGCATCATTGCCGCGGATGCGCTGACCTTTGATTACAACGAGTGGTCCCGCGCGCAACCGTGGCGCGTTGCGGGAAATCTCCCATATAATATCGCGACGCCGTTGATGCTTCACTTGATCGAGATGCACGACGGCCCCGATTCGCTAACCGTAATGGTCCAGAAAGACGTGGCAGAGCGGCTGGTCGCGACGCCGGGCACGCGGGCGTACGGCAGTCTTTCCGTCGCAGTGCAATATGCAATGAGCGCGGAGCTCGTATTTACCCTGGCTCCCGGATCGTTCTTTCCAGCGCCAAAAGTGCACTCGAGCGTCGTGCGGCTGTTACGGCGAGCAGCGCCGGCCGTGCGCACGCGCGACACCACGCTTTTTTGGAAGGTCGTCCGCGGCGCGTTCGCGTACCGGCGGAAGACGCTCGTTAACAGTCTGGCGCTTGCACTCAATCTCGACCGAGCCCAGATTGGACGCGCGCTTGCGCTCAGCAATCTCTCTCCGGAGCTTCGCGGTGAACGACTCGACCTCAGCGATTTCGCGCGCCTGGCCGACGCGCTGGCCGAAGGATAGTTTCAAAGGCGTTTGGACCTGGCTGCTGGCGGGCTTTATCGCCTTTCTGTTCGTGGCGGCTTTCATCGCCGGGCTCCAGACGAGTCGCGTTCCGGCGCTAAGCCCGCTGGAATTCGATCTCTTGATCCTGTTTCAGTTCGTGGTCGAAGGCGTGCTCGTCGTGCTGGTGCTGGCCGCACTACCGTCGCTTTCCAAATTCAGTTTGAGCGAGCTAGGGTTTCGTATGCCGACGGCGTCGAATGTGGGCACCGCAATACTGGGAGCCGGCGTTATGGTGGTCGTTGCAAACGGCGGCGCAACGCTCATCGAGTCTCTCGCGCACAGCCAGCATCAGCAAGACATCGTACAGATTTTCAAACAGCTTCACGACTCTAAGACGATTGCCATCTTCGTCGCGTTTGCCGTCGTCTTCGCGCCGTTTGCGGAAGAAACGTTTTTCCGCGTCTTCTTCTTCAATCTCGGGATGCGCTATGCCGGCTTCTGGGGAGGCGCGGCCGTTAGCGGCGTGCTCTTCGGGATCGCGCACGGCGACGTTTACGCCGCGCTGCCCCTCGCTCTGGGCGGAGTGGTTCTCTGCGCGGTGTACTACCGCACGCGTAATGCGTACGCGTCGATGATCTCGCACGCACTGTTCAATACGTTGTCGATCGTTTTGCTGCTGTTCGTCCCCAAAATCACCTCATAAGCATCCGGGCGGCCTCGACGACGGCCTCGGCTTCGATCGCAGGCGTGTCGAGATACTGCAGTCGATGTCGAAGCGCGGGTGGGGTGCTGGTCGTCGCGGGCCGCCGGTCGAATCCGCGGTCGCGCACGTAGCGCCCGATCAGATGTATGGCGGCGGAGTTCGGTTCGTCGTACCAGTCGGGATGATGAGCGAGCCACACTCCAACGATTGGCACGCCGCCGTGCGCCATCGTGAAGTGCAGCGGGCCCGCGGGAATTCCAACGAAAAGGTCGGTGCGTTTGACGACCGCTTTGTAGAGGCGCGCGAACGGCTCGTCTAAGTCACCAAAGAGCGCGCGAAAGCCGGTAACGCCTTCGCCCAGACTCTCGTCGTCCATTGAGACAAACTGCCAGCGCGGCGTAGCAGCGCGCAGCGCGGCAACGAACGCTCGGGCTTGCGAGCCATCACCCCAGTTCTTTCGGGATGCCGTCACGCCCGTGCGCGAGACGACGCACAAGCGCGTGTGTGGAGGCAGAACGCGCGCCAGCCGTTCGTCCACCAGTCGCTGTATGGCGGCCGGCGCGGAGAAATCGATCGCGTTCGGTAACGGGCGCGCCAAGTCGAATTCCGAGAGTCTCTCGGGGCGCACGATCAGTCGCGCGAGGTTGCGCGCTTTGGTCTGAAAGGGATACGCGGTCATGCCTTCGGTTTCAGGATAATCGGTCCAAAGCACGACGTCGGGTGCGAAGCGCTTCGCCGGTTCGTCCAGCGGAGCGGGAACCTTGAGTGTGACGCTTCGCCCATCGCATCGCTTCAAGATCAGTCCGAGGTGGCGCGCGTCGCGATCCGCGCCGTCCCCGAGTCGGCGGACACCGCTGAAGAGTGGCTCCAGCCTGGTGCAGCCCTCCATCAGGCTAACGTAATCGTCGCCGAAGCGCGTGATCGCGTAGGAGTTGGACTTTTCCAGTAGCGGCGCGAGCGCGCCAAAGTGAACCCAATCGCCCAGCCCGTGCGGCCAGTAGATTAGGACGCGCGCGTCGCGTAGTGAGGCGAACCGGCCGCGATCTTCCCGCATTGCGCGCACCTGTAGCGTCAGCACTTTACTTCAGCGTTGCACGGGCACGCCGCCGCAGAGGCCCGGCAGCGGGCCTCCGGCTAGGCTTGCAAAAAAAGCCGCTGCATTCGTGTCGTACGCGCCGCATCGGGGGACATTCGGATCGGGGTGAGGATCGAGACGTACCTGCGGGTTCGCCGCAGCGACGGCCCAAACGCCTTCGTCCCGCCGCATCAGCAAGACGGGTTGCCGGCTATCGCGCTTCGCTAGTGCTTGAGCGTACGCATCCCAATCGACGATGTACGGCCAGCGCCCGGGCCGCAGAACGGTATCGTTAAATAGCAACAACACGACGAGCGCGCAAGGAAGCACCCCGCGCGCGAAGCGTGGATTGCGCGCAATGCCGAACGCCGCCGCGATGGCTGTCGCCGCAACCAACGTCGCCGTGTAGTGCGACCCGACTCGGCTGGGCTCATAGTTCCACGGCCGCATGAAGGCGATCTCCGCCAACAGCGGTGCGCCCAAAAGCAGCCAGCGTCCGATCGCGAGTGGCGCGAACGCAAACGGAGCGAGCAACAGAAAGATCATTGCGATTTTGCCGGCAGGGTCGAAGACTGTGAGTCCATAGTGCGGAACGCTCGGTACCGTTGCAAACACGCGCTCGGTGACAAAAAACCCGGCAGCGTTGCAAATGCCCAGCGCCCCCAACGCCAGCCCGATGCGTCGATCCCACCACAGCGCGCAGGCCGCGGCAAACCACAACACAAAAAGGATCTGATCCTCCTTCAACCCCATGAGCAGCTGCGCGATCAGCAGCGTCGGCCACAGTGCGCGCCGTCGAGCGAACAGCGCACCGCTGAACGCGAGCAACGGTACGAACGCATTCTCGGAAAAGTTATCGTAACCCAGCCCTTGTGCCGCTGGTGACAGCAGATACGCGATTCCGATGAGATTCGCGTAGCCAGCTGCGAGACCGATCTCGCGTGCCAGCAACACGAGTGGGATCGCCGCGACCGCGACCGCAAGCACCTGCGCGACGACTAGCGTCTCCGAGCGCGGAAACAACGCGACTAGCGGAACCAGCGAGCCGAGCACCCATGAATCGTGCACCTGGAAGTGCGGGCGCCACTCACCGTAGTTCCACGACGAGCCGTGCTGCAGATTCACAAACGTTTGCAAGTACGTACCAAGATCGGCGCCGTACCGCAACGCATAGAGCTTATTGAGATCCAACGCGACGTAGACCACCGCAAAGATCGAGACGGCTACGTATATCGCGCGGATGCTACGATCGTAAAAGCCGTCCATCTACGGAGCGACCTTTTCTCGATAAACGCGTTCCACGATAGCGCGAAGGCGATCGATAAAATGCTCCGGCGCAAACTGCTCTGCGTGGGCTCGCAAGCGCTGCGAATCGAATCGCGACGCGTCGAAGGTGCGCAGAACGGACGCCAGCGATTCAGCCGACGGCTCGTCGAAGAAAGCGCCGGTTTCTCCCTGCACGATCGTTTCGCGGGCGCCGCCCCCGCGAAACGCGATCGTTGGCCGCCCGGCGGCGGCCGCTTCGAGCGGCACGAGGCCAAAATCTTCTTCTCCCGGTACGATCGCGGCGCGAGCGTCGCCGAGCAGCTCGTTGAGCCGCGCGTCGGAGATGTACCCGAGCACCGTCGTCGTTGTGCCGTGTGCAAGTTTTCGCAGCGCTCCTTCCGACGGCCCCGTGCCGGCCACGAAAAGCTTGACCCCAGCGAGCGCTGCGGCGCGAATGGCGAGATCGATGCGCTTATACGGCAGCAGGCGCGACGCGACGACATAATAGTCGCCCGCACCGCTCCCCACGGTGAAGCGCTGAACTTCAACCGGACAGTGAAGAACGTCGCTATCTCGACCGTAGTATCTCCGGATGCGTTCCGCGACGTTCTGCGAGTTGGCGACGAAGCGCGTCGGGCGCTGTGCGGCGGCACGATCCCACGCGATCAAGCGATCGACCATCGGGCGAAGCAGCGGGGTTCCGACGTAGTCGTCGTAGGCGAATGCAAAACGGCTGACGGTGTTGATGTAACAGACGTGAACCGCGCCCCCCGGAACACGCACACCCTTGGCCCACGCGGTTGTCGAGCTGACGATTGCGTCGAAGCCGGAGAAATTGAAAGTTTCGAACGCCCGTGGATAGAACGGCGCGAGCGCGCGAAAGTATCGATTCGCGAACGGCACGCGAGCTAAGTAGGAGCAGCGCACACGCGGTGCCGGAATCAAATCGCCGACAAGACGAGCGTCGTAGAGTGCCGTGTAGACCGGCGCCTCGGGCCAGGCCTGCGCTATCCTCGAGAAAACGCGCTCCGCACCGCCGCGCTGGTTCAAGTAATCATGAACGAGCGCAACTTTCATGGGCGGCTAGGCGCGAGAATCAATCCTGTAAATTCGTGCCGCGGGGTAATACCAGCGCAATCGTAGGATTGCCGAGATACGACCGCGCAACGCGCTGAACGTCGTCCGAGGTCGTCGCGGAGATCGCAGCCAGCGCGTGATTGATAAAGTCCGGCGACGCGCTCTCACGCGAAAACACTGCGGCCAGCCAGGTCCGCGTTTCCAGCGTCGTCGCGTCGCTGGCAAAGTCGCCCGCGGCTTCGGCTTTGAACTCCTCGATCGAGCCTTGGAGCCGTGTAGCGGCGAGCACGCCGACAACCGAGAGGGCCGTCGCAAAAGCGCGGCTGGGATTGCCGATCAGCCCGCCGTTCACGTACAGCACCAAAGTCGCCGGAGCTCGATCGTATGCGTACACCGTGCCGACCGAGCGCGAGGCAAAGGTCGGTGAGACGACCCCCGGCACTTGCGCGATATCGGAAAGCGTTCTCCGGACAAAGGCGGCTAAGACGAGCATCGGTCCGAAGTCGCGACTGTCGACGTTTGGCGCGGGGTATTGGGCGATCAACCACGGCGACGATATGTCACGATGGGCGACGATTTCATGGGTCGCACCATTGAGCGTCGGAACCCGCACCGTTACCGGCACAGTCGTTCCAACAGGCAACGCGGCGGCTAGCGCGGTCAATGTTTCCGCCGGCAGCGTGTCGAGGCGTCCTCCCGCACTGACGAAAGCCCCGCCGCGCCGATAGTACGCGCGGTAAAACGTCCGTGCGTCGGTAGAGAAGAACTGCGCCAGCGACGCAGGTGTTCCGAGTTCCGGCAAGCCAGCGTTGGCCTGACGCGACGAAGCCGCATTGAGCATATCGAGACCGACTTGAAGCGCGACTTGTTGAACTTGGGCGATCTGGCGCACCAAAACCGATCTCGCATCGCGGACCGTCGCGGGCGAGAAGTCCGGCGCGGCCAACGCGGTGCGGAACATATCGAGAACGGCGGGCGCGTCTTCGGCCAGCGCCTCGACATAAAACCGCACGTCCGCGGGATCCACCGTAAAGTGGATCGAGCCTCCTCGCGCAGCGATCGCATCTTCCAACGGAAGCACGGACTTGTCACCCTGAGCCAGCGGCGTACGTACGATCGTCTCGGCGACTAGCGCGGCCAAACCGTTTTGTTTCATCGTCTGTCGATCCAGCCCGGCGCGCACGATCATGCTCGTGCCGACCAGCGAGGCGGCGCCGTCGACTTGGCGGACGATCGTCGTACCACCGCCGGCGTTTTCCACGCTCGGCGCGGGAACCGCAACGCTGGCCGCAAGCGCACTGACGGGCGCCGTCGCAATCGCGAAGGCGGCCGTGAGGCACAGCCAAGAGACGAGCTTCACTGAGACGACTCCTTTTGCGGTGTGGTAGCGATCAAATCGACGACGACCGGCTTGCGCAGATAGTGACGGACGACTTCGGCGACGTACTGCGGATCGAGCGCCCGCGCGGCCTGCTCGTAGTTTCCGTGCGCGATGCCTGGAGCGTATTCGAGATTCCCTTCGACCGTATACCAACCGAGATTGTCGGCTCGTTCTTGCGGCGTTTGCGTATCGGCGGCGACGTGGTATAAGAAGGCTTCGCGCGCCGCATTAAAGGCTTGCGCGTCCATCGGCTGCTGCAATGCTTCAAGCGCGTCCATGACGTTCTTCTCGGTCTGTTTCTCGTGGCTGCCCCCGATCGTCACTACCATGACGCCGGGATCGTGCAGCGTGATGAATTGACCGATGACGAGCGCATCGCTCTGTGAACGGTCGAGAACTTTGGAGACGACGCCGGTTTGCTCTCGAAAGAGATAATCGGCGACAAAATCAAGCGCGGTCGCAGCTTTTTGATCGGCGATCGGTGGACCAATCCAGGCGAGGCCAACGCCGTCCACGGCCCCCACCGCCGTTGTTGATACGGGCATTCCGGCCAGCTTCGAATCGTACGGTGAATCCATCGATCCGCCTCCGCCTCCGTCGGTCACCGCCGTTATGCTCGAAGCGTCGACGTTTCCGGCCAGCGTCAACACGGCGTTAGCGGCACGAAAGGCACGCTTTGCGTAACCACTCACTTGAGCCGTTGTGATGCCGGTCAGTTGCGGTACTGTGGTTGGCAGCGGCGGATAATGCGCCGGCCCGATCGCAAAAATTTGCTTGAAGAGCAGGTCGTGTAGCGTAGTGTCGGATTCGTAGCGCTGCTGAACGCCGAGCACGGCAGCGTTTGCGCGTGCCGTCTTCACGGCCGCGTCGTCCACAGACGGCGCGAAATACGCCGCCGTCATCGCCGCAACGATCCGCCTCGTCGCCGAAGCCGGAACGACCGCGCCAATCCCGATGATGTCAGGATAGACCGCGATGTTCAGTTCGCCGCCAACGGTGTGCACCAGCGCGTAGAGCGATTTCCCGCTGGCGAGGGGGGCGACGGCCGCTGCGGTCGCCGCTAGGTTCGCGATCCCCGGCGTCGCGTCGTCGTAACCGGGGGCGGGGGCGCGAAACCAGAGCCCAACCGCGGCCGAAGCTACCGTCGTGTCCGGATAGAGTACGTACGATCCACCGCGTGGGAGGGAGCCCGTTTCCCGCATTATCGCCGCGCTCACCGATACAGCCGAGAGCAGCGATGCCAGGCTTAGCATCGCTACGGCGAAGGCGGGTCGCCCGGTCATGCCGGTTCCGGCGAGATTTTCGGCGGCAGGCGCGTGGGCTTTTCGAGGCGCTTGGGCTCGTCGGCGACGGGCCGGTCCGCGGGCGATTCCGTCGGCGGGGCTACCTCGATGCCCTTAGTCCGATCGAACGGACGACCGTCAACGATCGCTTTGACTTCTTCTGCCTCGACGGTTTCATACTCAAGTAGCGACGCAACCATGCGTTCGACTTTGTCCCAATTATTATTGAGAATCTGCTTGCCGATTTGGTACGACGACTCGATGATCTTTCGAACCTCACCATCGATCTTGCTCGCGACTTCTTCGGAATAGTTTCGCTCTTCGCTGATGTCGCGCCCGAGAAAGACCTGATGCGCTCCGCGCCCGTACTGAATCGGGCCCAGCTCGCTCATACCGTACTGAGTCACCATCCGGCGCGCCAGTTCGGTCGCCTGTTCGAAATCGTTACTTGCGCCCGTCGTGACGTCGCCAAACTTGATTTCCTCAGCGAGCCGTCCCCCCATCGCGCGCGTGATCATCGCGAGCAGTTCTTCCTTGCTCCGATTGTGCCGGTCGTCTTCCGGCAGCGACCACGTGATGCCCAGCGCCATGCCGCGTGGAATGATCGTCACTTTATGAATCGGATCGGATTTGTCGAGCAGTCCACCGATCACGGCATGACCCGACTCGTGATATGCAGTCGTTTCCTTTTCTTTTTGCGACATCACTACGGACTTACGCTCGGGCCCAACCATTACGCGATCGATTGCTTCGTCGCAATCGATCATTTCGATGACGTTCTTGTTGCGCCGTGCCGCGAGCAAGGCCGCTTCGTTCAGTAAATTCTCCAGGTCCGCTCCGGAAAAACCGGGCGTACGTTTTGCAAGCGTTTCGAGCGAAACTTCTTTACCCAACGGCTTATTACGCGCGTGCACTTCGAGGATTTTCTCCCGTCCTTTGTAGTCCGCGCGCCCGACGACGATCTGTCGGTCAAAACGTCCGGGACGCAAGAGTGCGGGATCGAGCACGTCGGCGCGATTCGTCGCGGCAATCAGAATCACACCGGTATTTTGGTCGAATCCATCCATCTCGACGAGCAATTGGTTGAGCGTTTGCTCGCGCTCGTCGTGGCCTCCGCCCAAACCAGCGCCGCGTTGACGTCCCACCGCATCGATCTCGTCGATGAAGACGATGCAGGGCGCCGATTTCTTTGCTTGATCGAACAAGTCACGTACGCGAGAGGCGCCCACGCCGACGAACATTTCGACGAAATCCGAACCGGAGATCGACAAGAACGGTACGCCCGCTTCGCCGGCGATCGCGCGGGCCAGCAGGGTCTTACCCGTGCCTGGCGGCCCAAGGAGCAACACGCCCTTGGGGATGCGCGCGCCCAGTGACTGGTACTTCTTGGGAAATTTCAGGAAGTCGACGATCTCGGCGAGCTCCTCTTTTGCTTCGTCGACACCCGCGACGTCGGCAAAGGTCACCTTTGGACGGTTTTCAGAGAGCATCTTCGCGCGCGATCGCCCGAACGAGAGCGCTTGACTCCCGCCGCTCTGCGCCTGACGCAAGATGAAAAAGAGCAGAAGCACGGTGATTGCCAGCGGCCCCAGCGTCAAAAGACTGGAAAGAAGTCCGGTATTCGACTGCTGGTCGAAGCTGATCGCGCCGCTTTTGACCTTCTTGTAGACCTCGTCAACGAAGGTCTGGTCGACGTTAGGAACGGCGACCGTGTATTTCGTTCCATTGGCCAGATCGCCGATCGCGTTGAGTCCGGTGGCGTGGAACGACTGAACTTGTCCTGCCTCGAGCTTTTGGTAGAAGGCCCCGTAATCGAGCCGCGTTTCACCCTCGCTGGGCTGGACGAACCGCTCGACGATGATAAAGACGGCGACGACCGCCAGGATGATCAGGATGATCGATTTGAGGTGTTTACTCACGTTTTAGTTAGACCGTTTGACCCCTCTTGAAGCTCGGCCAGGTAAGGAAGATTGCGGTAACATTCCTTATAGTCCAAACCGTAACCTATAGCGAAGACGTCCGGGACGGCAAGACCCCGGTAATCAATGGTCACGTCGACCTCCCGCCGTGCAGGCTTATCGAAGAGAACGCAGCTCCGCAGCGTCCCAGGCCGGCGCTCTGCTAGTAACGCTTGCAGAAACTGGAGCGTGAGGCCGGTATCCACGATATCGTCGACAATGATGACGTTAGTGCCCTCTAGCGGCAGGCTGGCGTCCGCCGCGAGCCGCGCCGCAGTGCCGGTTGTCCCTGCGCTTCCATATCGTTGAACGAAAATATAGTCGACCATGATTTCACTCGGACCGTCTGGCTCACCGGCCAGCGCTCGCGCGAGGTCGGCCATCAGGCACAGCGCTCCTTTCAACACCCCGAGCAGCACGACCGGTTGCCGGCGATATTCCACGGCGATCTCGGCTGCAAGGCGGTCGACCGCGACTGCGACTTCTTCCGCAGCATAGATGCGGCGCCCGAGGTTTCCCTTAACTTCCAGCGCCGTCACCCTTCTTAACACCCCTAATAGCGCCGCGCTGAATTCTCAGAGCGATCCCAGGCTTCATATAAAAGGTGCCGCTTCTGCCCTGCTCGAGCGCGCGCACTGCTGCCTCCACATGAGCGAAGTCGATGTCCCGTAGGTTGTCTTGTGCCCCCAGCTGCTCGCGAATCGAACGACGGAGTTGCGCGCGCTGAGTTGCATCGCGTTCCTCCGATACAAGCTCGGCGGCGCGCGCCACCGCGCGATCGAGCCCGGGAAAGAGCGGCCGCAATGTCGTCAGTGCTTCGCGCACCGCGTTACGGCGTAAGCCGCGTTGCGCATTCGTCGGATCCACGGCGTACGGCAACGCTTTCGCATGACAGTACGCGCGCAGCGTTTCCGACGGAATGCCGACGACGGGGCGCGCAAGTTCGATCTCCGGCGCAAGGGGACGACGGGCCGGCATACCGCCCAAACCGCTCGGCCCAGCGCCGCGCAACAGCGCAAGCAGAACCGTTTCGCTTTGATCCTCGGCATGGTGCGCGGTTGCGATCACCCCGCATCCTCGGCGCCGTGCCGCCGCAACGAGCGCGTCGTAACGGGCATTGCGCAGGCGCTGTTCGTCGCGCGCTCGGCTCTTCAATGCCAGCACCTCGAGCGGAATCTCGTACTGGGCGGCGAGTTGCAGCACGACGCACTCGTCTTGCCAGGCCGATGCGCGCACTCCGTGATTAACGAATGCCGCAGACAACCTCAGCTGCAAGGGTTTTGCGACGGCGTGCAGCGCGGCGGCAAGGGCCACCGAATCCGGACCGCCGCTGCACGCGACGAGCACGTTCTCGCCGCGTTGCAGAATGCCGCCGTTCTGAATCGCTCGCTCGACGTCACGTTCGGGGTGGGCTCGCCTCATGAGCGCCGTACATGCCGAGCGATCTCGCGCTCGACGTCGCGTTTAGCAACGTCGGCGCGCTTATCCCAGAATTTCTTGCCGCGGGCGAGACCGAGTTGCACCTTTACCAAGCCGCGTGTGAAGTAGAGGCGCAGCGGAACGATCGTCAAGCCTTTTTCGGCGACGCGACTTTGCAGCCGGACGATTTCGTTCTTATGCAAGAGCAGCTTGCGCGGCCGCGTCGGTTCGGTATTCGAGTAGCTCCCCTGCTTATAAGGCTGAATGTGCATTCCCATGAGCCACGCTTCCCCGTCGCGAAAACGCGCGTACGCTTCGCTCAGGCTCGTACCGCCGCTACGAACTGCCTTCACTTCCGTGCCGGTCAAGACCAAGCCGGCCTCCAGCGACTCGAGGATGTGAAATTCGTGACGCGCTCGGCGATTCTCGATCGCCGGGGAGTTCTTGGTCATGCTTGCAGGAGCGGATTGCGCCGGTCGTCGGCGGCGTCCAGTTTGCCGCGCGAGACGAAGCTACCCTCGGCGTGAGCGAGCACGTCGCCCGAACTATTTAGAACGCTGGCATCCACGCCCAGTACGTTGCGCCGCTGCCACGTCACGCGCCCACGCACCTCGATCGGCTGTTCGAGCGGAACCGGCTTACGAAAGCGGACGCTAACCGACGCGGTAACTCCGCGGTGTCCCGCAAAGCCGGCGGCGTGCGCCATCGCTTCATCTAATAATGCCATCACGATTCCGCCGTGGGCGATTCCGCGCCAACCCTGGTACTCGGGCGCGAGCGTGAGCCGCGCCTGCACGCCTTCGGCATCGACCGCGCGACCGAAGTGCACGTGCATCCCAATCGGATTCGTTGGACCGCACGCAAAGCAGTTTCCATCGTCAAACGGTACGTCGCTCAACTAATCAACCCGCGCTCGCTAACGCCCGACGCTTAGCCGGTCGATGAGGTATCCCGGCAACTGCGCCGCGCGCATCTTGCGCTGGACCGCTTCGACCGGGTAGTCGTAACGGATCCACTTGACGCGCTCCTCGGCAGGATCGTAGAGCACCAATGACGCCTGCGGATTCAGATCGCGTGGCTGGCCGACGCTGCCGACATCAATGATGTACCGCTTGCCCTTCTCCAACTTCAGCTCGCCGCCGTGCTGCATGTGCTTGTGTCCGACCTTGCCTTCCGCGTCCCGGACCCAGTATTCGGCGATGTGCGTGTGCCCGATGAAGACCATGCTCGCATCGGTGCGCTCGAAGGCCCGTGCCGCTCCATCCTTATCGAGAATGTATTCAAAGTAGTTCACTGGTGCGCCGTGGACGAGCAGGAAATCCGGAAAACGCAGCTCGTACGGCAGCAGGTTCAGCCACGCGCGGCTCGCATCGTCGAGTACGCCTTGCGTCCAGCCGATCGCGGCGCGCGCAGCGTGGTTGAAGTTTTCGACGCCGAAATTCTCGACGGCGGCCAAGTCGTGATTGCCCAAAACCGCGTGCCGAGCGCGTTTACGCAGCGTAGCGACGCATTCGTTGGGATTGGGTCCATAACCGACGACGTCGCCAAGCGACACCACCACGTCGTCGGCGGTTAGCATGGAAAGCGCCCGCTCGAGCGACTCAAGATTTCCGTGCACGTCGGAAAGAATCGCGTATCGCACGTCAGACGTTGACCTCGGCCAAAACGGAGCGAAGCGCAGCCTCAAAGGCTCGACGCATTGGAGCGGTACCGGCGCTGACACGCACGTACGTATCGAGCGGCGGCGCACCCGGCTTGCGTATCCACACCCCTCGCACCAGCAGCTCGTTCATGACTCGCGTCGCACGCTCGGCCGTCTGAAAGTCGATGCAGACGAAGTTCGTTCGCGACTCAATATATCGGCGCCCCAACTCTCTCGCCAAACGATAATAGCCATCGCGCGCGTGCGCCGTCTCCGCGACGACGTGGCGACGAAACGACTCGTCCTGCAGCGACGCCAGCGCGCCGATCTGCGCGTTTCGATTGATTCCGTAATGTAGGCGGATTTTCTGGAAGGTTGCCAGGTTGCGTTCCGTGCTCAGCCCATAACCGATGCGCGCTCCCGCCATGCCGTAGGCTTTCGAAAACGTGCGTAAGCGAATGAGGCGGTCCTCAAAGACCGGCGGCAGCAGTTCGGCTTCGTCGACGAAGTCGGCATAGGCCTCGTCGAGCAGCAACAGGCTATCCCGCGGCAACGCATCGTAAAAACGCGTCATCTCCTCGCGCGAGATAAAACGTCCGCTCGGATTGTCGGGATTGGCGAGATAGACGGTGCGCGGCGCATCCCGGCGTGCGACTTGCAGCAACGCCTCCCAGTCCGGCGTCCCATCATTCCGATAGGCGGCGTAGACGGGCCGGCCGCCATATCCGACGACGTGGTAATCAAAGGTAGGGTAGGTACCGCGCGTCGAGAGCGCCGCGTCGCCCGGCGCGACGAAAGCGCGCACCGCCAAGCCCATAATATCGTCGATGCCGGCGCCAACGAGAATCTGTTCCGGCCGGCAGCGGTGCTTCTCAGCGAGAGCATCGCGTAAATCGAGCGATTCGGGATCACCATACCAGGCCAAGCGCGAAAGCTGCGCGCTCATCGCCGCCACCGCCTTGGGCGACGGGCCGAACGCGCTTTCATTTGCGCCTAAGCGGACGAGTTCGCGCTGATGCGTTTCGCGCATCAACTGCTCGGGGCCGATGAAGGGCGTGGTCGCCGGTATAGCTTCAACGGCTCGGGTGGGACGAATCAATCAGCCTCCCAGAAAGCGGTGGACGGCGACGGGGGCGCCCGCCGGCCACTCCTCATCGCTCTCATCCATAATAATGAATCCATCGGCGCGCGCCGTCAGGCTTACCGAAAACGAGCGCAACGGAAGTGGATGCGCGAGAGGGGTTCCTCCATCATTTTCCAGCTCTACGGGAATGTACCACGTCCACCCCGGGCGGCTATGCGCGGGGGCGGTCAGGCGCGCCGTCAGGGTCGACCCGGCGACCGGCGCACCGGTCAAGGCCGCGACGATCGGCGCAGCCACCGCCTCCAGCATCATTAACGCCGATGTTGGATTGCCCGGCAATCCGAGAATCGGCTTGCTGCCGTGGGCGCCAAAGAGCGTCGGTTTCCCGGGTTTCACTCGCAAGCCGTGGACGATGATGCCCGGCTTGGCGATCCGCACCACCGCGTCCGGCAAACGATCGCGTTCCCCGACGGAAGATCCGCCCGTTATTGCCACGCCGTCACACTCCGCAATCGCGGTCGCAAGCGCCGAAGCAAACTCTTCGCTTTCGTCGCGCAGGGTAGGATAGTGGCGCGCGTCCGCACCCATTGCGCGCAGCGACGCGGCAATCACGTAGCGATTTGAATCGCGAATCTGCCCCGGCGCCGGCCGCATATTGGGCTCGACCAGTTCGTCACCGGAGGAGAGTACCGCGAAGACCGGACGCCGATAGACCGGAATACTGACGATGCCGAGCGTCGCGAGCACGCCGATGTCCGACGGCCGAATCCGACGCCGCGCATGCATTATCGCCTCACCGCAGCGCATGTCGGCGGAGCGCTCGACGACGTTCGCGCCCGCCTCAACGGGCGTCTCGATCGTAACGACGTCGCCTTCCATCCGCGCGTCTTCAATTGGAACGACGGCGTTCGCGCCGGCCGGTAAAACGCCGCCCGTGGGGATGCGGGTCGCCGACGTGCGAGTGATCGCGAGCTGCGAGCGGCCTCCCATCGGGACCTCCCCGATGATGCGGAACGAACCCGGTGCCCCTTCCGCAACCACTGCAAAGCCGTCCATCGCGGAGCGCGCGGCGTTCGGATAATCGTCGTCGGTAACAATCGTCTGCGCGAGCACGCGCCCCTGCGCGCTCTCGAGCGTGACGTATTCGACCTCGAGCGGCCCAAGTGCCACGCGCGCGAGAAATGCGGCAATCGCCCGACGCGGCGGCAGCAGCGCGTCAGGCGTAAATACCCGCGCCGGTAGGACTGGATTTGCAGACTGCGTAATGGCGCGTTTCTCCATGCTCGATATCGCTCTCGTTCGTCGCGATCCCGACCGCGTACGACGCGCTCTCATTCGTCGCGGACTGGACGCTGCGGTTGTGGACGAGCTTCTTCGCTACGACGAAGAGTACCGCTCCGCGCTTACCGCGGTCGAACGAGCAAAAGCTGAGAAGAATCGGCTCTCTGCCGCGATTGGGGAGGCGCCCGATAAAGCGGTAGCGGCACGCGAACTGCGCCCAAAGACCGAAGGGCTCTCTCGCGAGATTGAAGAGGCCGACGCTCGCGCTCAGGCCCTCGCGCCCACCGAAAAAGGTTCTCCGCTGCGCGAACTGCTGCAGAATCTGCCAAACCTGCTCGACGACTCCGTTCCCGACGGCGCCGATGCAGCATCCAACGTCGAGCTGCGCCGATGGGGAGAACCGCGCCGTTTCGACTTCGTCGCGAAACCGCACTGGGAGCTGGGAGAGCGCCTCGGCATTCTGGACTTTGCGCGTGCTGCCAAACTCTCGGGAAGCCGGTTTTCGGTGCTTACGGGCGCGGGCGCGCGATTGGCGCGGGCGCTCGAAGCGTTCTTTCTCGATCGCGCAGCCGCACGAGGGTACGTGGAAGTCGCGCCGCCCTTGCTAGTTTCGCCCGAAACGATGTGGTCGACCGGTCAGCTGAATAAATTCGCCGACGCGATGTTCGAAGATCCGCAAGCCCGGCTTTTTATGATTCCCACCGCGGAGGTTCCGCTGACGGCGCTGCACTCGGACGAAATTCTCGAGGGCGCCGGGCTACCAAAAAAATATGCCGCCGGTACGCCGTGTTTTCGGAAAGAAGCCGGCGCAGCGGGTAAGGATACACGGGGATTGATGCGACAGCATCAATTCGAAAAGGTCGAGCTTGTCTGGCTTAGCCATCCGGAAACGTCGTTCGAGGCGCTCGAGAGTTTGACCGGCGATGCGGAATCGCTATTGCGCGAATTGGAGCTGCCCTATCGCATCGTCGCGCTGTGCGCCGGAGATATGGGCTTCAACGCCGCCAAGACCTATGACATTGAAGCGTGGATCCCCAGTAGCGACTCGTACCGGGAGGTCAGCTCGTGTTCGAATTGCACGGATTTCCAGGCCCGCCGTGCGGCGATCCGTTTCCGTCGCGACGCAAAAAGCAAGCCTGAGCTCGTGCATACGCTCAATGGTTCTGGCTTGCCGGTCGGTCGCACGCTCATCGCGATTCTCGAGAACTATCAGCAAGCCGACGGCTCGATTCGGCTGCCGCAAGCGCTTCAGCCGTATACGGGATTTTCGGAAATTCGCAGCTAACGCGGTGGCGCGTTAGGAGACGTCTTGAATGAGCTCCAACAGTACTTCGCGGTCGAGGTAACGGATGTGTCCGTGCTCGCGCCGCAGCGCCTTGCGCGACTCCAGCTCGGCGATCGCTCGTGCGGCCACTTCCTTGACGGTCCCGCCGGCTGCGGCGATTTGCGACTGCGTAATCGTCGACAGCGACGCGGCGGCCGGCACGAGGCCGCGCTCCGGCATCGCGTACGGAAGTAAGACCCGCGCGATTCGACCCAAAATCGGCAGCGATCCCTGAACGCTTAGCGCGTCCGCCAAAAGACGAACGCGTTGCGCCATGACGATGCCAAGCGCATTGGTCGTTTCCGGGTAACGCGCGGCGACCCGCGAAACAACGTCCCACGGCACCTTGAGGACCCGGGCCGTCTTCGAAAAGACCGATATGCGTGCCATCTTAAGCCCACGATCAAAATATTCAGCAACGCCGAAGAGCTCGTACGGGAAAATCTCGTATAAAATTCGCTCGCGCTCACGCCCGCCGCCGTTGGCGCGCGCGACGATTCCCTCGGTCACCATACCGATGAAAGGCCAGTCGATGTTCTCGGCCACCAGCGTTTGTCCGCGGCGACCAGTCTGCCAGACCGCGTTCGCCGCGAGTTCTTCCCGTACGCCGGTGTCGAGCGCTGCGAAGGGCGGGCACCGGGAGAGATGCTGTGCGTTAGAGTTGCGATCGGTGACTTCCCCGGAACGGTGCGTCAAACGCAGCTGCCAAACTCGGTTCGCGACGCGACGCGTTTCGACGACGAATCGATCCGGCCGGTCCTGCGTAACGCGCGACGATAGCGCGCGCGGTTCGTTCTCTGTTATAAGAGTGAGGGAGCCGCCCGATGGAAGACGGTCTAGGGCTTTGCGGATCAGGTCGGGCCGTTCCCACGTCGGCATACCCCGCAAGTCTATTTCGGCAGGTTGTACCACTCCCGTCACGTTCTCGCCAAGCCGAGCGCTCTACTCCCTGAGAAAGGTCAATCGAGAGGAGTTAGCATGGTACGGTCTCTGGTTCTGCGCTTCGTTAGCTGCATTGCGCTCGTATGCCTGGCATCGCTCGCGCTGCCCGTCACGGCATCGGCCCAAGCGACGGATTTGCATTTTACGACGGCCATCCGGTCGGTGTACGGGTCTCCGTACCCCATCACCGGACGGCTCGATATCCAAACTTTTCCGGCGGGGAACCTGCGCGGGTACTATCACACGTCGTACTATAAGCTCTTCATCCCAGTTGTGGGTGGACGCGATGGCAACTATATCTGGTTCGATATCGGCCCTTCCAGCGTGGATCTCGGCCTTGGCGCCGGGCCGGAAGGAAAGCTCCACGTTGTCGGGACGATGAACGCCGACGGCTCGTTCAGCGGCCAGGTTTATCCCGAAACGGCCGCCGCTCTCGCGGGCATTTCGATGCAAAACGGATTCGCGAGCCCCGCACCCAACGCCGGGCAGAGCGACCAGTATGTTCTCACGGGAACGCCGACGACCGAGATCGAGCCCACACCGCAGCCCTGAGCACTAACTCGTACGATTCGCCGCACTCGTAACGGCCTTCCAGACGCGCAGCGGCGCCGACGGAAGGCCGTCCATATGTTTGAGAAAGAGCGTTAGCTGCCATAGCTGCCGGTCGTTGAGCGCCCTTCCGAAGGCCGGCATCCCAGTGAAACGAATCCCGTGGTCGACTTTCCAGTACGTCACGCCTTCCGGATCGTCTTCGACACCGTCCTTCGTTAGCTGCGGCGGAGTCTGATAGAGGCCTCGCGCGACGTTCGAGGGCTTGCCATTCGCCACCCCATGACAGACGGCGCAGTTAGCGGCGTAGAGCCGAATGCCGGCGATCAAGTTCTCGTCAGTCGCCGCAATCGGCGGCGGAGCCTTGGACGCCTCGCGCGCCAAGGTCGCTCGCAGTGACGTGCGGGCTGCCCAGCGTTCGAGCGCAGATGGCTTTCCGTCGGCATTAGCCGGCATCATCCCGGCCTTGATTCCAAGATAAACGCCGAGTGCGAGAACGACCAGCGTTGCGACTACTCCGAGAACGACTCCGCGCGCCATCGGGCGCTCTTCGACGCGACCCCAGGATTGACCGTCGGCGCGGTGTAGAGCCGTGCATGAGCGTGAAAGTGTACGGCATCAACCACATTGCCATCGAAGTCAGCGACGTCGCTAAAGCCGTCAAGTTCTATCAAGACGTTTTTAATTTGGAGAAACTTGACGAAGGCGAAGGCGATGCCTTTTTCAAGGTTGGCGAACATCAATTTCTCGCGATGTTCGAAGCCGCCAACGTTACGCCGAATCGTACCCGACACTTCGGATTGATCGTGCGAGATGATTCGCAGCTCGCCGAAGTTCGCGACAAGCTAACGACGCGGTACGGAATTAAGCTGATACCGCCGTTCCGATGCGATTTTATCGATCCGTTCGGGAATCGCGTGCAGGTCGTGGACCTGCACGACGAGTCACTGATCTGGCTTCTACCCTATCGAGAGGTTCAAGACACCGGCATCACGTTTGAATGACTATGCCGCACCGCGTTCTTCGACGTGCTCAGGCCGCAGGCCAAGACCGACGAGACGTCCGGGGATGCGGGGCAGAAACGGAAGCCAGCGCACCAGTGCCGGCAGCCGGCGCAAGAGTGGGGCCCGTTTGCCGGCGAGCACTTTCCCAATGACTTTGCTTTGGATGAAAAGCTGCAGCGACTGCGTGAGGCGCGCTGCACCTTCGCGTCGCCGCTGAACGGCACGGAGATCCTGCACCGTAACCCCCCCGCGCAAAAGTTTGCTGCCCAGCATGTTGGCGGCCGCAACGGCATCTTGGATCGCCAAGTTGATTCCCACGCCGCCGATCGGCGACATCGCGTGCGCGGCATCGCCGATGCAGAGGAGCCCAGGGCGGTACCACTGGCGCAAACGATTCACGCGGACGGTCAACAGCTTCACGTCGTCCCACCGTTGGATTTCGGCGGCGCGATCGCGCAGAAACGGTACGATCGCGCCGATCTCGCCACGAAAGGCCTCCAGTCCGCGCTCGCGTAGTTCGTCGAGCGAGCCCTTCGGAATCACAAACGCACACTGCCAGTAGACGCCCCGGTCGATCAGCGCCATCATTCGCCCGTCGCGGATGTACCCGAACGTTTCGTGGGGATCGTCGCCATGTTTCGTCAACCGCAACCATAGCACGTCCATCGGTGCGCCGAGCTCCATGGGATCGAGCACGGCGAGCTGGCGCACGATAGATTCCCGTCCGTCGGCGGCGATTGTCAGCTCGGCTCGTATTTCCACCGTTCCGCTCGGCGACTCGGCGCGTACGCCGACGATGCGGTCGTTTTCCCAGAGCAACTCGTCCGCGCGCGTCTGCATGCGCAGGTCGAATGCCGGATAGCGCCGCGCTTCTTCGGCGAGAAAGCTCAGAAAATCCCACTGCGGCATGAACGCCACAAACTTACAGCGCGTCGGAAGATGCGTGAAATCGGCGACCGTTACGAGCGTGTCACCGACGTTGCCAGCCAACGTCGTGACCTCTTGGTGCGGACGCTGCAGGAACTTTTCGAGCAAGCCGAGCTCGGCCATGATCTCGAGCGTGGACGGATGAATCGTGTCGCCGCGGAAATCGCGCAAGAAGTCGCCGTGCTTTTCCAATAAGACGACTGAGACGCCGGCGCGGGCCAGCAGCAAGGCGGCCATCATGCCGGCCGGACCGCTGCCGACGATGCAGCAGCTAGTGTTGACCTGATTCACCCTAGATTGCGAGAGAAAAAACGATACCGCGCGAATTCAGCCTCGCGTGCATCAACCCGCGCCGTGCAAGCCGCTCCAATTTCATCGATGAAATTCTCAAGCGAGCGCGCCGCAACCCCCGGAGCCAGTGCCCGGTCGAGCAGCGATCCAAAAATCTGCATCGGCAAGTCGTATCCGCCACTCAGCAGCAGCTTTGATTCTCCAAGTCCGGCCGGTTCCACGGCAAAGTTTCCCTTGAACGTCGGAAATGCGGCGGAGAGGTTGGCCGACCGAAAGGTGATGTCAAAGACTCGCACGTCGTCCGAATGCTTGGCCGTGGTCAGATGAATCGGTACGGCGACGTAACCAACGTCGGGAAGGTGAAGGTCGCCTAAGCTAATGTGCAGTGCAAAGCCGCGCCACATACCTTCCTGATTGGCGATGGCCTGCAGCAACTCGCCAAGCGCGGCGGCCGCCGGGTCGGGGGGGATCCGCAGCGTGCGCTCTAGCCGAACGTCTGGCATGTCGTCATCTTGAGCGGGCTCTTCGCCACCCCGTTCAAGCCAGCCCACTCCCTCCCGCGGACTACGTGATCTTGCGACGAGTCGCGACGAGCCACGCGGCAACCGCCACGCCGCCGACGATGAGCACCTCGCGTTCCAGGTACTTTGGCAAGAGGCGACTTCGCCGCCCTTGCATGAACTCGTCCGAGAGGAACACGGAAGGAGCCGACCAGAGGTCCCGCTGGTATTCCATAACGTTCCAAGTTGTGAGGGTCAACGCCAAGATTACGACGGCCCAACCTAACGAACTTGACCTCATAATCCCTACGGCTTTCCCCCAAAACGCGATTTTGCCGCAAAAACCCGGGAGACGCGACATCCTAATCGCGCGCGAGGAAAAAGGTATGCCTATCTAAAACTTTAGGCATACCTAAAATGAAGTTCTTGGCGCTTGGGCCTTGGCGTGCCCTCCTCTTTCTTGGGCTGCTCGCCGTTTCGGCCACGCCGAGCGCAGCGCTCGCCGACGCCGATCAAAGCACTTCGCCGAACTCGACTTCGCTCGGATTGCAACCTCTCTCGGGCCCGGTTCCGCAAGCCACACCGGCGCCCGGTGAATCAGGTGTTATTCAACGCCCCGACGGCGCGTATCAAGCGATCCCTTCGTCACGCGGACGCACGAAAATCTTTCACCTCGTCGAGCGCGCTGCGCACTGGACGCTCAAGCCCGGTCTGACGGTGATGGCGAACACCTACAACGGCGTTGTCCCCGGACCAGCACTGGTCGTTCGTCAAGGCGACACCTTGGTTCTCGATTACACCAACGACGGCGCGGTGCCGGATTCGATTCACATGCACGGAGTTCACGACATTCCCGTGACGATGGATGGAGTCGGCGGTATCTCGCAACCGCTCGTGCCGCCCGGCGGCCATTTTGTCTACCACTTCGTTGCGGATCAAGCCGGCACGTTCATTTACCACACGCACGACGATGAAGCCATGCTCGATTCCGGTTTATACGGGGCAATCATCGTCGAGCCGTCGGCGCCGCGCCCAGTCGAGCGCGGCGTAGCGCACGATTTTCTGGAGATAATCTCATCATGGCAGATCCAGAGTGCAGCCGAGAATCATTTTACGCTCAACGGGAAGGAATACCCGAGTACGCGCGCCCTGGACGTTCGCTCGGGGCAGCGCTTTCGTATTCGCTGGATCAACATCTCAGGTGAAGCGTTCCACACGATGCATACGCACGGTCACTACCAGCAGGTGATCGCGCGGGATGCGTCACCGGTTGATTATCGCGATATCCAAGACACCATTCTGGTGGCTCCCGGACAACGTGTCGACGTGGTCCTCGACGCCAATGCGAAACCTGGAACCTGGTTGATTCACTGCCACGTTTTGGATCACATCGAAGACTCGGCCGGCATGCCGGCCGGGCTCGTCACCGCTATCCATTACGCCGGCACTCCCAACACACTGACAGCGATGTACCGGGCGATGAGGCCGGCGGCCGGCGCGACGACGCGCGCGCTGAGCTTTGGAATGACCGTGCTGCTCGGCGCGATTGCCGGCTTTACGATCTTCCTTGGCTTGCCGATTGCGCGCGCACGCCGCCTTTCCGCACAAACGATCGCGTTGCTCAATGCACTGGCCATTGGAATTCTGCTCTATCTCGTGGTCGAGATCGCACAGAACGCGATCCTTCCGATCTCTCAAGGATTAAACGCGTGGCATGCGGGAGGCGGCGCGTTTCCGACCGCCTTGATTCTGGTCTTCACTGCCGGACTGCTGATCGGTTTGGTCGGACTGGGCAGTGTGGCCACGCATTTCGCGCGGCAAGCGGCGATACACGCCGAGAATCCCCTCGTCCTAGCGGCTATCATTGCGATCGGCATCGGTGCCCATAATTTCGGCGAGGGTTTGGCGATCGGCGCCTCGGCGGCAGCCGGAGCGACGGCCATCGCTCTGTCCCTGATCGTCGGTTTTGGTTTGCACAATGCGACCGAAGGCTTCGGCGTGGCCGCGCCGCTGGTTGGCCGCGTCGTGCCGTCTTGGGCGCAGATCGGCCTCGCCGGAGTCATCGCGGGCGGTCCAACATTCGTTGGCACGATCATCGGTTACAGCTTTTACTCGCCGACGCTCTCCGTGCTCTTCCTGGCAATCGCTGTCGGAGCGTTGGTTTTCGTGATCGGCGAACTCTGGAGCGTTCTGCGACGATCCGGATTGACGGCATCCGTGACGGCAACGATGTGCGCCGGATTCTTGATTGCGCTCGCGACCGAGCTCTTTATCGACATCAACGGAGGCTAACGACGGCATGAGCTTCGCCCCGAGCTGGTTCTTTGCGGCAGTCATTCTGCTCGCGGCGGAACCGCAAACCAGCTGGCACGACGTTACGCTGGGCGCACCAGCGTCAACGCTGCGCGCATCGTTAGGCGATCCGTTGCGGATTGTCTCGATCAGCGACCGGCGCGTAGCTCGCTATTGGCTGGTTGGATCGAACTCGACGTACTTGCTCGTTGTCGAGCAGAACGGTTACGTCGCGGACTTCGAGGCCTTTACCGACGCCGCGCCCAGCGGCATCCTCGACAACGTCGCACCCGATCCATCCGGCGTGCGCCTAGGCGATACGATGGGCAGCGTGAAGTCGAAACATCTCGGTTTTCATCAGGACGTCGATGAAGACGGCCGCACGTTCATCGTCGGCCGGATCTCTTCCACGGTCGGCGCAAGCTACACGTTTCAAAACGGCCGCCTGCGCAGCTTCTTTTGGAGGGCCACGCCCAGCGATTCGAATCCCGCGCTTGCGCGGCTGACCGCGCCGGCCGGGGACTCGGTTTCATCGGCCATTCTGGACGTTCAACGCAACGACAGCGACGGCGTCGCGTGGGAATACCGCTATCTTACCTTTCACCCATGCGCCGACAACTCGCGCTGGCAACTCAAGAACCAGTCGCTGCTCCACGACGGCGCCCACGCATACGATCGGCTTCACGTGGTCTGTCCTGCGACCAACGCGGAGCGGGACTTCTATTTTGACATCAGTAGCTATTTTGGAAAGACGTAGCGGCCGCGTTACCACTTCAACTCGTTGCGGCACTGATGCTCGACAAACAGGTCAGCGGCTGCGCCAGTCAGTCCGGAAAAACGCCGCAGACATACGTAGCCCAGGCGTTCGATCTTCGGCAAATTCGGCTTCGCACCGGTGAGCGAATGACGGTTGCAGCGGCAAGCGATTCATGCATGACGCTGGGCCAGTCCATTCGAATGATGATCTTCGAGCGGAGCGCGGGCGGAGAGTATCGTCGCGTACTCGACACCGTCACTCTCCCCGACACCGCGCGAGTAAACGCAAACGGCACCGTTACCGTCGCGACCCACGACTCGATCGAAGTCATCTTCGAGGCGGCGTACGTCTGGAACGGATCAAACTATGTGTTTTCTCCGGCGCAATCGCACCGTTACGACGTCGCGCTGAGCGAAAGGAGGCCGTTCGAGCGGCCCGTGCACTTCGCTCGCGGGACGGGCGCAACCACGCTCGCAGGAACCGTCGCGTACAACTTCGGCGACGACTATGTCTTCGACGCGCGGGCGGGACAGCGCATAAGGATCGCGCGGCTCGAGGGCTCGGGCCGCGCGCGCATCTCACTGTACTATAACGGCGAAATATCGAGCCTAGCGGACCTCACCGACGCCAATCAATGGGGCGGCAAGCTTGTTAAGACGGGAACTTATCATCTTTACGTCACGGGAACGGACGAGCACGATGAAGCGCTGCGTTCAAACTACGAGATTCGGCTGGAGATTCACTAGCCTACGGCGTAACGCGAAATGCCGTCCCCCAGCCGCCGTTGACGCCCCCGCCTTGGGTCGTACCGTACAACGCGCCGTTCAAAGAGAGCAGCCGCGCAAAGGGATTCGCACCGTCACTTCCGGCCTTGAAGCCGTAGAGCACGCGCTCCGTACCAGAAGTACTGACCTGGAAGACGGTTCCCCAGTTCGCCTTGTTGCCTTCTACCGTCGTTCCATACAGCAAGCCGTTGAACGCCGCGAGGCCCGCGTAGGGATACGCACCGTCGCTGCCCCCCTTAAATGAGTAGACTACATGCTCTGAGCCACCCGTGCTGATCTCGAAGACCGCGCCGTATCCGGCGTGGCCCCCATACTTGGTCGTACCGTAGAGTTTTCCGTTGAGCGTCGTCAAACCGTCGAAAGGATATCCACCGTCGGGCTGAGCCTTGAAGCCGTAGAGCACGCGTTCTTTTCCTGCCGTGCTGCTCGCGAAAACCGTGCCCCAGCCCTTGCTGCCGCCTTGCTGCGTCGTTCCGTACAGGGTGCCGTTCAGCGCGATCAACTTGCTAAAAGGATAGCCCCCGTCTTTTCCGGCCTTGAAGCTGTAGAGCACGTGCGCCGGACCCGACGCCGTGCTCTCGAAGATCGTGCCCCAGCCGGCGGTGCCGCCTTCAACCGTGGTGCCGTAGAACTTGCCGTTGAGGTAGATCAATCCCGCGTATGGTGCCGCGCCGTCGCGTCCCGCCTTGAAGCTGTAGATCACGTGCTCTTTGCCCTGTACGGTAACATCGAACAGCGTGCCCCAGTTGGGGGCGCCTCCGGACTGCGTCGTGCCGAAGAGTTTGCCGTTCACCGCAATTAAACCGGCGCACGGGTACGCTCCGTCCTTGCCGGCTTTGAAACTGTAAATAACGTGTTCCTGACCGGTAGTCGTCAGTTCGAAGACGGTGCCGTAACCCGCGGAACCACCATCGTACGTCGTACCGTAGAGCTTGCCGCTAACCGCAACGAGCGTGCCGAACGGCTGACCGCCATCTTTGCCCGCTTTAAATTTGTAGAGTGACTTATAGGTCGCACCCGCGAGCGGTTGCGTCTCTTCTTCTGCCGTTCGTAGCGCGGATGGCGGACTGCCGCACAACCACGCGCCGAGTGGGCGGACACCAGGCGCGCCGTTCTCAGGAGCGTTTGCAAACGGCAACGCCGGCGACCCTAGGTGCGAGCAGTTGCAAAGCAGTAGAGCGCAAGCAAGCAATGCAGTAATACGCATGATGGTAACGCTCATACCATGAGACGACCGCAACGCCCTCTACGCAAAGGGGGCGCGATGATCTCGCCTAAGCGTGGTCAACGGATGATAATGCGATGCAGCCTCCTGGCCTGTCTCGTGGCTGCCGTGATGCCGGCCGTGCCAGCGCGGTCATCCGCAGTCATGTCGACGAACAGTCTCTTTCCTGCGGGTGTCGCGCAACGCCTCAACGCAGAATTGACTGCGATCACAAAACGCAACCGTCTGCCCAGCGTCGCCGTGGGTGTTCGCGTGCCGGGCAAAGGCAGTTATGCGTTTGCCGACGGGTTCGCCAACTTGCACACCCGGCTTCCCCGTACGCTCGACCAGCCGTTTCGCATCGCCAGCA
>DAIMCN010000012.1:69526-72762 GCA_036726365.1 Candidatus Cybelea sp.
AACTTGCACACCCGGCTTCCCCGTACGCTCGACCAGCCGTTTCGCATCGCCAGCATAACTAAGCCATTTGCCGCCACCGTGATTCTCCTTCTGGTTGACCGCGGGTTGCTGCACAAAACCGACACCATTGCCAAATGGTATCCGTCGTTTCCCAACGCGAATCGCATCACTATCGACGATCTGCTGCGGATGCGCAGCGGCATTCCCGCTCCCAACGATGACCAAGTGTTGGCGCAGGTTTACGATGCGCCGCTGGCACCGGCGCCAGCGTTGCCCGCCGAGCTCGCGAGCTATTCAAAACTCAGGCGTCAGTTCAAGCCACCGAACACGCGTAGCGTTTACACGGACTTCAACTACGAAATTCTCGCCGGCATCGCCGAGCAGATAACCGGCAAGGAGATTGGGCAGCTCATCACCGAGACGGTGATCGTGCCGCTTCAACTGCGATCGACATGGTACCCGAGCGGAACCGAAATTCCTAGCCCGCTGCGTGGATACAGCTGGAATTCGGCGACAAAGCGTTTTGATGACAAAACGCTTTTCAATCCACCGCTCGCGGGCGCCGCGGGGGCATTGGTTTCAGACGTTTCCGATTTGCTTGCGTTCTCGCGGGTGCTGTGCCTGGGTGGATTGCTCAAGCCGCAGACTCAACGCGAGCGCATGATCGCCCAACCGCTGCCCGGCAGTAATGCCGGTTATGGCGAAGGCGTCGCAACGGGGAACGGCGTCTGCGGGCATTCCGGCACGATCAACGGCTTCAACACCGACATGTATTACTTCCAGAAGTTCAATGCATCGCTCGTCATCAGCGTCAACCGCCTGGATCGCGACAATGAGGCCCAGACGACACCGATCCTGGCCCTCATGACCAAGATTATTCGAGCCGAGCTAAGGCCAATGCGCAACCCCCCGCGCCAATTGTAACGACGGAAACCTAGTATGTCAGTCTAGCCGAGGCGACATCCGTGCCCGCGCGCTGCAACGTGATCCACCGGATGCGTTCGTTCGGGCGTACAAGAAGCGTTGCCGTCTGACCGGTGCTCACCAAGGCGCCGAGATCCGTCGTCGCAGATCCGGAGCGCGCAATCGCGTGCAATGACCCGGCGGGTTTGTCTGCAATGATGTAAATCCATGAACCGTCTCGCGCGTACAGAATTTTTGCCGCAACCGGACGCAACGTCTCCGGTGCCATCGAGACGTGGTTGAAGTGGCTGTGGACCATAGTTACGAGCGCGACGTCTTCGCTTGACAGCCGTTCGCGCAGCACGAGCGTCTGCCACCCAAGGCCGAGGAACGCAAGCACGAGCACGGCCGCAAAAGCGAGCCAAGAGACGTTCGCGCGAGGCGTGCTCCTTGCAGGGCGCCAACGTGCGGACTCGAGTAGCCTGCGCTCCAGCTCCGGCGACGGAGTAGCAGCCGGTAGCGCGGCGGCGAGCGAAGCCGCAACGATTTGGGCTTGTGCGACGCGCTCCGCGCACGCCGAGCAGTGCGCGACGTGCCGTTCGACCTCGCGAGCCGCATCGTCGTCGAGTATGCCCAGCGGATAAAGCTCCGCGTCCTCGCCTAAATGTTCGGTCACGAGCGGCTCCCCCCAGCTGCCAGTTCCGCTTGCAATTTGCGCATAGCCATCGAGATACGACTCTTGATCGTTCCCAGCGGAACACCCAACTCGTATGCAACCTCAACCTGCGTCTTATTTCCATAGTACGCCAACGCAAGCGCAGTGCGCTGCTCTTCGGGAAGCCGGGCGAGCGCATTCTGCAAGCGGTGCGTCTCGACCGGATCCACGACGGGCGGATCGACGCTTGACACAGGAGCCAGGCGCGCCGCCTTGAGTTCTCGGGCATCGCGACGGCTTTGACTTCGCAGCATCGCAATCGATTGGTTTCGCACGCACGCAATCAAGTACGCTCTTAGCATCTCGCGATTGCCTTCGAAGCGGTTGGGAGCGCGCCATACGCGCAGAAGCGCGTCGTGCACGCAGTCTTCCGCGCTCGCGTTGTCGGGGATGGCGTGGCGGGCAATGCTGAAGAATAGGCGCGACCAGAGCACGTAGACTTGCTCCAAGCCCGACGGCCTGCGCGCGACAAAGTCCTCGACAAGTCCGTCCATCTATCGCCTGGCATACGGGCCCGCTGCTTTCACGCCCTGGTTACGCCGCCGGGCCGCTCGGCGGATTGCCCACTCATCCGCACAAGCCGGTGGCGGCATATGCACCAACATGAAAGCATTTTTTATGGGCCTACAAACGGCGCTTCTCGGCATCGTCCTTACCGGCGGCGCTCATGCCGCCGTTCCGGCCCTACTCCCCGCGGTCGCGACCGTTCACATTAAGGATTTCAAATACAATCCGCCGGCACTAACCGTGCACGTGGGCGACCGCGTCACGTTCGTCAATGACGACGACGAAGCGCACACGGTGACGTCGATCGACAAATCGTTCGATTCCGAAGGGCTCGACACGACTGGTATGTGGCAGCACGTCTTTAGCAAAACCGGCACCTACCACTATTTTTGCGAGCTGCATCCATACATGAAAGCAGCGATTGTCGTTCTGCCGGCAGCGCCGGCAAAGTAAGGAGACACACATGAAACGCGACGACTTTCTCAAACACGTCGCCTGGACCGGAGGCGGTATCGCCTGGTCCTTAACCGGCGGTGGCCTATTCAATGCCCAACGTGCACTTGCCGCGGGCGGCCCGATTTCATTCGTTCAGATCAGCGACAGTCATATCGGCTTCGCGCGACCTGAAAATCTGGATGTGATCGGGACGCTTGAAAAAACCATCGCCGGAATCAACGCGATGCCGGTGCAACCAACCTTCGTCGTCCATACTGGCGACGTAACACACCTCGCCAAACCCGCACAGTTCGATACGGCCAAGCAAATACTAGGGACGCTCAAGGCGCCGCTCATCGTTCTGCCCGGAGAGCACGACGTCATCGGCACGCCGGCGGCGTTTTTTGAGGCCTTCCGGCGGAGCGATGCTCCGAAGGGATGGTTTTCGTGGGACCAAGGCGGCGCACACTTCTTGTCACTCGTCAACGTCTTCAACTTCGAAATCGACGGGAAGCTTGGCGCCGAGCAGATCGATTTTGTCGAGAAGGACCTCGCCGCGCAGAAGAGCTCAACCCCAATCGTCGTCTTCGCCCACGTTCCGCTCTACGCGCTCTTTCCGCCGTGGGGCTGGACGACGGAGGACGGCTCGCGCGTCTTGGCGGCGCTGCGCCGCTTC
>DAIMCN010000013.1:0-69574 GCA_036726365.1 Candidatus Cybelea sp.
TCAACGGTAAATGGCTGATCGTGCAAGAGCACGTTTCCGTGCCGATCAACTTCACTACGCTCAAACCGGATTTCATGTCGAGACCCTGAGGAGAGTCCTTTACACCTCGACGTGCCTCGTTTGAAACGGCTTTAACGCTTAAGAGACGTAACAGAGCGGCCCCCGCCCCGCGCCTGCCATCCGCGATCACGCGGCCGCGCCGCATTGCCGGCCTTGGGCATACGGCTCGCCCAGCGCGAGCTACGTGAGTGGCGAGAGATGCTTTGGTTCGTAGAGGCCGAGCTTGTCGCCGCCGGGGAGTTCGAGCGTCGTCACCAAACCCCAGCCGCGGTCGGCGACCCGTGTCGCTTTGATTCCCTTTTTCTCGAGCTGGTGTACCGTCGCGGCGATCTCGTCGCAGATCAGCCACAGTTCGTGTTCGGGGTCGTCTTCCGTCTCATGGACGGCGAGTTCCGTCGGCGGTGCGGCGAAGAAGAGCCGCCCGTTGCCAGCGTCGACGTAGCGCAGGTCGAGCGCGTCCTTGAAAAAGTCGTAGATCTCCTTGGAGTGCTTGGTGTAGAAGATCGCGTGGATACCGGTGATCACTCTGTCCCTCTTCCCTCGAACTATACGCGCTTCGCGCGCTCCGCTCGGGATGACATTACTACGGCGCTTCGCGGCGCTCCGCTCGGGATGACTTTAAGTGATATCATTCTGGCCTGATTGCGTTCCCGTCATTCAGCCGCCGAAAGATAACCCAGGCTCGAATGGGGACGTCGGGTGTTGTAGTTCTCGATCCACGGGTAGAACGAGAGGTGCGGCTCGCAAGTATTGGTCGAGTAACGTCACCGAAAACAGCAACGTGGTCGACTTGGACTCCGGTTGCATCAATCGTGCCGGGAAGAATCCTTAACGCGAAGTACCCGAGCGGAGTACGAGTAAGACCGGCGAAACGCGACGCTGCATGAGCTTTCGGAAGCTGCTGCTGGGCCTTGGAGCGGGAATCTCGACCGGCTACGCATTCGTACGCGCGGTGGAAGCTGCCGCGGAGTGGCGCCGGCCCTCGGCTGCACGCAGCAGCGATGCGAAGGCCTATGCCCGTTGCCGGCGCGCGCTCGAGATGGCGGACGCCTTGCGTGGGACGCTGGGGTTTCTGGCGTTTACCTATGGACCGCTGGCGCGAGCCGCGGATCGCGCAACCGGACCCGCTGCGGCGTGGCTGCGTCCGCCGCTATTTGTGGCGCCGCTTTCGCTGCTCGCCGCCCTCGTTGACCTTCCGACTTCGTACGTTCAGGAGTATTCGCTCGAGCGCCGCTTTGGATTGAGCGAACAAACGCCTCGCGCGTGGTTAGGCGACTATGCTAAGAGCGCGCTACTCGCCACGGCCTTGATGAGTTTTGTCGCGACGCTCTTCGGACTGGCGGTGCGACGCGCGCCGCGGGCGTGGCCATGGATCGCGACCGTAGGGGTCTTTCCGCTCTTCGTCATCGGCAATCTCATCGTGCCGCTTTACGTTATGCCGCTCTTCAACGCGTTCGAACCCGTCCGCGGTTCGCTCGAAGAACGACTGCGCGCACTCGCGGCGCGATTTGGCGTCGGCGATGCGGCGATTTTACGAATGGATATGAGCCGGCAGACTCGCAAGGCCAACGCCTTTGTCACCGGCATCGGACACACGCATCGCATCGTCCTAGGCGATACGCTCATCGAGGCCTTCCCGGATAACGAAACGGAGTTCGTCGTCGCTCACGAGCTGGGGCACTACGTCAACCGCGACACCTGGCGCCTCATCGGTCTGGGCGAAATCCTTGCCGGCGTGCTCTTTCTGATTGCCAACGCCGCGATCTCGCCGGCGGCCCGAGAAAAGCTTCGCGATCGCCCGTTGCTGCTCGTCCGCCTCTACGCGATCATGCTGGTTGCGATGCAGGTGCTGCGTCCATTTTTGTTTGCATTCTCTCGATCGCGCGAATGGGCGGCGGATCGATTCGCGCTCGCTGCGACGCAGGATGCCGGCAGCGGCGTTTCGGCCTTCCGCCGTCTGCGCGAACAGAATTTGGCCGACGACGATCCGCCGGTATGGTACGAATTGTTCTTCTCGTCACATCCGTCGCTGCGGGCGCGGATTGAGGCTCTAAACGAGTATCGGTGACGGGCGCGTACGCAGCCAGGCGGCGACGTCCGTTTTTGACGTAACGTAAGAACCGGTTCGGAGCTCCTCACGCAGCTCGCCAAAGAGCCCGAAGCCTTCCGCGAAGGCATCGTGCTTGTGGATGGATTCCTCGTTGACTTGGCTGGCGAAAACGAACGTCTCATCACCGAAATCGGCATACATGTCCAGGGCGCGCGCGAGAATTCCGCGCACGACGTCCTCCACGAATTTTGGATTGTGGTGAGCTTTGTTCACCACGAAGAACTCGTCGGGACGCTTTAGCAGATCGTAGGTCTCGCTGGACATTGCGTTTTCGACGATCTCGACGAGGTCCTCGGCCCGGATCGCTTCGGCGTCCGATTCCTCAAGGCCGATCAAGATCGAGCCGCGTCCGCGTTGATTGTGCGTTGCTGCGGGAAGCGCGTCGAGTGCGCGCCGAGCGTCGGTCTCGCTAAACCCGGCGTCGAGGAGTTCGTGCATGGCGTGCTCGCGCATCATCGCTTGCGCACAGGGGCACGCCGTCATGCCTTCGGCCTCGACGCCGATCACGCGGCGCGTTCCCACCCCGTCGGCATGTGCTATACCGACGAGCGTATAGGTTTCTTCGCCGCGCTTGCCGCTGACCGGCGTCCAGCGTTCCAGCCCGAACTCAGCCCGCAGACGTACGTCGGCGCGTACCGCGCGCTGGCTTTGCACGATCTCGCGCGCGATCGCTTCGGCCAAGCGCTCGATGCGCGCCGGCTTGGAGTCGCGTGCGAGCACGTCGAGCGTCGCCTCTTCGAGAACTTCCGCAAAGCGTGACATGTGCACGCCGGCTTTATCGGGTGCAAGGTCGGCCACCATCGCAAACTCGGCGTTATAGACTTGAGCCCGTCCGTCTACTTCCAGGTGAACGACTCGGCGCACTCGCGAAACACCGGCGCGGTTGAGCGACAGCCGGATTTCCGGTTCTTCGGATTGCCGGTCGGTGTCGAAGCGCAGCGCCCGTTCTCGGCGTCGGACGCTTCCGTCGGTTGGCGGGGCAACGAGGTGCGGCGCGATCTCCGCAAGCGGAGCGAGGTTGTACGGTCGGGCCCCGAGATGACGCTGCACGATCGTCCCGTCGAAGATTAGGAGGTCGACATCGATCGGACGAGGTGCGAGCCGAGGCGTGCCGCGCGCACGGCCGACGGCCAGCTCGACGTCGCGCGCATATCGCTTGAACGCCTCCAAGTCGAGCTCCGAGCGCAAACCCGCGGCAATGTTGAGATACGCCGGACCTTGCGCTCCATGCGCGGCTTCCGATTCGTAAAACGACGAAACGGCAAAAATCTGCGCGCGCGCCCTCAAGCGTTGAAGGGCGGCGAGAATGTTCCCCTGCCGATCGCCGAGGTTCGAACCTATGCCGATGTAGATGTCGTGCACCGAGTCCCTCTTCGATGGGAATTCACCGCGATCCCAGCGTACACTACCGGCGATGCAATCGAGCACGCTTTATCCCTATGAGCTCGATCCCAAATTGACGACTCAGGTTTGGGGCGGGGACGAGTTGGTTCGCGTATACGGAAAGCACGGCGATCCAAACGCCAAGCTTGGCGAATCGTGGGAATGCTGGGATGCCGATCGCGTGATCAACGGCGCGTTAGCCGGCTCGGCGCTGGCCGATCTTCGCGCTCGGCTGGGCGGCCGGCTGCTGGGCGATCTCGATCCGACGCGCATCTTCCCCGTTCTGACGAAGATCATCACGGCGCACGATTGGCTCTCCGTCCAGGTGCATCCGGATGACGCCTACGCGCAACGCGTGGAGCATCAGCCCTTCGGCAAGACGGAGTGCTGGTACGTTTTGGACGCGCAACCTAACGCGCAGATCGTTTACGGTTGGACGCGCGATACGTCACGCGCCGAGTACGAGCAGCGGGTCGCCGACGGCACGCTTGGCGAACTGCTTCGAAAGATCGATCTGAAGACCGGCGACACCGTCTACATACCGCATGGCTTGGTGCATGCGATCGGGCCCGGCGTTACCGTGTTCGAGACGCAGCAGGCGTCCGACTTAACTTATCGGCTGTTCGACTACAATCGCGTGGGCCTCGACGGTAAGCCACGCGAACTGCACGTTCAGAAGGCGGCAGACGTTTTGAATTACTCGGCCGGAACGGGCGGCGCGCTCCTGCAGATTCCGTATCATTTCGAAGGGCTCGACCGCACCGCGCTGATCGCGGATAGCAACTTCGTCGTCGAGCGTATCGTCGCGCGCGGCGAGCCGGCGACAATGGCCACCAACGCGCGCCCACTCATCTTGATGTCGCTCGATGCATCCTTAGAAGTCGGGAGCAACGATTCCATCGTTACGCTGGAACGCTATCAAACCGTCTTAGTCGCTGCCGGCTCCCGGTGGTGCACGGTGCGGGCGGCCGCCGGCGATGGGGCGCCTTTTATGTTCGTCACTCCGCCGGAGAACGCGCAACTGCTGCCCGGTCGGTTGCTGGCGGCCGGCATCGCACAAGAGCAGATCGACCGCTTCACGGAGCAGTTCTGAAGGCTTCGGGATTCTCGACGCATCCGGGCGCGCTCGTGCCGCGTTGTACCATCGTATGACTACGCAAACCGCCACCTTTGCCGCCGGCTGCTTTTGGGGCGTCGAAGCCGCGTTCCGCGAGATTCCGGGGGTCCTCGACGCCGTTTCCGGTTACACCGGCGGCCACGTCGAAAACCCCACGTACCGTCAAGTCTGCGGCCACGCGACCGGCCACGCCGAGGCCGTGCAGGTTACGTTTGACCCGCAGCGCGTCAGCTTCGAGCAGTTGTTAGATCGCTTTTGGGAGATTCACGATGCGTCGCAGCTCAACCGTCAGGGACCGGACGTCGGCGATCAATACCGTTCGGCGATTTTCACTCACGGTTCCGATCAGGAGCGAGCCGCGATCGCTTCGCGCGACCGCGAACAGGCAAAGTATCGGCGACCAATCGTAACGCAGATCCTGCCGGCGGCGCGTTTCTGGCCGGCCGAAGAGTACCACCAGCGCTACTTTGAAAAGAACGGCGGCGTCGCATGCCACGTCATGCCGAGCGCGGGGCGATGAAGCGCGTCGAGTTCGTGGCGGCCGCGGCCATTGCGGTGCTCGGCGTAACGAGCGCACGAGTGCGTGCGGGCCAAGTTTACGAGGTGGCGCACAGCGACGCGCAGTGGCTAGCGCTGCTTGGCCCCGATCGTTTCGATATTTTACGCCGCGGCGGAACGGAGCCGGCTTTTTCGAGTCCGCTCATCGGCGAAAAACGGCCTGGCATCTATCGTTGCGCGGGCTGCGAGCTTACGCTCTTCTCGTCGAAGAAGAAATACGACAGCGGCGACGGTTGGCCGTCGTTTTGGGACGTGCTGCCGAATACGACGCGCACGCAAAACGACTACGCGCTTCTCGAGCCGCGGACCGAAGTGCACTGCCGGCGCTGCGGCGGGCATTTGGGCCACATCTTTGACGACGGACCGGCGCCGACGCATCTGCGTTACTGCATCGACGGCCTAGCCCTGCGATTCGTGCCGGGCGCGGCGTAATCGCAGCGTCTCGTGCGAATTCTCGTTACGAACGACGACGGCATCGATTCGCCCGGGATCTCGGCGCTCACCGACGCACTCGGTTCCGAGCACGCCGTCGTGGTCGTCGCGCCGTCGGGCAACCGGAGCGGCGTATCGCATGCCATTACGGCGAATGAAGCGATCACGCTGGAGCGTAGAACGGATCGGGCGCCACTCTCATACTCCTGTTCGGGAACGCCGGCCGATTGCGTTTTCCTTGGATCGACGGAGCTCTCTGCGCAGCCGCAACTCGTAGTAAGCGGGATTAACCACGGTCCGAACCTGGGCGACGACGTCTATTACTCCGGCACCGTCGCCGGAGCCGTCGAAGCGTCGTTGTTGGGAATTCCCGCGCTGGCAGTATCGCTGGCGTCCAATCATTCGGATCCGCTCGGGCGGAGGTATTGGGAGAGTGCCGCGGAGATCGTCCGGCGCTGCATCGCGCTCGAATTCGGACGCTTGAGCGACCCCACGCGCTATTGGAATTTGAACGTTCCCAATCGCCCGATATCACAGATCCACGGCATCGCCGTAACGCGTTTGGGGCGCAAGCGCATCTGCGGACGAATGGTCGGCGAAGAACACGATGGCGCGACGCGGTATTATCGTGCCTGGGAATCGCCGTTCGAAACGGATCGTGACACGCTCGGCACGGACATCGAGGCCGTGCACGCGGATTATGCCAGCCTTACGCCGCTCTTGCTCGACCGAACCGCCCCGGTCACTCCCTCACTCGACTGGTTGCGCCTTGGAAGCGTCCTTCCAGCGAACTCGGCAATCAGGGCCAGCCGCCGCATTAGCTGATCGAACTGCGCGCAGTCCAGCGACTGCGCACCGTCCGACAACGCGTTGGGCGGATCCGGATGCACCTCGATGAGGAGTCCGTGCGCTCCGGCGGCAACGCTGGCGACCGCGATCGGCGGCACGAGGCGAGCGATCCCCATTGCGTGCGATGGATCGACGATCACGGGAAGGTGCGTCATCTCGTCGAGCAGCGGAACCACCGAGATATCGAGCAGGTTGCGCGTCGCAACGTCGAACGAGCGCACGCCCCGCTCGCAGAGGACGACGTTCTCATTTCCGCCCAGCAAGATGTATTCTGCGGCGAGCAACCACTCTTGCACCGTCGCTGACAGCCCGCGCTTCAGCAGCACCGGCACACGCATCGCCCCTACCTCGCGAAGCAGCGCAAAATTTTGCATGTTGCGCGTGCCGATCTGCAGCATGTCCGCGTAGTGCGCAACCTTGTCAACGTCGCGAGGATCGAGCACCTCTGTAACGACGCCCAAGCCGTGGCGATCCGCCGCGTAGCGCAGCATCTTCAGAGCTTCTTCGCCGAGACCCTGGAACGAGTAGGGTGAAGTGCGCGGTTTGTAGGCACCTCCGCGCAACACGTTAGCTCCGGACTCTGCCACGGCGCGGGCGACATGTTCTAACTGCTCGCTGGATTCTACGCCGCAGGGGCCGGCGCAAATAGCAATTTCGTCGCCTCCGAAAGTCGCACCGCTACGCAGGCGCACGACCGTGCGCTCTGCCCGCGCATCGCGACGGACCAGACGATACGATTGCGGTACGTTGACCCCTCGTTCCACCTCCGCCGCTTCGACGCAAGCTCCACGCTTCATGCCCGTTCTTAATAAAGCAGGCTACGGGCGTCGCGCTGTATGAATCAGGGCGGCAATGGAGCACGTTGCGGTTACGGGTGTGGGCGTCGTGTCGCCAATTGGCACCTCGACCGACTCCTTCTGGCGCAACTTGCTCGAAGGACGACGCGCAATCGCTCCGATGCCCGATCGTCATCACGTCTCCGGAAACGCCCTTTGGGCGGCCGTCTCCGACGACTTTCTGGCGCCCGGTGCGCTCGCGACAAGCGCGATCCGGAACACGGATCGCTTTACACAGTACGCGATGGCGGCCACCGCCGAAGCACTCGAGCGCGCGAAGCTCGATCCGCCCGCCGAGCGCACCGCCGTCGTCATCGGCAACACGATGGGTGGCTTTCCTTTCGTCGCAGAGGCACAGACGCGTTTCGTGAAAGACGGTGGACGAGCCGTTACGCCCAAGCTCATGGCACTGGTGATTCCCAACATGCCCGCCGCGTTGATTGCGATGCATTGGAGACTGCACGGTCCGCAGCTCGCCATCAGCACCGCGTGCGCCTCTTCGCTCGACGCGATCGGTCTCGCGTCCGGAATGATCGAACGCGGCGAAATCGACGCCGCAATTGCCGGCGGCAGCGAGACGCTGCTGTGCCCGTTGGTCTACGAGAGCCTCGTTCGCGCCGGCGCGCTCTCTCGCAACCCCGACGCAGCGCGTGCGTCGCGACCGTTTGACGTCGAACGCGATGGTTTTGTGATGGGCGACGGCGCCGCGGTACTCGTCTTGGAACGCACCGAGCGGGCATCCGCAAGAGGAGCTCGGATTCTCGCCCGCATTCGCGGTTACGGTTCGCTCGGGGATGCGTACCATATCACCTCACCTGATCCTTCGGCCACGTACGAAGTTCGAGCGATGCGCGACGCGCTGGAACGCGCGGGCGACGCCGGTCAAGCCTGTCACGTCGTTTACGCGCATGCCACGAGCACGATCGTCGGCGACGCTGCGGAATCGCGAGCGATCGATGCAGTCTACACCGATCGGCCAGCGATCGTTACGTCGATCAAGGGTCATCTCGGGCACAGCATGGCAAGCTCGGGCGCGATGTGCACGATCGCCGGAATTACCGGAATGCACGAAGGCTTCATCCCGCCGACGATGGGAACGCAGCATCTCGATCCGGCAACGACGTTCGATTTGGTGATGTCTTCGCCGCGCGCGTACTCGTATTCGGTCTTTCAAGTCAACGCCTTCGGCTTCGGCGGACAAAACGCGTCGCTCGTGGTGTCGCGTTGACGGTCGTCTCCGGCAGGGCGGGTACGACACCGGTAGGAAGCTTCGGGAGTACCACTGAGGTAGGACGCCGATGAACCTTCTCGTCAAAGGAACGAGCGGGCCGTTGACCGGCGAGGTTGACGTACCGAACTCGAAGTATCACGCGCATCGCGCGTTGATTCTGGCGTCGCTTGCGCCGGGAACGAGCCGGATTCTCGGCCTCTCCGATGCGCGCCACGTGCAGTACACGGTGGACGTGCTGCGTGCGTTGGGAACGAAGATCGAGGTCGACGGCCAGACGCTGCTGGTTACGGGCGGTCCATACCACGTCAAGCGGCGGATCGTTTCCGTCGGGAGTTCCGGCTCGACGCTGTACTTCATGATCGGCCTCGCCTCCCTGGCGGACGCGCCAATCACGTTGACCGCGCAAAAATATTTCCGCCGGCGCCCCGTTGGACCACTCCTCGAAGCACTCGCCCAGATGGGCGTGCGATTCGAGTCGGCGCAAGGCTGCCCGCCGATCGCAATCACTCCGGGTAAACCGCGCGGCGGCACGATTCTGATTCCCGGGACGTTGTCGCAGTGGATATCCGGCCTACTTCTGTTGGCGCCGTTCGCGAAAGAGCGGACCGTGATCGAAGTCGAAGGCGAACTGAACGAACGCCCATACATCCAGCTTACGGCCGAGATGATGCGGGCGTTCGATTTGCACGTGCGCATCGCACCAGACTACCGGCGTTTCGAAGTCGAACCGGGTCAAAAAGCCCGCCAAGCAACGGTCGAGCTTCCGCCGGACATCGGCTCGGCGGCATTCGGGCTCGCGGTGACCGCGATTCACCCATCCAACGTGCTCTTCCGGGGCTTACAAAAGCTGCCCGGCGAGCTCCCCGATCATCCCGAGGGTGCGTTTTTGGAGATCCTCCGTGAAATGGGGCTTCCGATGGCGTACGACGCCGATGCGCGCGCGGTGCGAGTAAAGCACGATGGCGTCGAACTGCGCGGTTTGCGGGTGGACTGTCGAGACATTCCCGATATGTTGCCGATTCTCTCGACACTGGGAACGTTCGCAAAAGGCGAAACGATTCTGGAGAACATCGAACACGTGCGCTTAAAAGAATCGGATCGCGTTGCCGCGATGCTGCAGCTCAACCGTATGGGCGGCCGGCTCGAGCTGCACGAGGACCGCTTGGTCGCGCACGGCGTCTCGCAACTGTTCGGCGCAAAGCTCTCCTCCTTCAACGATCATCGGATCTTGATGTCGCTCGCGGTTGCGGCGTCGCGGGCCGAGGGTCAGAGCACACTGACATATCCGAATGCGTATCGCATCTCGTATCCGCGCTTCTTGGAAGCGATGCGCAGCATCGGCGTTCCGATGTCAATCTCCGACGCCCCGGTCAACGGTGAGCGCCCCAAGCCAAAACCTGTCGCGCCGATGCTCAAACCCGATCGGGCAGCCGCGTTCACGTTGGACGAGCTGCTGGTTCGGCACGCGCGTCAATCGCCGCTCGCCCTGGCGGTTGTCGAAGCGCGCGAAGGACGCGATGCAACGCTGACGTGGCAAGAGCTACTGGACCGCGTCGATCGCACCGCGATGCTGCTCTTGCGCTTGGGCGTGCACCCCGGCGAGCGGGTTGCATTCCAGTTCCCGAACTGCCTCGAGTTTGTCGTCGTTGCGCTGGCGACGCTGCGTGTGGGAGCGGTGTGTTGTCCGTTGATGCCGATTTTCCGCGAGCGCGAAGTCGCCTTCTGTTTGCGACGATCGCGCGCGCGCGTGCTTTTTGTGCCGGATGAAGCTCGCGGGCGCCACTACGCCGGCGAAATCGCCACCTTGCTCAACGAAGCCTCGATCTCCAGCGGCGACCTTCCGCTGCGCCTGGAACACGTCGTCGTTTCGGTCATCGGTCGAAAGACGCATCCATTGCCGGGCGCCGATAATTTCAACGGCTCGGTGCACTGGTTGCGCTTCCAAGAAGCGCTCGCCGAGATCTCCGTTGACTCCGCGCTCCTGGACGCCCGTCGCAGCGATCCTACTGCGGTCGCGCAGCTGCTCTTCACCTCGGGGACCTCGGGCGAGCCAAAGGGCGTGCTGCATCGCAACGACGTTTTGATGCGCGCGGCTGCAATGGAAGTCGAACATTTAGGGCTCGGGGGTGAAGATCGCATCTTCGTTCCGTCGCCGCTTGCGCACCAAACGGGATTTCTTTACGGCATGTGGTTGGCGATCGTGATGGGCGTTCCACAGATCCTTCAGTCGGTTTGGAATGCGCCGCGCGCGCTGCGCGCGCTCAACGATTGGGACGGAACGTTCGTCCAAGCAGCAACGCCGTTCTTGGCAGACCTCGTCAGGGCCGTCGAGGACGGCGCGCGTCCCCCGGCCGCGCTTCAGATCTTCGTCGCGACCGGCGCGGCCGTGCCGCGCGGGTTGGCCGAGCGCGCGACGCGCATTCTCGGCACGGCGGTCTGCGGCGGATGGGGCACGACGGAGTCGTGTCTCGGAACGCTCTCCGCGCCGGGCGACGAGCCTGCAAAGGTCTGGGGAACGGACGGCCGTGCGCTGCGCGGGATCGGCGTGAGAATCAGGGACTTGCAGGGTCGCGCGCTCCCGGTAGGCGAGGAAGGGCATTTCGAGGTGCGATCGCCGACGATGTTCGAAGCATATGCCGATCATCCGGAGTGGACTGCGGAAGCCTTCACCGCGGACGGCTGGTTTCGCACGGGCGATCTCGGCGTCATGGACGAGTCGGGGTACATTCGCATCACCGGACGCGTGCGCGACGTCATCAATCGCGGGGGCGAGAAAATTCCCGTTGCGGAGATGGAACAACTGCTCGGCGATCATCCCGCGATCGCCGACGTTGCGATTGTAGCTATGCCGGACGCGCGTTTGGGCGAACGAGCCTGCGCCTTCGTTATTCTGCGCGCGGGGGCTCGCTTCGATTTCGAGCGTATGCAGCATTATCTCGATGCCTGCCAAGTCGCCAAGCATTACTGGCCGGAACGCCTCGAAATCGTCGCGGAGCTGCCGCATACGCCGTCGGGAAAAATCCAGAAATACGTCCTACGCGAACGCGCGAAGACGATGCGCCCACACGCGCGTGCCGCGGAGAAAATCTCTTGAAGCAACTCGATCGCTCGGCCGATTTCGACGAAGCGGCTTTTGCGCGGCTCAAGGGCGAGATCGCCGCGTACGTCGCCGGACCCGCCGAGGCATGGGCGCAGCGCATTGAAACGGAACGTCGCGTTCCGCTCGAGCTTTGGGAGGAACTTCGCAAGCACGGCTATCTGTCGTTAGCTGCGCCGTCCGCGTACGGCGGCCGAGGGATTCCGTTTCCGCGTTATCTCGAGCTAATCGAGCTCTTTTCGATGTCGCACGCGTCGATTCGCATGATCGTTCACGTCGTCAACGGGACGTGGCGTGCAATGGACCGCTTTGCAACGCCGCAACAGCGGGAGTCCTTCATCGTACCTTCGATCAAAGGTGAGATCAAGATTGCGTTCACGTTGACCGAGCCTACCGCCGGTACGGGAGCGGACCTGCGCTGCAGCGTCGTTCGCGACGACGACACATATTACCTGAGCGGCGAGAAACATCTGATCACATTCGGGACCATCTGCGATTACTGGCTGCTGTTCGCGCGCCTGGCCGGAACGCGCGGCGCCGACGGAACCGTTGCGTTGCTCGTCGACCGCCGCTCTCCAGGCGCGACCGTGATCGCAATGGAGGAGTCAATGGGCGTACGCGGCACCGACCACGCTCGTTTGATCTTCGAACGCACGCCGGTTCCATTGGCGAACCGGATCGGTGCGGAGGGTGAGGGGCTCGCCGTCGCGCTCGGCGGGTTTCTGACACCCAGCCGCATTTCGGTCGCGATGAGCTGCGTCGGTCTCGCACGCCGCGCGCAAGACTTGGCAATCGCGTACGCCGCGCGAAGGGAAACATTCGGCAAGAAGCTCGCGGAGCGCCAAGCGATCCGCTTCATGGTCGCCGAGAATGCGACCGATATCGAGGCGGCCCGGCAGCTCGTGCTCCACGCCGCGCGGCAGTGGGAAGCGGATGCGCCGGATGCGGCGATGCTCTCTTCGATGTCGAAGCTGCAGGCCGTCGAGATGCTGACGCGCGTGACCGACAAGGCGCTTCAGATCCACGGCGGCATCGGCTTCTGGCAGCCAAATGCGATCGAGCGCGTGTATCGCGATGCGCGGGCGCAGCGCTTCGAGGAAGGGACCAACGAAATTCAAAAGACCGTCATCGCCCGCCAGCTGCTCGATGGTGAAAGGGGCGGCGCATGAGCCGTCGTTTTGAAGGGAAGATCGCGCTGATCACGGGCAGCTCGCGAGGGATTGGCCGCGCCTTGGCGCTGACGCTCGCGCGCGAGGGCGCCACTGTGGTCGTGAACTACCAGCGTAACGCCGACCTTGCGGCCGCGACGGTCGGCGAGATCGAAACGATGGGATCGCGTGCGATCGCTGTCCAGGCGAACATGGAAAACGTCGACGAGATCGATCGGCTCTTCGACTGCGTCGAGCGCGAGTTCGGACGGCTCGACCACTTCGTTTCCAACGCGGCCGCCAGCTCGTTCAAGAAAATCGTGGATTTAAAGGCGCATAACCTTGACCGCTCCTTCGATCTGAACGTTCGTGCCTTCGTGTTGGGCGCCCAGCGCGCGGTCAAGCTGATGAAGCACGGCGGCCGAATCGCCGTGCTCTCCAGCTACGGCAGCGTGCGCGCCTATCCGACGTATGCAAACCTCGGTTCGAACAAGGCCGCGATCGAGGCGTGGGTTCGGTACATGGCCGTCGAGTTCGCGCCGCATGGCGTCAACGTGAACGCGATCAACGGGGGATTGATCGATACGGAGTCGTGCGCCTACTTCTACGAAAACGTTCCGGGAATGGCGCCCATCGAATCGGTGCTTTCGAAAGTACCCAAGGGGCGCATGGGAACCACGCAGGAGGTCGCCGACACGATCGCGTTTCTGCTCGCGCCGGAGTCAGAGTACGTCACGGGTCAAACGATCGCTGTAGACGGCGGCCTGAGCGTCATCGCTCCGCCGTTTTATGCGGATACCACGCCGCCGCTCTCGCTCGGTTAAGCCTCGAGGATGTTCGCCCACGCCCTGCAACCAGGCGCGATCGGCACGCTTCGCTTGGGCAATCGCATCATCATGGGATCGATGCATCTCGGAATTGAGGCCGATGGCGCGGCGTTAGCGGCGTTCTATGCCGAACGCGCCCGCGGCGGTGCGGGTTTGATCGTGACTGGCGGATCGTCGATAAACCGTGCCGGCGCCGGCGGCCAAAACTACAGCTTCATCAACGATCCGGCCAGCGCGCCGCCTCTTCGTCAAGCCGCGGAGGCCGTGCACGCGGCCGGCGGGCGCATTGCGCTACAACTCTTCCACGCCGGGCGGTACGCGTTTTACGCTTCATTCGGCCTGCAGCCGGTCGCACCGTCAGCTATTCCGTCGCGCTTTTCTCCGGATCCCCCGCACGCGCTCGATGAAGCCGAGATCGCCGACACGATTCGCGACTTTGCGCGCGGCGCAATCCGTGCGCGTGAATTGGGATTCGATGCGATCGAAGTGATGGCTTCGGAAGGGTATCTGCTCAATCAGTTTTTGTCACCCCTTACGAATCGCCGCGACGATGCGTGGGGCGGCGATTTTCAGCGGCGGATGAGGCTGCCTCGTGCGGTTCTGCGTGCAATTCGCGCCGGCGTCGGAGCCGATTTTCCGGTGATTTTCCGCATCTCCGGCGCGGATTTGATGAAAGATTCCACCACCGCGGAGGAAACGCTCGGGTTCGCGCGCGCTCTGGCCATTGACGGCGTGGACGCGCTCAACGTGGGCATCGGCTGGCACGAGTCATCGATTCCCACCGTACAGCAAATCGTGCCTAGCGGCGTGTGGATCCCCTTTGCGGCGGCGGTCAAACGCGCCGTCGGCGAGCTCCCCGTGATCGCAAGCAACCGAATCAATAGCCTCGACGCGGCGGAGCACGTGCTCGCCGCCAAAAGCGTCGACTTCGTCTCGATGGCGCGGCCGTTTCTCGCCGATGCGTTCATCGTTACGAAGGCCGCGCACAGGGACGCGGCGCTGGTCAACACCTGCATTGCATGCAATCAAGCTTGCATCGATCGCTCGTTGCTCGACGAGCCGGTGTCGTGCATGGTCAATCCTCGCGCTGGGCGCGAACGCGAGTTTCTCGAAACGCCGGATTTTTCGCGAGCGGCGCGGCGCTTCGCGGTAATCGGAGGCGGCCCCGCCGGCATGGAAGCCGCCAGGGCGTTAGCCAGCCTTGGCCACACCGTCGAGCTATTCGAAGCCGAGGATGAGCTTGGCGGCCAATTCCGCATGGCACGACGGATTCCGGGAAAGCGCGACTATGGCGAAACGATTCGCTATTTCAACAATGAACTTGCGCGGCTTGGCGTTGCGGTGCATCTCCATCGTCGCGTCACCGACGCCGCCGCGTTGGGCTCGTTTGATGCAATCGTCCTGGCCGCGGGCGTCGTCCCGCGGCCGGCCCTCGTTGCCGGTTGCGATCTTCCGCACGTCATGTCGTATGCCGACTTGCTGCTGGGCGATCCTGGCGTGGGCGATCGCGTCGCCGTCGTCGGCGCCGGCGGCATCGGCGTCGACGTGGCGCACTACCTGAGCTTCGGTGAATCTAGCGTGGACGAAGGCACTCGCTTTCTCTACGAGCAGGGTTTGGCGGCGCCGCCGGATGGCGCGTTGCTCGTGACCGGCCGCAAGCACGTCGCGCTGATGCGGCGTGGTTCTGCGATTGGCGAGCGCATCGGCAAGACGACCCGCTGGACCGTGCTGCGCGCGCTGCGCTCCGCTGGTGTCGAAACCTATCCAAACGTCACCTACGAGGCAATCGTGTCCGGCGGCATACGCATTCGCGACGCACGCGGCGACGTGCAAACGATCGCCGCCGACACGGTCGTTATCGCTGCCGGTCAACAGAGCAACGATGCGCTCCTTCCCGCAATCCGCCGGCTCGGCGTTCCCTATCGCGTCGTCGGTGGGGCGAAAAACGCTACGGAGTTGAACGCAGTGCGCGCTTTCGAGGAAGGCTTACGAGCCGCCCACGAGCTTTCCGCGCATTTCGATCTTACCAAGAGAGCTCGCGCATAGCGCGTGCGCTCGTCGCGACGGTATCCTGCGGCAAGGGCGCCAAAACCCAGCGAATATACGGCCTGTCCCGCGAGTGCGTGAATCGCACTCGCGCCGCCCGTAACGTTCCACAACAGATCGGGCAACTGCCGCGCGCGAACCGCGCCGTAGGACTTGCAGACATTCTCCAGGGTTAGAATCATGCAGGTTTCCCGATTTATTACGTAGCGGTTTTGAGCAGCGACTGAAGCTGCGAGACGTGATCGGTAAACGCCTCGCGCCCGCGCCTGGTGAGGCGATACCGCGTGAGCGGGCGTCGCTTGACGAAGCTTTTCTCTTCGTCGACGTACCCCGCTTCGACGAGCTTGCCCAGATGCGCCCCGAGATTGCCGTTGCTCACGTCGAGAGAGCGGGCCAGTTCGGAGAATGCGATCCAATCAAAGTTTAAGAGCTCGGCAACGACGCCGAGCCGAACTTTTGAGAGCAGCAGCTCGTCCATTTTTGACTCTTCAGTCGCGCGCAAGGAGCTCGCTGACTCCGAAGCCCGCATATCCGACAAGCATGCCGGCTCCCAAAACGTAGCCGGCAATGCCCGGCGGGGCGAAGTTCGCCGCGATCAACGAGGCGATCACCAAAACGCCCGCGACTTGCGCGCGCCGGTTTCCGTGCATGCCGATGTAGAGGAGCACGATGGCCTCGGCAACGCTCCAAATCGCTGCCGACGCGATTCCCGCGAAGATCCGGTAAACCGCCGCGTTGGTGATAAACGCCAGCCCAAGCGTCAGCCACAGAACGTTGAAGAATTCGCGCTGCACCAGCGAGCTGCGCTCAAGCGCCGCGCGCGTCGATCGGCTTCGAAGAATCGAAAAAACCACAGCGGCGGTGAGAGCTACCGGGATCGACCACAATGCGACGCCCGGAATCGAATCGGTGTCGACCAGTTGGAAAAGGATCGTAATGAATGCCGAACAGATTCCCCAAATAACAAAGTACTCGCCGCCCGCGCAGAGCCGCTGGTGCGACTCAGCCAAAATGCGCTCGACCATCTCGATGTGATCTCGCGCCTCAGGCGCGCCGATGTGGTCCACTCTCACACCTCCATCCGGATCAGGAGTGCCATTCCGATGACGAGCGCGAGCGCCCACGCAGCGCCGTTCGTCCGCGGCGTTTGGGGCGTGGCGGCCCAGAGAGCGGCCATGGCAAGACCGTAGATGCCCCAGACAATGAAGAGACTCAAGAAGCATGATGCGGAGGGCCGAACGAGTTGTTTCAGAGTAATCTGTTTCATAGATTATTCTGTAATACCACGAATCGAAGGCGGTGTCAAGCTAAACGTGGAGGGCCGACGGCGTTGACGCTGAGCCTCAGCCCTGGTATCGTACCGAAGTCATGTACGCGATCATCGAATCCGGCGGCAAGCAATACCGAGTCGCCGAAGGCGACGTCATCCGCTGCGACCTGATCGCAAATGAGGTTGGCTCCGACATTACCTTCGATCGAGTCGTGCTCGCGGAGACCGATGAGGTCGTAAAGGTGGGAAGCCCCATACTCGACGGCGCGTCGGTCACGGGAACCGTACTCCGGCAGCTTAAGGATAAGAAGATTCTGGTCTTCCGCTATAAGCCGAAGAAGCGGGTCCGCAAGCTCAACGGCCACCGACAACCCTACGCTGAAGTCAAGATCACCAAGATAACGCTGCCGTAAGGCTGCGCGCACTTTCGCATGCTGGAGGTCATCTTCTACCGGGACGGCGACGACCGCCTCTCCGGAATTTGTGCGCGCGGCCATGCCGATTTCGCGGAGCACGGCCAAGACATCGTCTGCGCTGCGGTCTCCGCGGTATTGCAAGCCATGCGCCTCGGCTTGGAAGGCTATGCCGGTCTCGAGCTTGAGGCGCTTCAACAGCCGGGCGAGCTGCGTCTCGATTGGACCGAATCGGATCGCGATCTCGAGAGCCTTCGCGCCATCGTGACGACCGCCGAGCTCGCCGTCAAGCAGATCGCGCGGCGTTTTCCCGATCACGTCCGCCTGAAGCGCCGCCGAGAAGCGCGACGAGTGGGAGGCAAGGCGTCAGGACGGGTAACAGACTTGACAGACCGAAGGAGGCACGATGTCTGAAAGTTTTCGCACGACACCACACGACCAGGCCTGGTCGAGTTCAAGCAGCCCCGGCAACGGCTATCAGAGCGGCGAGAGGGGTTCGCACTCGAACGAGGATGCAGGCGAGGCCGGAAAGATCGTGCTGGTCGGAGTCCTCGGCGGGTTGCTTTCAGCCGCCGGATACGTAATCTACCGCCGCTTACCGGAAGAGCAGAAACAACGGTTGCAGTCGCAGGTTCGCCTGATCGTGCAGCAACGCATCACCGAAATCCGCCAAAACTTCAATATCTAGAGTTAAGCCACTCCGGCAGATTATGGACCTTCGGGAATGTCGGGCTTGGTTTCGGGTGCGGGCGGAGGCGGGGCCGCCGGCGGTTCTGAGATTTCCGCCGCCCGTTCCATTTCGGCGATGAACGAATGCGACGTGTTCTGCACGTCGCGCATGAAGCGTCCGGCTTGGCGCACGATCTTGGGCAGGCGGTCGGGCCCGAAGAGCAGGAGCGCCAGCATGGAAACCACCACGATATCAGGGACGGAAAACATCGGCGGCTATCCTTCCTGAAGCGCGATAGGACTTCCGCCGGCCCTTCGACTGAGTTTATCCCGAGCGTAGTCGAAAGGACGGGAGGGCTTACCTGGGTAGCCGTGCAAGCATCAGGACCCGCCCGTGAAAATCATTTACACACGCGGCAATCGCACCGAAACGCTGGCATCGCTCGCGACGTTGCGAAAAATCCTTAACCGGTTCGTTGCGCACCGCGTCTTCTACGAAGTCTCGAGCCGCAGCAAACGCGGTCATGAATTCTTTTCTACGAAGAACGTCTTTGTGGTCGGACTGATCGAGGTGACGAACTTCGAGCACCTCAAGATCCTGATTTTCGATGCCCACAACCAGTCGCATTCCATCGAGATTCTCAATCCGCAGACGATGCGAATCTACGACGAACTGCCGGGACGCGGCTTTGCCGTTTCGTTTATCAGCGGCGAGCCCAACGGCGTAGAAACGCGCTGCTACATTCGGGACGAGGGTGAGGAGACCGAACGCATCCACGAACGGACGGCCCTCGAGAAGATCACCTTGCCGCAGCTCTTCGAATACCTCGAGGAGATCACCGCCGTCGAGCCGGCCGCCAAAAAGTCGGAACGTTAGCGCGCCGTTCGATCCGATCGGCCCGGCGGAGCACGCGCACGGCCTCATCGATGCGTCCTTGCTGCTTAAAGGCGACGCCCAGATTGAGATAGGCGACCGCGTACTCCTGGTCGTTTGCGATCGCTCGTTCGTATAGCAGGATCGCCTCGTCCACCGCGCCGTCTTCCAGCGACAAATTGCCAAGGTTGGTTAACGCGGGCGGATATTCATCAATGGCTTGCAGTGCGGCGTTGAAGTCATCCCATGCCAGCTCGCGCAGATCGAGGGCGATGCGCGCCACTCCGCGCTTGTTTAGCAAATACGCGCGTTCGACCAGAGTGCACGGTTCTTCCAGCAGCCCACTCAAGGCGGCTTCGGCGCCCAAGAACTCGCGGCGCTCGAGCGCGGCCAGCGCGCAAGCAAATCGGGGATTTTTCCGGAACACTGCTAGCCATGTTCACGATCGACGTCGTTACGCTCTTCCCGGAGCTCTTTGCGCCGTTTGTCGGCCTTTCGATTGTGGGCCGCGCCGTCGAGCGCGGCCTCGCCAACGTGCGCTACCATCACCTGCTCGACGAACTTGTCGGGGAGGAACGCGCCGACGACGCGCCGTTTGGGGGAGGTCCCGGCATGGTGCTGCGGATCGAGCCGATCGCCCGAATTCTCGACCGAATCGCCGAAGGGGCCCCCAGCGGCGAGCGCCGCGTGATCGTGGTCCCCAGCCCAAGCGGAAGCGCCTTCACGCATGGCGACGCGGCGTTTTGGGCGAGCTTGGACCGAATGATCATCGTGTGCGGCCATTACGAGGGCATCGATGACCGCTTAGGCTCCCTCTATCCGACCGAGGAACGCTCGCTCGGCGATTTTGTGCTGACCGGCGGCGAGATACCGGCGCTGGCCTTCTTGGACGCGACGGTGCGGCTGGTCGTAGGCACCCTGCGCCGGGAGTCGCTCCAGAGTGAGTCGTTTGCCGCTGGAACCCTCGATTATCCCAGTTTCACGCGACCGGCAAGCTTTCGTGGCGTCGACGTGCCGCCGGTGCTGCTCTCCGGCGACCACGCAAAGATCGCGGAGTGGCGGCGCGAGCAGTCGCGGGTTCGCACGGCGGCGCGTCGGGGCGACCTACTCGGCGCCTTGCACCCCAACGAAGGGCCATGATAGGATACGGTGGTTGTGCCGGGCCCCACGCCCGGCTATTCGTTGCTCAGCCCTTCGAATTCGCCCAGGATGAAGCTATGAACGTCATCGATGTCCTCAACCGCGATCAACTCAAGGATGGGATTCCGCAATTCCGTGCCGGGGATACCGTTAAGGTTTACTCCAAGGTCGTCGAGGGTGGCAAGGAACGCACGCAGATGTTCGAAGGCGTCGTCATCGTGCGCAAAGGCGGCGGCATCGGCGAATCGATTACCGTGCGCCGCATCGCTCACGGCGTCGGCGTTGAGAAAACGTTCCTCCTGCACAGCCCTCGCGTCGAGCGCGTCGAGGTAGGCAAGCGGGGTATCGTTTCCCGCAGCCGCCTCTACTATTTGAGCGAGAAAGTCGGCAAAGCCGCGCGGATCAAGGAAAAGAAAGCCAAAGGAACCTGACGCGCCGCCCTGACACCATTGCAGCTCCTCGGGCTTCTGTGCGTTTTGACCGTCGCGCGGATCGCGCTTTCGATCAAACCCTTACCGCGTACGAACGGCGGCGCGCTGGCAGCACGGGCCCGCGGATTCCTCGACGCGCTCCTGGTGGCGGGCCTCCTTGCGCTTTTCTTGATTACGTTCGTGATCCGGACGTTCTATATTCCGTCGGTGTCAATGGTGCCGACGTTGCAGGTTCACGACGTGGTGCTAGTCGATGAAATTGCCTATCGGCTGCGCTCGCCGGCGACGGGCGACGTCGCCGTCTTCACTCCGCCCGTCGATTCCGGCGGGAGCGACTACGTGAAGCGCGTGATCGGAATTCCCGGCGATCGGATCTCTGTCTTCAACGGCGCAGTCTATCGGAACGGCGCGGCACTTCAGGAACCCTATCAGAATCAGCCTCCGAACTACACGTTGGCCATCCGCGATTACGGCATTTATGTAAACGGCCGCGCCCTGGACCCGCACCAAGCCAACGTACCGCCACGTCAGATGTGGCGGGCCCCGAACTCTATTCCGCGGGGATGCTACTTCGTGCTCGGCGACAACCGGAATTACTCGGACGACTCCCACGTTTGGGGATTCGCGCAGAACGGCGGGGTCTTTGAAGCTGGGCCGATGGCGGCGCGCAAGGTGCGTGCGCGCTTCGTCGGCCGGGCGTTCTTCATTCTTTGGCCGCTGGGCAGGCTGCGCGTGCTGGAGAATTAGATCGCGCCATGACGCCGTTTGAGCTGCTGGCAATCGTCGCAATCATTGGTGCGGCCCGTGCGATTCTTTCGCTGCGCCCCGTCGTCGCAGGCTCTTCGGGACGCAGCACCGCGATCGCGCGCGAGTTTCTGGACCCATTCATCATCGCCGGCATCGCGGCGTGGATCCTCATCACGTTCGTGGCGCGCACGTATTACATCCCCTCCGGCTCGATGCTGCCGACGCTGCAAATCCACGACGTCCTTCTCGTCGATAAGTTCGAGTACCGATTCCACCGCCCTAACGAAGGCGACGTCGTCGTCTTCCCTCCACCGGTTCCAACGCCCGACGATTTCATCAAGCGGGTGATCGGCCGGCCGGGAGACATGCTGCGAATCGCCGACGGCGCCGTATATATCGACGGCGCCCCGCTGCGAGAGCCGTACGTGGCTGAGAAGCCAGCCTACAGCCTGGAAGTGCGCGACTACGGAATCTACGTAAACTATGGCGCGGGCTGGCAGCGCCTCGATCCCAGCGCCGCGAACGTCCCGCCGGCAGCGCAGTGGAGCGCGCCGAATCGCATTCCGGATCACTGCTATATCATGCTAGGCGATAATCGCAACGATTCCGAGGACTCGCACATCTGGGGATTCGCGCAAGACACCGGCCGCTTTGCTACCGGACCGCGCAGTAACGCCGGGGCCGGTTTTACCGGTCGAGCCTTTCTGATCTTCTGGCCGCCATCGCAAGCCAAGATTCTCTAGCGGTCTAAGCGAAGTCGGCTCACGTGGTCCGCTTCTTGCGATGGCGGTCGGTGGCCAACCTGGCCTTGCAACTCGCGGTGCTCGCGCTGCTAATTGCAGCCTTCTTCGTCCGTCTTCCGCAAGTGTCGGGCCTTTCGATGGAACCGCATATCCGCTCCGGCGAATACGTTCTCATCAACACGTTTGCGTATCGCATCGGCCTCCCGCGGCGCGGCGATATCGTCGCCTTTCGCCAGGATGGCGACGCTCGCGGCGTCTTCATCAAACGCGTGATAGGCCTGCCGGGCGATCGCATTTCGATCGCCGGAGGCAAAGTTTATCTCAACGGCGCTCAACTCGAGGAGCCCTACGTCCAACACTCCGACGCTCGTACCTTCCCCGCAATTACCGTACCGCCGTCGGCGGTGTACGTGCTTGGCGACAACCGCGCCGAGAGCGAGGATTCCCGCTTCTTCGGGACGGTCACCGACGATCGCTTGATTGGGCGCGCCGTTGCCGGAATCTGGCCGCCGCGCATGCTTGGCGGCCTTTGACCCAGTGCCACGCCCCGTTGGGAACTCGCAAATTGTGAATTTGGAACGGCAGGTGCAGTGGTATCCCGGCCACATGGTGCAAACGACGCGCCGGATTCGAGAGTATTTGCGTTCCATCGATATCGTCGTGGAGGTCGTCGACGCGCGCATCGCCTACAGCGGCCGCAATGCGATACTTGACAAGCTTGCGGGCAACCGTTTTCGGCTGGTCGTATTGGACCGCGACGACTTAGCGGACCCCGAGACGACGCGCGCGTGGCTCCACACCATTTCGAGTCACGGCGTCAAATCGGTTGCCGTCGACGGCCGGATGCGGCGGAGCGTCGTCCGCGTGGCCGCGGCCATTACGGGCTCCTCACCCAAGGGCGCTCGCGGCACAGGCACGTCACGCGCGATGATCGTCGGCTTGCCGAACTCTGGAAAATCCACGATCGTCAACGCACTACTACGACGAGCCGCCGCGAAGACGGAAGACCGCGCCGGCGTGACGCGCCAGATGCAGTGGTTCCGACTCGCACCCGGACTCGAAATTATGGATACGCCCGGAGTGCTGCAGCCGAAAATCGCGAATGCCGCCGCTCAATGGAAACTGGCCATCTGCGGCGCCGTGCCGCGCAATCGGTACGACCCGCAAGAGGTCGCGGAGGCGTTCCACCGCTGGTTACGCGAGCGAGATCCCGAGACCGGAGTGCCGGACCTGCGGGAGTTCGCCGCAGGACGCGGCTTTATGCGGCGGGGCGGCGAGGTGGACTATCACAACGCAGCCCAGTCGTACATCAGCGCGTTCAACGAAGGCCTCTTCGGACGCATTTCCTTGGAGACTCCCGATGACACCCAAGCAGCGTAAAACGAAAAACGCGTACGAACGCGAACGCCGCCGGCTGCACCGTCTTCACCGCTTCGAGTATGCGGCGCGCGAGCGTGGATTCGTTCTGGTGGGAGGCGTCGACGAGGTGGGGCGCGGCCCGCTAGCCGGACCTGTCGTAGCCGCGTGCGTCGTCGCCGAGCGGCCGCTATTGATCAAAGGCCTCAATGACTCCAAACAAGTTCGCCCCGACGCGCGCGTTACAATCGCAGAAGTCATTAAAGTGCAAGCCACGGCTTGGGCCGTTGGCAGCGCCTGCGTCGCCGAAATCGATCGCATGAACATCTATTGGGCAAGCATTCTGGCAATGGAGCGTGCTATCGCGTCGCTCACGGCGACACCCCAATACCTGATCACCGACGCTGTCAGAATTCGATCGTTCGATGGTCCGCAGGAACCGTTGATCCACGGGGACGCGCGCTGTGCGGTCGTCGCAGCCGCTTCAATTCTCGCCAAAGTCCACCGCGACGCTCTGATGGTGGAGCTCGATGGCATAGATTCACGCTATGGTTTTGCTTTACACAAGGGATATTCGACGCCGCACCACATCGAGGCGTTGCGCCTGCATGGTCCGAGCATCCACCATCGCGCAAACTGGGCGCGCGTGCGCGACGCGCAACTCGCGCTTGGCCTGGAATCCCTCGACGCGCTGGAACAATTTACCGAACTCGAGGCGATTCCGCCACGCGATGCCGCCGCGGTCGGATAACGGCGAGAAGGGACGACGCGGTGAGGACACCGCAAGCGCGTTCCTCGCTGCCTGCGGCTATCGCGTGCTGGCACGCAACGTGCGCCTTCCCGGCGGTGAGATCGACATGGTTTGCCTCGACGGGCCGATCCTCGTGATCGTCGAAGTAAAAAGGCGTGATTCGCGGACCTTCGGCTCGGCGTTACGCGCAGTCGACGGCCGCAAACGCGCAACCCTCCGGCGGATCGCAGGCGACTACGCGCAGATCGTGGCACCGTTGGCCAAGATCCGATTCGACGTCGTGACGCTGGACGATCGGCAACTAACCTTGCACCGAAACGCGTTCTAGTGGCTCAATCCAAAGGCCCCAAACCGGAGCTGCGCCGCAGCGTAACGCCTTGGGGTTCCTTTTCGTGGGGCTACTCCGACGTCGGGGCCGATATCTTCGTCGGCTTGGGCTTGGTATTAGCCTGGGCGGCAGGCGCGTCCAACGTCGCGTTCCTCTTCGCCGGCGTCGTCTACGTGTGCATCGGCCTCGCCTACACCGAGTTGGCGGCGACGTATCCCGTCGCGGGCGGCGGTCAGTATTTCGTGATGCGCGGTCTCGGTGACATTTTCGGCTTCATCGCGGGCTGGGCCGTGCTGCTGGACTTCACGATCGACGTAACGCTCTTCGCTTGGACCTCTGTCGATTATTCAAGCCAGTTGTTGCCATCGCTCGTGAACTCGCTCCATCCGTGGAACCATTTTATCGTCGTACTGACGCTCGTTCTCGGCCTTTGCCTCCTCAACGTCGTGGGCGTGCGCGAAAGCACTGCCTTTAACGGCGTTGTCTCCGCTATGGACGTCATCAGCGAAACGTGCATTCTGTGCTTCGGCTTCTTGTTCGCGTTCCGGCCGCAGCTGCTGATTCATACGATGCAGATGAACTGGCCGTCTCCCTATCAGCTCATGCTTGGAACATCGCTGGCGATCATTTCGTTCGTCGGGCTCGAATCGATTTCACAAGCAGCACAAGAGACGCAGCGCCCGGCATCAATCATTCCGCGCACCTCGGTCTCGTTGATTCTTACGATCCTCATCTTTGCTCTGGCCTATTCCAACCTCGCGCTTGGTCTGCAGCCGTGGCATCCGATCACGAACGCGGCCGGGCATCCGATGCAGTTCTGGCAAATTTTTCCAAACAACGCCGACAATCAAGGCAAAGCCGTCGCACTGCTCGCCGCTCAGGTGCCCTACTACGGCGCCTTCGCCGCTCTCTACGTTCCGGTGCTGGGCGCCATTTTGCTCTTGATATCGTCTAACTCCGGCGTATTCGGCAGTTCGCGTATTGCGTACGCGATGAGTACCAGCAACCTGCTGCCCTCGCTTTTTCAGCGCGTGAACCGCAAGTTCCGTACGCCCGCGATCTCGATCGTTTTTTTCTCGACGATCGCGGTGCTGGAACTCGTCTTTGCGGCCGCTCCGGCACTCTATCCGCACGTCACCTCGCTTTACAGTCGGTTCTTCCACGGTGAAAATGGCTTGGAGTTTCTGGCCGATCTGTACGCCTTCGGGGCGGCAACGAGCTACTCGTTCGTCTTCCTCGGTTTGATCGGATTGCGCCTCACCGATCCGCTGAGCCCTCGCAAGTTCAAGATTCCGTTGAACGTGCCGTTCACGTTCCGAGGCGAGCGCGTCGAGTTTCCCGTCATCGCCGTCATCGGGTTTATCGGAATCTTCTCGATTCTGATGTTCACGCTTCGCACGCACGCACTCGGTCGGATCTTCGGCCCGAGTTGGCTGGTTTTAGGGCTGATTTTCTATCTCGTCTATCGCAACCATCGGCGGCTTCCGCTGTTGCGCTCAGAGCGGCGGGATTGGCGCAACTCTCAAACCGAAATTCTTCGCCGCGCCGGTGAGTTGGAACTGATGGACGAGTATCTCGCGAACTTGAAAGCCAGCGACGAACGGCGCGCGGGGCAACGAGCGTAGCATGCTGATCGTGCGCGGGTTACTCGCCGTAGCCATTACACTCTGTGGAATCATCATTCTCGCGCGGATGCTTGCAGTGCTGCCCACGGGGCGGTTTACGATCCTGCCCGGCGTCGTGCTTGGGATCGCCATGATAGCGCTGGGGGTGCATCGGCTTTCGTTGATCATCCGCGCTCGAGGCCCGGGGTGATAACGATCGCCGGCCACGTGCACGTCACTGTAGCGGGTGCACTGATCGCGGTCTTTATCGCGGGGGCGGTTGGAACGACGCTGTGGTGGATGCTGCACCCGCCGGAATCGTACGTACAGCGCATCGCCGCGAAAGCCGAAAGCGAACTCGAACGGCTGGTCGGCAGCTTGATTGTCGCCTTCTCCCCAGAAATCGATTCGTCGCACATGGTAGCGCTGGCCGTGAAGCTGGCGCGCGGGGAACGCTCCGAGCTCTTGGCGCTCTACGTTATCGAGGTGCCGTATACGTTGCCGCCCGACGCGGAGATGCCGTTGGAGGAACGCACGGCGCTCGATGCGCTCGGCGCGGCGGAGACGATCGCCAACAAGAACAACGTCGCAGTTCGAACCGAGATCATCAAAGCGCGCTCGACCAAACAGGCGGTTCTCGACGTCGCCAAGCGAGAAAAAGCAAACCTCATCATCCTCGGTTCTTTCCGCGAAGGAAAGTATAGCGGCGCACCGTTGGGACGCATCATCGAAGAGATCGCCGCCGATGCAAAATGCGATGTGCTCATCGGCGTCGAAGGAAAGCACGGTACGCTGCTGATCGATGAGAGCGTACAATCCAGTTCGCAAGCCGTCTGATTTCTTAGAGGTGAGTTAGTGAATGCCATCATGATAGTGCTTTGGTCTGCCGTTGCAGCGATGGGCTCCAATACCGCTCCCGCGATTGCCGAGTTCGATCATGCGTTTGCCGCCGTTAGCGACTACACGTGCGTGCTCCACGTTCATGAAGCGAAGGGCAATGAGACGCAGGACCGAGTTTATCAATACTCGTTCATGAAGCCGCATTTTGCGAGGACGCTAATTCTCGACGGTGACGGCAAAGGCTCGGGCGGCGTATGGGTCGGGACGAATGAAATCAGCGGCCATCAAGGCGGCATTCTCTCCGGCTTCCATCGCAAAGTGGATCTCCACGATCCGCGCGCCGTTTCACTGCGCGGCGTCACGATTCCCGAGGGCCTGCTGCAGCGGATCGTTGAAGACTACGTAACCATTTCGGGCAAGCTGACGCAAACCGAAGGCGGCAAGATCGGCGGCGTCGCCACCTATCGCCTAGACCTCAAGGTCAGCGACCCCGCGTCGAACGGTGACGTGACCGAACAGATTCTCTATCTTTCCAAAGAAACGCACTGGCCGATCCGGCAAATCATGTATTCCGGTTCGCAAATCGTGCTCGATGAATCCGTCGAAAACCTAAAAACAAACACCGGATTGACGCAAGCCGACTTCCCGTTCTAGGCTCGCTCCCAACGCATCGTGAGCGCTCTCTCGGCTCTGAACTTTGGCCTCTAACGTTCTACGGCGATGCCTGAGATCGAGTAGGAGGGGTTGGTGATGGCGTGTAGCAGGCTGCCGCTGGGGAGCGAGTATTCGTAAGTATTGCCGGAAAACGGATCGCTGACGAAGGCTCGCGCAGCGTGACTTGTCAGCGCGACGTCGAACGGATCAATTTGACCGGTTGCGAACTCGTACTTCGGAGAACGTGAACCCTGAGCGAAGACCTTTACCGCCGGCACGACGGGGTCGCAGACGACGAGATCGTCCGCGGCATCAAACTCGATCCCACCCGTCGCCTTCAGCGACAGCGGAAGCATCTTCCCGTGAGTGCTCCCGGGGGCATATTCGTTGATTCTTCCGATTACGTGTTGGTCGTCGTAAGTTACGTAGAGGTTGTTCTTTGAATCGAGGCCGACGTCTTCGACGACGCTGAACTGGCGGTTTGTGATCTCTCGCGTCGGGTTCGTGCTGCCGGACGCATACTCGGCGACGTTGCCGTTGCCGAGCGAGAAGCTGTACTCGTTGCTGAGGTAGACCTTCCCGTCATGTCCCACTGCTACTTGAAATGCTATTCCGTCAGGATCCGTGAGCGTTTCGAACGGAGTCGTGGCGCCGACGTGAAACGCGAAGACGTGGTTCGATCCCTGGTCGACGACGTAGACGTTGCGCTGGTCGTCGACCGCGACGCTACGCGGATTCGTAAACCCGGTCAGATCGCCCACGAGCCCAAGGCTTCGCGAGTCATAGATCTGCACGTCGCCGAAAGAATAGCGCGCGATATACAGCAGCTTGGCGCGCGTGGCGTTCGGTGCGATCCGCGCGGGCCTTGGGTCAACCTTCGTTCGAGCCGCGTGAGCGGCGCTCGACGTCCCGTTCGGCGGACCAAAGACTGCCTGCGGCCCCGTACACCCGTCGACGAGCCCCAAGCTGACCGCCGTTGCTAACGCGAGTCGAGATCGGAAGCTCCCCATCGTATTCTCCCCCGAGCGCCAATACGCGCAACCGTTTGCGGCTCGATGATAGGGAGAACTTGTTAGGAAAGGCTGAAGGTCACGACGACGGACGAGCTACCGTGCGAGGTAGCGTTTGCGCAGCTCGTCCAAGACGACGGCAAGCAGGATGACGGCGCCGAGGAGCACCTTCTGAAGGTACGAATCGACATTGAGCAGGTTCATCGCGTTGTAGAGCACGCCGATCAGGAGCGCGCCGAAGAACGTTCCGATCACGCTCCCGCGGCCTCCGGTCAAGCTCGTTCCCCCAACGACCACCGCTGCGATCGACTCCAGCAGTTCGTCCCCCGTTCCGGTTTGGGGCGAACCCGACGAGAACAGCGCCATATATAAGAAGCCGACGATCGCGGCACACGCGCCGCTCAAAACATAGACGGCGGTCTTGACGCGCGAGACGTTGATGCCGGCAAGGCGCGCGGCCTCTTCGTTGCCGCCGATCGCGAAGACATACCGTCCGAATCGCGTGCGCGTTAGCAGCACGGAAGCGATCACGATGACGACGAGCATCCATATAACCGGCACTGGTAGGTTGGGAAGGTGCAACGCGCCGGTAAGTGCGCCCAAAAACGAACCGATTCCGGTCTTCTGAAAATCGCTGCTGTGCAACGCAATGGGGCGACCGTGCGCAAGAATGAACGAGGCTCCGAGCGCCATCTCCAACATCGCCAGGGTCGTGATAAAGGGCGGAAGATTGAGCTTGACGACCGGTAACGCGTTGATCCATCCCGCCAGGCTGCCGACGCCGACGGCAACGATTAGCGTAGCCGCGATCAGTGGAAAACCGCTAAGGTGCACCGCGTTGGCGAACAGGGCCGCAACGACTCCGGTCAACGCCACGAGAGACCCGACCGACAGATCGATCCCGCCCGTGATGATCACAAAAGTTTGCCCGACACCCAACACGCAGTTGTAGGTGATCTGCCGCAACACGCGCACGATGTTGCTTGGTTCCAGGAACGAGCCATGCGACGCGACGTCTATAACCGCAACCAGCAAGATGACGAATGCGGCCGCGCCGCCGATGCGGATCCAATACCAGCGGCGGTCCTGGTCGTTCATGCTGCCGCCCCCGTTGCAACGGCAATTACCTTATCCGGCGTGACGTTTGCGCGCGTAAACTCCGCCGCGATCCGGCCATCGCGAACGACCAGAACGCGATGCGCCATCCCCAGCGCCTCCGGCAGATCGCTGGATACCATCACGATTGCCGCGCCGCGCGCCGCTAAGTCGAGCATGATCTTATAGATTTCGGCCTTTGCGCCGACGTCGATTCCGCGCGTCGGTTCATCGAAGAGGAAGACCAGCGCATTGCCGAGCAGCCATTTTGCTAGCACGACCTTCTGCTGCGTTCCGCCCGAAAGATTGCGCACGAGCTGCTCCGTACCGGGCGTTCGAATGCGCAACTCATCGATCATGCGGATCGTGGCCGCTCGTTCGCGAGCCACGTCGATCAGCAGATCTCGGTCGACGAACTCGGCCAGGTGCGCGAGCGTGACGTTTTCCCGCACCGTCATCCCCAGCACGAGTCCTTGCGCCTTTCGGTCCTCTGTAATAAACGCGATCCCGTCCGCGATCGCGTCGCCGACGCTGCCTCGGCGTAAGACTGCCCCGTCGACTCGCACTTCGCCGCGATCCGGCACGTCGGCGCCGGCGATGGCGCGCACGATCTCCGTGCGACCGGCACCGATCAAGCCGGCCAGTGCGACGATCTCGCCTGCCTTCACCGAAAAACTGACGTCCTTTACGATCGGCGCTCGCGTGAGGCCGTGCACGTCCAAGCGAACCGGCGCGTTCGGCGCAAACGGGGGAAGCTCGGGAAAGTGTGCGTCCAGTCGTCGGCCGACCATCGCGCGGATGATCTCGTCGGGCGCAAAGCTGCTCGCGTCGCGCGTTTCGACGACTTTGCCATCGCGCATGACGGTTACACGGTCGGCGATTCGTGAAAGCTCCTCCATACGATGCGAGATGTAGATGATGCCGGCACCGCCGGCTCGAAGCCGCCGAACGATCCCAAAAAGCCGCTCGATCTCACGGTCCGAGAGCGCTGCGGTTGGTTCGTCCATCACGATGATGCGCGCCGCGCGTGCCAAGACTTTCGCGATCTCGACGAGCTGCTGTTGCCCAACCGAAAGCCGGGAGACCGGCACGTCGAGTGGTATCTCCAATCCAAGTTCGTCCAGCGCCCGCGTCGCACGCGCTCGCACCGCGGCCGTGTCGATGAGACCGCGGTGCGTCGGTTCGGCACCAAGCGCGATGTTTGCGGGTGCCGTTAGCTGCGGCACGAGCGTGAACTCTTGGTAGATCATGCCGATACCGAGATGCTGCGCTTCCTGCGGCGTCGCAATGCGGGCCGGAGTTCCGTCGATGAGGATCTCGCCTCGGTCGGCTTGCAGTGCCCCGGCGAGGACCTTCATCAGAGTTGACTTGCCGGCGCCATTTTCGCCAACGAGCACGAGCACTTCGCCGGCAAAGAGGGTCAGCAAAACATCCGAAAGCGCCTGCACACCGGGAAAAGTTTTCCCGATGCCGCGCATCTCGAGCAAAGGCGCCGTCACTTACGGCGAACTCTGCGCCTGTCCCAGCGACGCTTTCGTGAAGGTTCCGACGCCGATCTTCACGACAGGCGGCGGTTTCTTGCCGGCAAAGTAATTAGCGATCACGTCAATCGTGGTCGAACCGATTTTGGCGGGATACTGAACCGCATCTCCGTACATCTCGCCCTTTGCGATCGCGTCGCGCGCTTCCGGCGTAGCGTCGTAGCCGACGATCGCAATCTTTCCGGTCAATCCGGCGGCGCGGACCGCTGCGAGTGCGCCGAGCGCCGAATCGTCGTTGATGCCAAAAATGCCCTTCAAGTCGCGGTGAGCCTGGAGAATGTCCCCGGTATCGCTGCTCGCTTTGTCGCGCGTTCCGCCCGAATCCACGTCGGCCACGATCGTCACGGACGGGCAGCGCTGCGCGATTGCGGCTTTGAATCCCTTGACGCGATCCTGAACGCTCGTCACTTCAGGCTCGTCGATGATGGCGATGCTGCCGCCTTTGCCGACGGCCTGACAGATCAGCGACCCGGCCTGAAAACCGCCTTGCACGTTGTCGCTGGCAATGTGCGCAACCACACGCCCTTGTTGGCTCGTGCTGGCAATATCGGCGGTGAAGACCGGAATGCCGGCCGAGTTCGCCTCGGCGATCGCGCTCCCGATGGCTTGCGAATCGTACGGCGTCAGCACCATCGCATCGACGCGTTTAGAGATGAAGTCTTCTACCTGACTCTGCTGCTTGGCATTGTCTCGACTGGCATCCACGACGATGAGCGAATAGCCGTTCTTAGCGGCCTCGGCGCGCATGCCGGACTCCATATCCTGGTAAAACTGCGCTTCCCGATTTTGAATGGAGACGCCGATCGTCTTGCGCGCCGAACCAGTTCCGCTCGCGGACGAGGAGGCACTGGACTGCGAGCTTCCATGGGAGCACGCGGCGAGCGCGGCGATTACGACGACCGTTGAAGCGATGCGAGCGAGCGCTCTTTTCAAGCAATTCTCCTTTGTTATGTGCGATGTTTCCCCGCTGTCCACAAGCTGTGACGTTAGTCTTGTGCAATCTGTGGAGAAACCGTCGGCGCCGTCCGGGGGAACGGCGTTTTACGGTCCTCGTCCCGCCAGCGATCGTCCAACGGCCGGCGCACGAAGGCGTGCGGGGACATGCCCTGGGGGTTTCTCTCCAGCCATGCCGTTGCGCGCACGGCTAAGTATTCGAAATCGTGATACTGCGCTTGACCGCGCGTACGCCGCATGATTGCCACGGCCGGCGCGATCTGCTTCCAGCAATGGGCAATCAAGCGTGCAAAGAGATCCATGAAGGTATCTTCGGAAACGAGGCCGCGCTTCACGAGCGTTCCCATTTCGTTGAGCCAGTTGCAGGCGACCATCTCGGGATGGTCTGCCGGATCGATGAACCCGATCGTCTCCAGCTCGGCGCGATAGGCAGGGTCCTCGAGTCTCTGCGGGAGCTTTTCTTGGACGAACGTCAGTGCCGATTGGAGTTCTGGGGCGCGGAAATCCCGCTCCAGCGAAAGCAGCGCCTGGAGCTGATTTCCGGCGCGGATGTGGCGGAGTTGAACGAGCGCGGCGACCACGCTCCCGCATATTACGACAAGCGTTCCGGTCTCCGCTAACGCGCTCAGCATTGCGGCATCAATCATAATCTCTTAATCGTCATTCTTGCCTTGCTCGCAGGGCCCCTAGATATTGCGCGCGGAGCGCGCAGAGGGTGCCCGAATGCTCGCCCTGTCCTTTTCGGCCGCGATGCTAGGCATCGAAGGCTATGTCGTGCGCGTTGAAGCCGACAGTGCAGCGGGGACCCCGGCCTTTGTGATCATCGGCCTTCCCGACCGCGCGCTGGGCGAAGCGCGCGAACGCGTGCGCGCCGCAATTATCAACTCGGGTTTTGCCTACCCCGCAGGGCGGCTGCTCGTCAACCTTTCGCCCGCGGAGGTTCGCAAAGCCGGTCCAGCGTTCGACCTTGCCATCGCCTTGGCATTGATGGCCATCGACGAGCAAATCGATCGGCTCGCACTGCGGGATTTCATCGCGTTGGGAGAGCTCGCGCTCGACGGCAAACTACAGCCGGTCGGCGGCATTCTTCCCATGGTGCTCGGCGCTCGCGATGCGGGTTTTACGAAGTTGATCGTTCCGGCGGGCAATGCCGACGAGGCCGCGCTCGTCGCGGACATCGAACTCTATGCCGTCGACTCGCTGCAATCGGCAATCGCCGTGCTCGGGGGACACGGAGCGAAATGGCGCCGGCGCACTGCCGCGCCGACGATTGAGCCTGCGGACGAGATCGTTCACGGGGATTTGGCAGACGTTCGCGGCCAGTTGGCCGCCAAACGCGCGCTCGAGATTGCTGCCGCAGGCGGCCATAATCTGCTCTTGGTCGGACCGCCCGGTTGTGGAAAAACGATGCTGGCTCGGCGCTTGCCCTCCATTCTGCCGTCCATGTCCCTGCACGAAGCGCTGGAAGTCACGAAGATCTACAGCGTCGCGGGATTGCTTTTGCGCCGCGCGGGCATCGTTCGCGCGCGGCCGTTTCGATTTCCGCATCACACGATCAGCCAAACGGCGCTCGTTGGCGGCGGCGCGCTAGTCAAGCCCGGAGAGATATCGCTCGCGCATCATGGCGTACTCTTTCTCGACGAGCTTCCGGAATTTTCGCGCAGCGCGATCGAGGTCATGCGTCAACCGTTGGAAGAAGGGACGGTCACGATTGCGCGAGCCGCCGGAACGTTTACCTATCCCGCGCGTTTTCAACTCGTAGCGTCAATGAACCCGTGCCCCTGCGGGTACCGCGGCACGCGAAGCGTCGAATGCCGATGCGACGATGCCACCGTTGCAAAATACGTCAGCAAACTTTCCGGCCCGCTGCTCGATCGCATCGACCTGCAGATCGAGATTGCGCGCGTACCGTTCGACGACATGGTGCGCTACGAAAGCGGCGAGCGATCGACTCGAATTCGGGAGCGAGTCGTCGAGGCGCGGGACCGGCAAAGCCGGCGCTTCAGCGGGGCGTCGCTGCTATGCAACGCCGAAATTCCCGGCAATGCGATGCGCCGTTATTGCGCACTCGACGACGCCGCCATGCGGCTACTGGCGCTTGCCAGCGCGAAGCGCCAATTTTCGGCCCGTGCGCTCGATCGCATTGCACGCGTCGCGCGCACCATTGCCGACCTCGCCGGTGAGGAGGCGATTCGGGCGGAGCACGTTGCCGAAGCGATTCAGTACCGCAGTTTGGAACGGCTCGGCGCCGCGGCCTAATTCACTAAGTTCCTTCGAACTGCGGGATCGCATCCCCGTCAAGGAAGACACCTAACTCGGCGGGTGAAAATTGCAACCCGGCCCAAAACGATCCGAAATCGCCGTAGCGCGCACTCGCTTCATCGAAGCGCATTTCGTACACGAGTTTCTTGAAGACCAGAGGATCATCGGCATACAGATCGACGCCCCACTCGAAGTCATCGAAGCCGATCGAGCCCGAGATGACTTGCGTCACGCGCCCGTGATACGACCGGCCCACTACCCCGTGCTGGCTCATCATCTTGGCTCGAGCTTCGTACCCGAGAATATACCAGTTTTGCACTTCACCGCGTCGCTTGCTCATCGGATAGAAGCATTGGTAGCGGCGCGTCGGGATCTTGGCCCATAGGCGCGGCGCAATGTACTGACTCTCGGCCTGTTTGCGCACGAGCTCGTCGAACGCCGCGATCCATTCGGGGGAATGCGGTGGAAGCCCGCGCTGATCGAGCTCCGCATGAATCTTTGCCGTCGCGTCGTACAGGCCGAGCTCCAACACGGAAACGTAGGATGCGTGCGGAACGAGGAACTCACGCAGCTCGAGTTTGTCGACCAACGTTTGCGCATACGCCAGACCGTCGAACGTCCGGGCGTAATGCGTGAGCATCAGATCGGCTTTGTGCCCTACGACTTGGGTGAGCCCGACGTCGCCTTCGTTGTTTCCCTTGAGATGATCGAGGAGATCGGCCGCGTGGCCGGCATATTTGTTGCGCCGCTTTTCCGGCAGCCCATCCCACAGCCGCCGGTTGAAGGCAAACATCCGATGGAGAATCCACCAGCCTTCCAACGATTCGGGCACGTTCGGGTCGCGCATACTCTGCCGCTCGTTCGGCCTATCCGCGCGCTAATACTTTTACGCGTTTTACCTCGGCGGCGACTTCCGCCTCGAGCCGGTCTGGGCGTTCACGATATTTCGCCCAGAGGGGCGGGGTGTGCGCGATGTCGTTGAGCACGCGTGTATAGACGGCGTTCACCGGAGTCGGCACGTGCCGCTCGAGGCCGGCCGCTGCAACGGCCCCGTTGAGGACGTCGACTTCGGTCTGAGGTTTGGCGCGCCGCAGATCCAATAACAAGGACGGCGGCTTCGTGCCGCGCGCTCTCGCGATCGTGCGCGCCATGAGCGGGCGTGAGAGCGGGCTTGGGAGGCTCGCCACACCGAACAGCGCTCGTACGGGATAGCGAGGCAAGTCGATCGGTTCGAGTCCCAACGCCTGCATCACGGCGCGAACTTCACGAATCATGCGGATTTCAAGAGTAAAAATTTTTTCGAAATGCACGAACCGGTTTGGTAAAACATTGAGAATCGCGCAGCTCGCATTAGCCACAACGTTGAGAGCCAGCTTGCTCCATTTCAACGCGCGCCAGTCGTCGACGACTTTGACGCTTAGCCCAGTGCCGCCGAAGGTTGCGGCCAACCAATTATATGCGTTGGAGCCCATCGGCGCGAGCGCCAGTCCACCTTCCCTTGCGGGCCGAGCGTTGCCGTCGCGATCTCGGTCGACCGGGGTCGTCAGCGCGGCCGCGATCACATTATCGGTGCCGAAGGCGGCCGCCAGGCGCTCTTCATTGCCGACGCCGTTTTGCGGCGATACGAAGACGCACTTCTCGGGATAAGGAATCGCCTTGCGCAACGTTTCGACTGCGCCCTCGGTATCGTACGACTTGGTCGCAATTATCGCCACATCCGCGTCGTATGGCGTCACAGCGGCAAGTGCTCGCGGAGCGTACGCAACGTCCACTCCGACCGCGCGCAAAAGATCACCCAAATAAGTGCCGACAGCGCCTTTACCGACGATATAGACATTCACGCGGAAACGCCCGTCGAGCCGAAACCTCGGTCACCGCGCAAGGTCGGCGGCAACGCTTCGACGACGTCAAACTGAGCGCGTGAAACCGGGCCGACGACGAGCTGCGCAATCCGATCGCCGCGACGAATAACGACCGGCTCGCTCCCAAGATTTGCGAGCACGACAGAGAGTTCGCCGCGATAATCCGCATCGATGGTTCCAGGCGAATTCAGACAAGTCACTCCACTACGGATCGCAAGGCCGCTGCGAGGGCGGATTTGCGCTTCGAATCCGGGCGGCAGCGCGATCGCAAAGCCGGTCGGTACCAGCGCGCGCGCGCCAGGCAACAGCGTCAGGTGTTCGCGTACTGCGGCGTGCAAATCCGCTCCGGCCGCGTGTTCGCTCATATATTCGGGGTGCGGCAGACCCTCGCCGTGCGGCAAACGCTGGAGCGCGACCCGCACGCAGGCCACTATAGCTGGGCCAGCTCTTCGCGGAAACTCTCGATGTCGCGAAACGAACGATAGACGCTCGCAAAGCGAATATATGCTACCGGATCGAGCTGACGTAACGCCTCCATGAGCTTCTCTCCAACTAAAGCGGAGGGTACCTCGCTTTCGCCCCGTGCAAAAAGCTCGCGTTCGAGGTCGGCGGCCACTGCCTCCATTCGGCTTTCCGAGATCGGGCGCTTCTCGCACGCTTTACGCAACCCAGTGAGTATCTTCTCGCGGCTGTACTGTTCGCGCCGGCCGTCCTTCTTCACGACGAAAAGGCGGGGGGCTTCCATCCGCTCGTAGGTGGTAAAGCGATGTTTGCAGCGCGGATCCAGACATTCGCGCCGCCGACGCACCACGGTTTCATCATCGCGCGAATCGACGACCCGAGTCTCACTCTTGCGACAAGTTGGGCAAGTCAGCGGTCAGTCTCTCCACCCACGGCATATCTTGTGGGTGCACGTATTATACGTTACTACGGGTAGTTAACGCAAAAAGGCCCGACGTGCTGAAGCACGTCGGCGCCTCGGTGGATCGGGCGCAGAACTCTCAGGCAGCGCCGATTTTAAACATCTTCGTACCGCAGACCGGGCATTTGCCTTCCGTTGCCGGGCGCCCGTTCTTCATCGTGATCTGAACCGCGTCTTTGATTTCCCGCTTGGCCTTGCACTTGACGCAATACGCTTCTGCTGCCAACTCTGCTACCTCCGTGCGGCCTGGCTATTCCGTTGGGCGCCAGCGATTCCCCCTGGACGCAAAGTCCGCATAGCGCTTTTTCGTGCGGCGCGTGATAGAGGCCCAGTGCGGGAGCCGACCTATCAGCCGCGGGCGGCGATCGTCGCGGCGCGCGGAGGGCGTGGCTTCGAGGCTGCCGCAGCGGGGCTGTGGTGCTGCGGTGACCTCGGCGGCCTTGCCCGGACTTGCATCGCGATTGTCGGCACCCGGGCGGCGACTCCTTATGGCCGCCGGCTGGCCCATACGATTGCGGCCGACCTTGGACGGGCAGGCTGCTGCGTGCTCTCCGGCTTGGCGCTGGGCATCGACGGAGCCGCACATGAAGGCGCTTTGACCGTGGGGGCGCCGACGATCGGGGTGCTGGGCAGCGGTCACCGTCACTTCTTTCCTTCGCGTAACCGGCCGCTCGCGGATAGGATGCTCGCGGCCGGGGGCGCCGTGCTCTCCCCGTATCCGCCCGACCAAGCGGCTTTCCCAGGACAGTTTCTACAGCGAAACGGCGTCGTCGCGGCGTTGGCGGATGCCGTCCTGGTGGTCGAGGCACCTTCCCGTAGCGGTGCCCTCAATACGGCGAGCTGGGCTGCCGGTCGGATTCCGGTGCTGGCCGTGCCGGGGGACGTGGACCGAAAGCACGTCCAGGGCTGCCTGGCGTTGATCCGGGACGGCGCTACATTGGCTCGCAATGCGCAGGACGTGATGGAATCGCTAGGCCAGCACGGGGTCATTCCTTTGGATTTCGCGCCGGAGCCGGCCCGCGACCCAGTCGCCGATGCGATATTGCGCGCGATCGAGGGCGGCGCATCGCAGTTCGACGAAATCGTTGCGGCCAGCGGTGTCAACGCCTCGGCAGCCCTCGCGACCCTTGCGCTGCTCGAGTTGGAAGGCGCAGTGGAATCTTGCGGAGCCGCACGGTATGCGCGGGTCGCAACTCTACCGCGCGGCGAACATGCCGCGCAGTGAAGCCTCCCGATACTGCGCCGCGGGTAGACGATGCATTGCGCGCCTTTGCCGACGCCGCAACGGCTGCCGTTGCGGCGAAATATCCATCGGCAGTGCCGGTCGTCGCCTTCGAGGCGCCGCGCCGTCCCGAGTTCGGCGACTTTGCGACGAATCTCGCGTTCACGCTTGCGAAAGAGGCACGCCGCTCGCCCCAGGAAGTCGCCGACGCAATTGTCGCCGAGCTAACGCAGCGAGCTCCGCAACTCACGCGTATCTTCAGCCGCATGGAAGCGGTCGCCGGATTCATCAACCTGCGTCTCGCGCCCGCGGTTTGGCACGCCGAGCTCGCGCGGATTCTGCAGGAGGGTGAGCACTTCGGTGAAGCTCCGCGCAACGGGTTACGCGTCTCGCTGGAGTTCGGCAGCGCGAATCCAACCGGACCGCTCGTCGTCGTGCAGGGCCGCTCGATGTCGATCGGTGCGACGCTGGCCAGCGCGATGCGCTTTTGCGGCTACGACGTCTTTACGGAATGGATCATCAACGACGCGGGAAAGCAGCTCGACGCGCTTGGGCGCTCGATCTACGCGCGGTATCGGCAGCTCTTCGACCCGGCCTATCGCTTTCCCGAAAACGGCTATCCCGGCGAATACCTGATTCCAATCGCGCAGCATATTCGCGAGCGCGACGGCGAGCGTTGGACCGGAAGCCCGGAATCCGAATGGCTGCCATACTTCTCGAAGTTCGGACGCGACGAGATCGTTGCCGAACAGCAGCGCACCGCGCGACGCTTCGGTATTGAGTACGACCGCTGGCAGAGCGAACAGGACCTGCACGAAGCCGGCAAGGTCCGCGAGGGTGTGGATCGCCTTCGCGAGCTCGGCCTGGTGTACGAAAATGAGGGAGCACTATTCTTTCGCGCGACGGAATTCGGCGACGACAAAGATCGGGTGCTACTGCGCCGCGACGGCCGCCCGACGTACTTCTGCATGGACGTGGCGTACCATTATCAGAAGCTCAAAGACAGCGATCGTGTCGTCGACATTCTCGGGCCCGACCATCACGGCTACATCGAACGCCTGCAGGGTCTCTCCTCGGCGCTCGGGTTTCCCGGGCGATTGGAGATCGCCATCGCGCAGCAGATTGCGCTGATGCGCGGAAGCGAGCAGATCGGGATGAGCAAACGTGCCGGCGAGATTCTCTCGCTCGATGAGATTCTCGACGAAGTCGGCGTCGACGCCGCGCGCTTCTTCTTCATCATGCTCGCTGTCGAGTCGCCCCTTACGTTCGATTTGAAGCTTGCGGTCGAAAAAGAGAACGACAATCCCGTATACTACGTGCAGTACGGCCACGCTCGGATCGCTTCGGTGCTGCGGCGAGCGCTGGCCGACGATGTGCTGGCCGCGCGCACCGCCTCGCTCGCGCCGCTCGTCCACTCGGCAGAGCTCTCACTCGCGCGAAAGTTGGCCGGGTTTCCGCAAGTAGTCGCCGGCGTGGTCGAGCACCTCGCGCCGCATCGTCTCGCCCGGTACGCGCGTGACGTTGCCGCCGATTTCCACCAGTTCTACACGGAATGCAAAATCTTGACCGAGGATTCCGAGACTCGGCTCGCGCGGTTGGCGCTCTGCTTGGCGGCGAAGAGCGTTCTGGCGCGCGCGCTGTCGCTCGCCGGCGTCAGCACGCCGGATTCGATGTAGCTTCGCAAGCGTGTCCGGTTTCCTCGCAGCGCTCTGGCTACTCGGCCTTTTCGCGGCTGCGCCGGCGCTGCGCGCTGGCGCGCGGTACGTGTTCGCCGATCGCCTTCGCGATGCGCTGTTCCTCGGTGTTGCAATTCCCTTCGTGCTGGGATTCGTGCATTTGCTCTATCCAGTTGCCTGCTGGTGTGCGCTCGTGCTGTGCGTGGCCGTCGCCTATTGGCGTCGCCTGGGCGAGCCCGCGCGGAGCGAGATCGATCGCGACCACCCGCCTTACGTATTGATCGCGGCCCTCGTCGCGGTTGCATGGCCGCAGCTAATGCGTCCGCTGCTCGACGGAGATTCACTCTCCTATCATCTTCCCAATGCCGCATCGTGGGTCCAGTCGCATTCGCTTTGGTCCACGGCGACGCGCTACTGGTGGTACCCCCCAGCATCGGAGCTTTTCGCAAGCGGGCTTTACGCCGTCGGCAGCTCCTTTGCGTTGCCCTGGAGCGGCTTTGCCGCGCTGACGCTCTTGGGCTTTCGCATCGTGACATGGGCACGCGAATCGTACGCAGCGCCTCCGCTGCTAGCCGACGCGCTGGCCGCCGCGACGGTGACGGTTTACCCGCTCGCGATCCAAGGCGGCACGCTACAAAACGACGTGTGGCTAGCAGCATTCTGGCTCGAGGCACTTTGGGCGTTGCGCTCGGCAACGAACGCTTCAGTAGCAACACGCACGCTCGCGGTCACCGCACTCATCAAACCGCAAGGCTGGCTCCTGTCGGTCGTGGCGTTGGTCGCATGGCGAGCACCGGCGAAGCTCTGGTTCGCTGCCGGCGTGCCGCTCGCGCTCTGGCTGTTGCGCGACGCGTTGTTGTGGAGTGGCGCGACTGTTGCGCCGGCGAACACCGCTACTGAAAACGCGCTCGGCTCGACGATCCTGGCCCACGGCGCGCCGGCATTCGCACTGCTCGCGCGCGTCGCGCTGCAAACATCACCGTTCGCTGCGATGGCATTCTGCGCGGCGCTTTTCGGCCCGGCCGTCGCCCGACGCCAGCGATCGTTGGGTTGGTCGGGGCTCGGCGCGGCGCTGCTCTTTTTCGTGCTTCCCTTCGGCTACAACACCGCCGTGGCACAGCTTGCGACCGGCGCGTCGTTGCGCTTTGCGGCACCCGCGATTGCGATCGGCGTGCTCATCCTCGCCCCCGCCGCGTGTCGAATCGTCCGCCTCGCAACGGTACTGTTGCTTGCATCAACGGTTTTCGGCGTCTGGTCGCTGCTGATGGTTTTTTGGAACGATGGCTCGACCCATGTTGCCTTAGCAATCGCGGCGCTCGCCGCGACGTTCGCGGCGACATCGCATCTGTGGCGCGTCGCGTGGCCGTATGCCATCGCTTTCGGGATAGCGGTACTGGCGGCCGTGCACTTTGCCGCGCGTCACCCGCTCGACTATTACGCTGACGCGCTGCGTGTCGGCACGGCCTCGCCGGGGATCTATCGCTGGATCGAAACGGAGCGACCCGCGGCAATTGGCGGCTGGGGGCTGCGCTTGGGCGTCGTCAATGTTCTCTCGCCCACGACGCGCACGCTCGACTTATCCGATGCGAACGCGTGCGTGCAAGCGCGCCGCTCCGGTGTCCTTCTCGCGGCGGTGGCCGAAAACGACCGTACGAACGACGTCAACGCGCAGCGGCTTGCGACCGCGCGAGCCTGCGGGCGAGCCACTTTCGACGACGGCATCGGCGTCATTGCTTCTCCAGCTGCGCGGTAATCCACGGCGCCATGAAGTAGCGCCAGAGAATTTTGATTAGCGCGGCGGCCGGAATGCCGAGAATGAGGCCGGGAATGCCGAAGAGCTCGCCTCCGGCAAAGACCGCAAACATCGCGCCGATCGGAGAGACGCCGACGGATTGCCCCATGATTTTGGGAACCAGCACGTTATCGCTAATGCGGGCCATTCCGAACATGATGACCTGCACCCACACGATCATCCATAGGCCTTGCGGCGCGCACATCGGGATCGCGATGAGCTCCGCGATCAGCATGCCGACGATCGGGACGGCATACGCGACGCCGGAGAGGATGCCGAGGATCAATGAAAACTTGAATCCGATAATCGCGCAGACGATCGCGATCACGGTTCCGGTAATGGCGCTGACGATAACCTGGCCGGAGATGTAGTTTGCGAAGAGCTCCGTGACCTCGGCCGCCAGTCTGCGGGCCGTTTCCCGTTTGCGCGGCGGAAACATCGAGGTAAATCCTTCGGCGATTTGAACGTCGTTGAGCAGAAAGAAAAACGAAAGAATGATCGCCGAGAAGGCAACGAAAAAAGCGGTTGCGGTATTGAGCGCGATCGCGCCGATCGAGGCGAGGGTCCCACCCACGAAACCCGTCATCTGTGCGGTGCCAACCTTGCCGATGTTAAAGCCGTTCAGCGGCAGTTTCAGCGTCGGAAAGTGCTGGTCGAGAGAGTTTTCGAAGCCAATCAACCAGCTCTGCGCCGTAGCGGCGTAGCCCGGAACGTTCGCCGCCAAGAGTTGGGTCTGATCGATCGTCAATGGCACGACGACAACCAGGAATATCGTAACTACGACAAGCAGTCCGAGGAAAACGATCGAGATCGCGACCGGCTTGGGCAGCCGCCGTTCCAGGCGCCTCGCGATCGGCTGTACGCCGAACGCAATGAAGGCGGCGATCAAGAAGATCGTGAGCGTGCGCGGTATGTGCCGCGCAAGCCACAGCGCAAGCAGCGCCAGCACGATGGCGCTGGCAATCCAGGCTATGCGCCGCCAGAGGTCGCCGCTTAGAGCGGTTTGCACAGTAACCGCCGTTCCGTGAGATAGCCCCCGCGGGTGTAAAGCTCGCGCGCCGCGGCGTTTTCTTCCGTTACCATCAAGGCCATATACGGTAAACCACGCCGCCTTGCCTCATCCTCTGCCGCCTTCAGCAATGCGGCGCCCACACCGTCCCGCCGGGACTCAGGCTCGACGGCCATGTAGGCGACGAACCCCTGCGGCAGCAACGTAACTTCGTCGGGAAGCTCGTCGAGCAGCAGCAAAAAACCAACGCGTTTCTTCCCGCGCTGCGCAATCAGCATGACGTACGATTGCTCCTCGACGATTTCGCACAATCGATCGAAGGCGGCGCGCGCGATCGGTTCGGCCACCCGGCGCACCGAAGCGATACTCGCCATCACGCAACGCCGTCCCAACGATTTCACGAAGTCACGGTCCGCGGCCGCGGTAGCTCCGACGCCCTTCGAAACCCGCACGTCGAGCGTCACGAGCGGCGCGATCCCGGGTCGGTGATCGGTTCGCCGGCACGGCACTGCGGGCACTCGTCTTCGCCATACGAACGCAGCGGCAGCTCCAGCAGAGCGTACAACTGTATGTTGTCAACCCCCACGATCTCATCCTGAGCTTGTCGAAGGACGATGACTCCGACGCCGACAACCTGCGCGCCGCGCCTGCGTACGACGTCGATAACCTCGCGAACCGAAAGCCCCGTGGTGACGACGTCTTCGACGACCAGCGCGTGGTCCGTCGGCGAGAGGGCGAAACCGCGCCGCAGCACCGGCACGCCGTTTTCTTTCTCGACGAAGATTGCTTTCGTGCCGAGCTGGCGGGCGACCTCATAACCGAGCAACACGCCGCCGATGGCTGCGCTCACGACCACGGTTGGTGAAACGTCTCGAAAATGCTCCGCGATTTCCCTTGCCACGGGCTCCAGCAGCGATGGATCCTCGAGGATACGAAACTTCTGAACGAATTGGCTGCTGTGCCTTCCCGAACTCAACCGAAAGTGCCCGTGAAGCAGCGCACCTCGCTCCACGAGCTCGGAGTGCACGTCGAGCCCGGCATCGCTCATGCTCGGACGGTCATTTCCTCGAGAATCGTCTTCACGGCCGCAACGGGGTCTTCGGCTTCGACGACCGGACGACCGACGACCAGATAGTCGGAACCTGCGGCAACGGCTTGCGCCGGAGTCGTCACGCGCTTCTGGTCGGCATGCGCGCTGCCGGTGGGACGGATTCCGGGCGTGAGCGTGAGGAAGTCGTCGCCAAAAAAGCGCTTGAGATCGCGAACTTCGTGCGCACTGCAGACGACGCCCGAGCACCCGGCGTCGCGAGCCAATGCCGCTAAGCGAATCGCGTTCTCCCCGGGGCCACCCTGCAATCCCAACTCGTTGAGGTCTTCGGGCGCGATGCTCGTCAGCAGCGTAACGGCGAAAACGTGCGGCGGGTTGACGCCGAGTGCGGCGGCGCGCTCGCCGGCTGCGTCGACCGCAGCGCGCATCATATCGAGCCCTCCCAACGCATGCACGTTTACCAGTCGCACGTTCGGGCGCAGGAGCTGTACCATCGCCGCTGCCACCGTTCGCGGAATGTCGTGCAGCTTTGCGTCTACGAATACGCGGACGTCGCGCGCTTCGCAGTAGGAGAGGATTCGCTCCGGATATCCGTACAGAGCCTCGAGTCCGACCTTGACGATGACGTCGAGCTCGTAGAGCTGGTCGACGAGCCTTTCGGCTCGCTCGGCGCTGGGGACGTCGAGCGCAACGATCAGTTGAGCCGACATGGCATCATCCTTCGTCTCCTTCATATTGATGGGGCGTCGCAAACTCGACGTTCGCTTTTCCGACAATCTCGTCGAGCGAGGTAAGGTTACGGCTCGCAAGATACGCACGCAGCTCTGAGGCGATCCGTTCGGGAATGCGGGGATCGGTAAAATTTGCCGTCCCGATCGAAATCGCCGCCGCGCCCGCCAAGAAGAACTCGAGTGCATCGCTGAGGTTCTCGATGCCGCCCTGTCCCACGATTGGGATTTTGACCGCCTGAGCGACTTCGTAGACCGCGAGCACGGCGATGGGGCGGATTGCGGGTCCCGAAAGCCCGCCGGTGATATTTCCCAAACGCGGACGCCAGGTTTCGACGTCGATCGCCATGCCACGGACCGTATTGATCACCGCGAGCGCATCGGCGCCGGCGGCTTCGGCCTCCCGTGCCACGGCGGTGATGTCGGTAACGTTCGGCGAGAGCTTGACGATCAGCGGCTTATCGGTGGTCGCGCGCGCCGCACGAACGACCTTCGCCGTGAGACCGGGATCGCAACCGAAGGTCTCACCCTCGCTCGCCACGTTAGGGCAAGAGACGTTCAGCTCGACGGCCGAGATCTCGTCGCGCGCCGCCAAACGCTCGCAGATGTACGCATAATCGTCGATCGAGAACCCCGCAACGCTCCCGACGATTTTGCAGGGGCGCGAGGCATACTTGTGCAGCTCGCGGGCGAGATACCACTCGATGCCGGGGTTTTGCAACCCGATGGCGTTGAGCATTCCCGCCGGCGTGTGCACCAGACGTGGTGTAGCGTTTCCGAGCCGCGGCAAGCGCGTGACGCTCTTGAGTACGATCGCGCCGATCATGCTCAGATCCGCAAAGGGCGCGTACTCTTCGCCGGATCCATAGCAGCCGCTGCCCATCAGCGTTGGATACTCCAGCTCGAGCGCTCCCAAACGCGTCGCTATGCTGGGCGTGGGGATCACCATCGCAACTCATCGGCCCAAAACACAGGACCTTCTTTGCAGATGCGCGCGTAGACGACGTCGCTTCCACCGAATTCCGCCGGCGGGAAGCTTGGCGCTTGCGCGCTGCTGCCGATTAGCGGCACGACACAGCCCCAGCAGCCACCGACGCCGCAGCCAAACGTCTCTTCCAGTGCTAGCTGTGCGCGCACGCCAAACTCTCCAGCGATGCGCGCCACGGCGCGCAGCATCGGGGATGGACCGCAGGCATAGATTTCGTCGGGCTTGCGCGCACGCGCCAACGCTGCGGTCACGTATCCGCGCTCGCCGAACGTCCCATCGTCGGTTGTCAATACGAGCTCGCAACCGGCATCCGCGAAACGTTGTGCGTCGACCAGCAGCTCCCTCGTTCTTGCTCCGTAGAAAAGCCTGACGCGCGCTCCACGCCGGCACAAGCTCCGCGCGCAAAGCAGCACTGACGCAATTCCCACGCCGCCGGCGACGATTGCAACGTCGCGCGCATCGCTCGAACAATCGAATCCGTTGCCGAGCGGTCCGACGACGTCGAGCCGATCGCCTGCGCGCAACTCACTCAGCTCCCGGGTGCGCTTGCCCGTTATGAAGAAGAGGATGCTCGCGAGGTTGCCTTCCGCTTCATAGATGGCGAGCGCCGTTGCAGCCGATTGCGCGCTCGGTGGGATCGCCATCAGGTATTGACCGGCGCGAGTCGCAGCGGAAAGCTCGGGTGCGTCGAGCGTCACCAACGCGACGCCCGTCGCGAGTTCACGACGTTCGATCACGGTGGTCGCGTGAACGCGGGCGTGCGAGTCAAGCGTCGCCATATTCACAGCTCATTTTCTGCAAATTCTCAGAAAAATCTCTGAAAACGGGTGCACGCCCTTGCTACCGGAGCCGTTATACTGTATAGAGAGCGTAAATAATAAGGAAAGGAGGGTCCGCAGATGGCAGGTCTTATCGTCTTCAAATCACTAGCCGACGCACTCAGAGCGGGCTATCAGGTTTACGATCGGACTGCTGACGGTTATCTCGTCAGGACGCGCACGGCCGCTGGCTGGGCCATGGCCTTGGTTTCCTGCAAGTAACATCGTCTTTATAGAAACGACAACGCCGCCGGGCAAGCGACCGGCGGCGTTATTTTTTTGAGAATGCTCCGCTCTCAAGGCCGGTAGTCCGGCGGGGACGCGGGCTTCTCGATCTCCGGCATCGAGCCGGGCCGCCATCCACCGTACGTCGGGCCGGGTGGCATTGTGCTCCCAGCGGCATTTCCTGGCGCTGCCGCCGCACCGCCGTCGCTCGCCGGACCGAATTGCTGGCGCACCGTAGGCGGTCCAAAGGTTGCTCCGCTCAAAACGGCGCCGATTATTTGAGCGATGCCGACGAACATCGGAATCAATCCACCGAGAAGCCACGGACCGTAAACGTATCGGCCATCTCCGTGGTAGCCGATAAAGCCCAGACCAACGAGTAAGGCAAAACCGATGAACGCGACTTGGATGCCTCGGCGAAGCTGTTGCTGCGCGACAAAGTCGGTGTCGTAGACGTATTGATTCGGTACCGCTCCGGGCGCCGACATCCCGGGAGTCCAACCATATTTCATGGCTTTGCGCATCTCTCGCGCATTCGGCGGCGGCACGATGCCGCGACGCAGCATCTCCATTCGCTCCTGATGTGCGAGCACGCGCGAGACGATCCATGCGGCAACCGGTGCGCCAAAAATGAAGAAGATCGCAAATAGGGGGATGAGATCGCTGTAGTCCGTCACTGTAGGATTGCTCCGTTGGTAAAGATGTGAATCGATCCGTCGGAGGTGCCGACCGATACTCGGCCGCTGCCGGCACCAAGGCGGATCGTGCGTTGAGCGCTATCGCCATGCGTGAGCGATGAGCCGTCGACGACGATTCGCCCATTGCTGGTCGATGCGTCGATGCTCAGATTGGCGTTGGGCGCCAGGTTCAATCGAACTGGTCCATCGTCGGTGTGCACCGTTGCAGCCGGTCGGTCTCCGACTAAACTTAGGCCGCTGGCCTCGATGCGGCCGTCCTGCGTGGTCGCGACTAGCGACCCGACGGTCACGTCGTGCATCGCGAGGTGTCCGTCCATGGACTCCATCGCGAGACGATCGCCGCGCACGTTTGTGGCCTCTACGTATCCATCGTCGCTGTGCGCTTCCACGGCCCCGGTAAGGTCGGCAAGCGTTATGTGGCCGTCCTGGGACTGCACGCTGACGCCACCGCCGACGCCCGCGACGTCGGCTCCCGAGCAGCGCGCGATGTCGACGTGCGCGCCGGCCGGTACTGCGACGTCGATTCGCTCGTTGCTAAAGCCAAAGATATCGACCGAAACCATCTCCGCCGACGGACGTTCGATACGTACGCCGTCGGAGGTGCGTGCGACGTGCAGCTGAGGATAGGTGTTGTTAGAGAAAATGGCTCCGTGCATTTCCGTCATATCGCGTACGTGAACGAGCCCGTCGTTGGAAACGGTAACGTGCACGCGGGAGCGCGTGTCGTCAATGACGACGCGCGGCGCCGCGCCGGCCGCTAGCGGCGCGAAGGTCACGGGCGTAAAATCGGCGTGGTGCATGCCGGAAGCGAAGGTTGCCCCGCCGCGGCCGACCGAGTAAATCGCCATCCCGACGACCAAGATTTCCGCAGCGATCAGCATCGCCACGATCGAGGCGCGGCTCACTTAAAGACGCGGCCCCCAACCGTCGAAGGTGGGGCGCAGCGACTGCGCGGAGTTCCACCTATCCGTCGGCAGCGTCGGCCGCTCGCGATCGGGGCGGGTACCGCCGGGAAGGGTTTTGTTTGGAATCGTTGTCATTATCTGGGTTGGTCCTCCGTGGATTTTTCCTGCCCTAGTTACGGCGCCCAGACTGACATGTTTCGCTTTATCAGGTTCGCCCGCAACCGAAACAATTGCCGCGCGTCGCGCGTAGGAAAGGCGTGTCGGCAGTCCTGGCGGAGGCGCCGCCGCGCCGGGTGAACGCGGAGCCTGAAGACGGCAGTTTGGTCGCGCTGACGCTCCGGGGCCACCCGGAGGCGTTTGCGACGCTCGTCGAGCGGTACGATCGCGCCGTTTACCACCTCGCCTACCGAACGCTGCACGATGTGGAGGAAGCCCGCGATGCAACGCAAGAGGCCTTTTTTAAAGCGTTTCGGAGCCTGCGAACGTTCAAGCCGGCTTCGAAATTCTCAACCTGGATCTTCGCGATCGCGTACCATGCCTGCTGCGATCGGCTCAACCGGCGCAAGCGCTATGCCAGCGAGGAGTTGCCGGAACGCGCCGACCCGGCGCCGGGACCCGAGCAGCAAGCGATCGCACTCGACGAAGCGACACGGCTGCGCGCCGCTATCGACGCGCTCCCGGAAAAGTACCGCTCGGTGATCACGCTCTTTCATCTCCAGGGGAAACAGTATGAGGAGATCGCAAGCGTTTTGGGGCTGCCGATGGGTACGGTAAAAACACACTTATTCCGCGCAAAAGAGCAGCTACGCAGGCTTCTGGGCGGAGCGGAGGTAACGGAATCATGAGTATGAGCGACGGCGATGGATGGGCTGAGGAAGCCCTCGATCAAGCTATTTTTGGCCTCCCGCTCGAGGAGCCGCCGGCCGGCCTGCGAGCGTCGATTTTGATGGCGACGGCCTACCGCCCAGCGCCCGCCTTTTCAGTCGTGGAGCTCGCCATCCTCGGAGCGTTGGGAGCGCTCGGCATCTGGCTGATCGCCCTGCTCTTTTTGGGCGGCGGCACGCTCTTCGTCCAGACGGCCGCAACGATCGGCTCGGTAGTCTCGCGATCGCTCTCAAATGCCGCCACGCTGGCATGGCTAGCGGCGGGCGGCGCGACCGCCCTCTGGCTCACCCTTTTCACCGGATCCCAACCCGTCTTCGCCGCATCGCAGAGGTCAGAACGGAGGACCAGCCGATAATCCCTCTGCATGGAGAAACGGACGGCGCCGGAGCGGCGCCCATATAGAATCCTCGTTGTCGAAGACGACGCAGCAATTAGTCGCGTTCTACAGCTCGAGCTGGAGCACGAGCGTTACGAGGTAGACGTCGCGCGCGACGGACTGTCGGGCCTCGAAAAAGCGCTGAAGGAACCCGATCTCGTGATCCTCGATCTCATGCTGCCGCGCATGGACGGGATCGAAGTTTGCAAGCGCATTCGCGCCAAGAGCCGCGTGCCGATTATTATGTTGACGGCGCGCGATCGCGTGCCGGACCGCGTCGCGGGACTAGACGTCGGCGCCGATGACTACGTGACCAAGCCGTTCTCCACGGAGGAGCTGCTCGCGCGCATCCGCGCCCGTTTGCGCGAGCGTACCCCGCAAGGCAACGTGATCGAATACCGCGACGTCGTGATGGATCGCGATCGGCACGAAGTGCACCGCGCGGGGAAGCCGATCGCGCTGACCGCCAAGGAATACGCACTGCTCGAGTACTTGCTGCTTCACCGCAACAAAGTGCACACGCGCGACGAGCTCTTCAACGGGGTGTGGGGAAGCGACTTTCTCGGCGACTCCAACCTGATCGACGTCTACATTCGGTATCTGCGCGGAAAAATTGACGAAGGATTCGACGATAAGCTCATCACAACCGTACGGGGCGTCGGCTACACCATCAAGGACTAGCGGGAACGCGATTGTCCCTAAAGTGGCGCATCGCCCTCGGCTACTCGTTGTTGCTGATCGTGGCGATGATGGTGATGAGTGGGATCATCGTTTGGCGCTTTCAGCAGATACTGTACGATCAGGCCGCAACGAGCGTGAATGCGACGATGCGGGGGATCGTCCAGTTCGCGCAGCAAGCCACAACGCCGTTTTCGATCGAGGACTCGGGTGGAACGCTGCAGTTCTTGTTCAACAGCAGCAACCTGGCAACGTGGAACTCGGCCAACAGCTTCGTACAGGTGGACTCAAGCGACGGTTACCCACTGGCGAAAACCGCGAATCTAGGTTCGCTTACGATTCCACCAAATCCGAAGCTCTCCGCTTCGCACGATGTCGCGTTCCGTCAGGAGACGCTGGGCGCGCGCTCGTTTCTAATCGAAGATCGCTATCTCAAAGAGGGCGTGAACGCCGCGATCATCCATGTGGCCGAACCGCTCGATACACTGCAGCGCACGTTTACACGCGCGCGTGAGGCGATCGGTATCGTGCTCGCCGCGACCGCCGTCGCAGTCGTGATCTTTTCGATCGTCTTTGCATCACAGGCCACGACGCCGATCAATCAGCTCTCACGCGAGATGCGCGAAATCAGCTCGGATCGTCTGGCCATCGCCGGCGGTCGCGGCGCCCTCGACGGACGGCGGCAGCAGTGGCGTCGCCGTCGCGATGAAGTCGGCCGCCTTGCCAAGAGCTTCAGCGATTTGCTGGCGCGATTAGCGGAGGCGTTTGCGCGCGAACGACAGTTTATCTCTGATGCATCCCACGAACTTAAAACACCGCTCACGTCAATCAATTCCAACGCACAACTGCTCTTACGCTGGGGCGATCAAGACCCCGCGATTCGACGCGAGAGCTTGGAAACGATCGTGCGCGAGAGCGCGGACCTCGCCGGGATGGTCAACGGCATGCTGACGCTGGCCAAGGCCGATCGTGGCGACGAGATTCCGAAAGAACCGCTCTCCCTCGCGCAAATCGTCAGTGAGGTGGTGCAAAACGCGTCGTCGCGGGCGGCCGAAAAACATCTCGAGCTGCGTTTCACGCACGCCGGCACGCCTATCGTTTACGGCGATGCAAATTTGCTGCGCCAGATGGTAGGCAACTTAGTCGATAATGCGATCAAGTTTAGCGACCGCGGTACGGTGGACGTGCAGGTGGCGAGCGATCGGGAGTGGGCCTGGGTAGAAGTCGCAGATAGCGGCCCGGGTATCCCTCAAGAAGAGCTCGCGCACGTTTTCGAGCGTTTCTATCGCGCCGATAAGGCGCGTTCGCGCAACGTTCCCGGAACGGGTTTAGGGCTAGCGATCGTCCGCTCAATTGCTGGAGTGCATGGCGGCGAAGCCACCGCGAGCAGGGCTCCCTGTGGCGGCGCGCTTTTTCGCGTAATCTTACCGCTCGTAAAGCCTCCGTTCACCGATCTTTCATGATGGGCCCAGCGCGCTCCCGATACAATGTGTTCGTGCGCGAAAAATGGGGGCGGGGAGCAATCGCGACGCTCCTCGCCTCACTGTGTTGTCTGGCTATCGCGGCACCCGTCCGTGCCGACGAGCAGTTCGACGTCGGGCCGTCGCCGGTTCTCAACGTACAAATGAACCGGGGACACCTCACCATTCAGACTTGGGATCGGCCGCAAGTGCAGATCGTCTCCGATCAGCCTATGGACGTGCAGCACCTGGCGCCCGAGCAGGTCGATCCGCGGATGCCCAAACAGCTGCAGATTTCCTCGGAGGAGATTCAAACGCAGCATGGTCGCGTAGCCTTGCCGGCAGAGTCCTTCGTGCTCCCGGAACTGCCCGGCACACAGCACGACGCGATCGTGGCGCGGGGCGGCGGCAACGTCACTATTACGATTCCGCGCAACACCGCCATGGTGCTAGCGCACGTTCGTGCCGGCCATTTGTCGCTCAATGGATACCATGGCGTCTTCGTGGCGCACAGCCGCGGCGCGGGAATCGAGCTCAACAACGTTAGCGGCACCGGTTTCGTTGAATCGCTGCGAGGCCGAGTCGTCGCGACCAACTCGTCGTTCGATCGCCTGCGCATGCGCACGGCTACCGGAAACATGCTCTTCCAGGGTTGTACGTCGCATCAAATCCAGGCGACCAGCACCTACGGATCGATCGTCTACGACAACGGCCATTTCCAGCCGGGCCTGGCGCGCTTTGAGTCCGAACATGGCAACGTGGCGCTGGGCGTCCGCGGCGGCGCGCAGATCGGCGCGCACAGCGGCTCCGGACACGTCATCTCGAGCTTCCACAACAACGGCGCTCACGTCCGCGGCGATCCCGCGACGAAGCAGGCCACCGTCGACGGCGGCGGACCGGTAGTCACTGCAACGTCGAAGAACGGCTCGGTGTACTTGTACAGCGGGTCAATGAACGAGCATCCCCACGTTCGCGAAGAGCTTAACGGCAGCACGCGTCTTCCGGTTCGCTATCCGAGCGCCGAGCCTCCGCAATACTATGCTCCGATGCCGGCAGTGCAATCGCGCCCACAGCCGCCGCCACGCTCGCAAGCGCCGCGCGCGCAGCCATTCCCCCCGCGTGAAGCGATGCCGCATCCCGCACGACACCCCGGGCGGCCGCCCTTACGTTAGCTTCAGTCAGCCGGCCGCTGTCGCTTCCGTCTTCAGATCGATCCTAAGTCCGTCGTATGCCGCAATCGCTCGCAGACCGAGCTCATCTTCCAACTGCTGCGCGAGAGCCGTCGGATCGGCCTCGAGCATCTTCGTCCCGAAGTGTTGAAAGACGGCCACTTTCGGACGCACATCCGCAACGACGCGGCGCGCATGCGGCCAGGTAAGATGATCGACGTCCATCTGATCGCGGTAACGCAACACGTTGATGACGAGTACGTCCGGGCGATGCTTGGCATAATCCGCAGCGAGTCCATCGAAATACTTGCCGCACGGCAGGTACGATACGCGTAGCCCGTCGTGCACGAAGTGCAGACCGTGCGTTTGCACGGAATGCATGTGCCGCATCGAGGTAAAGATCTCGACGTCGCCCACGCGATAGGGTCCACTGCTCGCTTCGAGACGCTCGATGCGCTCGACGAAGCGGCGCGCGTACGGCAGCACGACGGGCTCCGAATCGAATGCATCGGCCGGCGCGAGCACGGTGCCGCGTCGGCGAAAACCACCGGACGTCATGGCTTCAATCATCGCATTGACGTCGCTCGAATGATCTAGATGCTTGTGCGAAAGCACGATCGCATCGAGCTCGCGCGGATTGCAGGGCGGCACGTGGTTGAGCGCGCGCAGCAGCGCGCCAGGCCCGGGATCGACGTGAATTTGGGTCTCACCAAAATACATCCACATCCCGCCCGATGCCCGTAGCTGCCGCGCGACGACGAAGCGCGCGCCGCCGCTGCCGAGAAAGAGAATCGAAGGTCCCATCTCGATTTCTAAGACAGAACGGGCAGTTTTTCAAACACGCCGTCGAGGACCGTCGCGGAGGGGCGACCCAGCCAACGTTCCAGCACGGTCGCGTACACGCTGCGGAAATCGATAGTGTATCGAACGTTGCCCATGTTCGTAGAGCCGAGGTCCGGCAACGCGCCGTAGAGCCCGCCCTTGACGCCGCCGCCGATCAAGAAGAGCGGCGACGCTTCACCGTGATCGGTGCCGCGACTTCCGTTCTCGTCGATCCGCCGGCCAAACTCGCTAAACGTCAGGGTCAACACGCGCCGGTCGTTGCCGTGCGCCGCGAGGTCCTCGTAAAAGGCGCCGATGGCGTTCGATAGCTGCGTCAGCAGTCGGTTCTGCGTTGTCACCTGGCTGACGTGCGTATCGAACGAGCCGTGTTCGACGTAGATCGCTTTCGTTCCCAAGTTGCTTCCGACGATCTGTGCGGCCAGCGCCAAACTGCGGCCCAAGCCGGTCGCCGGGTACGACGCCTTGGTGGTGTAACCCGCGACGAGATTCGGCAGCTCCTCCGAGCTGCGCTGCGCGTTCCCCTCGACCTCCATCACGTGAGCCAAATAGGGGGAATCGAAGGGCAGACGCCGGTCGCGCGCCTCGTTCGAAAACGCTCTACGCGCAGACGCGTCGCGGTCGGCAACCATCGCGTAGTCCCCGAGTTCGGCGATCGCGGGAATATCCGTCCGATCGGAGACCAACACTTCGGGCAGAACCTTCGAAACGGAAACACCTTTGAAGAGATTGTTCTGCGACGGCGAGGCCTCGTCGAAGTACCGTCCCAGCCATCCGGTGTGCTCGTAACGATCCGGGGCGGCCGTCTGCCAGATCTCGGTAGAGCGAAAATGCGAATGATCGGGATTGGGATAGCCGACGCCTTGCACGATCGCGACCATCCCCTTATCGTAGAGCGCCTTGAGGGAACGCATGCCGGGATTCAGCCCGACTTGCGCGTCGATGGCAAGCACGTCGTTGCGAGCAATCGCCAGCGCCGGACGCACTTGGTAGTAGCGTTCGTCGCCGTGCGGCACGATACAGTTGAGTCCGTCGTTGCCTCCGTACAAATTGATGACGACCAAGCAGCGATCGGCGCTCCCGGGCAGTCCCGGAAGCGGCGCCTGCGCGAGCGCCTTCGCGAAAACGTGTTCCGTATTAGCCACAACGGCCAATCCCGAGGCCGTTCCGAGCAAAAAGCTACGCCTTTTCATTAGTTTAACTGATACGCGGGTGTCGCCATCGCGAGATAGGCCGCCCCCCTGACGCGTTGATCGTAGTTTTCCAACGAAAGCGAGGCGAGGGCGGCGCTTCCGGTTCCCCCCAAATAGCTCTCCAGCTCTACGAACGAAGCGGGTGCCGCATCGCCTTGCAGAATCGTCTCCGCGAGCGCGCGCGCCGCGCTCGCGGAAGTGACCGGCAATCCGCGCAACCACGACGACGCGGCCAGCGTCTGCGAACCGAGCAGCCGCGTTAGAAAATTCTGTCGCGCGATCATCGTGCCGCTGGTGATCCAGTTTTGCCCCCCGGGCCATCCCGCAACGCTGGGCGGGAAGTAGAGCCGCTGACCCATCTGCTGCAGCGCCGGCAACGCACTTTGGTCGACCGCCGGAAGCCCCAACGTTTTATAAGTACCGATGACGAACTCGACCGGACTCTTCACCAGCGCGCGATAGGCTCGCGCGCTGTAGAACACGCTGCTGCTCAACAGCGTCGACAGGACCGGCCGCAGCTCGAAATCGTGCCTCCGCAGGATCGCGGCGACGGAATCCACTAGTTGCGGCTCGGGATCGTTGTAAACGAACCAGCTGAGCAGGCTCGCCGCGAAGAAACGCGCGCACTGGTGCTGCTCGAAGATGACGTTCACGACATCGTCGCCGGTAAAGTTGCCGGTGCGCCCCAAAAACGTCTTGACGCCAGAATCGTGCTGCGACGCATCGAGTGTAACCGTATCGCTGCGCCGGTCCACACGCCATCCCGTCCAGGCGCGTGCCGACTCGCGCACGTCGTTTTCAGTATAATGATCGACGCCCAACGTGAAGAGCTCCATCAACTCGCGCGCATAGTTTTCGTTCGGATGCGCGGCAACGTTCTGCGCGCCGTTGAGATAGATGAGCATCGCCGCATCTTTGGATACGTCACGCGTCAGCTCGCGAAGATTGCCGAGCGCGTATCGCCTGAAGAGCGCGTTCTGATTGTACGTGATCCACGGAAAGAGCGGCGTCGCGAGCGACGTAAAGTGCCCGTGGAAGTAAAACGTCATCTTCTCTTGCAGCGGCGCCGGCGTCGTCAGCATTCGGTTCAGCCACCACAGCTGGAGCGCAAAGATGACCTGCATGTGTTCGCGGAACGTCTTGCGGCGCGTCATCGTCATCGGTTGATCGAGCATCGTCCGCTGCAGCGGGTCGGTCGCCATCGAAAGCGGGTGCGTCAACTCATCGAGCTGTTGCGGCGGTGCAATGGAGGTTGGCGACGGGATGTCCAGGAGCGCGGCAACGGCATCCTGCGCTCGCATGGCTGCGTAGCGTCGGATATCGTCGGGCGCCCCGCCAAAGCCGGCGCGCCGCAGCAAATGCGCCGCGGCGCGCTCGCCAAGGGGGCCATGATGCGGCTGCAACGCGGTGGGAAAATCGGGACGACCCTGCGGACGCAGGATGCCGCCGACGTCGATCTGAGCCTGCGCGGCCATTACCGCTACCTACGCTGCCTCCGCCGAGCCGACCTCGCTGTTTACAGCGGGTCTAACCGGGCTCTAAGCGGCGTGCGCCGAATGGCGAGCGGCGATGGCGGTGTTGGAATCACGGCTCGAGCGGCATTCCGAGAGTTTTCAGAAGAACGCGCAACGGATGGAGCGGTTAGTCGCGGAGTTGCGCGAGCGACTGACCGCCGTGCGCGGCGGCGGCGGACAAGACGCCGTGGACAAGCATCGACGCCGCAACAAACTAACGGCACGCGAACGGATCGAACGGCTGATCGACCCGGGCTCCGATCTTCTCGAGCTTTCCCCGCTGGCTGCCGTTGACATGTACAGCAACGACTCACCCGCCGCCGGAATCATAACGGGAATCGGCATCGTCGAAGGCCAGCATTGCGTGATCGTCGCCAACGACGCGACGGTAAAGGGCGGCACGTACTACCCGATGACGGTGAAAAAGCACCTGCGCGCGCAAGAAATTGCGGAGCAGAATCATCTTCCCTGCATCTATTTGGTCGATTCGGGAGGCGCTTTTTTGCCGCTGCAGGCCGACGTCTTTCCCGACCGCGACCACTTTGGGCGAATCTTCTACAATCAGGCACGCATGTCGAGCAAGCGCATCCCGCAGATCGCCGCCGTGATGGGTTCGTGCACCGCGGGGGGAGCCTACGTGCCCGCGATGAGCGACGAGGCGGTGATCGTCAAAGGTCAAGGCACGATCTTCCTGGGTGGCCCGCCGCTCGTAAAGGCTGCAACGGGCGAAGAGGTGACGGCTGAAGAGCTGGGGGGCGCCGACGTTCATACGCGCGTCTCCGGAGTAGCCGATCACTTCGCCAACGACGATGCCCAGGCACTTGCAATGGTGCGCGAGATCGTGCGCAACCTACATTTGGAGTTGCCCCAGCAGTGGGATCGAATCGACCCGCAATCGCCCAAGTATGAACAGCGAGATCTCTACGGCATCATTCCGGCCGACAGCCGCGTCGGTTACGAGGTTCGCGAGGTCATCGCACGACTCGTCGACGCGTCGGAATTCCACGAGTTCAAAGCGCGATATGGCGCGACGCTGGTCTGCGGTTTTGCTCGCATCGAGGGACATCCGATCGGCATTTTGGCCAACAACGGAATTCTGTTCAGCGAAAGCGCGCTCAAAGGAACGCACTTCATCGAGCTGTGCGCCCAACGCGGCACGCCGCTGCTCTTCCTTCAGAACATCACCGGGTTCATGGTCGGCAAGGAGTACGAAAACCGCGGAATCGCTAAAGACGGAGCGAAACTGGTGATGGCGGTGGCGTGCGCGGAAGTTCCCAAGTTCACGGTCGTGATCGGCGGCAGTTTCGGCGCCGGCAACTACGGCATGTGCGGACGCGCCTATGCGCCGCGCCAGCTGTGGATGTGGCCGAACGCGCGCATCAGCGTGATGGGCGGACCACAAGCCGCGAGCGTACTGTCCACGGTTAAGGGCGAAATGTCACCTGAGGAAACCGCGGCGTTCGAAGCGCCGATTCTCGAAAAATACGAACGCGAGGGCAGCCCCTACTATTCAACCGCGCGGCTGTGGGATGACGGCGTCATCGATCCGCTTGACACACGGCACGTTATTGCGATTGGGCTGGACGTAGCCGCGCACGCACCGCAGCCGCGTACGCAGTTCGGCGTCTTCAGGATGTAACGCGAGCGGTGATTCAGCCGGGCGGTAAGCGGCCCGGGTACAGTTTGTAGTAGCTCGGCGACTCGATCCACCGGCCGCCACGATAGCGCAACACCGCGCTGGCACTTGGTTTGGTCGGACAGCACATCGGCGCGGTTGCGGAATAATACGGGCCGGCCAGCGAGATGGAGTTGTCACTCCGGACGATTGTCGCGCTCAACTCGCACGGATTGGCGACGGAGGCCGCCGGAACCACGCTTCCTCCCGGACCGCCCGCGAAGACCGTCACCGTCGACGAACCGCAATCCGCGGCCATCTCGTGCGACTGCACGACGAGCTGCTGCACCCCTGGGCGCATGAGCTCGGCCGCGCCGACGATGCGCAACTCTTGTACCGGAAACCACATTGACGCGCCATTGGCCTTGGTCACGCGCTCGAGCGGTCCACCGTTGACCGGCGATTGATACCGCAACCGATACGCCGCACTTCGCAGGGCATAGATCGAGAGATACCATTGATAGAACTCGTTGCCGTTCGAGGCGCCGACGAGCTTCTTGCTGGCAACGGCACGCCATTGACCGTTCATCGCCTGTCCGTTCAGATAGACGCGCTGGTTCTGCACGACGCCGCCGGGCGGCGGCGGCACGAGAGCGCCATGCGTCGGCTGCGCCGCTGTCGCGACGGCGCAAACCAAAATCAGCGCGATTCCAGTGACGAGCGTGCCTTGTGACTTCACCATAGTACGGGCGATTCGACGGCTCCGGCTTGCGCACTGCCGAGATGCTATGGTTTGAGCGCGCTCATCGGGATGGCGGACGGGAGCGTTACGTTGCCGTGCTGCGGTGGCGGCGTTCGAACGATCTGCGCGAGCATGTCGTTCCAGGCTTGAGTTAGAATCGGCAACAGCGTCACCAATCGGTGGATGCCGCCGGATTGCACGTAAAATGAGACGTCGAATCCGGCGTCTGCGAGATAGACCGCCGTTGCGGTGGGGTATTGCGTCGGTATGCTTTCGTCGGCGCTGCCGGTAAGCACGTAGAACGGCGTTTTCCGCATCAGCGTGACGATCCGGCGCGAATCGGATCCCAAGAGGCCGCCCGCAATGCACATCACCGCCGCCCACTCGTTGGGATGAGCCGGCGCAACCTCGAAGACCGAAAAACCGCCCATGGAGTACCCGGCGAGAAACCGCCTGCGTGGATCGATCCTAAAGGCTTGGCTCGCCGCGTGCAAAGCGTCGTAGACGTCGGCCACGGATCCGCGAAAATCATAGTAGCCGCGTCCCCACGGAGCGATGACGATCGTTCCGGTTTTCTCGGCGAGCTTCGCGATATACGGCGGCGAAAGCAGCTCCGTTTCGGATTGCGGATGACCGTGCAAGAGCACGATCAGCGGCGCTGGGCGAGCGGCGTCGTAGCTGGTCGGAACGTAGACCGCCAAAGGCTGCATCGTTCCATCTTCCGACGATCGCACCAACGTTTCACCTAGACCGCGGATCGATACCAGCGAGCGATAGGAACCGTCGAGCAGCTGCGTTGCCAAGCTCAAATCAAGGACGGCAAATTGGCGCACCGTCTGCGACCAGTCCTCGGTTGTGTACCCGCTAGGAACGCTTCGATCGCTGAGAAGCTCGGCGTCTTCGTTCAAACGGTCGTAGTAATCGAAAGTCGTTTCACGGCCCGCGACTGGAGCGACCTTTGAGATATTTGCGAGGTAGGTTGCGGCGGTATCTCGCAGGGAGACGCGCAGGTCGTCCGCGGAACTCCCCAACAGGAGAGTCAGAGCAGCGGTGACCAGCGCGCCCCTGGTCATGACACAGAGTTTAACGCGCCGCCGCGAACGGTTGTGACGCGACGTCCGCGTTGTTTAGATGCCGGCGTACCATTCGTAGCCCTGATCTTCCCAATAACCGCCGCGTCCACCGGCGATCGTGGCCACGCCGCCGGCGAGTTCGATACGCGCAATCCACTTCGCGCTCTTGTAGCCGAGCTGAGTTGGCACGCGCAATCGCACCGGCGCCCCGTGACTAAGATCGAGGGGAACGTCGTTGAGCCGCGTTGCGAGCAGCGCTTGCGGATGACGCGCCTGGTGCATATCCAAGCTCTCGTAGTACAGGTTTCCGGCGCCGTCGTTATCCATGCAACGAAAGACGGCATAGCGCGCGTCGCTCCTCGGCGCAACTGCCGCGAGAAGATCGCCAAGCCGCACGCCGCTCCACTTGCCGATCGCACTCCAGCCTTCGACGCAGTCGTGGCGCGTGATCTGCGTCTGCTGCGGCATCTGAGCGAGTTCTGCAAGCGTGAACGTGCGCGGGCGCTCGACCGCACCATCCACGACAAGGCGATATGCCGCAAACTTTCCAGCCGCCAACTCCGCGTACCGCACATCCGAAGGGGTGGCGAATCCGTTCACACGAAACTCCCGGTCGACGTCGCGCTCGTGATACTCACGCGCTAAGCCGTGCGTGCCGATGAGCAGGTGATTGAGCCCTTCCGCGGATGCCAGCACCCGGCGAAAGCCGGCGTTGTCGTTGAGCGGCGAAGTGATCGGCCCACACGCCGCCAGCGCCGAGACCGTGGATGCGATAAACAGCCGTCGCCTCATTCCGGCTGATACCATCCGGTGATCATGGAGCGCATCTGATTAATTACTCCTTGCGTCAAAACTTGGAACGTATGGATCGCGAAAAATCCCAGGAGCAGCAACATTCCTGCAAAATGCCATAGCCGCGCGAACTGCCGTCCGCCGAACACGGCGGTTAGCGGATTTGCGATCGCGTCGATACCGGGCGAGAGCGCCAGCCCGGTCACCACGACGAGCGGCGCGATGACGAAAAGCACGGTCGTATAGGCGGCTTTTTGCAGCGGATTGTAGGTACCGTGCGGTGGCGGTGTCGCGCGGAGCTTGAGGTAGTAAGCTTGCATCGGCCACAGTTTCGGCAGGTCGTCGGGCCGCAAGATCATCTCGCGCAGGTTTCCTTTGATCGCCGTTGACACCAACCAGGCGAACCAACAGAGCCCGGCAATCCACGCAAAAAACAGATGCCATCGCCGCCCGCCGGCGAGGTCCTGATAGCCCGGGATCGTCACGGGCGACGGAAACGCGTGCGCACCTCGTGAGCCCATGCCGTCGTCCGTCCAGCCAAGCCATCCGGTCGTCTCGAATGTGCGCCCAAACAGCGTCGCCGTCCCGACGCCCTCTGCGGGCGATCCGATGGCAAGCACGCGCCGCGACGGATCGCTCTTGTCGGATGCGTCCAAGTTGGGTGATGCGTTGAAGATCTGCAGCCCGCTCCCCACCAGCACGAAGAACGCGAGCACCCAAAGCCAGTGGCTTGCTCGCGTGAGCAGCGCATAGCGATAGATAGCCTGGCGTGCGTCTTTCATCGTAGTCAGTATAACGCGTGCGAGGCCCGCTCGGATGATGCCGCGAACCCTCAGGCGCTGTGGCTCCGAGCATCAAGCTGGCCGTCGAGGACGGGATTGCCCGCGTTACGCTTGCCAGGCCGGACGTGCGCAACGCCTTTGACGCCGAGGTCATCGAACGGCTCCACGAGATTTTCAGCGAGATCACGGCCTCCGACGAGGTCCGAGTGGTCGTGCTGGCCGGCGAGGGGCGCGTCTTCTGTGGCGGCGCCGACATCAATTGGATGCGCGCTTCGCTCGATCTGAGCTACGAAACAAACCTCGGCGATGCCGAACGCATGAGCGATATGTACCGCGCGATCGACAACTGCCCAAAACCGGTCATCGGCCGCATTCACGGCGCGGCGCTGGGCGGCGGCGCGGGGCTCGCCGCCGTTTGCGACGTGGCGATCGCTGCCCAGGACGCAATCTTCGGGTTCACCGAAGTGAAGTTGGGAATCATTCCGGCGGTCATCTCGCCGTTCGTGCTCGCGAAAATCGGAGCGTCGCACGCACGCGCCCTCTTTCTCACAGGCGAACGTTTCGACGCACAGCGGGCGAAGCAAATCGCGCTCGTTCATGAAGTCGTCCCGGTTGAAGAACTCGATGCTGCCGTAAATCGCTCCGTCTTGGAATTGTTCACGGCCGGCCCGTCCGCCGTCCGTGCCGCTAAACTGCTCGTCCACCGCGTGCTCGATAACTCGTACGATGACTCGCGCACGATTACAACCAAGGCAATCGCGCAGCAGCGTATCTCGACCGAGGGACAGGAAGGCTTACGCGCCTTTTTAGAACGCCGCAAACCGTCATTTGCGCAAGCTCATCCCGACTCTCCACATCTTGATTAAGCGACTCCTGATCGCCAATCGCGGCGAAATCGCGGTGCGCGTTGCGCGTGCGGCGCGCGAAATGGGCATCGTTCCCCTCGGAATTTACTCCGAAGCGGATGCCAATGCGTACCATCTGCAATTCGTCGACGATGCGCGTTGCATCGGACCGCCGGCCGCGGCGCAGTCGTATTTAAACGCCGAGGCGATTGTTGCGGCGGCGATCGAGATGAAGGCCGACGGCGTTCACCCGGGCTACGGATTCCTTTCCGAACGGGCCCATTTTGCTCGAGCCGCGGGCGACGCCGGTCTGATTTTCGTCGGTCCGCCACCCGAAGCAATGGCTGCCATGGGCAGCAAGATCGAAGCCAAGCGGCGCGTCAGCGCGTTCGATGTGCCAACGGTCCCGGGCTACGATGGTCAAAATCAATCGCTTTTGGCGTTACGCGAGAACGCCAGGTTAATCGGATTCCCGCTGATGATCAAAGCCAGCGCCGGGGGCGGCGGCCGCGGCATGCGGGTCGTCGACGCGCTGACCCATTTCGATGAAGCGCTCGAGGCGGCGAAGCGCGAAGCGCTGGCGGCTTTCGGCGACGAAACCGTGCTGCTCGAACGTTACCTGCGCAATCCTCGCCACATCGAGTTCCAAATTCTTGCCGACGTGCACGGCACGACGATTCATTTGGGTGAACGCGAATGCTCGATACAGCGGCGACACCAGAAAATTGTCGAGGAGGCGCCCTCGGTCGCCCTGACGCCGGCGCTGCGGGCAGAGATGGGCGCGGCCGCGGTCCGCGCCGCGCAATCTGTCGGCTACGTCAATGCCGGCACGTGTGAGTTCATGTTGGACGCGCGCGAAGCATTCTATTTCTTGGAGATGAACGCGCGTTTGCAAGTCGAGCATCCGATAACGGAGCTGGTGTACGATATCGATCTCGTGCAGTGGCAACTGCGCATCGCCGCAGGCGAACGCTTGACGTTCCAGCAGGCCGACGTGCGCCCGCGCGGCTGGGCGATCGAAGCGCGTTTATATGCAGAGGATCCGGCCAACGAGATGTTGCCGTCGACCGGCACGATCGCGAACTGGTCGCTGCCCGAAGGCCCGGGCGTTCGGGTAGATGCCGGCGTCACCACGGGCAGCGAGGTGAGCCACTACTACGATCCGATGCTCGCAAAGCTCATCGTCTTCGGCAGCGACCGCACTGCGGCTATCGCGCGCTTAGAGCGAACGCTCGAGGAGTGCGTGGTTGACGGCGTGCGCACGAATCTTCCGTTGCTGCTCTGGATCGCGCGCGACGCCGCCTTCCGCGCCGGTGAGACGACGACGAGTTTTCTCGACGAGCGATTGGACGAGTCGGTCTTCGCGCGTGCCGCTCCGTCCGATGAGGCCGTGCTGCTGTGCGTCGCTGCGTTGCTGATCGACGGACGCGCGCCATGGCGCGTCGCCGAGGTCGGGGTGCCGTTGCGCCTTGCTCACGAAGATCGTGCGATCGATCTAACGGCCGACGCAACCGGCGACTTAGGCGCGTGGCGAGTCTCCGGCGATCTCGCCGGCGAGCTGCGCGCGCAACGCGAAGGAATCGCCGTTCGCGCTAGCTTGGCGGGCACGTCGGCGACCGGCGCCGTGACGTACGCCGGCAATCGTTTCAACGTTCATCTCGACGGCCGGACGTGGCCGTTTGCGTTTGCGCCACCGCCGGCCGGCGAGTCAGGCGGGGGTGCTCACCCTGCCGTCGCCGGCGCGCACGTCGTGGCACCGATGCCGGGGAAGATCGTCAAAGTTGCGGTGCACGAGAACGAGGCGGTCGAAGAGCATGCGCTCCTGCTCGTACTCGAGGCGATGAAGATGGAGCACCGGATCGAAGCCTCCGCCGCGGGAACGGTGAAATCGGTACTCGTTAAGGAAGGCCAAATCGTCGCCGCCGGCACCCCCTTAGCGGAACTCTCATGACACTTCCGAAATTCGTCACGGTCTTCGAAATGGGTGCGCGCGACGGACTGCAAAACGAGAACGCGTACGTTTCCACCGATGATAAAGTTCGATATATCGACCTGCTCTCCGAGAGCGGATTAAAATGGATCGAAGCCACTTCGTTCGTGAGTCCCAAGGCAATTCCGCAGCTCGCCGACGCCACGGAAGTCTTTACGCGCATTCGCAAAGCGCCGGGCGTACGGTATCCGGTGCTGGTTCCCAATCTCAAGGGCTACGAGCGCGCGCGCGCCGTCGGCGCAAATGCGATCGCCGTCTTCACGGCCGCATCCGAAAACTTCACCAAGCGCAACATCAACATGACCGTCGAGCAGTCGCTGGCGACGTTTAGTGAGGTCGTGCGCGCCGCGAAGAATGACGGCGTGTGGGTGCGGGGTTATGTTTCGACTGCGTTCGGTTCACCTTTCGGCGATGCAGTGACGCCCCGGATGGTGCTCGAGGTCAGCCAGAAGCTGATCGAAATGGGCTGCGACGAGCTCTCGATCGGCGATACCATCGGCGTCGGCGTTCCAAGCCAGGTGGAAGCCCTCGTTCCGTTGCTAGCGGCACGGATTCCGCTCGATCGAATCGCGCTGCATTTTCACGATACGCGCGGCACGGCGCTTGCGAACGTTTATGCCGGGCTGCAACAGGGCATCGCCAAGTTCGACGCGTCGTCGGGCGGCTTGGGCGGTTGTCCGTATGCGCCGGGAGCGACCGGCAACGTCGGTACCGAGGACGTACTCTACCTGCTGCACCAGATGGGCATCGAGACCGGCGTCGATCTCGCCAGAGTTCGGCGAGCGTCGCGCTTCGTTGCCGGCGTTGTCGATCACGCGCTCACGAGCAAGGCCTATCAGGCAATGGAGGCTGCGGACGGGCTTACCACGGCGCGATAAAACGCGGATCGATTGCGCCCTTGACGACGCTCGTGAACTTCGCGAAGGGACAATCCATACTCGGACAGCCGGGCACGTAGACTGGCACTCGCTGCGGATTCTGACCCTGCCCCGCGCGCATCGAGTCGAGCGATTGTGCGGCAAAGTACGTGCGCACGAAAGCTTGGCCGCTCGAGGGGCGGTGCAGCTCGAAAATCAGCGCGCTTCCGGGTGGGGTATCCTTGAGTTGATCGCCCTCGATCAGCCACGACAATCGCAGTAGGGCCGCAAACTCGGCCAACTGGGTATCGTGCCCGGAGAAAAACACGAATCGCGCATTGGACGGCACTCGCGTGCCCGCCACCGCTTTGCCGGACGCGCCTTCTTCGAGGGTCTGCAAGATGTGCGCCATGATGTTCGACGAGTGAGCGCGCGCGGCGTAACGGTTGTGCTCGAGCTCTTTCGCTAGGACGTGCAGGTGCAGCAGCTCGAGCAGGCCGCCGCGATCGATTCTTCCCCACCCGACGTCGGGGTGGCCATCGGTGTATTCGAGCAACATGTTCTCCGCGACGTCGGCGGCCATGTCGAGGCCGCCTGACGGCGAAGCGAGGCCGCCGTCACCGTCGTTCGCGGCCGTCGTCGGCACGTCAGTGATGCGCTTGCAGGTTGCTGGAGGAGCACATCCGAGCACCTGTTCCATGGCGGAGAACGTCGAACCGTTCGCGTCGACCAGTCCGTTGAAGTTTCCGCCCACGGCGCCAAGAATCGACGCCATGGATTCGGCCTTGTTGACGACGCCGACCCCAGGGAGCGGATCGAACAGCGGGTCGGGATCGCCCGGCGCGTGCCGAACCACGACACCGCAACCCGGTGCAAGGCCTTGCAAAAGCGCGTCGCCGGTGGCACGCGTGCGTTGGTCGACGTCGGCCCAAACGAATACGGAGCCGCTCGACGGGCATCCGGTTTCGCCGACTCCAAGCATTCCGCCATAGACCCGGCGATAGTACACGCCGAACTGGCGCATCAGGAGCGCGCCGCGCTCGGTCAGATTTCCAGGGTGACCCGGCCACTTCGGCCACGGCTGGCTCGCATAGGCCTGCAGCTCGTCGGGGTGCGTCGGGGATCGCACGCCATGGCGACTAACCACGATCACCATCCGTAGGTCGGACGAGTTTTGCGGCGATGCGGACGACTGCCCTTGCACGGCACCGCACGCGAGCGCTGCCACAAGTACAAACACGATGAGTCGCGCCACGCTCATGGAACTTCACCTTTCAAAGGAGCAACTTTTCAGCGATGATAAGCGGCCCGAATGAAGTCAGCATGAACTACACGGTGAAATTGCTTCTCATCGCCGCGATCGCCGCGGCACTGGGCGGATGCGGCAAGTCGATCGGCGCCGGACCGCGGATTCCATCGTTGCCGACCACGTTGCCGGAAGGTCCTGACCTCACTCCGCGTCGCAGCCAGTTTCCGCCGACCCCCTCCGGCGTTCATCTCAATCTGGTCTTTAACTATCGGGTAAGGAACCTGCGCCGAGAGATCGGCGTCGTGGATCTCGTGTGGGGAGCGGGTTCGCCGTATCCCAAGCGGGTCGTCAACCAATTTTACACGCCCTTCGAGCGCGACGGACCCTACGGGGCAGCGCACGGTCTGAGCTGGTGGAAACGGCACCATCCCGATTGGATTGAGTACCGGTGCAATCGCAAGGACGTCGCGTTCGAATTCGGCGAGCGCAACGACGTGCCGATCGATATCGCGAACCCTGCCGCGCTCTCCTATCAACGCACGAGCGCGGTTGACGCGGCACTCGCCGCCGGCTACCGCGGGATAGACTTCGATAATCTGCAACTCGGCAACTATTTTCATCGCTGCGGCCACTACACGACCTCGCGAAAGTGGGTCCAGCAATATAGCGGGAGCAACTCCGATCCGCGCTACACACGAGACGTGCTGGCTTGGGCGCACAGCACCTTCACGTACGTTCACGCCCATTCTTTAACGGCGACGATGTCGATAAATTATTCGTACGACTCAAACTTTAGCGCCGAGCAAAACGACACGCTGTCGATGCAGGCCGACGAAGTGCTCGCCGAGGCGGGCTTCACGAACTATGGAACCAAGCACCACAACGTAACCACGCCGAAAGAATGGCAGCAGATCCTTGGGCTCATCCACGTCGTTCAGGCGCACAACGGCTGCTTCATGGAAAACGGAGAGGAGCCGTCGCTTTCAAACCGCATCTCGCAACGCGAACGTCTGTGGGTCGTCGCCAACTATCTGCTCATTCGCGACGATTGCACCTACGTGTGGATCAGCGGCTTCACCGCCTCGGGTGCGCAAGATTACGGCCGAATTTTGATCTACCCCGAGTACGGTCTCGCCATCGGCAAGCCGCTTGGCGCGGCGGAATCGATTGGCGCTGCATGGGAGCGCGCCTACAGCGGTGGTCTCACGCTCGTGAATCCATCGGACGAGGCCGTCACAATACCCTTGCACGGTTCGTACGTCGACGAAAACGGCCGGCGGTACACCGGCTCGATACGCCTCGGCGCCGCAACGGGACAGATTTTACTCAAATAGGCAGGTGGTTTCGTCGTTACCGTAGCGCGAGCGGGATGACGAAACGGGTCGCCGTGTGAGATTCGCTGTACGCGCTGATTTTGTTGTCGACCAAGCCGGCGGCGATACCGCTCGATCGCACCTCTGCATCGCTCGGGGACGCGCCGCGTCCCTTCGGGTGAAAGACCCATAGCGCGCCATTCGATTTGAGATGCATCACGGCGCGCGCGATACGCATTAGATCGCGGGGTCCATCGATGCGCAGAAAAATAAGGTCGTACCGCGTGCGCAACGACTGGGATGCGGCCTTGGCCAACCGCGCATTTAAGTTGGTGGTAAAAGACTCTTCGTGGCGACCGACGATGGCGACGTGCGCGTCGGCGACGACGCCGAGCTTCTCGAAAAGCGAACGCCCCGAATAGTCCCGCTCGGTCCGGTCGTTCATGTAAGCCCGAGATTCTTGGGCTTGGGCGGAATTTCCGTGTAAGCCATCGGCCGGTCCCACCAGTCGTGGCGCCGCATCCGCAGCATCCCTTCGCTGGGCGGCGGCGGCACGCGCAGCTCGAGGGCCCGCGCGTAGGCGTCCAGGTAGCGGTCGATCATCCGCTCCAAACTGAACTTTTGCTCGACATGGGTTCGGCAGGCGCGCCGATCGAGCGTCGCCAGGAGCGGCACCTTCGCGACCGCCTCATCAACGTCGTTGCACAGGAAGCCGGTCACGCCGTCGATCACGATCTCGGGCATCGACCCCATCCTGGCCGCAAGCACCGGTGTGCCGCATGCCATCGCTTCGATCGTGGTCAAGCCGAAGCGTTCGGGCCGTGTCGTCATGTGCACCAAGGCGAGGGCGTTTGAGAGGAGCTCGTTGCGCTCCTCGCGTTCGACCGCTCCCAAAAACTGAATGCGATCGCCATCAACGTGCGGAGCAATTTGATTCCGGAAGTACGCCTCATCTTGTGGTATCGCCGCGATCTTCAACCGTATACCGGCACGCTTAGCGATCTCGATTGCGAGATGCGTACCCTTCTCGGGATGGAAGCGTCCGAGAAATGCCAGATATTCACCGGGTCGATCGGTGAAGCTAAACTGACTCGGGTCGATGCCGTTGTAAGTCGTCGCGAGATAGGACAGGCCCGGGTCGCGATCGGCGTCGGAGATCGAACAGAAAAAGCTGCGCGCGGCGCCGGCATAGTACGCTGCCAAGATCTGCGGCGACGAAAAGCCGTGAACGGTCGTCAGCAGCGGCGGTGTGGACGAGCTCAACGCGTACGTCAGCGGCTTCCAGTCGAAATGGTTGTGGATCAGCTCGAAGTCGCCCGCGCGGCGGAAGACCTCGGCGATATGCAGGGCAGTAAAGACGTCGTCGTTGAGCGCCGGATCTTGGTTCAGCCCGACCGGAACGACGGAGACGAGCTTTCCGTCGAAGCGCGAGTTGGCAGTCGCAAAAAGCGTAACGTCGAGGCCCCGCCGGCGCATGCCCGTTGCGACGTTGTAGGCGATCTGTTCCCACGGCCCGTAGCCGGGCGGCGGGGCCGGCCAGGAAATCGCCGCCAAGACGGCGAGCCGCCGGCCCTTCAGCTCCACCGGTGCGATATGTACCTTACAGGAATCATTGAATCAAGCCGCCTTTGAGAACGAGCTGCGGGTCGCGCAACGCCCGCACGTCGTCGCCCACGTCGCGCCGCAGCAACAGCATGTCCGCCGGCTCGTCGACCGCCAGGATGCCGTCATGTAGGCCGACGAGCTCCGCTGCAACGTTGGTCGCTGCATGCAGGGCTTGTTGCGGCGTCATACCCAACAGCGCCCACATCAGCTCGACTTCCTGCGCGTAGTTCTCGTGATAGTTGTACGGCGTGCCCGCATCGGAACCGCCGGCAATCCGCACGCCGTTGTCGTACGCGCGCCGAATGTTGGAAAGCATCGCTTCGTTCA
>DAIMCN010000014.1:0-65982 GCA_036726365.1 Candidatus Cybelea sp.
ATCCTGAGCCGCAAGCTGCACCAGCCGGTGCATGCTGTAGGTTTGCGACCTCTGCGCAAAGGACAACAGCGAAAGCCGGTCGAGCGCGCCCAAGGCCTCATCAACGAGCAGTTCGTCGGCAATTGCGGAATGCAGATCGAGTGCGACGCCGTTGGAAAGCTCCGGTCGCAGACCCTCACCATAACACTCGGGCGCCTGGCGAAAGAGCTCGTCCGGAATCGCATCGGGCGCAAAGGATGCGGCAAAACACAGCACCGCGGCGGCGCCGGCGGCCTGCTGCTCGGCTTGGGCGATCGCGGTGCTGAACGTCGCAAAGACGGAGCGCGGATATTCGGCGCCGCGTGGAGCGTTGTGAAGACGCTCGGTGATGTGCTCCAAGTACCGCTGCGGGCTGACCATCCGCGCGCTGCGCAACGACGCGGCCGCGTGTGCCAGTGCCAGCGGCAACGCGCCGACTGCTTGCGCGATCGCGCGAGCGTCGTCGTCGCTCAGGTCTGTGCGCCCGCTCGCTCGCGCAAGATACTCGACTGCAATCTCGAGCGTCCAAATATGCAACGGAATCGCCGCAATGTCCGCGTTCCACGCGGTATCACGCGAAGTCGCCAACGCCCGCGCCCCGGTGCGCGGCAGCCATGTCCTCATGAGTCCTTCGTCTTCGAGATTGTCGAAGACCAGCAGGACCGGCTTGTCGAACCCGCCCAGCACCGAGTTGATTACGCGCTCTGCAGCGACGCGCCGGTCGGCCAGCTGATCGAGGCCCTGCGCGAACATCGTGCCCAAGCGCAGCAATCCATCGATGATGCCGTCCTCGGTCTGGGCATTGAGCCACCACACGACTGAATAGTGCTCGCGGTTGCGCCAGCCATACTCACGCGCAATCGAAGATTTGCCCACGCCGCCCAATCCGTGGACGACCGCTATCGCGCCGTCGTTCTTTAGCGCCGCCTGCACCGTCGCTAGTTCCTCGTCGCGTCCGCTGAAGCTGGGCACTTGGTGAAACTCCGCGGCATCGACAACGGAAAGGTCGCTGGGCAGCGTTCCAAGCGAACGCAGCGGTGGAAACTCAGTCGGCAATCCAGGCGCCAGCAACTGGTACAGCCGCTGCGGTCTCGTAAAGTCCTTGAGATGATACGCGCCCAGTTCGCGTAGGGAGACATCGGCCGGCAAAGTGCCGTCGACGAGAGCAGCCGTCTCTGCAGTCAGGAGTACCTGACCACCGTGGCCGATTGCCAGCAGCCGTGCGACCTTGTTGAGGGCTGGACCGAAGTAGTCGCCCTCGCGCATCTCGGCGGTGCCCGTATGAATAGCCGTGCGCACGCGCAATCCATCGACCGTCGAAAAATATGCGGCGTTTAGCCCTTGCTGCGCCGCCAGCATTGCCGCGACGGCGTCCTCAGGCGCTGCGAACGCACTGCAAAAGGCATCACCGACCGTTTTGAAGACATGACCGCCGCCCTGAACAATGGCCGCCTGCACGATCGCATCGTGACGTCGCACGGCGTCTTGCATCGCGACGCCGTCGCGCTCCCATCGCGCCGTACTGCCTTCGATATCCGTGAAGGCAAAGGTGACCTCGCCTGCCATCCCCTGCTATTCGGCGTCGCGCCGTCTAACATTTGCGGCCGAGTTTCCGTCGGCCAACTCCGTGGCGCCGTTGACAGTATTGAACATGAGAGGTTCACTACACCGTTTACTACACGGAATCGGCCAGAAGCGGCCTGCAATTTTATTGGCCTTCGTAGCCCTGTGCGCAAAACGCCCAGTACTATCAGGGACTTTCGAAGCTCAAAGGGTAGCGGCGGGGACGTTAGGAGAACCTCCTACACGCTCCCGCCACCTCTAAATTATGCTGTATTTACCAGCGTTTTGCAGCGCGACATGTCTTTCACTACACCGTTTGCTGCGGTTTTCTTCGAAAAATGCGATTGAGCATTTTCAGACTCCCTCCAACTCCGACGCGGAATCCGGTTTCGTTTACCTGAGCCCGATCATCACGCGAGTTTTTGCGGCGACACTACCACCGAACCCCGAGCCGATGACGATTACGTCATAGTCAAAGTGCGCCACTGCATCTCACCAACCCGCGCGCGCCAAGGGGCTTTTGGTCAAAAGAACCCAGCTCACGACGACAGCCCAGAGCAGGCCGATACCGGGCGCAATGAGGCGCGAGTACACTCCATCCGGTGCCCAGACTCCGCCGCTTACCCACGTTGTGCCTCCGAGAACGGCGAGCACCACGGCTGCGAGCCCTACCGAAAAAAGCGCGTTTGAGATCAATCCGGCGCGCCAAAAGCCGAATGCCGCCGACATGATCAACATCGCCCGCACGAACGAGCTCATCACAAAGGCGGCCCACCACACGCTGTTCAGTCCGGATAAAAGCGCTTGATTTCCCGGCCGTCAATTGCATACGCCAGACCTACGTTAATGGCAGTAAGCAGGAGGAAAAGCGCGCCGACCGCTGCACTGGACGCAGTCGCCGCGGCCCCCCAGCCGTCTTTGCCGGCGTCCGCGAGCGTGACCCGGATCGCAGCCGCGAACCACATGAGATAAAGCACTGCTAGGCCGGAGATCACCGCAGCGATGAGTATTCGCGCCTGATGATCGCGGTAGAATGCGGCCAGCGCGTCGGGCGATGTACCGATTTGGGGTTGATCGCCGTAGACGACATACGCGATAACGCACAAGGCGATAAATTGGACGCCGCTCGCGCGCCAGAAACGTTCCCAGAAGGCACTCGTGTTCACGCTGAATCTCCTTTCGCCCCGCGCGGAACCGCCTTCGGCAGCGCATTTTGAGCGGCAGGTCAGGCAGAGGCGGTAGAGGATCTAGGCTGCGCTGCCTTCGTAAGCGACCCGAGGTTCGATACGGCTGCTGAACTTCCTAGCGGCTCCTTCCTTGCCCACATTGGGGCGCATAAGCCGGCGCAGGAGAACCTCGCTTCTCTCTAGCGAATGCGCGACCACCACATGACAGCGCCAGGAATGGTTTTCGAGACCCTGACCGTGGAAAACGACGGCTCGCTGCTGTTCGCCGGTATTACGGCGCCGCCCATGAACCTTCTCGGACCCGAGCTCATGCGCGATTTGGTATCGCTAGTCCAACGCGCGGAAGCGAACGACGACGTTGCGGTGATCGTATTCAAGAGCACCAATACCGATTATTTTACCTCCCACGTCGACATAACGCGCGTTTACCGATTCGATTCCCGTTGGCGCTGGCAAGAAAAACCTTTATTCCAGTTCCAGTGCACTTTCGCAGATTCGATCGAGGTCGTCTAACAACCAACTAACTTTGGATCCGACAGCCCCACCATGGTGCGAGGGCGACACTGCGATAGCTGAACGAGTTCTTCCCAGTAGCCCGAGCGGTCCACTACACTGCGATGTCCCTCGATTGACGGGCGTCTGGCGCCACCACGCTCTAGAGCCACGGCTGGTCACAAATAATCACTCTCGAAATGAATCGAGTCGTTTCGAATCACGCGGACTCGCATCGCGGCGCGCAATGTTCGCGCCCGAGATGCGCTCGACCACCATAGCTAGGCGCCGCTGCGCCGCACGCCGAAAGTCTCTTTATGACGTTAGGTATCGTTCGCGTTTGTAGTGCGGCTCTGCTCGGGTTCGCGCTCTCGGCCTGTGGCGGCAACGCTACTGCTACTATTCCGGGGAGTGCTACCAACACAGATGCGGTCGTTCCAATAGCGGCCCAAAGCACTCTGATTACGGCCCTTTTCAAAGGTAAGCCGATCGCCAACCTGTTGATTACGCTAAGCCGCAACCGAAAGGGTGGCCCCGTGATCGGCAAGGGGAGGACCGGAGGAATGGGTAGAGTCCGCCTACACGGTTCTTGGACAATACACGACAAGCTTTGCGCGTGGGGAGTTTATGTGTACAATGGTGGCCGAGCGGAGGCGCAATACTGCGCCACGCCGTTCCCCGACAAGCTGACAATGGAGTTTGGAGTGTAACTGATATCGGCCCGGACTCACGACGATTCAGTCGACTTGGGAGGAGAACGCATGTCTGCAACACCCAGAGCAAGCGTTTTGTCCATCGCGGGCAGCCTCTTGCTGTTGACTGCGTGCGGTAGCGAAATTTCAGCCGGATCGGACCATTCTCGTTATTTTCCGACGGTCGGCACGCAGCCGCCAAGGCGTATTGAGCACGTTGTGGTCGTTATTCACGAGAATCGCAGCTTCGACAACCTTTTTGCGACCTTCCCAGGTGCCGACGGAGCGACGGCAGGTAAAATGTCGAACGGGCAAACGGTCAAGCTTAAGAAGAGCAATCTCGAATATCCCTACGATCTTGCGCACTCGTGGCAGAGCTACATCGACGACTACGACGGCGGGAAAATGGACGGCTTTGACTTGGAAGGCGGCGGGGACGGCCACGAGGCCGGCATGGCCCCATACCAATATGTCGATCCAAAGCAAATCGCGCCGTATTGGGATATCGCAAAGGCGTACGTCCTCTCCGATCACATGTTTCAGACTCAGGGAAGCGGCAGTTTTACAGCACATCAAGATTTGATCGCCGGTGGAACCGCGATCAACTCAACGGAGAGCCTTGTAGATTTTCCATCTCGCATGCCTTGGGGATGCGATGCGCCAAAGGGTACCAAGACATCGCTGCTGACCTTGCAGCTCAAGTACCTGTCTCTGAGCGGACCGTTTCCTTGTCTGGAGTATCCCACGCTTCGCGATCTGCTCGATGCAAAGCACATTTCGTGGAAATACTATTCACCGCGCGTGCAAGGCTCCACAGGCGCAATTTGGAATGCCTTTGAAGCAATCAAAGCGGTACGCTATGGGCCCGAATGGAGCTCAAACGTAACCACGTCGGATAAGTTAATTTTTCACGACATATCACGTCATCGGCTCGCGGCCATGTCGTGGCTGGTTCCCGATCTCCTAAATTCCGATCACCCGGGCAATCATTCTGAGACGGGGCCATCTTCGGTGGCGGCTTTGGTGAACGCGATCGGCGAAAGTTCGTATTGGGATTCCACGGCGATCATCGTCGTATGGGATGATTGGGGCGGCTTCTACGATAACAAGCCGCCCCCATTCCATGACCGTTCGGGCGGCCTTGGTTTTCGCGTTGCAATGCTCGTGGTGTCGCCCTATTCCCGCCAGGGCTACGTATCGCACACGCCGTACGAGTTTGGCAGCATCTTAAAATTCATCGAGAACAACTGGAACCTCGGCCACCTGGGAACGTCCGACGTACGCGCCACAAGCATTGGCAATTGTTTCGACTTCACCCAACCGCCGCGCAAGTTCGAGCCGATCCAGGCAAAGTACTCACGGGCATACTTCGAGCATCAGCGGCCCTCGAATCGGCCCGTTGATACTGAATAGAACAGGTCATCTCGCCGCCTCACAGATATTGTCGCCGAGCTCCCCGACCGAACACTGCCCCACCTCCCGCCCGTTAACGTTCGCAAGAACGATCAGGCCGTCGCGGTAGCTTCGGACCTTGTCGATGCGGAACACGCCGGAATGCCCCCGTAGCGTGAACCATTCCGGAAACGCTACGATGGCGGTCGCAAGGGCGATCGGAAACGGAGGGGGCGTGGAGCCCGGGGAGGCGACAGCGTGCGAGAGCATCTTGGCGGTCCTTTCGAGCGGCGGTGGTACGCATCGAGCCTACCGCTCCGCGATCGGCGCGACCACGAAGTTTCTAGAGATTTGGGGCGCCGCCGACCGCTTCTTTACTCCCGTTCGCCGCATCGAAGGTTCTTGCGCGCAGGGTTGGGGTTGCTTCCGAAGAAAACCCACCCCCTGCTTACTTCGTATGTTTAGGAGAGATTATCGCATGAGCGTTTTTGGTCGTATTGTTGCAGCATTGACCGTCGGAACAGCGATGGCAACGGCATTAACGGGACCCGCGCAAGCCGCGGCGCCCATCCTTATTAAGAGCTGTACCGTTGCCAAACCTAAGCCCTTCAGTCACATGGCGGGCGGTACGCAAATCACCTACGTGAATTTGGGCAAGAGAACGGCGGCCAGTATCACGTTTGCGGTGGGGTACCGCAACGCCGAGCACAACTACCTTCGCCGTGTCTCGGACGTCGGTTCGTTTGCTCCTGGCGCGACGATCAGCCACACGCTGCCGTTGTATAACGATGTGACCTACGCCGGCGCGCAAACGAGCAGCTGCATGCCGATTCAAGTCAAGTGGGCTGGCGGCACCGTCTGGATCGCTCCATCGCACTAGCCTAGCTGCGAAGAACGCGACGAGGCCCGATCGATCGATCGGGCCTTGCTTTTCATAGGATGAAAACCGGCATCGTCGAAGCGCCCAGCGTGCGCGTCGGATTTAGGACGCTCGTCTCTCTGGCATTATGTGCGGTGGCCGCCGGCGCGGCGATGGCGCACGTTGCCATTGACGTCGTGGGCGATTACGCGCTGACGGCCGACAGCTACGACCATCTGCGCCACGGCTCGCGCGATGTGGTGAGCGCCGTGGCACTGGTGCTCGCCGTGGTGTTAGCGGCTCGCGGGCTACGGCTCTGCTGCGAGATCGCCTCACTGAATCGCTCTCGAATTCTGTTGCGCGTGCCCGGAAGGCGGGAGGCTGTTGGCTTCGTGGCATCGTCGGTGGCCGCGTGCGCCGTCCTCGTGCCGGCGATGGAGTGGTTTGACGGGCGCCTCGATGGCGTACCGGTACGCGCCCTCGACGACGCGTTCGGCGGCTCCCTGTTGTTGGGACTCGGCACGACGGTCCTCTGCGCGACTCTGGTGGCACTGGTCGTCTACTGCGTCGCGCGCTGGCTCATTTCACATCGCGATTCGATCGCGACCATTATCGAAACGCTGTTGCGCCCGCTCGCAGGCGCCGTTCGTCCATCGAGTTACGATCTCTCCCTACAGCTCTTCACGCCACGGCGCCGGCGCACGCCGGACGCATTTCGTCTTTCCAAACGGGGACCTCCGCGGGCAATCTTTGCGTAGTTCGTCCTAAACAAACCACTCGCCTCAGGAGTACCCATGGGAAGCCCCATCGCATGCGCGCGTGCAGCCTGCGCGCCTTTTGCGCTTATCGTCGTTCTCGCTTCGGCATCGCTTGGCGATGCGCGCGCACAGAGCCTCGCGTTTGACGTTTCGGGCAAGGTCACCGCGAACGATGGAACGCCCATTGCGGGCGCATCGGTCGTGTTGTCGTCGCAAGCGTTGTCAAAACACGCGCACACCGACGCGCGCGGTGCCTTCGTTCTTCGCGCGGTGCCCGCCGGGACGTACTCCCTCCGCGCGGCGGCGCCGGGCTATCAAGCCCTCTCACAGCGTACCGTAACGATCGATGCTTCCAGCACCACGCTCGCACTGGTTCTCTCGCCGGCGACGACGAACTCGCTGACGGTCATCGGTCAGGTGCGCGCCTCCGCCGGCGAAACCGTTTCAACGTCGTCGGCCCCGACGGTCTCTTTGAACGCTCAAGCAGCCGCGGGTGCGGGAGTAACGACGGTCTCGTCCATGCTGTGGCACGAGCTCTCAACCACGCCGGTCTTGCCATTGGGCGGCGGCAGCAATGCGACCGTCGCGTTCGCCGTGCGCGGCCCCGATCCGACGGAGACGCTCGTCGACATCGACGGACATCAAGTCAACAACGGCAACACCGGCGTCTTCGATCTTTCGCTGCTCGATCCGGCCGCGTTGCAGGACGTTCAAATCGTCTACGGCATTTCGCCGTCGTCATTGATTGGCCCAAACACGATCGGCGGCGGAATCAACATCGTGACGCTCCAACCGACGATCGCGCCGCACTCGCTGATACGCCTTTTCGGCGGCTCGTACGGAACGTTTGGGCAAACGCTACAGACGACCGGAACGCAGGATCGTCTTGGATTCGCAGTCTCGCTGCACGATACGACGTCTCTTGGCTCGGTCAATCAGACGATTCTTGCTCCGCCGCCGCCCGCGGCGCCGCCGTCCGAGAACGAAACGTTGCAGAACGTCGGCAGCGATTCCAACGGGAACTCGATCCTTACGAAGCTGCGCTATCAGCTCGGTGGTCCCAACGGATCCGGTTACGTGCAGCTGAATTTCCGCAACCAGACCGTCACCAAGGATGACTCCGCCCTGTTAACGACATACACGCCGCCCGGCGCCGGCGGAGGCGGCTTTCAAAGCTTCAGCGGCACGTTGCTGGGCGCGCACCAAGCCAACTATGGTCTCGACGCACAAGTGCCGATTGGGAATCAGCTCGTGGACGGCGCGCCGGCGACGCTGCTGCAGTTCAGCCACTTAACGACGCTGGCGACGCAATCCGTGTCCGGCCCGGGCGCCGATTCGCTGCCATATCTGTACAACCAGCGCGATCTCCTGGGAGACGATTGGCTCGAGCTCGATCATCGCTTCGCGACGGGCGTGTTGTCGTTCAAATACGACCTAGGAACGGAGACGCTGGCCACGGACTACGTGCAAGGTCAGGTCAGCGCGGAAGCCAGGCCGATCGGTGCGGACGCTAGTGGTGCAACGATGCAGGTCCTGACGCTCGCACAAACCCAGCGTTCGGCGGTTTTACGGTACAACGGCGATCCTACCAGCCAAATCCATTATTCGTTAGCTCTCTACGATAGCAACTTCAGTACCTTTGGAAGCAGTTTTGACCCACGCGCGGGTTTCGTCTGGACGCCAACTGGGGGCACCGCGATCCGCGCGTCCGTCGGCACGACGTTTCAGGCGCCGCAGCTTTCCGAACTAGTTCTGCCGCCGCCCAATGCTCGCGTTCCGGTGGGCGGAGTAATCTTTGTCGGAAATCCGAACCTTCGCCCCGACCACGCAACGGATTTCGATCTCGGCGCCGAGCAAATCATCGGCAGTCGGCGAACGCCGCTGCATCTCTCAATCGATCTCTACCAAACGAATTTGCGGTCGCCCTCAAATCAGCTAGTTGTCCAACCGATTCCCAACTGCCAAACCAGCCGAAATCCGACGCCCTGTCCGCTCAGCTATCCCGTAAATGCCGGAAACGGCCTCTACCGAGGCATTGAGCTGCGTGCGGATCAACAGTTTGGCCGCGACGTGCATCTGCGCGCCGGCTGGGACGTCAATAGCTCGTTCCTGACGGTAATCCCATCGTCGATTCAAGATGGAACGCTCGTGCCGGGTCAGCAAACCCTTGGAGAGCCGCTGCACAAGGCGTATCTTGCGCTCGACAGAGAACCGGCGGAGGGGCTGGCTTACGGCGCCCGCTTGAACTACGACGGCACATACAACGAACTGAACCGCTCACCGTACGCCACGCTCGACGCGCACGTCGGCTATCGGCGTTCCGGCTACGAGTACGGGCTGTACGGAACGAATCTGACGAACGTGTACAGCACTCCGTTCACGATCGTCGGCGGGGGCATTCCCTACGGCGCGTTGCCGGGCCAACCGGCGACCACGCCGGACGCCTACGTGCTGCAAGGAGCCTCGGTGGTCTTCGTCGTGACGAAGACTATTTAGCTGCGGCGCGCTGCTAAAACAGAATGGTCTGGAAGTCGGCGACGTGCTCGAAGCCGACGCGCCGATAGAGTGCAATCGCGGATTCGTTGAAGTCGTTGACGTACAGTGAGACCGTCGGAGAGGCGTCGAGCAGCCGGTCGCAAATAGCTGCCAGCGAGGCCGTCGCCAAGCCGCGACGGCGCAATGCCGGCGGTGTCCAAATTCCTTGCAGCTGAACGGTGTAATCGCACCACGGTCCGATATTGCAAAAGAAGCAGATTTGGCCGGCGGCGACACCCACCCACCAGAGCTTGTGGTCGATCATTCGGCGGATGGAGGCGGAAAAATCCGAAGAACCGCGCCGTGGATCGTACGCGAGTTCTTGACGGACCATTTGCGCTGACCCGTCGGCGACCGCGCCAGCCTCCTCGGCGCTGGCGTGGCGTACTGTGCTTAGGCGTTCGTAAGGGCGCAGGTGCCGGCGATCCAGCATCATGACCAATTGCCGGTCCCGCACCAAACGTGGGCGACCGCGCCAATCTCGAACGATCTCCCAAAACGCGCGCACGGTCTCACGTGCGCCGATGATCATCCGTTCGCAGCGATGGCGCTTCACGTAGGCGGCGAGTGCCGGCAACGCCGACGGCTCCGCCGCAATCGCGAGATGACGTCCGCAGTACGCTACGCCATGAATGCCATTCGCGTCGACCGCGACAACTACGTCGGTATCCGCGTGCGACCGCGCATCGTGAAGCAGGATGTGACTGAGGAAGACGTTGACGTAGGGCGAGCGGCGAAGGTACTGGAGCGCGGCCTCGTAGGTCGCTGGGGAAAGCGGTTCGATGCGCATGTCGACCCTTACTGAGAACCGAGCGATACGTCCATCAATGGTTTGCTCGTCGGAAGTTTGCTTCCACCGTCCGGTTCGAGCGTGACCGACACCTCGGCGGTTGTACGCGCATCGACGGGCAAAAGAATCAGTGCAACACCGCGCGCATCCGGCAGGAACGTCGGCGAAGCCGCTGCTCGCGTTGCGCCTTGGGCGAGCGTCCACGCCTGGTAGACTTTGCCGCGCGGCGGCTCCGGCAACGAGTGCAGCGCGAGATAAAGGCGGTCCGCGCGCGCGATTACCTCGCCGTTGCCGATGTCGTAGCGCCGCGCGTGATTGTCCAGAATGTCAAAGAGTGCGGTCCGTTCGTTGACGAGGCTTCGAGCGAGCGCCGCGGATCGCGTCGAAAGATGTCCGATCTCCCGCTGCTGCTGCGTGACCTGGCCGAGCAGCGAGATGTTTGCAATCGACGAGACCAGCGCGATTGCGAAACAGGCGGCCGCTACGAGATACGCAGGCCATACCGTTGTCTGCTTCACAAGGCGTATCTTCCCAGGGATGCTTCGAGGCCCTTCGGCGGGGCGCGTCGTACCTGTGCCGCGATGGATCCGTTGGAACAGCTGCGCTCGCGCATTGAGGGTTTCCCGGGTTACGATGGCGATCTGGAACGAAGGCGCTCCGACGAATTCGCCCGCTCGTATCTTGGCGAAGCCCTGGCAGACCTCATTGCCCGCTTCGGCTCGTTACCTCCGCCGCTGCAAGAGCACGGCGATGCACTGCTCCTCCGCGTCGGGTTCGCCGATCCTAAGGCGTTCGCGATCCATCACGCCCTCACTGGTACGCACTCGGCGGCGTACGACGGCGACGTTGCTGTGCACGACCTTGCGGTCGTTGAGCTCGCAGATCGCGCCGCCTCCCTTACCGCAGACGAGCTTCCGGGCTATCTGGATGAAGTGACCGCCGTGCTCGATCGGCGTGAGGTCTCAATGCGTGCTGCCGCAGCGAAGTTGTAATCGCCATTGGTAGAGTTCGCGGTTGCAGCAGCGTTGCTGCATCTCGTGCCTCGACCAGCGCACATCGACACCGCAGACTGTGCTTCCCCAGCTTCCGCCGTTCCGCGAACAATTTCGGCCGGCTTTGATTCGGCGGCGCGAGCCGAGATCGACGAACGCTGGAACGCGTTAGGCATCGGTTCGCTGCGTGCGGCAGCGCCACGCGAGGCGGCGATCGTGGTAAGGCACGACGGGTCGCTCGCACCGCAAGCCTATCGATTGACCGTAACGTCGGGCCGCGCATTCATTGAAAGCGCCGACGCTGCGGGGGCGTTCTATGCAGCCATGACGCTCGCGCAGCTCCCGATCCGTTCGCGGGCGGCTTGGACGGTGCCGTGCGTGCGCATCGTCGATCGGCCGGCGCTGCGCTGGCGGATACTCTCCGATGACGTCTCGCGCGGACCGCTGCCGACAATGCGCTACTTTGAAGAGCGAATCAGGACGATCGCCGCCTTCAAAATGAACGGCTACTCGCCCTACATGGAGCACGTCTTCGTCAGCCCGACGGATCCCCTGCCGGCGCCGCTCGACGGAATCACGCCCGCACAACTGCGTGCGCTTACAAACTACGCCGCCCGCTTTCACGTGGCGCTGATACCCGAACAGCAAACCTTCGCGCACATGCACAACACCCTGCGGGTCGAGCGTTACGCCGATCTGGCGGAACTGGCGCACGGCTTCCTGATCTCGCCGAACGTGACGGCCTCGCTGGAGTATCTGTGGCGTATCGTCACACAGGAACTGGCTGCGGTGGGACGTCCGCCGTTCTTCCACATCGGATCCGACGAAACGGCGACGCTAGGTTTAGGGCAGACGAAAAGCTACGTTGCGCAGCGCGGCCGCTCCCAAGTCTACGCCGCGCACATCGAGGCCATGAATCATCTGATCGCGCGGTCGGGCGCGCGCGTCATGCTCTGGGACGATGGCATCGAAAACGATCCAAGCATCATGAAGTTGATTCCCCGCTCGGCAGTAGTGGTCAACTGGCATTATGGAGCCGAGGCGACCTTTAACCCGTACATCGAGACGATCGCACGCGGCGGCTTCGAGCAAATGGTCGCTCCCGGTGCGAGCAACTGGAACGAGCTCTTTCCGAACGTCGTGCGCGCGCTGGCCAACGAGCGCCTTTTTATCAATGAAGGAAAGGCGGCGCATGTGATCGGACTCTTCGAGACCGTTTGGCACGACGACGGTGAAACGTTCTACGAAACGACCTGGTATCCGGTCATCTATTCGGCTGCCGCGGCGTGGCAAACCGGCGACGTTTCCCCCCAGCAATTCGCGCTCGATTTTCCGAGTGCGTTTTTCGGCGTGGACGACGTGCGCTACAGCGACGACGTGCAGCGGCTCGGGGACGCCTTAGGAGAAATGGAGCCGGCGTCGGACACCAACGCGAGCCAGACGAATGAGCTCTTTTGGAGCGACGTTTTCGATCCGGCGCTTGAGATTCAGGTTAGCGCTGCCAGCGCGCGCGCCGCGCGACTCGGGGCCGAGTCCGTGCAGATCGACCGCTTCTTCGATTCTCCACCATTGCATGCGAATGCGGCCTTCGTGATGTTGCTCGCGGCGCGCCGCTACGACGAACTCGGACGCAAGGTTCAGATCGCGCGCGAAGTTCGTGACATGTATGCCGACGCAGTCGCGCACGCATCCAATGATGCCGAGACCACGCAACGCGACCTGCGATGGTGCCGGTACTGGATGTGGGAGCTACGCGACGCGTACGAGCGGCTAGCGCCGCAGTATGCGCGCGCGTGGCGTTACGAAAGCCGCGAGGGTCACCTAGCCAGCAATTTGGAGCGTTATCATCTTGCCGCGCAAAAGGCGATCGAGCTCAGCGACGCCTTCGATCGCGTTAGCCGGCAGTACGCGCTCACGAAATCGCTGCCGCCCCCCAGCGAGGTCTTCTCTCACTGAGCGCCGCTCTCGTTCTCCTGACCTTCGCGGTTTTTGCCGTGCTCATGTATCTGCGGTGGCTGCCCGCGCTCGTCGCAGTTCCTTGCATGGCGATCGTCATGTCGCTCGCGGCCGGCGTTCCGGTCTCACGCCTCGGCGGCATCATCACGGCGGGAGCCGTGCAACTCGCGCCGGTGTACGTCGCCGTGGTGTTTGGCGCATTACTAGGGCGGGTCACCATCGATACCGGCATTGCCCGAACGATCGTGAATCTCGCCGCGGAGTACGGCGGAGAGCGGCCGCTCGGGCTCGTCCTCGTCCTGTGCGGCATCGTCGCGGTTTTGTTCACGTCGCTCTCCGGGCTCGGCGGAATCATTATGGTCGGGTCGATCGTGCTGCCGATCATGATGACCGCCGGCGTTCCGCGAACGATCGCGGCGACGACTTTCCTGATGGGTTTTGCGCTCGGCTTCATTTTCAATATCGCGAACTGGACGTTTTACACCAAGTATTTTGGCGTTTCTCCCGGCCATCTGTTGCGATACGCGATCCTCTTGGCCGTCCTAGACGCACTCGCACTGGTGGTTTACGCGGTGATCTCGTTCAAGCGTGAAAAAGGCTACGCCACCTGGGCGGTTTCGGCGGCTTCGCAGCGATCGGATCGCGTGCCGTCAATAGCGCTGCTGACGCCGTTTCTGCCCCTGCTGCTTTACTATGCGCTCGGCGTGGAGGCGGTCCCCGCGTTTATTGCGGCGGCGCTTTTCGGCGTTCTGGTAACGCAACCCAGCAAAGCCGTACCGCGGCTCGTTGGAGCCGCGATCCGCGGCGTCGAAGACGTGGCCCCGGCGGTGCTGCTCTTTATGGGCATCGGAATGCTGCTCGTGGCGACCCAGCAGCCGCAGCTTGCATCGGCGCTGCGACCGCTCGTTACCGGAGGATGGCTTCGTAATCCGATCGCCTACGTGTTGCTCTTCGGCGTGGGCAGCCCGCTGGTGCTCTATCGCGGTCCGCTCAACCCCTTCGGGGTTGGCATTGCCATCTTTACGGTGCTCTTGACGGCGCATGTGTTGCCGCCGGTCGTACTGGTCGCGGCGATCATGGCCGTCGTGCAAGTGCAAAATGTTTGCGACCCAACGAACACCGCCAACGTGTGGATTGCGAACTTCACCGGCGTACCCATCGACACGATCGCAAAACGCACGCTGCCTTTCCAAGTCGCGGTCGCGATCGCCGCAACGCTCGCGGTCGCGGTGGCAGCGCCGGTACTCTTTGGGCAGCCTGCCTTCAGGTTGTCGCTTCGAGCGGCTGCGGCGCAAGAGACCTTAACGGGTTTCTACGCCCCACCTTCCGCGCGCAACGTCATTGCAATCGACGATGACGGAACGGCGCTCGGGAAAGCCGCTGCCGACGCAGTCTCGTCTGCGCTCCGCAACGGTGCTTTGCAAACCTTGCGCCTGCACGAAAACCCCAACGCGACCGATTGTGCGCGCAAACGCTACGCGGCGTACGTGCGCGTGGCGGCGTCAACGTTTCACCTCGTCGAAGGGGATGACGTTGATATCGGTTTACGCTTGCAAGACTGCGGCGGTTGGATCGTTAACGAGTGGCACGATCACGCGGTCGTTTCGGCGCCTCCGCTAGCCGGAGAAGCGCGCGCTCTGGCGCTACAGGGCGTCGGCCGTATGCGAGACTGGGCGGCATCCGAGCCGGTTCGCAGCGCAAACCTTTTCGCGCAAGGCGTCGCGGCCCGGCCCGGTGCGCCGCCCTCTTTCTATTACGCCTTTTTTACGAGCATCGACGGCAATATGCGGGCGTACGTTCGCGCCGGAGGGCCGGCATATTCAGACGGGCTTCGCTCCGGCGATGTGATCGAAAAGATCGATGGTCTCGATTGGTGGCGATACGGCACATATCAAGCGCAGCAGCGCGCGTATGATGGCCGTCCTCATGTTTTTGAAATCCAGCGCGACGGCCACCCTGCAGAGGTGCGCCTGACGACGCCGTTCGTTTTGGCGCCGCAAACCTGATGGATCCCCTCACGCGTTTCGGTTCGCGCGCGCAAGCCTATGCGGCGTTTCGCCCAAGCTATCCCCGCGAAGCAATCGATGCGGCACTGCGCGATCTGGGTGAGCCGCGCGATCTCATAATTGCGGACGTCGGTGCCGGGACGGGAATCTCTGCGCGCCTCTTGGCGGAGCGCGGAGCTGCGGTGATCGCGGTGGAGCCCAACCCACGAATGCGCGCGGCGGCCGAACAACATCCGCGCGTGCGGTGGCTCGACGGAACTGCAGAGAAGACCGGTCTGGAAGATGCCAGCGTCGATGTGGTGGTTACGTGCCAAGCCTTCCATTGGTTTGCGACGCTGGAGGTCATGCGTGAGTTTCGCCGCATCGCGCGCCTGCGCGCGGCGCTCTTGCAATACGAACGCGATGAGCGCGATTCGTTTACCGCCGCTTACGGCGACGTCGTTCGTACCTACGCCGCCGACGACACGGAAGGCTTGCGCGCCCGCGCGCTCGTAGCGTTTGCGGCCTTCCCGAGTGCGCGCGTCACGCGTACCGGTCACGCGGCGACGCAGCGCCTCGACCGCGAAGGACTACTCGGCCGCGCCGCGTCTTCGTCGTACCTTCCGTCCACCGGCGTCGCCGCGGATGCGCTGCGCAAGGACCTCAACGAGCTTTTCGATCGCTACGAGAGCCACGGCATGGTGCGGCTCGTTACCGTGACGTTGGTGTTGACCGCAGATTGGCGAGCGTGATGGCCGCCCGTCGCTTGAGAGTCGGCATCGATGTAGGCGGCACGTTTACCGATGTTGTCGCGATCGACGCCGCAACGCGGGAGCTGGTTGCCAGCGTGAAGGTTCCGACGACGCACGATGCGCCCGAAGGGGTCGCAGCCGGCATTGTGACCGGCGTCGAACGGTTGTTGAGCGACGCCAACGTTGATGCGTCGAGAATCGCGTTCATCGCGCACTCAACGACGCAGGCCACGAACGCCCTGCTCGAAGGTGACCTCGCGCGGGTCGGCGTCCTCGGATTACTCGATGGCTTGGCATGGTTATCGCGACGTCACATGCGCTTTGGTTCGTTTGCATTGGGTTCGGGCGCGATCTTCGCGCCGGCGTTTGCCTTTGCGGCGGCGCATGATGAAACCGCGATTCGACGCGGCATCGATCGACTGATCGGCGTCGGCGCGCAAGCGATTGCGGCAAGCGAAAGCTTCGGCGTGGATCGCCCCGAGCAGGAGTCGCTGGCGACGGCCTATGCGCGCGAGCGTGGAATCGATGCGACGAGCGGTCACGACGTCAGTTCGGCGTACGGTTTGCGCGCGCGGACGCGCACGGCCGCGCTTAACGCGGCGATTCTTCCGAAGATGGTGCGCACGGCGCGGATGACGGCTGCCGCGGTAGAGCACGCCGCGATTCCGGCGCCGCTCATGGTGATGCGCAGCGACGGCGGCGTGATGAACGTGGGAGAGATCGAGCGCCGCCCGATCTTGACGCTGCTCTCCGGGCCGGCCGCCGGCATCGCCGGGGCGTTGCTGTACGAACGCTTGAGTGACGGCATCTTCGTCGAAGTCGGGGGAACGAGCTCGGACTGTTCGGCGATACGCGCCGGACGGCCCCAGATGCGCCCTGCGCGCATCGGTGGCCATCGCACCATGCTGCGTACGCTCGACGTGCGAACGCTCGGCATCGGGGGCGGAAGCATGCTGCGTATCGACCGCAACGGCATCGTCGACGTCGGTCCGCGCAGCGCACACATTGCCGGTTGCGCGTATGCGGCGTTCGTCAGGCCGGAAATGCTGCAGGGCGCGCGCGTCGACTGCATCGCTCCGGCACCGCAGGATCGCCGCGACTACGTCGTGCTGGTGACGCGCCACGGAGAGCGGGTCGCATTGACGGCGACGTGTGCGGCGAACCTCCTCGGCAGGATACCGGAAGGCGCGTTTGCGCGGGGCAACGCCGGCTCGGCACAGATCGCCTTTGATTTATTAGCCCAACAACTCGGCAAAGATGCGCTCTCTCTAGCGTGTAGCGCGCTGGCGATTGCCGCCGAAAAACTTCGCGGTGCCATCGAAGAGCTAATCGCGGATTACGTACTCGAGAGGCATCACGTCACTATCGTCGGCGGCGGCGGCGGCGCTGGGGTTCTCGTGCCCGCGGTCGCGGCTGCGATGCACCTTCCCCATCGCATCGCGCGCGATGCTTCGGTGATTTCCCCGATCGGCGTCGCACTGGCGTTGGTTCGCGACGTCGTCGAGCGAACGGTGTTTTCGCCCACGCCACAGGATATTGCACGTGTTCGTCGCGAGGCAGCGGATCGTGCGATCGCCGCCGGCGCATCGCCGGACTCGGTTGAAGTCGAAGTCGAGATCGATGCGCAGCGTAATCGCGTCTGCGCGACGGCTTCGGGAGCGAGCGCCTTGGTTGAGTCTGCGGCCCCCGTTTCGTGCTCGGAGGCCGAATGCCGATTGGCGGCGGCGCAGTCGCTTGCGTGCGCGCCCGAAGAACTGGGACGGGTGCAGTTGACCGACGCTCTGAGCGCGTACCAGCGCCGCACCACGTTCTCCGGTTCGTTACGCCGGGCGAGAACGGTGTGCGACTGGCGCGTCGTCGACGAGCACGGTCTGGTGCGTCTCTCCGTGCGCGATCCGGTTCTCGTGCGTGCAAATGCCGGTGAAACGGCATCTCGCGTTAGGACGGCAATCGAAGCCGCCACGCAGTTCGGGGATGTGGGTCGAGCGCTGCCCGCGCTCTATCTGTTGCGGGGCCGGCGGATCGCAGCGTATGAGGGTCTCTCGAGCGCCGAGCAAGCCGTCGCCCTTGCGACCGAAGAAACGGAAGGCTGCGAGGGCGCGGAGCCTATCGCCCTGCTGCTCGTTACGCGCTCAGCCTAAGCTGGCGGCTACAGTCCGATTTGGCTTAAGTTGGCGATAAAGCGCTGCGTCGTTGGATCCTCCCACCAGTTCGCAATCGTCGCTTCGAGCTCGGGCAGCGCACCCAAGTCGCTCACGTGCTTCTCGATCGCGCGGCGATCGGGCGAGGACGCCTGCATTTCAGCGTGGAGCTTATCGATCGTCGAATGCGCGACGTGTCCTCTAGGAAGCGATGCGTGAAGTTTGGCGTGCGGCACGACCGGCCACGTGTCGGCTTGGGCAATAAACGCTTCTTCAGCGACCATTCCGGTATCGTCGGCGTCGATGATCTCTTTGAGAAGGTCTTCTTTTCTTTTTTCGTGGTCCATACTACACCTCAATTTACCCTGGGTTGCCGGACTGCTCGTCTTTCGGCTTGCTCTAAGGCAACCGTACTCTTATTGCGGCCATACGAGAAGTAGAAGAACAAGCCGACAATAAGCCATATTAGGAATCCTAGCCAAGCGATTGGAAAGAAGCCCCAGACCACGGGATTTCCAACCCTAAGATAATACATCATTCCCAGGGCGCTAAGCGCGGCCAGCGTTGGGACTATGTACGGACCAAATGGAATCGTGAACGACCCCCTGAGTTCCGGATGGCGGTTTCGCAATAGCGGCACCGCGACAGCGACGAGGATGAAAGCCACGAACGTTCCCATATTCGTCAGCGATGTGAGCACGCCAATCGGGAAGAAGGCGCCCGAAACGGCGATCAAGATGCCAAAGATGATTTGCGAAAGCCAGGGCGTGCGCCAGGTTGGATGAAGCCTTACAAACAGCCTGGGAATGAGCCCGTCGCGGGACATCGCGTAGAATATCCTCGTCTGCCCGTACATCTGGACGAGCATAACGGTAGTCAGACCGGCGATTGCGCCAAAGGAGATGATGACGCCGGCCCATGCCAAGCCGACGCTGTCGACGGCGTATGCTACCGGGTAGGCGACGTTAAGATGGTTGAACGGCACCATGCCGTTCAGGATCGCGACTACGATGATATAGAGGATCGTGCAGATGATCAAGCTCACGATGATGCCGAATGGTAAGTCCTTACCGGGATTCTTGACCTCTTCCGCGGCGGTCGAAACGGCATCAAATCCAATGTAGGCGAAGAACATAAAAGCGGCGCCACCGAGCACGCCGCCCCAGCCAAATGGTAAGTATCCGCCGGCTCCAGTCGTGGGTCCCTCCGGCAAATGATAGTTAGCCGAATTGATGTGACCGATTCCGATTGCGATAAAGAAGAGCACGATCGCCACTTTCACGACAACGACGATCGCGTTGACTGTGCCGGACTCCCGCGTCCCCTTTACGAGCAGCGCCGTGATGAGGAGGATGATCGCCGCCGCCGGCAGGTTAGCAACTCCCGAGACCGGATCCCAATGGTTGTGTTGCCAGATGAGAGGGACATTCCAAAGGTTCAGCGTGCGAAGGATGTACGTAAAGTAGCCCGACCAGCCGACGCTCACCGTCGCTGCACCGAGCGCGTATTCGAGGACGAGGGCCCAGCCGACGATCCAGGCGAAAAGCTCGCCTAGCGTCGAGTAAGTGTACGTGTAGGCGCTTCCTGAGATCGGGACCTTGCTCGACACCTCGGCGTAGCAAAGCGCTGCGAGTCCGCTTACGATACCGGCGATGACGAACGAAATCGTGAGCGCGGGTCCAGCTCGCGTCGCCGAGCCTACGCCTGTCAGAACGAAGATGCCGGTGCCGATAATGGAACCGACGCCCAAGGCGGCGAGCGACCACCGGCCCAGCGAGCGTTTGAGGCCACGCTCCTCGTCGCTTCCTTCGGCCAGGATGCGCGCGAGCGGCTTTACTCGTTGCATCAGCATGAGGATGCGCGAAGTGCTATTAGTTTACCGGCGGTTGCCGGACTGCGAGTCCTTCGGTTTGCTCTAAGGCAATCGTGCTCTTGTTGCGGCCGTAAATGAAGTAGAAGACCAGCCCAACTACAAGCCAAATCAGGAACCACAACCAGACGATCGGGAAGAAGCCCCATGCCACCGGGTTGCCGATCTTGAGATAGTAAACTAGGCCGAGCGCAGAAATTGCTGAAAGTATCGGAATGATGTAGGGGCCGAACGGCAGTTGGAACCGTCCGGTCAGCTCCGGATGCCTGCGGCGCAGAATTGGAACAGCAATCGAAACCAGCATGAACGCGACGAGCGTGCCCATGTTGGTAAGCGAGCCTACGATGTTGATCGGCGTTAGGGCGGCGATGGCAGCGATGCATATGCCGAAGAAGAGCGTTGAAAAGATCGGAGTACGCCAGGTCGGATGAATCCGAGTAAATGACGCCGGTATTAGCCCGTCACGCGACATGGCGTAGAAGATACGACTCTGCCCGAACATCATCACGAGCAGTACCGTCGTGAGGCCCGCGATTGCGCCTATTGAGATAATCACGCCGGCCCAACTAAGGCCGACGTAGTTCATCGCAAATGCGACCGGAAACGAGACGTTGAGCTGATAGAACGGCACCATGCCATTGAGGATCGCCACGACGATGATGTACAGAATCGTGCAAACCGCTAAGCTCATGAGGATGCCGAAAGGCAGATCTTTGCCGGGATTTCGCGCCTCCTCGGCGGTTGTCGATACCGCATCGAATCCGATGTACGCGAAGAAAATGAACGCGGCGCCGCCGAGCATCCCGGTCCAACCGAACGGGAAGTACCCGCCCATTCCGGCAAGGCCGCCGGGCGGCAGATGATAGTTCGCGCCGTTGATGTGGCCGACGCCGATCGCGATGAAAAAAAGCACGATCAGAAGTTTGATCGCGACGATCACCGCGTTGACCGAGCCGGACTCTCGCGTTCCGCGTGCGAGTAGTGCGGTGATCACGAGGATGATGCCGGCCGCGGGAAGATTTGCGTAACCTGAGACGCCGGCTTGATTTGCCAGGCCCCAGTGCGGCCCATTGGTCCAGACCGCCGGAATGTTCAGCCAGCCGATTCCGGTTTGATGCAAGATGTTGACGAAGTAGCCCGACCAGCCGATGCTGACCGTTGCGGCCCCGAGCGCGTACTCCAGCACGAGATCCCACCCGATGATCCAGGCCAGAAATTCCCCCAGCGTTGCGTACGTATAGGTATACGCGCTGCCCGAGATCGGAATCTTACTCGATACTTCCGCGTAGCAGAGCGCGGCAAGTGCGCTGACGATCCCGGCGACTACGAACGACAACGTCAACGACGGGCCGGCTCGCGTGGCCGATGCAACGCCGGTCAGGACGAAGATCCCGGTTCCGATGATGGCGCCGATGCCCATGGCGGTAAGCGCCCACGGCCCGAGCGAGCGCTTCAGGCCATGTTCGTCGTCGCTTCCTTCGGCGAGGATGCGCGCGAGCGGCTTGACTCGTTGCATCAACATCAGCGTAAAAACCGAATCGCGAAGGGATAGGTATACGGGCGCCCTTCATTGGCAGCGACCGTTCCCATAATAATGAAGATGAGCGAGAGCAAGAGGAGCAGCACGGCAGCGATGGCGATCGCGATCCATAGAACGGCGAAGCTCACCGCGTATGTGGTCCCGGCCCCGGAGCTGTCGGACGGCGAATTGATCATGAAGCCCAAACTCAGCGCCACGGCAACGAGAATGGCGACGAGCGCAAGAATCGAAATCGTGATCTGATAGTTCAACGACGCCCGCGCGTGCTCACCGACGAACTCGGATTCGTGGCCCTTAATCAGGTATACGATGAGCGGCCCGAGCACGTGACCGAAGGGCAGGCCCGCAACGGCGACGAGGGCGCTCAAATGCGCAGCCATCGCCCAATTGCGTTCTTGGGAAGCAATTGGAACTTGCATGTGCCGTTATTGTGGAATGCCGGGAAATGGCCTGCCCCGTGAGGCGACGAATCGCGGCGCATGCAGCCCTCTACTCCCTCGGCACCGCCGAATTTCGACGTGCTCGTGGTCGGGGGAGGCAACGCTGGTTGCGCTGCCGCGCTGGCGGCGGCACGTCATGGTGCGAGAACGCTTTTGGTCGAACGCTACGGCTTTCTCGGTGGTACTGCGACGGCCGCGATGGTTGGCCCGTGGATGACGTTTCACTCCGGTAAGCAGCGCATCGTCGGCGGCATCGCGCAGGAAATCGTCGAGCGGCTGATGCGCAAAGGCGGTTCGCCGGGTCATCTTCCCGATTCGTCGGATTACGTCGCGACGATCACACCCTTCGATCCGGAGATCCACAAAGCGTTGCTCTTCGAAATGATGTCCGAAGCCGGCGTTACGCTGCTCCTGCACGGCTATTTTTTGTCGGTGCACGTCGAAGATGCAACCGTCACGGGAGGGTCGTTCGCGACGATTGGAGGCACGCGCGACTACCGCGCGACGATAGTGATCGATGCAACGGCCGATGCGCTCGTCGCCGCCTCGGCCGGCGTGCCCACGCAGCAAGGCGACGAGCGCGGTCGCGTGCAGCCGGCAACCTTGATCTTCCGGCTCAGCCACGTCGATCTTGAGGCGCTGGCGGCGTACTTGCGAGAGCATCCCGAAGAGCTGCGCAGCTCTCTTGCGCCTTCGCAGATCACCGCGCCGGCTCTCACCGCCGTCGCCGGCCTCTACTCACTCTGGAAGCGCGCACAAGAAGACGGTCTCGTCCAGATTCCGCGCGAGCTCGTCTCGTTTTTCATCTCACCCTATCCCGACGAGGTGACGGTCAACATGACGCGCGTCGTGGAGGTAGATCCGCTCGACCCCGACGAGCTCACTCGAGCCGAGGTCGAATCGCGGCTGCAGGCGATGCAGTTGTTTGAATTCTTCCGCCAGCGCGTACCGGGATTCGCCAATGCCCGCATCGCCGCGACCGGCACACAGGTCGGCATCCGTGAATCGCGCCGCATCGTCGGTCGGTACACGTTAAATCGCGAGGATGTCCTGCACGCGCGCCGGTTCGACGATGCCGTTGCCCGGAGCGCGTACCCAATCGATCTGCACAATCCCAGCGGGAGTGGAACGACTACGCATCGGCTCGCGGCGGGGGAGAGCTACGAGATTCCCTATCGCTGTTTGTTGCCGGTCAATCGGGAGCAGCTGCTGGTCGCCGGCCGTTGCATCTCCACGACGCACGAAGCCCTCGCTTCGACGCGCCTGACGCCCACCGTAATGACGCTCGGCCAAGCAGCAGGAACGGCGGCCGCACTGGCGATCGCGCGTCGCGTGCGCGTCGCAGAGATCGATCCGGTGCAGTTACGCGCGCAGCTCGTTGCCGACGGCGTACCGCTGTGAAGAGCGCGCTCGAGCTCGCGAGATCCTACGGCGTGCGGGTTTGCTTCGCCGACCTGGGGGAATGGGGAGCGGCCGAACTGCGTTCGGAATACGACCCGGCTACGCCGGAGATTCGTCTCAACATCGCATGTGCTGCGCGGCTATCCGTCGCGGAACTTGGAGAGTTCGTCGCGTTGGCGGTCGGACACGAACTCTACCATCATCGCGAGTCGATCGGAGAAATACGCACGCTGAGTGGCCGCGATGAACGCGAATCGGCGGCGTCCCGTTTCGCGCTCGAATTTCTGGAGCACCGGCGGTGACGTTCTTGGTTGCGGGAATCGATGGCGGTCAAAGCTCCACGGTTGCCGTTGTCGGTGACGAACGCGGACGAATTCTCGCATGCGGAACGAGCGGACCGGCGGATGAAATCGGCGTTGCACCGGAATCCACCCGGTTGCGCGACGCGCTGCAAGACGCATTAGCCGACGCATCCCGCCGCGCCGGCCTCCCGCAAAACGCGTGCTTCGAAGCGATCGTTGCCGGCGTCAGCGGCTACGACGGCCGCATCCGCGGCCTTCCGCCCCAATTGCCGTCGCCCCGTCCGGTGCTGCTACACGATGCGCCGATCGCACATGCCGGAGCACTGGCGGGCCTGCCAGGCGTCGTCGTCATCGCCGGAACCGGCTCGGTGGTCTACACGCGCGACGTCAAAGGGTCGGAGCACACTTTCGGCGGTTGGGGATTTCTCTTCGGCGATGAAGGAAGCGCATTTCGCATTGCCTGCGACGCGATTGCAACGTTGATGCGCGCGGAAGACGACGGCGACGCATCCTTTGGCCCAGAGATGGACGCCGCGCTGAAATTCTTCGGGGAGGCATCGATGCGACAACTCGCGCACGCATTTTACTCCGGCACAGTATCGCGCGATCGGCTGGCATCGTTCGCGCCCGCCGCGCTGCGCCACGAACGTTTTCATGCGATCGCGGATCGCGGTGCGGATCGACTTGCCGCGCTCGCTTGCCGAGCGATTGGCGCCGCCGAGGCTGCACGCGTCGCGCTCACGGGAGGGCTCTTTGGAGATGACCGCTTCCGCCGGCGCATCTGTGACGGCATCCTGGCGATGCACGCGGATGCTCAGGTCGTCGAACCGCGTTACGAACCCGCAATGGGAGCATTGCTCTTGGCGTACCGCGAGCTTGGGCTCGACGTGCGTGAGTTGCATGAATAGCCTGCTCGAAGGTCTGCGCGGCGGATTGATCGTTTCCGTCCAGGCCTGGCCCGGCTCCGCACTCGACGATCCGTACGTCGTCGCCGCGATGGCGCGTGCTGCCCAAGAGAGCGGAGCAGTGGCCGTGCGCATAGCGGGGGTGAGCAATCTGCATGCGGTGCGCGCGCGGGTTGCGGTGCCCATCATCGGCTTGATCAAGCGCAAATACGCCGGCTTCGAACCGTACATCACGCCCACGCTCGCTGAAGTTCGCGCCGCTATCGCAGCCGCCGCCGATATCGTGGCGTTCGATGCGACCGAACGCGCGCGTCCCGACGGCAGCACTCTCGATGAGGTAGTCGCAACGATTCATGCCGCCGGCCGCCTCGCCATGGCCGATTGCGCCACGCTCGCCGATGCGGTTGCCGCATCCGAAGCCGGTACAGACATCGTCGCGACGACCCTCTGCGGTTACACGGCGGAAACGCACGGCCGATCGCTCCCGGCGCTGGATTTGGTCGGCGAGCTTGCGCCGCTCGCGACATTTGCCGTATGCGAAGGAGGAATCCACTCCCCGTGCGGCGTTCGCTCCGCGCTCGACGCCGGAGCCGATGCGGTCGTCGTCGGAACGGCGATCACCAACGTCGACTGGTTGGTGCGCGAGTTTGCAGGGGCCGCCGACAGAGTCTCTTAAAAGCCCGTTTAGTCGCTGCGCGCGGCGTTATCGGCTTTTATAGTGAGTTTGGGGAGAGAGCCTTCTAACTTGGTTGAGAACAGAGCGCAGCCCGTCCGGGTAGACCGAGGCTTCTGGATCGCTACCGCGGTCTTGACCGTCTTGGCCGTGGCGGCGATCGTTTTTTGGTATACGTTTCCGCTGGAGACCTATCTGCCGGCCGCGATCGTTACGGCGCGGCAGGTGGACACCCTCTTCCGTTTCATGTCCGCCGCCGGAAGCGCGCTGTACATTTTTGTCGCGGGCTACCTCATCTATTTTGCGGTCGCATTTCGCGCGCGACGAACCGATCCGCCCGACGCGATCGGCGTGCAAATCCACGACAATCCCAAGCTCGAGTTCTGGTGGACGTTGATTCCCGTGCTCTTCGTCGTGCTGCTTTCCATCGTCAGCGTGCGCATTTGGTACGAGATCCTCTTGGAGCCGGAGAACGGTCTCGTGGTCGAAGCGATCGGGCATCAGTTTTATTTTTCGTTCCGCTATCCTCAGATCAACGGCGAAGTAACCGACGAGATGCACCTTCCGCGCGGCGTGCCGGTGACGCTCAATCTGACCGCTGCCGACGTGATCCACGGATTCTGGGTGCCGGCCATGCGCCTGAAGAACGACACCGTTCCGGGGCTCGTGACGACGATTCGGTTTACACCGCGGCTCGATGGGCGCTATCCGATCATCTGCACCCAGTTCTGCGGCGTGTTGCATAGCGAAATGAACAAGCAGGTACTGGTGATCGAAGAGAAAGGCGCGTTCGATAAGTGGTTCAAAGGCTGGCAACAAAAGAACGCGCATGCGAGCAACGCGTTGCCGGCAGCGGGCGGCCAGGCGATTTCCCTCCAGGGCGGCAACGCTGCGGACGGGCAGCGGCTTTTCAGCCAAAAATGCGAGGCGTGCCACAAGGTCGCACCGTTCGATCAGAAACTCGTTGGTCCAGGCCTCAAGGGCGTGCTCCACGATCCCGCTCATCCGAACCTTGTCAACGCCCAGCCGGCCACGCCTCCAAACGTCGCGGCAATTCTGCAGAACGGCTATACCGGGAGCATGGGTACGATGCCAAACGCCAGCGCTAACGGCTTGTCGGCGCAAGACATCGCGAACTTGGTCGCATTCCTCGCCACACTGAAGTGATACAATCGAAAGAACTATGGCAGTAGCAGCAGTGCACGCAGGCGGGATCGCCGATCACATCCACCCGGAGCCCCAGGGGTTCGTCCGGCGATACGTTTTCTCGCTCGATCACAAGATCATCGGGATCCAATACATCATTACCGCCTTCGTTTTCTTGATGCTGTCTGGATTGCTGGCGGAGGTGATCCGCACGCAGCTGCTCAACCCGAACGGCGGCTTCGTCGCTTCGGACACGTACAACGAAGTTTACAGCGTTCACGGCAGTGCGATGGTTTGGCTGGTGATCATCCCGATGTTGACCGGCGGCTTCGGCAACCTTGTTTTTCCGGTGCAGATCGGGGCGCGTGACGTCGCCTTTCCGTGGCTTAACATGCTCAGCTTCTGGATCTTTCCGGTCTCCGGATTGATGCTGTTCTCGTCGTTCCTGATGGGCGCGCCGACAGCCGGCTGGATGGAATACCCACCGGTATCGTTGCAAGGCGCAGCCGGAACGTCGATGTGGTGCGCGGCGATCTTCTTGGTCGGGGTGAGCTCGACCATGACGGGAATCAACTTCGTTGTGACGATCTTGAAGATGCGCGCTCCGGGGATGACCTTTACCCGCATGCCGCTGTTCGTGTGGGGACAGTTCGCCACCGCGCCGCTCCTGATGATTGCCACGACGGCGCTGGCGGCGGCGCTTGCGGCGCTCTTTATCGAGCGGCAGTTCGGCGTGCCCTTCTACGATCCAACCAAAGGCGGAAGCCCAGTAATGTGGCAGCACATGTTCTGGTTCTACTCGCATCCGGCCGTTTACATCATGATTCTTCCGGCATTCGGCATCATCTCCGAAGTGCTGCCGACCTTTTCGCGGAAGCCGATTTTTGGCTATAAGCTGATCGCTTTCTCTTCGATGGCCATCGCGCTCGCCGGATTTATGGTCTGGGCCCATCACATGTTTACGTCGGGGCTTGCGCCTTTCTTGCAGCTGCCGTTTATGATCATCACGTTTGTCATAGGCGTGCCGACCGGTATCAAAATCTTCTCATGGGTCGCGACACTATGGGGCGGCAAAATTCACTTCTCTACGGCGATGCTGTTTGCGATCGGTTTCGTCGGGCTGTTTACGATCGGCGGCATCACCGGCATCTTTCTCGCCGCCGTTCCGTTCGACTTGCACGTTCACGGCACGTACTTCATCGTCGGCCACATTCATTACGTACTCGTCGGCGGAAGCCTGATGGCGATTTTTGCCGGCATGTACTACTGGTTCCCGAAGATGTCCGGCCGATTGCTGAACGAGACCCTCGGCAAGATCCACTTCTGGCTCTTTTTCATCGGATTCAATGGGACGTTCATTCCGATGCATTGGCTCGGCATGCTAGGCATGCCGCGCGAGGTCGCGACGTACGATCCGCAATTCGCATTCTGGAACCGGTTCGAAACGGTTGCGTCGTATTTGATGACGATTTCGATCCTGATCTTTTTCGTCAACGCCCTGTGGAGCATTCGCAACGGAAAGCGTTCGGGGCCCAACCCGTGGGGTGCGCGTACTCTGGAGTGGCAGATTCCGTCGCCGCCGCACTATTACAACTTCAAGCACATTCCGACGGTCTACGGCCTGCCGTACGACTTTAGTCAGCCGCTGCCGTATAAGGGACTCGACGAGGAACTCACCGACTCGCCGCCACCCGTGGCTGCCGGAGCCCATTGATGTCGGTCGCATCGCTGGCGCGCGACACGCATGGAGAGGTCGATCAGCTCTACATCGAGACGCGAGAGCTGCGACTTCAGGGGTTCTTGCTCTTCCTCGTCAGCGACTGCGTACTCTTTTCTTCGTTCATCTTCGCGTATCTCTATCTACGCAACAGCGGACAGGGCTGGCCCCCGCCGGGAATTCAGCGTCTGGACGTAGCGTTTGCGGCCTGGAACTCGGTCGTACTGTTCGGCTCCGGCGCAACGATGCACTACGCGCTCGAGAACTTCAAACACGGTAAGTTCATGCGCTACATATGGTTTCTGCTCGCGACCATCGTGCTCGGCGCAGGCTTTCTCGGCGGCCAAGTCTATGAATACAACCACCTGATCTTCGGCGAGCACGTGACCTGGTGGGGCAGCGGGATCTTCGGCGCTTCGTTCTTTACGCTGACCGGCATGCATGGACTGCACGTTTTCCTCGGCGTTTGTTATCTGACCGTGCTCGTGCTGCAATCGGCCGCCGGGGTCTACACGCGAGGAAAGTTCTTCGGGATCACGGCCGGAACGCTCTATTGGCACTTCGTCGACGTAATCTGGGTTGTGTTGTTCTCAATTTTCTACCTGTTGTAAGGAGCGAACGTGAACGCAGCGATCGTTGAGCGGTTAGGGGCGGTGATTGCCGGGATCGTCGTTGCCGTGGTTGCATTCTACGCGCTCTACAAGGACTGGAACGCCAGCGGCACCGAGAATCAGGTTTTCAAGCTGATGTTGTTCTTGCTTGGGATCGGCGCCATCTTGGCGCTCTTGGCCGGACTGAACGTCATTGGGTTCTCGCCGGCGAAGGGAGCATAGGCGCACATGATCGTTCGCGACGACGAGTATCTCGATTTTAGCGAAGTTCCGGAAAGCCGCGGCATTCCGCCGATGCTTTACCGCATCGTCGCCATCGGTCTCCTCGGTATCTTTGCGGTCGGCGCGTCTGTGGTTCTGCTCGCCGGATACGGCCACCATTGGCCTGCAACCACCACGATGCGCGTCCCGCTGAACAACTCCGAACCATAACCGCAATCATCTACGACTGACGTCGGGACGGCCGGTCCGGCGACGCTGTTTTGGAAATTTGCCTTCGGGATATCGTTTCAGCCAGGCTTCGCAGAGAGTGAACATGTACTCAAAGTTTTTCCAGCCGAATGACCCGCGTTGCTGCATGATCGCGATGGCCGGAGCCATCCGTTCCCAGTCCGCCACAATTTCGTTCGACCACATCTCGGATGCAATATTTTCGTCCACGAGGCCGTATTTTACGAAGATCCCGATTTCTTCGTAGTAGTTACCCACTAAAATCATTGGTCGCGCGGCCCTGGTTGTCGTTGCCCCCAGCGTGCGGCGAAACTCGACATCTTGGAGGCAGGTTGACCAGCTCGTCGCGGATAAATCGGCGGCCTTCTTGGAACTCCTGGCTCTCGACAAAGCTGTGAATGGTCATGGCTGCGGCGATCTGGTTCCCGCTGCGCGTGTGACGAAGCTGGATGATTGCAACGACGGCCGTGGCGGCGATGACTAGGAACGTACCAACCGACGCGATTGTCGACCAGAGTTCAAATGATACCATCTAACCGCTTATAGGTCTGCGCGGTAACCGTGGCGCGTGGCGATGCCGATGGCGAGCAACGGGAGCTCCTCGTCGGGGAGCAAACCCGTGGGCTTGCCGTCAATCCTGTGTATCCCCGCATAAACCGAGAATTCGACCAGTGCCGGAATCGTCGCGTTGGGTAAGCGGCGCTTGCCCAGCCATTCCCATTCGCATGCGACGCTTCGATCCGCGAAGAGCGCGGCGGCGTAACCGCACGCGTCGAGCTGCGAGCGCGCGTCGGGCTCGCGATACCGTACGTAGCCGTCCAGAATGTAGATCGGTTTGAACGTTTGCACGTATGCTGCGATCGGTGCAACGAGCACCGCGACGAAATAGCCGGCGAATGCGATGGCGCCCAGCGCGAAAATCCAGGCGATCTTGATCAGCGTGGCGTCCGAGGGCACGTGCTGCGCGCGATACACGATGCCCCACGTCAGCAGGCTCATGAACAGCATTCCCAACAGCGGCTCGATCGCAAGAGAGAACCGCCCGGTGAGCCCGCGCCACACGATAGCGCGCTCTTTTTCCGTCCATGCGCGCCGAGCCAAGCTGCGCGCCTCCGCGTTGAGACGTTTGAGCTTCACGTGTAAGCCGCTCGGCTAAGAACCGGCGCAGCCCGGTCGACGATCGCCCGCAGCCTCGTACCATGCGGTAATGTCCCGAGCACCTGGCCGCGTCGTCCGTCGATTCGGCTCTCAACGAACGCATCCGAGATATAGTTGGGAGCATGTCGGACGAGCAGCGCGCCCTGCCAGAGGAGCGCCATCCGTTCGCTTAGCGAGCGAGCTCGCGCCTCCGCACCATCGTCGCCGGCGAGTTCGCGTCGCAGGAGTTGCGCTTCCGCGGCGATTCGCGGGTCACCGAACGTGGGGACGAGTTCGTCGTGCCACGCGGCGAGCGCTTCGGGCTGCTTGCGAACGATTCGCAGTACGTCCAACGCGTTGATGTTACCCGATCCTTCCCATATGGAGTTCAGCGGCGCCTCGCGGTAAAGCCTCGGCATGATCGAATCTTCGACGTAACCATTTCCCCCAAGACATTCGAGTGCCTCGCCGACGACAACCGGCGCTCGCTTGCATACGTAGTATTTGCCAAGAGCGGTACCGATGCGTTTGAGCGCCGCGGCTTGCGGGTTGCGGGTTGAATCGTCGACGGCACGGGCCAATCGCACGAACAACGCAGTCGCGGCTTCGCACTCGAGCGCGAGATCGGCCAGCACATTTTGCATCAGGGGGTGGTCGATCAGCGCCGTGCCAAAGGTTCTGCGATGCGCCGAATGATGAATCGCTTGAACCAACGCTGCGCGCATAAGCGCGGCGGAGCCGATCGTACAATCCAGCCGAGTGTAGTTGACCATCTCGACGATGCGCTGGACGCCCTCCCCTTCGTCACCGATGAGCCAGCCGTGCGTCGCATCGAACTCTACCTCCGCGGACGCATTGCTGCGATTGCCGAGCTTGTTCTTGAGACGCACGATGGCGAACGGATTGCGCGATCCGTCCGGCAGCACGCGCGGAACCAAGAAGCACGACAGCCTGTCCTGGGTCTGTGCCAGAACCAGAAAAGCGTCGTTCATGGGTGCGCTGCAAAACCACTTGTGCCCGGTCAGGAAGTACTCGCTACCCGCGCCGCGCCGCGCTGCCGGCACGGCCCTCGTGCGGTTCGAACGGACGTCCGAGCCGCCTTGTTTTTCGGTCATGCCCATGCCGCAGAGAGCCGATGCTTTCCGACCGATCGGAACGAGCCGTGGATCGTATTGCGGCCGCGACAGCGGCGCGAGCCATGCGTCGGCCAGCTGCGATTGCTCGCGCAGCACCGGAACTGCGGCGTACGTCATCGAGATCGGACATCCGTGCCCCGACTCAACTTGACCCCAGACGTAAAACTTCACCGCTCGGCGCAGGTGAGCCAACGGCTGCGGGTCTTGCCACGGCGTTCCATGGAGACCCGCCTGCGTCGCGTGACGCATCAAGCGATGCCACGCGGGATGAAAAGCGATCTCGTCGATGCGATTGCCGAATCGATCGTGCGTGCGAAGCTCAGGCGGATGTTCGTTGGCCTCAAAGCCGAGCGCGATGACCTCCGGCGACCCGGCTAAGTCACCCAGTGCGACGAGTTCGTCGGTAAGTATTTCCGGCGCTTGCCGCGCGAGCGTATCCGAGAGTGCGCGGTCCGATTTAAAGACGTTGTAGTTTTCGAGAATCGGGGGCTGATTCTCGACGACGTGCGTGGGCATCGGGAACGCTTCGCCCTAGGCGGCTCCCGCGGCTGCCTCCTCGATGGGGCGCTTGCGTTCCTCGCGTCGCGGCTTCAGCATCGCAGCCAAAAGCAGCGCCACGAACGCGACCGCGCTAAAGCCAAGATAGGCATGCCGGTATCCGGCTATTTCGCTGCGGGCCATGGCGAAGAGCCCGCCCGCCAGCGAGCTTCCGACGATCTGTCCCACGATTAGCGCCTGACTCAAGAGTCCGACGGCCGTCGCGCGAACGCGCTCGGGCGTCTCGTTGGTGACGATATACCGCGTCGGGGCACCGAGGAGCGCTCCGAATCCGGCACCGGCCACGATCATCGCCAGCAATGCCAGCGGGAGCGATTGAAAACCAAGTGCAAAAATCGCCAGTCCGAGCTCGGTGAGCGTGGCGCCGACGAGCAACACGTCGCGGCTGCCGATTCGATCCAGTGCGCGCCCCGCTGCCGGAATGACTACGACGAACGTAGCTGCGCCAAGTGCCGCAACGAAGCCCGCGGCGGCGTAAGAGAGCCCTTGAGCCCCGACCAAGACGGTTGGGATAAAGAACAGCGATCCTTCCAAAACGCCGATGAGGATCTCGAGTGCGTAGGTTTTTATCAGCTGCGGCGTGCGAACGACCTCCGACGGGACGACTGGCGAGTCAACCCCCAGTTCCCAAAACGTGAATCCCACAAGGATGCCGGCTCCGCCTAGCGCGATTGCGAGCCGCGTCGCGATTAGTCCGTCCATCAGCGCGAGCAATCCGGCACAGAGTAAGAACAAGCCAACGACATCGAGCCTCGGTCGACGGCGTGGCGCGTCCGTGGGTACGTCAACGAGCGCGAAACCAAATACTATCGCGGCGAGTGGAACGTTTGCGACAAAGATCCACCGCCACGAAACGTAATGCGTAATCAGTCCGCCAAGGCTCGGACCGATGACGGCGGCGAGACCCCAGGTCGCCGCGACAATTCCCAGCGCCGCACCACGCCGCGCAGGCGGGACGACGTCACCGATCGTGGCCGTTGCAACCGGAAAGATGCCGCCCGCGCCGAGCGCTTGGATCGCGCGCGCTAAGAGAAAGATCGCATACGACGGCGCCAGGATCGCCACGACGCTTCCGGCGGCGAAGATTGCGATGCACGCCAGGTAGACGGGACGGCGCCCGTACCGGTCGGCCAACGTACTGGCGACGGTAATCGAGAGCACGGTGACCAGCAAATAAAGCGTAAATACCCAGGCGAGATCGCTCGTTTGTACGCCAAAATCGCGGCCGAGTGCGGGAAGGGCGGGGGAAAGCACGCTGAGATCCAGCGCGCCGGCGAAGACACCCAGCGCCAGCGTCCAGAGCAATCGGTTCATGAAACGATGCGGTCGATCACCATGACCACGCACATCAATGCGAGGTACAGGAGCGAATAACGAAAGAGCTTGCGAGCCGCAAGCGTTCCGGTCTGCTCGCGCCAAGTTCGAAGCGCATCCAGTACGAAGATTCCACCCAGCACGGCGGCCGCCCCGAAATACAAGGCGCCCATCACGTGCAACGGATAAAGCAAGAGCGATGCGGCAACCAGCACGAGGCTGTAGTACACGATCTCGCGCTTGGTACGCTCCCTCCCGTAGACGTTTGGAAACATTGGAATCTTGGCTTTACCGTACTCGGTCTCCGTGGTCAGGGCCAGCGACCAAAAATGCGGCGGCGTCCACAGAAAGATCAACGCGAAGAGCCCGAGGGCCGGGGTTCCGATCGTGTGCGTAACTGCGGCCCATCCCACCAGCGGCGGCACCGAACCGGCTGCGCCTCCGACGACGATATTCAGCGGCGTGATGCGCTTGAGCCACATGGTGTAGACGACGACGTAGTAGAGGTTACCGGCCAGCGACAGCCATGCCGCAAGCGGATTGACCAAAAAGTAGAAGATTGCAAACGACAGCGCGCCGACCGCGAACGCGTAGATCGTTGCGCTTCGAACCGAAATTCGGCCTTGAGGAATCGGACGCCCTTGCGTGCGTTTCATCACCCGGTCGATATCGGCGTCCCAAACGCAGTTCATCGCACCGGCCGAGGCCGCCGCGAGCGCACCCGCCAGCAGCGTCCATACCAGTACGCTCACCTGTGGCATACCGCGCGCCGCCATTACCATTGCGGCTGCGGTCGTCACGAGCAGCAATGCGATAATGCGCGGTTTCGAGAGCTCGTAATAGTCCTCGAGCCGCGCGAGCATGCTCATAGCTGCGAGCGGTTTCCGGTGGAGTGGCTTAGGTCCGCACGCGGCACGGCATCGAGCACGGCGAAGATCGTTCCGACGAAGAACGCAAGAAAAACCAGTGCGGCGTTGACCGCGTGTGCTTCACGAAGATCGGTCGGGAGTCGCAGTGCCACGTTCAGCAACCCCAACAGGACTTGAATCGAGACCAGGGCGACGCCAATCGCGACTACCGTTCGCAGACGCGTCGATGCCCAGTACGCCCAGGTCAGCGCAACGGCCGCTGCGGCGCAGATCAGCGTCGCCGCGGCAGCAATCCGATGCAACATCTGAACGTATTGTTCCGGCGTGTAGATGACGACGCTGCCGGCACACCCCGGAATCGAGAGGCACGCGAGACCGGAGCCGCTCGAACTAACGTACGCACCGATGCACATCGTCACGAAAGCGAGAGTTGCCGTCAGGCCCAGAACGAGTCCTTGCAGCGCGGAAGCGCGCGTTGCTTCGCGCGCCTGGGGCGTTGCGTCACAAGCAGCGGCAAAAACCGCCATCGCAGAAAGCGCTGCAATCAACGCCATTGCGGTTGCCCAATGTAGGACGACGGAGGTTGGCGCGTTTGCGAGACGGACCGTTTCTGCTCCAAGGAAAATTTGAACGACGAACAAGACCGCAATCACGGCGAGCGTTGGACCGATGAACGGCGAGCGTCGTCGTTTGCTCCATGCGACGGCAATGAGCGCGATCAGAAGCGGAGCCACGATCGACGCAAGCAGTCGATGCGTCCACTCCCAGAGCGTCCCATCCGTCAGCGAAGGTACGAGGCGTCCGTGACACAGCGGCCAGTCCGGGCACGTGAGGCCGGCGCCATTAATACGCGTCCAGCTTCCCAACACGACCGTCATCAGCGCGACAAGATCTGCGGCCAAAGCCAGGCGCAGCAGCGGTTTCATTGTTTCAGCCTACCGTCGCAGCGAGGGCTCCGGCAACGACAATTGAAGACGTTTTTTTCGCCCTCGGGGAGGCCGCAGGTAGGTACGGGCGAAGCGGACGGCCGTGAAGCGCTGCTCGGCCCTGGCAGGTCTAGCCCTAGGGCTCATCGTGCTGGTCGGATGTCGCGAGATTCGCGTGAAGACGCTGGCAACGGGTACAACCGCCGTTCTAGGAGGGAACCAAATCCTTATAGTACGCGATGCCGTCGCTCTGGGCAAGCTCGGCATTCACGCGCCTGTGCACTTCAAGGGGGAGTTTGGCGTGGCATTACTCATGGGACCGCACGACCGCACCGGTTATAAGCAAATTATCGAATCGATTCGCGCGAATCCGCAGCGCGTGCGCGTCGTCGCGTTCGAACAAGCCCCCGCCGACAGCGGCGAACCGTCTGCGCCATACCGTACGTACACACTCTGGATCGTTCCCAACAGCGTCTATCGTCGTGGCGTGAAAGTCGAAGTCGTGACGCCCAGCAACGAGCCGATCGCCGCGACATACCTGCCGTAGTCAACGAGATGATTTCGTCGCGCAAGCAAACACCTAACGTGGAGCTGATCGAGCGCCTCAGGGTACGCGTAGCGCGCCTCGGCCTCGTCTTGGCACCGAACGGAGATCCCAGCGAAGCCGGCGGCATTTTGAATCCGGCGGCAGCGCGTGCTCCAGAAGGGGAGCTGCTCCTCTACCCGCGCTGCGTCGCCGAAGGAAACATTTCGCGCGTTGGCATCGTTCGCACGCGCTGCGCAAACCGCAGGTTTGAAGTCGAACGGCTCGGCTTCGCACTCCAGCCGGAGGCTCCGTACGAGTTGCGGCCGCGTCCCGGATACGGTTGCGAGGATCCGCGCGTTACCTACGTCCCTGTCCTTGAATCGTACGTGATGGCGTACACCGCCGTAGGTCCCGACGGCCCACGCATCGCGCTCGCCTTGTCGAAAGACGCCTATCATTGGGAGCGTCTGGGACCCGTGAACCTCGCCGGAACCGGCAACGTGGCAGGTGACGACAAAGATGCAGCGTTTTTCCCCGCGCCCGTCGTGGCGCCGGGAGGCCGGAAATGCTTGGCGTTTTATCACCGTCCGATGTTGCATCTTTCCAGCGTCGACGGCCGCGCCGCCGTTCCGATGATCAAGCGCATGCCCCTTGAAGACCGCGAATCGATCCGTATCGCGTACGTTCCGCTCGCTCCGCTGTTGAAGGATCGCCGCAAGCTTTGCAACGTTTCCGAAAGCGTTCAAGTACTCTGCCCGGATGCGAAGTGGGGTTCGATCAAAATCGGCGCCGGAACGCCGCCCGTGCGAATGGCGCTGAATGGAAACGACGTTTGGATGTCCGTGTTTCACGGCGTCGACGTGATCGATGACGGACCGCACAAACCGTTTTTGCGCTACAGCGCCGGCATCGTGATCCACGATCTGGAGCGCCCCGATTCCGTTCTTTACCATTCACCGCAGCCGGTCTTGGTGCCCGAAACGAGACGCGAGCGTCGCGGCGTCGTCGACAACGTCGTCTTTCCGACGGGCCTCGACCCGCGCCCCGACCTCGGCGAGAACGTCTTCGACGTTTATTATGGGATGGGCGACTACGCCGTCGGCGCAGCTCGCATGACGATCGAGTTGGGGAGCCACTAAGGACTTCCTTAGTGCCTTTTGTAGGATATGCTGAGGTACTTACTGTTATCGACCGTGATCGTTGTGGGCGTGGCGGTGTTGACGACGGCGTGGGCGAATCGCGACCTAATTCGGATTAGGATCGCGTCGGTGTACGCCCGAATGCCGCCGAAGGCTGGTACCTCGAGCGTCGCGCAGCGAAATGACGCCGTGCCGCTGCACGGTGACGCGCCGTGGGCGCTCTCGGCGTTGCCGGAGTGTTTGAGCCAGACCTCGGAATCAAACGGCTCGCAACGCTACGTGCTCGCGCACCTGCCTGCGCTCGCCGCGCCGATTGTGCCACCCGCGACGTTAGTGTATGGTGATTGCACGATCACCATTGCCGGTGAGGAGGCCTACGTGCGGCGGGGAGCCGATCGACTGCGGATTCCGCCTCGCGTGCAGTTTTACCGGGCGGCGGGCCTTCTTGCGGTAATTCGCCAGGCCCCGCAGGGCTCGCAGCTACGGGTGTACGAACCGGCGCAACACTGATGGAGCGGACGTTACTCGAGTGACGATTCAGGAGCACGTGCGCAACCGCCGCACCTTTGCAATTATTTCCCATCCCGACGCCGGCAAGACGACGCTTACCGAAAAGCTTTTGCTTTACGGCGGCGCGATCCACGTTGCGGGGCAGGTTTCCGCGCGCAAGCGCCAGCGTCAGGCGACGAGCGATTGGATGGCGCTCGAACGCGAGCGCGGGATTTCTATCACCTCGACGGTACTTCAATTTCCGTATCACGGCTACACGATCAACTTGCTGGACACGCCGGGGCACCAGGACTTTGGCGAAGATACGTATCGTACGCTGCTCGCGGCCGATAGCGCGGTGATGCTGATCGATGCTGCCAAAGGCGTTGAGCCTCAGACTAAGAAGCTCTTTGCGATCTGTCGCGAGCGACGCATACCGCTCTTCACGTTCATGAACAAGCTCGACCGCCCGAGCCGCGATCCGCTCGAGCTGCTCGACGAGTTGGAGAACGTGCTTGGTCTTGGCGTTTTTCCGATGAATTGGCCGCTCGGAAGCGGTGAAGAGTTTAAGGGCGTCTACGATCGTCGAACGCGGCTCGTGCATCGCTTCGAGCGGGCCGCACACGGCGCAACGCGCGCTGCGGTTTCCGTCACCGATGTTACCGATCCGCAGCTCCGCAGCCTGGTGAGCGAACACGTGTACCAGCAATTTCGCGAAGGGATCGAGCTGCTCGACGGAGCCGGTGAGCGATTCGATCCGGCGTCGATGCTCCGCGGTGAGGTGTCGCCGGTCTTTTTCGGCAGCGCCGTCACGAACTTCGGAGTGCAGCTTTTCCTAGATGAGTTCGTGGAAATGGCGCCCGCTCCATCGCAACGTTCCGGCGTCGATCCTGCAAGCGACGAATTCACCGGCTTCGTCTTTAAGATTCAAGCCAACATGGACCCGCGCCATCGCGATCGCGTGGCATTCGTGCGCGTTTGCTCGGGCGAGTTTGCTCGCGATATGACCGTTCGCAACGCGCGGACGGAAGCCCCGGTGCGGCTCTCACGGGCGATGCGGCTCTTCGCCGACGAACGCGTCTCGCTGGACGTTGCCTACGCCGGCGACGTCGTCGGGCTCGCCAATCCCGGGGCTTTTGCGATCGGCGATACGCTCTATGAAAGCACGCGCGTGACTTTTCCGCCGATTCCCGCCTTTGCTCCGGAACATTTTGCGTCCGTACGCAGTACCGACGTTTCGGGTTATAAATCGTTTGGAAAAGGCATCGCGCAGTTGCGCGAGGAGGGAGCCGTGCAAGTCTTCTATCCTTGGGGAACGACCCGAACCGAGCCGATCCTTGGAGCGGTCGGTGAGCTGCAGTTCGAGGTCGCTAAATATCGTCTCGAGTCTGAGTACAACGTGAAGACGCTATTGATGACGCTGCCCTATACGCTGGCGCGCCACGTTGAAGGGGAGCGCGAACAGATTGCCCGCGCCCACTTACCGTCGAATGCGAAGTTGGTCGAGGACTGGCACGGCCGTCCTGCGGCGCTCTTCGAAAGCGAATGGAGCGTCAGGCTCGCGGAAGAGTGGAATCCTGCGCTGACGTTTGTCTCGTTTCCGGCGCAAACGAGCCCGGAGGCCCTTGCGTCGTGATTCTCAAACGAGCGATTTTTTTCGTCATAGTCGTCGCGTTGCTTGCCGGGTGCTGGTTCCAGAATCGTAACGAGCGCGAGGCGGATCGCATCACCCGCGCCGTGATCGGCAATGATTTGAAGCCCGTACAAGACGACATCGCCAAGGGTGTTACGGTCACACGCGTCAAGGTTGCGGAGTGGTCGGACGAGCTAAGCGCACAGGGCAAGCTAATATCGGTTAAAGAGACGACTGCGAACTGCGATCCCGGCTGGCACTGCTTCAACGTGAAGTTTCAGAAGCACGACTACATCGAGCGGATGCGCCTCGACGAGAACCAAAAAGTCGTGGACTGGAACTTCCACATGGCACCGAAATAGCGTCGCCGGTCTCGCTGGCCGACGTACAAGCGGCTGCGCAACGCCTGGCCGGCGTCGCTCACCGTACTCCCGTCGTAACGTCGCGAACGCTCGACCAATGCTGCGACGCGCAACTCTTCGTTAAGTGCGAGAACCTTCAGCGCATGGGAGCGTTCAAGTTTCGCGGCGCGTACAACTTCTTGGCTTCACTTTCGGACGCACAACGCGCGCGTGGCGTCGTTGCTTTCTCGAGCGGGAATCACGCTCAAGGAGTCGCGCTGGCGGCAAGATTGCTTGGCATTCCGGCGACCATCGTGATGCCCACCGACGCTCCGGCCGTCAAACTGGCTGCAACACGCGAGTACGGCGCCGAGGTCATCCACTATCAGCGCGAGCGCTCACATCGCGAGGAGATCGCGCAAGCCATTGCCGACGAACGAGGCGCGACGCTCGTTCCGCCATTCGACGATCCTCGCATCGTTGCCGGCGCGGGAACCGCCGCGCTGGAACTGCTGGAGCAGGCACCTGAGCTGGACGCGATCGTCGCGCCGGTCGGCGGAGGCGGGCTAATGGGTGGAACCGCAATCGCAGCGCACGGCATCGATCGGTCGATCGTTCTCTACGGCGTCGAACCCCGCGAGGGCGACGATTTCGCACAGTCCCTGGCGCGCGGTGAGCGCGTCACGACTCCCGTGCCGCAGACAATCGCGGACGGCCTGCAGACAACCGCGCCCGGTGAGCTCACCTTCGCGATTGCACGCGAGCACGTCCGGGCCATCGTCACGGTGAGCGACGACGAGCTGCGCGATGCAATGCGCTTTGCGTTCGAAAGGATGAAGCTGGTCGTGGAGCCGAGCGGCGTCGCGGCATTAGCGGCGCTGCTGCAACGGCGCATTCCCGATCTCAGAGGCAAGCGTATCGGCGCGATCCTGAGCGGCGGCAACATCGACCCGGCGCGATATGCCGCGTTGCTTCAGCCGTAGAGCGCCGGCGGTTACATGGAGGGCTTCGCGGTGATGTCCCCGCAGGCAACGTATTTCGCCAGATTCGCCGCGCTCTCGTGAACGTTGATCGCCTGAGGTTTCGCCATCAGCGCAGCGATGGTCGTCCCCTTTACGAAGGTCGTCGACGCTCCGTTGACGACGTCTTGGAGCGGATATGCGACGCCCCCGAGATCCGAGCAGACCCCGTCGTGGATATGGGCGGGCTGAGCGCTAGCGGGCGCGCCTTGGAGCGAGATGACCACGCTGACGCCCCCGTTTCCATCCGTAAGCTTAGCGGTTCCGCTCTCTCCGGACCCGTTCTGAGTGCTGAGCGGAATCGTCAGCGTCGCCGAAGCCGCGACGACTGGGACGGCGAGGGCAAGCGTCACCAACGCTAGCGATGCGAGCGGCATGTTGATCAGTCTCATCGGAAAAACTCCTTTCGAGCCCTCACCGATTCTGGATCGCGCGCAGCCGCCCTTCGAGCAAGCGGACTGCTTCGATGGCCTGCTGGGTCGGCGGCGCGTCGGCACCATCAATCGTATCGAGCAGAGATCCGGCATCGGCGTTGAGCGCCTCAAAGGCCGCCGCGGCTTTTGCGTGCCCTGCCGTTTTAGCGGCGGCCGATTCGGTAAAACTCAGGCCCATCAACGACGCGACTTGATGCGCTAGAAGATATTGCTGCTCTAGCGCATTTCGAGAGATCGAGACACGTGGATCCATTGCGACATCGAGCGAACGCTGCCAGGCGCGGCCATCGACCTCTAAGCGCACGGTGTAGCGTCCGGGCACGACGAGTGGCCCTTCGGGGACGCGCGGCGTATCGTGCGGCACCGCCGAAATCGGAAGGTCTTGTTGCGAGTGCGGCGGCGGCTCGCGCAAATCCCAGACGAAACGATGCATCCCGGCGCTCGTTGAGGGTCGCGCGAATCGCCGTTCCCAATAGGCTGGTTTGTCCAGATGCGGAATAGGCGGCGGGCCGAGATCGTCGCTCGCGTAGCGGCGCATCAAACGACCCGTGCCGTCAAAGAATGAAATGGCGACTCGTCCTGCGGTCGGGCCGAGCGCGTAGTCGACGATGGCACCATCGGGGGGATTCTGGCCGGCCGGCTCCTCCGGCGGCAAAGGCGTGTCGCTGCTGGTGCTTCGGCGCACGCGGTACGCCAACGCCGGCGCAAACAGAAACGCTTTATCAACCTCGGTTGGTTGAGGGATAACGCCGCGCGCCAGCTCTCTTAACGGCTCGACGTCGTCGAGTATCCAGAAACCGCGGCCGTGCGTGGCAACGACGAGGTCATTGCCATGAACGATCAGATCTCGCACGGAGGTGTGCGGCAAGGATAGTTGCAGCGACTGCCACAGCTCACCGCCGTCGAACGAGGTCGCGACGCCGTTTTCGGTAGCGGCGTAGAGCAAGCGCGGCTCGACGGGATCTTGGCGTACCGCGTTCACCGGACCGTTCGATAAACCGTTGACCGCGAGCCGCCACGTCGTGCCGCCATCGCGCGTCACGTAAACGTACGGGTGCAGGTCGTTCAATCGAAATCGGTTCACGGCGACGAAGGCCGTATTGTCGTCAAAGCGCGAGGCGTCGATTTGTGCGACTTTGCTCCACGGCGTCAACCCCGGCGGCGTGATATCGTGCCAATGGTTGCCACGGTCCCGCGTGATCCATACTAACCCGTCGTCGGTTCCGGCCCACATCGTTCGCGGACGCACGTACGACGGAGCCAGCGCGTAGATCACGCCACGATGCGCGCCGTGCCGCGGATCGTCGCTTTCAAAGGGTCCCAGCACCGCCGGTACGCCGGGATGCGGTCGCGTTAAATCCGGACTGATCTTTACCCAGCTCTGTCCACCGTTGCTGGTCGTAAAGACAACGTTGGAGCCGAAATATAGTCGGTGGGGATCGAAGTGATCGAAAGCCAGCGGTTCGGTGCGGACGACGCGATACTGCTTTGAGGGCAACGCTATCGGCGAGACCTCCTGCGTCTGGCTCGTGCGCTCGTCGAACTTCTCGACCTTTCCGCCGAAGAAAACGCCGCGATGAAGTGGATCCGGAACGACGTAGCCGTATTCTTGCGCACCTGCGGGGTGCCAGTCACGCTCCGTCACCTCGCCCCAGTTACCGCGGCTGGCCACGCACGCCGATCCGCTCTCCTGCTGACCGCCGCAGACCCAATAAGGAAAACGCGAGTCGGCATTGACATGATACATCTGCGCCGTCGGTTGATTGTACCAGGAACTCCACGTCGTCCCACCATCGACCGAAATCGTGGCGCCTTGATCGCTCGCGAGTGCGATGATCTTTGGATCGTTTGGGTTGATCCACACAGTGTGGTAATCGTCGCCGCCGGGAGCTCCCTTGAATGCAATCAACGTCCGTCCGCCGTCCGTGGAACGGTACGTCGAGGTGTTGGTGAGGTAGACGATATTGGGATCGCGCGGATCGATCGCGAGCGACACGAGGTCGTCCCCGCGCTGTGCGATCTCGTCCGCGTCGTTGACCCGGATGAAGTGCGCGCCTCCGTCAGCGCTTCGGTAGAGCGCACCCTCATCGCTGCCCTTGGCTTCGATGTCGGCGTAGGCGTAGACAATCTGCGAATTGCTCGGCGCGACGGCAATTTCGGCGCGCCCGATGCGCGGCGGCAATCCGTCACGCAGCTGCAGCCATGTGGCTCCGCCGTCGGTTGACTTGAAGATTCCGCTTCCGGGTATCTCAAACGACGCGCCGATCTCCCAGGGCGCTTGGCGCGCAGCCCACAGCGTGGCGTAGACCGTTTTCGGATTGCGTGGATCGAGCACGACGTCAAATGCGCCGACGTCGGCGTTCTTGAAAAGGACTCGCTGGAAGCTGGCGCCGCCGTCGGTCGACCGGTAGAGGCCGCGTTCGTCGTTGGGTCCGTACGGGTAGCCGAGCACGGCGACGAAGAGTCGGTTCGCGTCCGTCGGATCGATTGCCAGCGAAGCAATCTGCTGGCCGTCGCGCAAGCCGAGATGAACCCAAGTCTCGCCACCGTCAACGGACTTGTAGATGCCGTCACCGACCGACAGATCCGGCCGCTGCAATCCCTCACCGCTCCCCGCGTAGATGATCCGCGGATTACTCTGCGCGACTCCGAGCGCGCCGATCGAACCGGTGGGCTCGCGATCGAAGATCGGGGTCCAAGTACGACCGGCGTCCTCGGTCTTCCAAATTCCGCCGTTGACGGCGGCGATGTAGAAACGATTCGGTTCGTTTGGAATGCCGTCGATTGCGACGGTGCGCCCGCCGCGCATCGGTCCGATAAACCGCCAGTGCATTCCCGCGTAGAGCGACGGCGCCACGGTCCGCAATTGCGCTGAGCTCGGCGCCGCGAGAAGCACGAGCGTGGCAAAAGACAGCGTGACAACGAACCTGCGACGCAAAGGCGTTCCCTCCGTACACTGCGGCGAGTACGTCGGTGGCGTCCGGTTCGCCTTTCAGTTTGGATCGGCGCGTTCGGTTTTGGCGTGCGAAAAGCCGTGGATCACCGATCCGCGGCCGGTCGTTCGTCCGCCGCGTAGTGATCGAGAGCCGCGTTGAGATCGCTATGGAACCGTAGGGCGCGCGCACTGCAACGTTGCGCAGCGTCGGTGCCGTGAGCGCTCCAATGTCTTTAACGAGGTGCGTGATCTCGAAGACCCCCATGTTGTCCCGTGAATACGCTCCGGTGCCGTGGACGTTATAGAGCCCGGTGTTATGAAATGAGTGCTCGACGAGCCGGATGCGATTTCACGCGAAAAACCATCTGCTCCTGTGCCGGAAAGGCCAAGCGAACGAAACTCCGGCGTACAGACGTCGCCCGACATCATCGTTCGGACGCGTGCAGCGGCTAACGTCGCCGCTTCGCGAGCATTCCGCGCTGCCAAAATGAAAGACGAACGCCGTTGTGAATTTATAGCCATCCTGCCAGCTCCAAAACGTGTCGGAGAGACTGAGCGAGGACGATGCGACCGTGGCGTCGGCGTGATCGAGCGACTTTGGTACCCCCACGACGAAACGGATGCCCACGTATTTGGCGTAGGACGCGTCGCCCATCAAGAACTCGCGTTCTTGCGGAGAACCGCTAGCACAGGAGCCATGCGAGCCTTCGAAGCTTAGGAAGGCGACGTCGTGTTGCTGCCGGATACCGTCTTGCTCGAGGAGCTGCGGAACCGTCTTGCCGTTTACGTCGATCATCGCGACCACGGCCGCAAAGCGAATGCGATACGACGAAAGGTGATTGTCGCGGCGAGCGGCCGCACCCAAAACCGAGGCGGCGGCTAGCACGAGCGCGATACAGACGACTCTCTTCACGCCTCTATGCTAAGCGCGCGGAGCCGCGCTAGGCTTGTATCGGATTTGCGAGTTCTTGGCGGCGGTGCGCTCCCGGCGAGCGGCCGGTCACTCGCGTAAAAATTCGCGTCATGTGGCTTTGGTCCGCGAAGCCGCTTTCGAGCGCGATCGCGCTGAGCGGATCGCGGCTCTCGACCAACCGCCGGCACACGTGCTGGATGCGCATCCCAAGCATCGCATCGGACAGGGTGCGTCCCCGAAAGCGGCGGTAAGCGCGACATAGGTGCGCCGGATGTACGCCGGCTTGCCGCGCAATGGCGCGCAGGTCGATCGCCTCGCGAAAGCGCTCCCGCACGCTGGCATCGACGGAGTGAAGCCACGCCGGCTCGTCGAGCTCCTCGGGGGAACGCTGCGCGACGTGCGTGCAGAGCTGGTAGACCAGATCTTCAACGGCCGCTTCGGCATTCGCGTGCCGTGAGTAAAATTCGCGGTACAATCGCAAAACGATCCAGACCGGGTCTTCTCCGTCGAGTTCGAAGACGTGCGCGCGAGCGCCGCCGAGTTCCGCGATGACTTTGCTCCACTCGTCGAGCAAGGCCGCCGAGAAGAAACGGCAACCGCGCTCGCCGATCTCGTCTTCGTGCAGCGTCCCGGCGGCGTGAAAGACGAGTGTGTACGGTTCATAGACAAGATCGAAATCCGCGCCCCGCTCCGCGTACGATCCTTCCAGGAGCAGGCTGAAATAGGCAGCTTCGTGGCGATGCGGCGGCACTGCTCTCGAAACGGCGTGACGAACCTCGGCGAGGATGACGCCGCCGGACGTCCACGCGGTCGTTTCGCCGGTAAAGTAGCCCGCCGGAAAAACCTGTGCTAGGGCGGTTTCCTTCATTACGAGCTACGCGTCGTGCACTTCATCGAACCGAGGATCAGGTCTTTGCGGCGCATGCCGGGAGCATAGCGAACCTCGCTGGATCATTCTTGCACGCTATTTGCGTGCGGCTGCTAGAGGCGCCGGCCGTTCCGCTTGCGGTTGCGCCGCTTGGGTTGGAACGCCGGTCCGATCTTAAAGCTGGATTGACGCGGGAGCGAAGTATCGACGTCTTCGCATCCGATTGGGGTAAATTCGCGGCAGTCGCCAGGACGCGCCGGATAAATGCCACAGTAATGCCGGCCGCTGCGAGACCCCATTAAGAAAACGCACCGGTCTGCGATGTCGTCGCTGATCTTGCGCAACCACCCAACGGTGTAACCGTCCGCCGACGGGCGCTCGACGACGTATTCGCGCAGCGTTTCGTCGTACGTCATTCCGAGGTGATCCGCGATACGTTGCACGTCGGCCTTGCTGACGAACGGCTCGTAACCGCTGCAGCATTCGGCGCAGCCAGGCGGACATGCGATATTTTCAGGCATGTCCTTGAGATGCCCGCGCGCGAGCTCGATGACGCGGCCGACTGCAGCGACGAAGGCGGGATCGTCGTTGTACTTATAAACCCACTCCCGATGCACGATTTCGTTGGCATTGTAATAGCGGGTGGTTTTCTCGTCGAACTCGATCGTTATGTGCTCTTCGTCGATTTCGATTTTATTGACGTGCTCCAGGGGGCGCGTATCCAAAAGCTCCGGGTGCGTCGGCTGCCCAGTCCGGCGCGCATAGCTTCGTAAACTGGTGAGGTCTATCGTCTCCATAACGAATGCTCGATTCCCGCGCCTTGCGGGGACCGCCTCCGCGGAAAGCCAAAGATAGCGGCCATGCAAACGGCTATCGGCGTCGATTTAGGCGGTTCGCACGTCACCGCAGCGGTCGTAACGGAGGATGGAGCCATCCTTCGCCAGCATGAAGAGGACTTGGACGACCTGAGATTCGAGGCCGTCATTGCCGCACTCGACACGACGATCGGAGCGGCGCTCAAAGATGCCGGGAGAGTCGCCGGAATCGGGATCGGCTCGCCAGGTAATATCGACGCTGCGTCGGGTTCGGTGCTCTACAGTCCGAACTTCGGCTGGCACGATGCCCCGCTCGGAGAGGCGCTGCGGACGAAGTTCTCGATGCCGGTCTTCGTCGCCAACGACGCGCGCTGCGCGACGCTGGGTGAGTATACATTTGGTACCGGCAAGCTGACGAAGGACTTCGTGTTGTTAACGCTCGGAACGGGCATCGGCGGCGGCATCGTCGCTCGCGGTGAACTGCTCTTGGGAAATCGCTGGGGCGCAGGGGAGATCGGCCATCACCAAATCCGCCCGAACGACGGTTTCGTCTGCGGCTGCGGGAAGATTGGGTGCTTTGAAGCCCAGGCCTCGGGCACGGGTTTGATTCGCCACGCCTTTGCGGTGGGGCCGTCGTTTCCGCGCAGTACGCTGCTCGACGTGCCGCGTGAAAAACTCAGCTCGAAAAAGATTCGACGCGCGGCACAAACCGGCGACGGTCATGCCCTGGCCGCTTGGAAGAACTTCACTGCCGACTTGGCGATCGGGCTAGCAAACGTCATCGCCTTTGTGAATCCCGAGAAGATCGCATTGGGCGGTGGTGTTTCGACGGCCGCCGATTTCATGCTCGACGCCGTTCGCCCGCGCGTCGAGGAGTTGACGACGATGGTTCCGAGAGGAACGACCCAGATCGTGGTCGCCGCCTTGGGTAACGATGCGGGCCAAGTCGGCGCGGCCACGATGGCACTGCGGGGCGGTTTGACGACCGGCCTTAAAGTTGCGGTATAGCGCCGCGCTGCTGGCGCTCGTCTTAGGGGCGGCTATCCCGGTCAAGCCGCCCGCGAGCGATCCAATTCACAAGATTCGCCACGTCGTTATCATCATGCAAGAGAACCGTTCCTTCGATTCATATTTTGGAACGTTTCCCGGTGCGGACGGCATTCCGATGAACGACGGCGTCCCGGCAGCTTGCGTTCCCGATCCAAGCCAGGGATCTTGCGTGCGACCGTTTCACGATCCCGACGATCGCAACCGCGGCGGCCCACACAGCGCACCTGCCGCGGTGACCGACATCGATGGCGGCAAGATGGACGGGTTCGTCAAGGTCACCCACCGTGCGCGTCGTCTGTGTGCCGATCCCAACGCGCCGAACTGTGCCGGAACCGCCGAGGTCATGGGTTACCACGATGCTCGCGAGCTTCCAAACTACTGGAAATACGCGCACGATTTCGTGCTACAGGACCGCCTGTTCGAGCCGAACGCCTCGTGGAGCTTACCGCAGCATCTCTACTTGGTCTCGGAATGGTCGGCATGGTGCCAGCGTCTCGGCGACCCGATGAGCTGCACGAACGAACTACAACATCCCGATTATCCCCGCGACTTCGATCCACGCAACGCGCGGTTCCACGGGCCTGGACGCCCCGATTATGCTTGGACGGACCTCACCTATCTGTTGCACGCGCAACACGTGAGCTGGGCGTACTACGTGATGGCCGGCGTGGAGCCGGACTGCGCCAACGACCTCGACGCCTGTGCGGCCGTGCCGCAGGGAGCGCACACGCCGGGTATCTGGAATGTTCTGCCCTACTTCGATACCGTCAAGAGAGACGGGGAGCTCGGCAACGTTCGCGATCTTCGCGACTTTTACACCGCCGCGAAAAACGGAACGCTCCCTAGTGTCGTGTGGATCGCGCCGGCGGCGCCGTACAGCGAGCACCCTCCGGCTCTCGTGAGCCTCGGTCAATCCTACGTGACGGGCTTAATCAATGCCATTATGCGCAGTCCGGATTGGAACAGTACGGCGATCTTCCTGAGCTGGGATGATTGGGGCGGATTCTACGATCACGTCGCCCCGCCGCGCGTCGATGATAACGGGTACGGCCTGCGCGTTCCCGGTCTTGTCATCAGTCCGTACGCGCGCCGCGGCTTCATCGATCATCAGACGCTCAGTCACGACGCCTACGTCAAGTTCATCGAGGACGATTTTCTCGGCAGCCGGCGCATCGATCCGAAAACCGACGGTCGCCCCGATCGGCGTCCGAACGTGCGCGAGGATCAACCGGTGCTTGGCGACCTGCGCAGCGACTTCGATTTCAAACAGAAACCGCGCCCGCCGGAAATTCTTCCGGGCGGCACCGTCTGGAACGGCGCCCCAGGGCAGTAACTTCCCGTGTCTTCGAATCGCGCCTGGCGCGACGCCGAGGCTACACCGCCGCGGCGGTGGTTTGAAGGCGGCCTTGGTCCGTGATCTGGGAGATGAGCGCGGCGATGCGTCGCGAGCTGTGGCGCGTCGCGACGATCTCTTGATTGTGGCGAATCGTCACTAAACGGTCTGGAGTGCGGATCAGCGTTCGCACCGCGGAAACGACCCCGGTCGCGCTTTTGAGCGCGATTACTCCGAGTCCGTTGTGTCGCACGAAATCGACGTTGCCGCGTTCCTGACCGGGAACGTAATCGTACACGACGACCGGCAGCTGTGCCGCATTCGCTTCGGCCAGAGTGCCGGGACCGGCTTTGGTCACGAGCAAGTCGACTGCGCGAAAATATTCGGGAACCTTGTTTGTGAAACCCAAGACGTGCATCGGCGTCGGCAGATTTCGCGAGAGTTCGCCAAGCTTTTGCTCGAGATGCTCGTTACGGCCGCAAACGACGACCAGCTCGATCGGCAGGCGTGCGCGCGCGAGGGCGAGCGACGTCGAGAGCAGTTTGCCCCCGCCTTCACCGCCGGCCATTAGCATCACGATGAAGGCATCGGACCTTAGTCCGAGCTGCGCACGCAGGTCGGCTTTGCTTCCCGTGACGTCGTCGAACTTTGGATGAATCGGATGGCCGAGGATGTGCAGGTGCGCCGGCGGAACTCCCCGCGAAAGGGCGCGCTGATAAACTTCGCGTGCTGGAACGACGACGGCGTCGGCGTCGGCGACGAGCCATGATTCGTGCACCTTGCCGAGATCCGTGATGACGGTGACGATCGGGACGTGGTGCATGTGCGCATCGTCGCGGGCGCGCAATGCCGCGTGATTCAGCAACGGATGGACCGAGACGATAATGTCGGGCTGATAGCCGATGAAAAGATCGCGCAACCGCTCGCGGTAAAGTGGCTCGCAGAAGCGCACGAGTGCACGGTAACGACGCCGGCCATTGGTCGCGTGATAGAGCGCACCGTAAACGGGCGGCGCGTAGCGCAGGGCCATGCTATATCCCAAGCCAAGCTGCGTGAGCGGAAAGGCGCAATGCGCCGCGACGTCTTCGATCCGATGCTCGAACGAGTGCGGCGCCGAGAGCTCGTCCAACGCCGCGACGATGGCGTTGGCCGCGCTGCGGTGGCCGCCGCCCGTGTCGGAGATCAGTAGAAGCGCCCGTTTGGTCATTCGCTCTCCCGATTAGGCCCTGGCCGGCGCCTCCTTTGCAGAGCGCCGACCGGCATTACGCGCCCGCCGGCTCGTCGGGGCAAGTCTGGCCAAGAGCGCCCGAGCCGGGGCGTCATAAAACCGGAAAATGTCGCCAAACTCGATATCGGGGTTTCGGTGATGGCCGTCGTGGTCCTCGGGGAGCACGATCCCGAGGGCACGCAGGATGCGGCAAAGCCACGCCGGCGTGCGCCACCCGAGGTCGGTGGTATGCCGCCACCATACGTGAAGCTGGCCGAAAATGAGTCCAGCTATCGCGCCGGGCAACGAGATGCGGGCCGCGAACGCCGCTGCGGCCAGATATGGGATGGCTCCCAAAAACCCATCCAGCAGCACAGCGGGATCTTTCGAGAGCACGGCGTGGTCGAAGTACGAACGCCGCCGATCGTGATGCGTTCGAAGGTGTAGCGTAAACCACAGATGCTGCGGAACGTGGTAGAAGAATGTCGAGGCGAAATCGCCCACCACGAGCGTGAGGAACAAGGCGACGACGAAAAGCATTTGGATCTCCCTAATCGCCATATCGTTGTGCGGCTGCACCGCCTCTAGCATATACCATAGCAGCGGGCGCGTTGTAGCACCTGTTCACCTCAATCGCGCCCTTAATATGGTGTTAAGCTGGCCATCGGTTGCCGACGTGCACGCCCTCAAAGGCGCGGTGCTCGTTCGCGATGGCGCTCCAGTTGCGCAGCCCGAACTTGCGATTGCGCGCGCGATCTTACGCACCAATCCGCGCATCCTTGCGACGCAGGCGTTGCTCCTCGCCGATGCGACGGTGCGGGCGGGACGCGCGCAAGGTTTGCCGCCGGAATTTCTCGGGGCAACGCTGTTGCAAGAATCGGCCTATGACGCCCTCGCCGTTTCAGCGGCAGGTGCGATCGGAATCGCGCAGTTCATGCCGGAAACCGCGGCGGAGGCGGGCGTCAATCCGCTCGATCCGTTCGACTCGATCGATGGCGCTGCGGCACTGCTGGGCGGTTACGTCGCGTACTATCGCGACCGCTACGCGGATCCGTACGCTACCGCGCTGGCAGCCTACAATGCCGGGCCGTTGGCCGTCGCTCGGTATGGTGGCGTTCCTCCGTACGAGGAAACGCGCGAATACATCGCGCTGATCTTCGATCGCTGGGCCCGCATCGATTCCTATGAATGACAAAGCCGCGGAGCGGAAGAACAAAATACAATGAAACTGTCGAGAAGCGGTATCGCGGCGGTCTGCTTTGTTGGGGCGGTCGCCCAAACCGGGTGCGCTTTTAGCGCAAGTCCTGCCGACGGGTTGACATTTCAGGCACCACCGGGCTGGCAATCGTCGCCGGGCATCATGGGCTTTATGCAATTTTGGCGAGCGCCGTCCGACGACCGAGAAGTGTTGATGCTCTTCAAATCACCGAAGGCACTCGTCGCCGGTGACGTTTTCTCGAGCGCAAACATGCAAGGAACCCTAAAGAATGTAACCGTGCAGCGTCGCCGCGCAACCAAGATCTGTGGGGATCAGCCCGCGGTTTACTTGCAAGCGCGAGGATCGTCGGCGAAGGGCGGCGACTCTACCGTCGACATGGTGATTACGACGGTTCACGGCACCAGCTACTTCGCGATGTACGTACGCCCGATTGCCGCCGCGCCGAATCCAACGGCAGAGGCCTCGTTGCAGGAACTCTGCGCGAAACCCTGATCGTTTGCTGCGGCACCCGGTCTTAAAACAGCTCTTAGCTTGCCAGCCGCTGGCGTGGAGCGCGGCGCCCTCGTCAGGGCCGCGCCTGCGACGCGTTCTAGGGTGGCCGGCTTTGACGGCGATTGGATTGGGCACCATGCTCGGCGGAATCTTTCCGACGATTGGTGCGGGCGCCCACGCCGCCGGTCCGGCGGTGATCGCAGCGTACGTCCTTTCCGGCTTCGTCAGCCTGTGCGTGGCGTTGTGCTATGCCGAATTTGCTTCTATGGTGCCCGTCGCTGGAAGCGCGTACACCTATGCGTATGCGACGCTCGGCGAGCTCGTAGCGTGGATTATCGGCTGGGATCTGATCTTAGAGTACGGGCTCTCGGTCGCGCCCACCGCGTCGTCGTTGTCGGACTACTTTCAACACATGCTCGCCAACGTGGGCGTGGTCTTTCCGGCGTGGGCGCAAACCGCGAACGTGCACTCACCGCATCCACAGATCGACCTTTTCGCGTTAGTCGTCACCCTCGCGGTAACGCTGTTGGTCGCCGTCGGCATTCGTGAATCGGCGAATGTTAACGGCGCGCTGGTCGTGGTGCAAATTCTCGCGATGGTGGTCTTCATCATCGCCGTCGCGCACGCCATTCGTCCGTCCAACCTGCACCCGTTTACGCCGTTCGGATATCACGGTGTGCTTATGAGCACGGCGCTGGTCTTTTTTGCATATATTGGGTTCGACACGGTCACGGTCGCATCGGAGGAAGCGAAGCGGCCCGAGCGCGACGTTCCGATCGGGATTATCTTGGCGCTGACGCTCGGCGGAATACTCTATGTGGGATTGACTCTTTGCACGGTCGGCGTGGTGCGCTTCGATCGTCTTTCCGACGGCGCGGCGATGCTCGACGCGCTCGGTGCGGTCAGCAAGAGTCACACGCTCTATTGGATCGTTGCGATCGGCGGTTTGGCGGGAAACGCGACGGTGATGCTCACCTCCTTGCTCGGTCAGGTACGAATTTTTTATGTGATGGCGCGAGACCGTATGCTGCCTCCTGGCGTAGCACGAATCCATCACGTTTTCCGAACGCCCGCCCGTATGACGCTGATCACGGGGCTTATCGTCGCAGTCTTCGCGGCCGTTTTGCCGCTGACCGAGCTGCTGACGCTCGTGAACATCGGCACGCTGGCAGCCTTCGCGATCGTCTGCGCGGGCGTCTTGGTCCTTCGCATCGCCAATCCAACAGCGAGCCGCCCCTTCCGCGCACCGCTGCTGCCGTTCTTTTCCATCGCCGGGGCCGCCGCGTGCCTCTATCTCGTCACGGGCCTTCAGGTGGCCACGTGGATTCGCTACGGGGTTTGGTTCGGAGTGGGGATCCTCGTGTATGCGTTATACGGCTTCCGCAAGTCGCGGTTGCGAGTCGAGCTGATCGAACCCTAAATTCGCAACTATTGGCGCGGCGGTGGTTTATGAGTATACTCACTTGGGCATGAAGGGCGAAACGTGACGATCAGCACTGCGGTCTCCGACCGCTTCGAATTGATTACCGTACCGCGTGCGCACGGCGTACCGTCGCTCGCGCAGGACGTCGCGCGGGGTCTTAGGGCCAGGCCCAAGCGCTTGTCTTCGAAATATCTCTACGACGACGTGGGCTCCGCGCTCTTCGAAGCGATCACGCGAATTCCCGAGTACTATCTAACGCGCGCTGAGACGGAGATTCTTTCGCAATGGGGATGGCAGATCGTCCGCGTGCTCGACGCGCCGCTGGATTTTCTCGAGCTCGGGAGCGGAAGCGCAATCAAAACGCGCCTACTCATTGGTGAGGCCCTGCGGGTGCAGCCGAAACTCCAGTACAGTCCCATCGACATCTCGACCGACGCAATCCGAGCTTCGTCAACGGCCTTGGTCGAAAGCTATCCAACGCTTTCCGTGCGCGCTTATGCGGGCGACTATTTTGACGTTCTTGCATCGCATGTGATTCGCTCGGACCGCAAGATGCTCGCAATGCTTATGGGTTCGAATATCGGCAACTACGAGCCGGACGAAGCAACGCGGCTCTTCTCCCTTCTCGGTGAAGCGCTGAACTCCGGGGACGGCTTATTGCTCGGCGCCGATCTCAAGAAAGACCGGGCGACGCTCGAGCTTGCGTACAACGATCCGACCGGCGTTACCGCTGCCTTCAACCTCAATATGCTGGCTCGGATCAATCGCGAGCTCGATGCCGAATTCGATCTTCGCAAGTTCAAACACGTCGCGCATTACGACGAAACGCGGGGATCCGTCGACTCCTTCCTGGAAGCGCAGGAACGGATGAGCGTGTCGTTACGAGCTCTTGGGCTGCGCGTGACATGTGGCGCCGGCGAGCGGATTCAAACCGAGTCTTCTTACAAGTTCAGCGACAAGGATATCGCGCGCTTAGGACGCGAGGCAGGTTTCCGCTCGGAAGCCGCCTGGCACGATCGGAGAAAGCGCTTCACCGTCCAGCTCCTAGTTAAGGAGTAGCGGCGCGCCGTTCCCCGAGACGGAGTAACATGTCCACTACGATGGATAGGGCAGAAGCGGCCAAACTTCCGGCCACGATCATCTGCGGCTGGTGTAACGTCAACCCGTTGAAGATCAGGACTCCCAAACCTACGCCGCCTACGTAGCCACCCAGCGTAGCGATCGCGATCATCGCGATGGCCGCAATCCGCACGCCGCCGATCATGACCGGGAGCGCTTGCGGAAACTCGACGCGGAGTAACACCTGTGTGGGAGACATTCCGAGACCGCGTGCCGCGTCGACTTGAGCTTGGTCGACTCCCGCGATGCCGGCAACGATGTTGCGCGTTAGCATGAATTGCGCGTAAACGACGAGCGCGACGAAAATCGGCGCGAACCCTAGCCCGACCCAGCGCACGAGCACCGCCAGCAACGCCAAACTTGGGATCGTGTAGATCGCGCCGAGCGTTCCAAGCAACCACGGTGCGATACGGGGGTGCCGCGCAGCGAAGAGTCCCAGCGGCAGCGCGATTGCGAGCGCCACGACGAGCGCAACGGCAACGAGCTCCAGATGGCCGGCCGCCAACGCGGCAACGCGAAGCGGATGGTTCAGGATGTAATTCATTGGGAGCCGCCGCGAAGCAGTTCGCGCCCGTGCAGGAAGTAACGGCGAAAGACGTCGTCGCCGGCGTGGACGATCTCCGCAACGTAGGCCGTTGCGGGGTGCTCGAAGAGCTCGTGGGGCTGCGCGACTTGCTCGAGACGGCCGGCGCGCATCACGACGATTCGGTCGGCCAAGCGAAACGCCTCGTCAACGTCGTGGGTGACGAACAGCGTCGTGGTTTCGAGCTCTGCGACGATACGAACCAACTCCCGCTGCAACGCGCTGCGGACCACAGCGTCCACGGCGCCGAAGGGCTCGTCCATCAAGAGCGCGTGCGGTCGTGCCGCGATTGCCCGCGCGACGCCGATGCGTTGCGCTTCGCCGCCGGAGAGCTGGCTGGGTCGCCGAGTGCGGTACGAGTCAGGATCGAGGCCGACGAGCCGCAGCAGATCGTCGACGCGCCGCGCGATCGCTTGCCGATCCCATCCAAGCAGCGAGGGGACCACCGCGACGTTTTGCGCCACGGTCATGTGAGGGAAGAGGCCGATGGCTTGAATCACGTAGCCGATGCTGCGCCGCAGCTCGACGGCATCGCGTTGGGTAACGTCGGCGCCATCCACGAAAACGTGCCCGGCGTCGAGCGGCACGAGGCGATTTACCGTGCGCAAGAGCGTCGATTTGCCGCAGCCGGAGGGGCCCAGCAGCACGACGAGCTCGCCGCTGCCGCACTCGAAGGAAACGTCGTCTACGGCATTGCGATCCGAGCCTGGATATCGAATGGTGACGTGCTCGTAGCGGATCTGCCCCTTCAACGGCGTGCCTCCATCGAGCGAAGGAACGCTGCAGCGACGTCAGCGGGATCTTGCTGTGAATTTTCGACGGCCGCGTTCATGGTCTGTGCGGCGCGATCGGTGATCGACGGCGACACGGCGTTGAGCACGCGGGCGATTTGCGGGCGCGCGGTAAGTGCGGCTTTGCGCACGACCGGCGCCACGTTGTACGCCGACCAAAAATGCCGGTCGTCACGCAAGATCACCAGCGAATCCGTTACGATCGCTCCGTCGGTGCTGAATGCGCTAGCGATTTCGGCCTTCCCCTCGAGCAACGCGCGGTACTTCAGTGCGATATCATACGTGCGCACCTCGCGAAACTGAAACCCACCATAATATCGCTGCAGTCCGGGCAAGCCGTCGGGACGCGCGAGAAACTCCTGGATCGTTGCCAGGCGCAGACTCGGCGCGGCGATTGCAACGTCGGAGAGGGTTGCGAGGCGTTTCTGCGCCGCAACGGTGCGCGTCGTCGCCAGCGCCTGCGAGTCGTTCATCGGCGACGGCTTGAGCCAAACGATACCGTAGCGTTCTTCAAAAAGCTGCGAAACGACGGCGTACGCTTTACGCGAATCGGCGATCGGGCCGAGATGCAAGACGTCGATCAGCGCCGTGCCGGTATATTCGGGATAACAATCGATGTTACCGCGCTCCATGGCGGCAATCGCGATTTGCGTCGAGCCCAGGTTGAAGAGCCGTGCCACGCGCATGCCGGCGTTCTCCAGCGCTTGGGCGTAGATCTCGGCGATGACGAACGATTCGGTGAAGTTCTTCGAGCCAACGCGAACATCTGCTCGGCGCAACGCACACCCCGAAAATGTTGGCGCGGCGCCGAGCAGCGCTAGGGCTCGCGCGCGCGAAACGGCCGCTGCTGAGCTCGTCGAACTCACGTGCGTGCCGCTATGATTCGGCCGGCCGCACTCAGGACCAGATCGGCGCCCAACGCTAAGACGGCGACGAGTGCCGCGGCGCTGAAGAGCAGGGGGGCGTCGTCGGTTTGTAGTCCGCGGATGATTTCGTCTCCCAGGCCGCCCGCGCCAATGAACGTCGCAAGCGTTGCGCTGGCAATCGTCTCCGTCGTGGCGGTGCGCAGCCCGGTGAACGAAACCGGTAACGCGAGCGGCGCAACCACGCGCATAAAGCGTTGCAGCGGCGTCATGCCCATTCCGGTAGCGGCGTCTAGCGCCGCTTTGGAAACGCCGCGAATGCCGAGATCGACGCTGATCACGATCGGCGGGACCGCAAGCAGCGCGAGTGCGATCACCGCGGGCGCCGCGCCGACGCCGAGCCAGGGCAGCAGGAGCATCAAGACGGCTAGGCTGGGAAGCGTGCGGCCGACGCTGGCCAGCGCCAGTACGCCGCCGCGAAGCCCCGGGGACTCGGCGGCCAGGACGCCGAGCGGTACACCCGCACAAAGCGCGAGCGCGAGCGCCGTAAGTGAAAGCGAGAGGTGTTGGGCGACATGCGCTGACAGCTCGGCCATCGGCAAGTTTTTTCCCGTTCGGGAGGCGAAACCCGGCCCGGAACGCTAAGCAACGCAACTCGATGATCACGCAACCCCAACCGGCAACGACTCCAGTCGTCGGTCTCGACGATCCATCGCTGTATATCAGCCGTGAGCTTTCGTGGCTCGAGTTCAACGACCGCGTACTGGAAGAAGGTCTCGACCCGCGCAACCCGTTGATCGAGCGCTTAAAGTTCGTCGCGATTTATGGAACGAACCTCGACGAATTCTTCATGATTCGGGTTGCGGCGATCAAGCAGCAGATCGAAGCGCAGGTCGTCCGCCGGTCCGAGGATGGCCGCACGCCTACCGAACATCTTGCAGCGATATCGGAGCGGCTGCGCGCGTCCCTCCCGCTGCAGATGCGGCTTCTCAACGATGACTTGTTGCCGGCGCTCGAGCGCGAAAAGATTCGCCTGATGCGCGTCGCCGAGCTCGACGACGAAACGCAAGCCGCCCTGGAGCGAACGTTCGACGATAACGTGTTTCCGGTGCTGACGCCGCTGGCGGTGGACAGCGGACACCCGTTTCCATATATCTCCAATTTGTCGCTGTCACTCGCCGTGGAGCTGGAGGAAGCGACCCGCGATGGAATCGAGCTGCACTTTGCGCGCGTCAAGATTCCTCCAACGCTGCCTCGTTTTGTCCCCGTCGAAGGCGGAGCCGTTGACGAACGCCGCTTCGTCCTGCTCGAAGATCTGATCGCCCACCATCTCGACGGCCTCTTCCCCGGCATGCACGTGCGCGACGCCTACCTGTTCCGGGTCACGCGCGATGCCGATCTCGACCTGCAGGAGGACGAAGCCGACGATCTCTTGCGCGCGATCGAATCGGAGCTGCGGCGCCGCCGCTTCGGCGAGCCGGTCCGTCTGGAACTCGAGCGGGGCATGCCCGAGTACATGCGCGACTTTCTCTGCAACTCGCTCGATCTTCAGCCGGTCGATTGCTACGAAATTGAAGGGCTGATGGCGCTGAGCGATCTTTGGCAGATCGCGAACTTACCGGGGTACGAGCAGCTGCGCGACAAGCCGTTCTTGCCGGCGATCCCCAAGCGCCTGATCGGCGTCACGGACATCTTCGCGCAAATTCGTGAAGGCGACACCCTGCTTCACCATCCGTACGAGTCGTTCGACCCGGTCATCCAGTTCTTGCAGCAGGCGGCTGAGGATGAGAAAGTGCTCGCCATCAAGGCGACGCTTTACCGTACGTCGGGAAAGAATTCGCCGATCGTTCGGGCGCTGCTCACGGCCGCCGAGAACGAAAAGCAAGTCGCCGTCGTTATAGAGCTCAAAGCGCGCTTTGACGAAGAGAACAACATCGAGTGGGCAAAGCGGTTGGAGCGTGCCGGGGCCCACGTCGTATACGGCTTTGCCAATCAGAAAGTGCATGCCAAGAGCCTTCTGGTGGTGCGTGAGGACGACGACGGTTTACGCCGTTACATGCACTTCGGCACCGGTAACTACAACGAAAAAACCGCGCGGCTCTACACGGATTTGAGCCTGTTCACGTGCCGCCCGGAGCTCGGCACGGATGACGCCCAACTCTTCAACGCGCTGACCGGCTTTTCGAAGGTCACCGACTATGAAGTCCTTTGGGTTGCGCCGGTGACGCTGCATCGCGAGCTTATCGCTCGGATCGAGCGCGAAACGGAGCACGCCCGCGCCGGGCGGCGCGCCGGCATTCGCGCGAAGATCAACGCTTTGACGGAGACGGAAGTCGTGCGCGCGCTCTATCGCGCGTCGCAGGCCGGGGTTTCGATCGATTTACTCGTCCGCGGCATGTGCGTGCTGCGACCCGGCGTGCCGGGAGTGAGCGAAAACATTCGGGTGCGCAGCATCGTCGGCCGGTTCTTGGAGCACTCGCGCATTTACGTCTTCGAAAATGGTGGTGAGCTCGAAACGCACATCGCCAGCGCCGACTGGATGGGACGTAACCTAGATCGTCGCGTCGAGCTCGCGGTTCCGGTGCTCGACCCGGTCATGTCGGAGACGCTCGCCTCGCACATCTTGACCGTGCTGCTCGCCGACAACGTGAAAAGCCGCGAGTTGCAAGTGGATGGCACCTACCGGCGGCTTTCACCTGGACCGGGCGAGATGCCGATTGAGGCGCAGCGCGTCTTTCTCACGCAAGCGCAGGCCCTGGGCTAACCGCCGGCAAGTTCGAGCACGATCTCCCATTCGTGCGGCATGACGGGCTGCACCGAGAGTCGCTGCCCGCGCCGCAGCAGGGCCATCCCAACGAGCCGCGCCTCCGCGCGCATGCGCGCCAGCGTGACCGGATGCGCAAACTGCTCGACATACGCAACGTCCACCATGAACCAAAGCGGCTTATCCGGCTTGGCTCGTCCATCGAAGTACTCGCTCGTCCGCTCGAATTGAGTGAAATCGGGATACGCGGTCTTCACGACCCGACAGATGCCGACCGCGGCCGGCTCCGCGATGCTGGAATGGTAAAAAAGCGCGAGATCGTCGGGGCGCATCTCCATCATATTGTTGCGTGCCTGGAAGCTCCGCACGCCCGTCCACGGCGTAATGCCGTCTTTGCGCAGCTGCTCGAACGAATACGCGCTGGGCTCGGTCTTTAGCAGCCAGTATCGCGGCATGGCCGAGTTCTTCGCCCCGCTGCGGGTGAAATTCTAGCGGCGAACGCGCCGATGTGCTATCGTGGGCACCGATGCACCGACGGATTGTTCGAGCAACGCAGGAAGGCTGGGAGGGGGTAGAGCGCGCCGGCTACTCCCCAGGGGCGCCCGGGATAGGCGTCGAGCGCCACACGATCGTCGGTAGCCGCAAAAGCGTGCGCAGCGAGCCCGGACCACAGATGGAGCTGCGCTACTTCGAAGTTATACCCGGCGCCGCATCGCGTTTGGAGAAACACGAGCACGAACACTACGTCATTGTGCGTCGCGGTCTCGGGTACGCGGTCATCGGCGACACGGCGACCGAGATCGGTCCCGACGACGTGGTCTACGTCGGTCCGCTGGAGCTGCACCAGTTCGTCAATCGCGGCGATGAGCCGTTCGGCTTTTTTTGTTTCGTCGATACGTGCCGCGACTTTTCGCAAGCACCGACGCCCGAAGAACTGTCGCGCCTCGAAGCGTCACCCGCAGGCGCGGTCGCAAAACCGTTCGCCGTCCCTCCGCCCGCGAAACGCTAATCTCCTGTAGCGATAGGGCGTGAAGGGTCGGCGACCCATTCGCTCCACGATCCGTTGTAGATGCGTGAACCTTCGAGGCCGGCGTGAACCATGGCAAGGTACGTCGCCGTGGAGGAAACGCCGGAGCCGCATTGATGCACGGTCAGTTTTGCGTCGAGCCCGCTGTTTGCAAACTCTGCCCGAAGCTGCTCGGGCGATTTGAGGCGACCATCGCTAGTGAAGTTATCTTTGAACCATCGCTGCAGTGCACCGGGGATGTGTCCGCCAACCGGGTCGATCGGCTCGGTTTCACCCGTGTAACGTTCTTTCGCGCGCGCGTCGAGTAGCTGCATAGCGGGGCTTTTCAAGTTTCTGCTCACGTATTCGACGTCAACGACGAGCTCCGGGCGAAGTCGAACAGTCAGCGTGCCTTCGCTAGAGCGTTTGGAAGGTGTGGATGTGACCGGGCATCCGTGGGCGTTCCAGGCGGCGAACCCGCCGTCGAGAATTGCGCTGGCGTCATGACCGATCCAACGACAGAGAAACCAAAGCCGGGGCGCAAACATATCGGCGCCGGCATCGTACGCAACGATCTGCGTGTCATCGTTGACCCCGACGCCGCGCAAGAATCGTGCGAACGTTTCGGGATCGGGCAACGGATGGCGGCCATTCATTCCGGTCTTCGGCCCGGCCAAGTCCTCCTCGACTGCCGCCAAGAAGGCGCCCGGTATGTGTGACTCATCGTAGAGCCGACGGCCGAGCGAGAAGTCGGCCAGCGCGTGGCGACAATCCAGCACGGCGACGTCGGGATCACCAAGCCGGGCGTGCAGTTCCTCCGGTGAGATGACCGTCGCGTACGCCACTAGCGTAAGTTGATGGTTTGCTTCGCCGAAGGCGCCGGACCGCCGAACGCCTCTTCGAGCTTGGTTTGCAGGTCGCCGTTTTCGGCCATCGGGCCCAAAATGTCCGTATCGCCAAAGAAAGCGCCGTTGATGAAAACCTTCGGCAAGGTCGGCCAGTTCGTCATCTCCGAAAGCGCTTCACGCTTTGCCACGTTCTCCAGCACGTCAACGACTTCGAACGGATAGCCGAAGTTGTCGAAGAATTGGATCGTCTCGAGAGTAAAACCGCAGCGTGGCGCGGTTTTCGTCCCCTTACCATAGACGAGAATCTTGTTCGCGGCGATTTCGCGCGCGATTTCTTCTTTTAAGTCATGCGACATATCAATGCTCCACAACGATGGTTTTAAGCTCGACCGCGTGAACGCGGCCGTCTTTGAGCGCGCCCTTGAGGGCGCCATAAACGAGTTGATGCTGTTCGATCAGAGTCTTGCCCTTAAAGGTTTGGGAGCGCACCGTCAGGTTGAAATGATCCATGGTGCCGGTGCGATCGAAGACGCCGATTTCCGCGTCGGGCAGTTCGGCGCGAATCAGTTCTTTGAGCGCATCGTTTTCGATCATGACTTCAGACGCGGCGATCCGGCGTTCAACGCGTCGGCCAAGCCGCGGGCCTCGCCCAAGGTTTCGGGTAAGCGGGTCGCTCCCTTTGCTAAGGCAGCCGTGACGCCGCTTGCCAGAACGATCCCGGTGACGCCGATTAGGATCGCCGGCACGCCGCTCGCGCGGAACGGGCCAAACTCAATGGATAAGGTACGTTGCAATCGCGCGAGACCCCGGAAGAATGCGCGGATGGCTTTTGCTCGGTCGTTCATGATTCGACGTTCTACGTCGCGTCGCGTAGGAAGGCCTGGTCGATGGGTGTGAGCGAAGTCGCCGACGATGTTGCCAGTCCTCATTGCCGCATGCTGTCTAATAACTGGCACCGTACGCATGCCGAGCGGCGCGCCAATCGCTCGAGCGAAAGTGACGTTGCGCGGTCCGACGACGCTCACCACCTCGACCGACGCAAAAGTAAACTTCTCGGCACAAGCTCCGTCGGGTAGTTACGACCTCACCGTTGTCGCCCGGGCTTTGCTGCCGTCACGCCGACCTTCCGACCAATGCGCTTTTTCGTGCAGCCGGCGGCGGTAAAGTTCATCTTCACCGTCCACGAGTAACGACCGACAGTGCCGACAGTAATGAAAGCGATCCGCCTCCACGCCATCGGCGGGCCGCAGCAGTTGCGGATCGACGACGTTCCCGTCCCGCAGCCGAGTGAAAGCGAAGTGCTGGTTCGTGTTCGCGCCGCCGCGCTCAATCGTCGCGACGTCTTCATCACGCAAGGCCTCTACCCCAACATTCGTATGCCGGTAACGCTGGGTTCCGACGGCGCGGGTGAAATCGCCAAGCTAGGCTCGGTGTTCGGCGATTTGCGGATCGGGGCCGAAGTTGTGATCGATCCACTGTTAGGATGGGGCGACGATCCACACGTTTGGGACGCCGCGAACGCGACGATTTTGGGGATGCCGCGCGATGGAACGTTTGCGCAATACGTCACCGTACCGGCCGAGAACGTCTACCCGAAGCCGTCCGGCCTTTCCATGGAAGAGGCCGCGGCGATTCCGCTCGCCGGGTTGACCGCTTATCGCGCACTCTTTACGCGCGGCGCGTTACGAGCCGGCGAAACGGTTCTGATCACGGGCGTGGGTGGCGGCGTGCAAAGCTTCGCCTTGCTCTTCGCCAAACGCGCCGGCGCGCGAACGATTGTGACGTCCGGCAGCGACGAGAAGCTGGAACGCGCCAAAACGCTCGGCGCGGACCGCGGCATCAACTATCGCCACACGCCGGATTGGCACAAACTGGTGCGATCCGAGTCGGTAGACTTGGTTGTCGATTCGTCCGGTGGAGAGACCCTGCGCAAGGCACTCGACGCGGTCCGGCCGGGCGGCCGTATCGTCGTGTACGGCGGTACCAACGGCGAAGCCACAATCAAGACGTTTCCGCTCTTCTGGAAGCACGTCAGCGTCTTGGGCACGTCCATGGGAAGCCCGCGGGATTTTGCGGCTATGCTGGAGTTGTTCGACGACGGTCTGCGGCCGATCGTGGATAAAGTCTTCAAACTCGACGAGGCCGTTGCCGCAGCCCGACGTCTCGCCGAAGGGAGTCAGTTCGGCAAAGTCGTCATTCGTTTGCCGTAGCACGTACCGTTAGGTGCGGGATTGTTACGATAGAGCGGCCCCGGGAATTTCACCGGCATCCCGTTGCGCGGATAAAGAACAACCGAGACCTGCTGGTGGGGGGTCAGCATGCGCTCACATTTTACAACGTCGCGCGCTTTGGATTTGGCCGTTCCGCCGACCCAAAGATCGAACCACAATTTGTAACAGCCGTTGCTACCGCTTCCCGTTGGCGGTCCCGAGGCGGCGCACAGATCTTCGCGGATAAAATATTGTCTCAGAAACGGCACGTAGATCTTGATGCCATAGGGAATCTGCTTGTTGTTGCTGCGTTCGGTCGCAAATGTCGTCGGGTTGCAGTACGTACCGTCGCCGCCGGCATGTTGATGAATGACCGGATGCGCGATGCTGTTTCCGGGAGGCGAGTTGTCCGGCCAGCCGTAGAATGTGATCGTGGCTTTCACGGTCGTCGGATTTTGCTTGATGACGTAGCACGATTGGTTAGCCGCGCCGCCGAGCGGAACGAGCACGGGGCCGCTGGACTGTCCGCACGAAGCGAGCGAGATCGTACTGGCGAGAAGAAGCAATCGGCGCAATGACTAGCCCTCCGTGAGGCGATAGGCGACGAGTTTTTGGAGGCGCATTTCAGTGCCAAGTTCGGCGACGATGACGGCCGCTTCTGCCGCCCCGACGATCTCTTCAATGCGCGGATTGAGCATCGCCATTTCGTCCGCCGTCATCGCGCGCTCCAGGACACAGCCCGCGACGCGGCCCTCGCCTTCGAGGGCGATGAGATGCGCGAGGATCTGCCGCGCCATCGCCGGCCAGAGCACGCTGCGTTCCGGCCCGTAGACGCGGTGCACGATCTCGGGAATGGTGAGCGGCGCTTCGCGCAGCGCGTCCACAATTTGTTGCTCGCGCTGACGCCGATGTTCGATGTATTCATCGATCTTCGCCCTGGCCGCGGTGACGACCGGGCCGTGTCCGCCATAGATTACTCTTACGTCGGGGAACTCGTGGGCAAGCCGCCGGAGCGTTCGTCGGTAGGGACGCATCGCTCCCCCCGGGGGCGCAATCACGGAGGTGCCCTCGCCTAAGATCACATCGCCGGTGAACAAGCTCCCCTCCTCCGGGAGATAAAAAACGACGTGATCGAAGGTGTGCCCGGGCGCGTCGATCGTGGGCAGGGCCACGCGGCCGACGCGCAACGCGCCCTCGAGCGGTAAATCGTGCGTGTGCGGGATGCGGCTGGCAGGATGCGCGTAGATCGGGGCTTGCGTCAGCGCTGCCAGCTCTGCGGCCGCGCCGGAATGGTCGGGATGGCCGTGCGTCAACGCGATAGCGGCGATTGAAAGCCTCTGCGATGTGGCAGTCTCGACGAGCGCGTCGACGTGGCGGCTGATCGTCGGACCGGGATCGATTACCAGCCCCGCACCTTCGCCGCAATCCAGTAGGTAGGAATTGGTGCCCGACAGCGTCATCGCCGACGGGTTGGGCGCGCGAACCAGCGTCACCATACGCCCTCGAGCGGGGCCGGTATCTCAAAGTAGCCTCCGGCTTCGTGCGGCATGATCGTTACGATGGGCTTGCTGCGTGCAAAGGCCAGCGCCGTTTCGACCGAATTGAACGCGCTCAAACGCTCGAGATGTTTGATCGTCGGATAGACCAGGTGGAACTCACCCAGCCGATGCCGCGCGAGCGCTTCGCCGGGCGCGATCCACAGGCCGTCGTGCGTCTCGAATGCATCCGCAAGCGCGGCTTGACCGGGCGGCGAGACCGCGAAGAAGAAGTGCGTATTGTAACGCCGCGGTTCGCTTGGTGGAGTGATCCAATGCGAGAAGAGCGCCAGCGCGCGCGCGTCGGCGTACCAGTCGTGGCGCGCGAGAAACTCGGCGAAGCTCAGGGCGCCGCTTCGAATGCGCGCCCGTTCCTCCTCGATCTGCCGGCGGTCTAGCGCCCTCGCGTCTACCGAAGCGGCGGCCGCCGTGCGCGCCAACAGCACGCCGGCCTCTTCGAAAAGCTCCCGCAACGCCGCTACCAGTAGCGACCGGGCCGCGTCTCGATCGATCGGCGGTTCGGTGGAATCTAAAGCCGGTACGACTTGGGCGCGAAACTCGTGCTCGAGGTGAGCCGGCTCGAGTCCTAGCGTGCGATCCCGTACTGCCGCGCCAGCGTCTTGCGTTTCGATCGTCCCTCCTGGAAAGACGAAGGCATCCGGAGCGAAGGCACTCTGCGTGCTTCGGCGAGTCAAATAGATTTCGAACTTTGGCCGCGCCAAGATGACCGTCGCGGCAATGCGCACCTGGCTCACGCGTTGCAGTCTCCCGCCGCGCTAGGGAGAAAACCTCTCGATGCACATCGCATTGGGCAGCGACATGGCGGGCGACCTTCCTGAGGCGATCGAGCGTTGGCTGAAGACGCACGACCATCAGGTAAGCCGTTTCGGCGCGCTCGTGCGGGATGGATCGGATGCGTGGCCGTCGGTGGCCCACGAGGTTGCCAGCGCGGTCGCGCAGGGCGCCGCGGAATATGGAGTGCTCTGCTGCTGGACGGGAACCGGCGTAAGCATTGCCGCCAACAAGGTCCCCGGCATCCGAGCCGCGCTCTGCGGCGATGCCGCAACTGCCGCCGGCGCGCGCGAGTGGAACGACGCAAACGTGATCTGCATGAGCCTGCGTGTCACCACTGCGGCCCTCGCCGAAGAGATGCTCGAGGCCTGGTTCGCCGCCGCCCCAACGCGCGACCCGACCTACCGCGCCATGATCGCAGACGTGGAGGCATGAGCAGAGGGGCCGCGCACTCGCGCAGCCCCGTATTTAATCTGCCGTTCGCCGGACCGTAGAACTAACGCTGCGTATCCGGCCCTCTCTTCCGGC
>DAIMCN010000015.1:0-60505 GCA_036726365.1 Candidatus Cybelea sp.
CTTGCGGCGGCTCGCCCAGCGCGCAGCAGATTATCGAGAAGGACGGCGGCGTTCCAGAGTAAACCGCGGCCCGCGGGGAAAGAGTGCAGCCATGCAGCTCTTTGCGGACCGGGCCGATGCCGGGAGGCAACTCGCAGACTCGCTCGCCGAATACGCCGACGATCCCAACGTGATCGTACTCGCGCTGCCTCGCGGCGGGGTTCCGATCGGGTATGAGATCGCACACCGGTTGCACGCCCCGCTCGACGTCTATGTCGTTCGCAAGCTTGGCGTGCCTGGCCACGAGGAGTTGGCGATGGGCGCGCTGGCGAGCGACGGAACGTGCGTGGTTGACGAGGAGCTCATCGAATCGCTCGGCATCGACCGACCGGCACTCGACGAGGTCGTACGGCGCGAGATGGACGAGCTCCAACGCCGGAACGTTGCGTATCGCGATGCGCGCCCGGAACCCCAGCTCGCCGGGAAGACCGCGATTGTGGTCGACGACGGCCTGGCGACCGGCGCGACGATGCGTGCTGCGGCAAAGTCGCTCTCCCGGCGCTCTCCCGCGGCGATCGTCGCGGCGGTTCCGGTGGCGGCGGCGCGTACCTGCACCGGTCTGCGGGGTGTGGTCGACCGCGTCGTCTGCGTATACGCGCCCGAGCCCTTTCATGCCGTCGGCCTTTACTATCAAAACTTCGAGCAAACCACCGACGACGAAGTTCGGCATCTCTTAGCGAAAGCGGACGCCGAGCGAACAGGGCGGCGCATGAGCGCGTAGTAAGAGGCCTAAATGAAACGTCCAACCGCCGCGGCCGGAGCCTTCGCCGCCATTCTCGCGCTCGCCGGTGGCGTAGCGTCGGCGCAAACCATTCTCTTCACGTTCACCGGTCTGCCCGGCGCGGTCGACAGCTGCAAATGGTTCGATGACAACATGAACGATCGTACGACCGGCTCACTCACTCACCAAACCGACTTACTCTACAACCGCGTCGCGCTTCCGGTCGACGTTCCGGTCACCGTGGGTGGAACCGCAACCACAGAGCAGGGCGAAGCGCTGGTCGATTTCAAACTGGGTTCGCGAACGATCTGCACTGCCGCCGAAGCCGTGTACGGGCCTACCCCGGTACCCTCGCTCTCGCCTACCCCCATGGCGACGTAACTCACGACGACGCGTTGCGAAGTCCGGTGATTCCAACGTAAACCAGGTCGGAATCGCCGATGCGATGTCCGTAATGGGCGACCATCGCGCTATGATACAGAGCGCGGTAGCGTGCCGACTCCATCGTGCGATCGTCGATCCGGCCGTACGCATCGAAAAAAACCGGCCGCTCCCGCGGCGGAATTAAGCTGTAAGCGATCGACAGATCGACCGCCGGATCGCCGAAGTGCACGTCGCCCCAATCGATGATGCCGATCGGCTCGTACTCATCGTTTACCAAGATGTGGCGGGCGTAGAGGTCGCCGTGCACGACTGCGGTTGGCTCTGCGTGGCGTTTTTCTGGGGCTATCCCCACTGCAAAGTTGGCGATGGAGCCGGCTTCGGATACGACGCCCACACTTTGCAAATACTCAAGGCGCTCGCGGAGTTTGGGCATCATGCGCTCGCGATCCAATCGACCGATCTTATCCCCTTGAAGGCCGGCCCGCGTGAGTGGCCCGAGATCCAGGCGGTGGAGTACGCGAAGGAACGTTCCCAGGGCGCTTGCGACCTCCCGGTATGCGCGTTCCGGTGCGCGCACGGCCGAAAGCACGGTTCCGGCGAGCACGACGTAGCCCGTAAATGGCCACGGGTAATCGGCAGCCGGTTTCCCGATCAAGGTCGGAGTTGGGATCGACAATGGAAGCTTGGAGGCGATCAGCGGCAAAATACGCGCTTCCGTTTCAATGAGCTCTGCCGCGACGGCACGCCGTGGAAAGCGAAAGACGAACGCGTCGTTGACTAAAAACGCCGCGTTGTCCCAACCTTTGCCCTTAGGCTCCAAAGAGGGCGCTGCGAGTTCGGGAAACTGTTGCGCGATCAGGCGGCCGGCGAGCTCTCCGTCGACGTCGATGTCGGGCGTCCACGGCTCGCGAATCGGCTTCGTCATCGCCTGTGGGTCAAGGGCGCACGCGCAACGCGATGCTAATGCGGCTGCCCACCGCGGTACGGCTTTTAGGGATTCCGTGATCGTAGTTGAGCTGCGTCTCGTAACTCATTAGCAGCAGGCTGCCGTCTTCCAAATCGAGGTCGAAGACGCGGCGCGGCCTTCCTTTGCTGCGAATCGTCATCAGGCGCGTGGCGCCGAGTGAGATGAGTGCGATCGGATGCGCCGCGACGATTTCGTACAGATGATCGTTGTGCGGAGCGACGCTGTCGTGGCCGTCGCGGTAATAGTTCAGCCCGACGGCGTTGAAGGGCGTGCGCGTCGTGCGTTCGACACGCTCCGCCGCGTCCGAGAGAGGCGCAGGCAGGTCTTGCGCGTCGAGCCGGTATCCGGCGACGAGGCGCGGCACGTCGACATCCCGGTCGTACATGCGGCGGCGCTCGCTTTTCCATAAGACCTGATCGCGGAGCGCCTCAAACCATGCGCGCGCGGTTGGCGAATCGACGAACCCGGGATAATACGCGATCGTACCGGTTTCGTCTTCGACGAGCGTACGGCGCCCGGAACCAAAGAAGCCGAGCTGGGTCAGGGATAGAGGCCGCGCAATTTGGTCGCCTCGGCAACTCGTGAGACCGCAACGCAGTATGCGCCTTTGCGCATCGAAGCGCCATGGCGCTGCGCCTGCTCGTACGTTTCACGAAAAGCGCGCGTGATCTTGCGTTTGAGGCGCTCGTTGATTTCGTCCTCTTCCCAGAAATTCGCTTGGAGGTCTTGCACCCACTCGAAGTATGAAACCGTCACGCCGCCGGCGTTGGCTAAGATATCCGGCAGCACCATGATGCCTCGGTCGAAGAGGATGTCGTCGGCGTCGGGCATCGTCGGACCGTTGGCGGCTTCGGCGACGATTCCAGCCCGAACTCGCGGCGCGTTTTCACGTGTGATCACTTTCTCAAGCGCCGCCGGCACCAGCACGTCGCAGTCGAACTCCAGGACTTCGCGGTTGTCGGTTCGTTCGCCACCGGTAAAACCGACGACCGATCCGGTCTCGAACTTATGCGCGGTCAATCCCTTCACGTCGAGACCGCGGTCGTTGGCGACGCCGCCGTGCGAATCGGAAACCGCGACGACGCAATAGCCCCGCTCGGCCATGAGCTGCGCCGCGTACATCCCGGCGTTGCCAAAACCCTGAATCGCTACGCGCGCGCCTTCGATCGTTTTCCCTTGTACTTCCATCGCTTCGTCCACGACGTACATGCAGCCGCGGGCCGTCGCTTTGTCGCGTCCCAGCGATCCGCCGATCGCGAGCGGTTTGCCGGTCACGACGCCGGAAATCGAGTACCCATGCTGCATCGAAAAGGTGTCCATGATCCACGCCATGATCTGCGGCGTCGTGTAAACGTCGGGCGCGGGAATGTCTTTTTCGGGTCCGATGATGATGGAGATTTCGCTCGTAAAGCGGCGCGTCAGGTTCTCGAGCTCCTGCATCGACATGTGCTTGGGATCGCAGATCACTCCGCCCTTGGCCCCGCCGAACGGTATGTTAACCAGCGCGCACTTCCACGTCATCCACATCGCGAGCGCTTTGACTTCGTCGAGCGTCACGTCGGGATGAAACCGGATGCCTCCCTTACCCGGTCCGCGCGCCATGTTGTGCTGCACGCGATAGCCCGTGAACATGCGAAAGGAGCCGTTGTCCATGCGGACGGGAACGGAAACCTCCAATACGCGCTTGGGCTGACGCAGATAACCGTGGAGCGACTCGTTCAAACCGATCAGCTGACTGACTTCATCGAGCTGGCGCTGCGCCATCTCCCAAACGTTATCCCGCGCTTGAAGCGCGGACAGATCTTGAGTCATAAGGAGTTATACCGCGCACCCCACATGGGCACCTCGAAAAGATGCCCATGCCGGGCCGCGGTTACGACGCCCCTCGAAAACTACTGCGGTGGTTTACCGTAGATCGAGCGATGCAGTGCGGGCAGGTGCGGGTTACGCCATTTCGTTCCGTCGGCAAAGGTGATTTTTAACGGAACGCAGTGCGCCATCCCTTGAATCGGAAAGATGTTTCGACTGATCCCGAACTCGTGCTTGATTTCAGCTCCCGGCGAGAACGTGCCGACGTCGCGCACTTCCGCAAGGAGATTACCGTTGACGAGCAGACCGAACTCGATATCCTTCATCACGACGCTCGTCGCGTTCGAGTAGTCGATCGACAGCGTTGGATTCCCGGAGACCGGATATTGGTAGTAGTTCAGGCCGTAGACGGACGGCCAGCCCCAGTACGGGCCCACGCCGCCGGGGTAATACGCCGGGACGTATCCGGTATTCATGTAAACGTTGCGTTGAGGGTTACACTTGTTCACTTCGATCGGATGAGCGATCTTCACGTGCGGCGCGTTCTGGGCCATGCTGGCGGCCGGAAGGCCGGCGACAAGGCAAAACGCCGCGATGCTCATCGAAAAGCGTAACGTATTCATAGAATTTGGCGCTCCTTAGAAAGACGTAGCGGAGAAGCAGGTTGCGGCCTGCTTTTCTGCAAGCGAAAGGGCAGCGCCTTGGCGCCGCCCTTTTCTTTCCCTGCGAAGACTAGCTAATGCTGCGGAGGCCGGCCACCGCGCCCGGAGCCACCGCCGCCGGAAGGATGCGGAGCCGACTGCGCGGGTCCACGCGAGTACGACGGAGACGATCCGCGCGAGTACGAGGGATACGATCCGTACGATCCGCGTGAGTATGACGGAGCCGACTGATACGACGGCCGCGAGTATGATGGATACGATCCGCGCGAGTATGAGGGGTACGATTCCCGCGACTGCGCCGGATACGATCCACGCGCGTACGAGGGATACGATTCCCGCGAGTACGACGGAGCCGATTCGCGAGAGTAGGAGCCGTAGGGATCGCGTTGGTACGAACCATGCGAGTACGAGTTACCATACGATTCGCTTCGTGAGGCGTTGCCATACGATTCGCTACGTGAGGAGTTGCCATACGACTCGCCGCGTGAAGCGCTGCCGTAGGACTCGCCGCGTGAGTACGATCCTCGCTCGCCCGACGTCGCAGCCGAAACGCTGCCGCGCTGCTGCGAGAAGCGGCCCCACGAGTCCGAAGGTGCCCGTTCCGCCCGCACCGCGGTGTTAGCCGACGAAGCACGGACACTCGATTCCGAGGCGCGGGCTCCCGATCCCGAAGCGCGGAGGCTCGATTCCGATCCCCGTGCGCTCGCTTCCGGCATACGGCCGCTCAGCTCGGTGCCACGCGCTTGATTGAAGCGCTGCCACGAATCGCTGGGCGCGCTTTCATGGCGCACGATACCATTCTCGCGGGTCACCGGTGCGTTCTCGCGTGCCACCGGTGCGTTCTCGCGTGTCGCCGGTGCATTCTCGCGTGCCACCGGTGCATTTGCGCGGACCGGCGCGTTGCCGCGAGCGGTCGCCTCGTTACGAGTCACGGGCGCGTTCTCGTGGCGCGCCGTTGCAGTACCGTGGATGGCCTGTGTAGCGGCCCTCTGCTGGCTCGCAAACGAGTTGCGTGCGGCCAAGGACCGGTCCGTCGCAAACCGGGGCGTATTGAAGGCCCGCGAGAAGGTTACGGGTGCTCGCAGAGCGCGGTTGGAGAAACGCAGGTTCTCACGGTTCGGTGCGACCGGCAGAGCGCCGTGAATCGTGCCCACGCGGGTGCCAAGATTGCGGGAGTTCACGGCAATGGTGTGCCCCGAGATCGTCCCCTGGCGCCAGTGTCCGATCAACGTCCCGCTGCCGCCGCCGTGACGGAAGTTACGATAGATGTTGTAGATATTGGTGACGTTAACGATCCGAGTTCGACCAAAGAAGCCGCCACAGCAGCCGTAGCTCGGCACGCCCCAACCAAAGCCCAACCACGACCAGCCCGGATACCACGGATAGTACGTTTCATAGGGTGCCAGCGGGACCCATCCGACGTACGGATAGCCGCAGCCGCCAGCATAACCGTAGCCGCCGCCGTAACCGTAGCCGCCGCCGTAACCGTAGCCGCCGTAGCCGTTGCCGTTACAACCGTATCCGTATCCGCCGCCACCGAAGCCGACCGAAACGCCCCAGCCTGCCCCGCCGAATCCGGCGCCGAATCCGAAGAAGCCGACGAGCGCCGGTGACCACGCCGGGGTGTAGGCATACGCGGGCGGGTACCACGCCCAACCGTAGCCGTTGGCGTAGAACCAGCGTCCATAGTGGTACGGCGCCCAGCCCCAAGGCTCGGCACCGACCCAAGTCCAACCGTAGCCGCCTTCCCAGACCCACGATCCATCGCGGTACGGGGCCCAGTTAGCCGACTGTTCGGGAACCCAGGCCTGCCCGTAGCCGGCCACATCTCGCCACTGCCCGTAGGCACCGAGGTTGTCGTAGCCTGCGATGCTCGGGTTCAAGTTTGGACTCGCATTCAAAGCAGCGATCATTGTCTGATCGCGCTTCGCATTGAAATCGTCAAAAGAATCGAATCCAACCGCGCTCGTGTAGGCAATCGATGGACGCGATGCCGACCCACGCGCGACCAGCGTCCGGCCCTGCTCGAGCACGTACGTACGCTGCGGCGTAACAACGTCAAGACGTCCGCGGCGAACGGTCACCCAGCTCGAACCGTCTCGGGCGATCGTCACGCGATAATCCCCGGTTTGCTGGGCGCGCACCGTCACCGACGGCGTATCGACCTGAATGGTCCGACCATCGTGCACCATGCCGATTTCGACGGTCCCATCGGCCAGCTGCATCTGCCGGTTATTCGGATCGTTGTTCGTGATGCGAGCCTGCACGTTGCCGCCAAGCCGAATCGCGGTATACCCGTCGAACTGCAGCTCGGCTCGCGAAGTATTTCCGGTCGAGACGTAATCGCCGGGCAGCAGCGGAGCGTTGCGCACCGCCGCCGTTTGAGTATGGCTTTCGCCGCGCTGTACGACCGCCGAGCCTTCGATGATGCTGATGCGAGCAACGCCGGGACCATTCTTGTCCGGCGCCTGCTCGGCCAGAGCCGGCAGGGCGCTGGTGAGGGTCACCCCCAAAAGGGCAGCCCCCGAAATCAGGCTAGTGAACCACTTGCTTGTCATATTGTGTCAGTTTCCCCTCACGCTCAATTGAACCGAAAACTGCCGGACAAAGCATCGAATCATGATTAGCGTACCATTAAGCTCGCGTGAGACCGCTAGCGTCAATCGCCGCGTCCGCTTGCCTGTCCACCGGCGCGGCAAGAAATGTCGCCTCTCTTCGCCAACCTCAAAGACGGAGGTTACGCCGTAAATGAAAGACTCACCCAATCGAATGACGCGCGGCAAGTTCGTCGCAAGCGCCGTGGTCTTGCCCGCCCTCGCCGGAATGCTTCTGGCCGAAACGCAGACCGCGGAAGCCAAAGGTTCGCAGGCACAGTTCAAGTACCAGAACACGCCGAGCAACGGGCACAAGTGCTCGCAGTGCACGTTCTACATTCCGGGCAGCTCCTCCAAGGCCAACGGGACCTGCAAGATCGTTGACGGATCGATCAGCCCGAGCGGCTGGTGTACTGCCTTCTCACCGAAGTAGACTCGACGTTCCGGAACCCATTAGCGACCACGTGACGCCTAGGCAACTTCGAAGAGTGCAGCGGCGCCGATGCCGCCGGCGACGCACATCGTAACTACGACGTATTTTTCGCCGCGGCGTTTGCCTTCAATCAAGGCGTGCATCGTCATGCGCGCGCCGCTCATGCCGTAGGGATGGCCGATGGAAATCGCGCCGCCGTCGACGTTGAAGCGATCGTTCGGAATGCCGAGCGTCTCGCGGCAGTAGACCGTCTGAACGGCGAAGGCCTCGTTAAGCTCCCATAAGCCGATGTCGCCTACGCTCAAGCCACATTGTGTGAGCAGCTTGGGCACAGCATAGATCGGCGCGATGCCCATCTCGCCGGGCTCGCATCCGGCAACGGCATAACCGCGATAGATGCCAAGCGGCGTGAGATTGCGCTGCACGGCAAAGGTCGCGTCGACGATCGCGACGGCCGCGGCGCCGTCCGATAACTGCGAGGAGTTACCGGCCGTAACGCTCGTATCGCTTACCCCCGGGACGGCGCTCTTGAGCGCGGCCAGGCCTTCCAGCGTCGTGTCGGGGCGATTGCCCTCATCGCGTTCTAGCTCGACGTGCTCCTCGGTCACCTTGCCGGTGGTTTTGTCTCGATCGTATTTCCATGACGACAGCGGCACGATCTCGGCATCGAATCGTCCGGCGCTCTGCGCCGCAGCGGTGCGCTGCTGGCTTTGGAGTGCGTATTCGTCTTGGAGTTCGCGCGACACATGGTATTTTTTGGCGACGAAGTCGGCCGTAAAGAGCATCGGCGTGTAGAGGTCGGGGACGTGCCGTAACAACCATTCCTCCGTCAGAAAATGCGTGTGCACCTCGTTCTGCACCATGCTAATCGACTCGACGCCGCCGGCGACGATGACGTTTGCGCCGTCGGCAATCACTCGTTTTGCGCCCAATGCGATCGCATCGAGCCCGGAGGCACAGAAGCGGCTGACCGTTTGCCCCGGAACGGCAACCGGACATCCCGCACGCAACGCCGCGGTGCGGCCGATGTTGTTTCCGGTCGCTCCCTCAGGCAGCCCGCACCCCATGATAACGTCGTCGACTTCCGCCGGATCGATCGACGCGCGTTCCATCGCATGTCTGACTACGTGCCCGGCCATCGTCGCGCCGGGCGTTTGATTGAAGGCACCCCGAAAGGCCCGTCCGATCGGCGTGCGCGCCGCCGAAACGATTACGGCTTCACGCATTGGCGAGTACTCCGTCACCCTTCGACGAGTTCGGGGTGACACGGCCGGCGAGTCTGCCGTGATTGCTTGCGATGTCGGCGAGCAAGGGCGACGGTTTCCAGTGTAAGCCGAACGCGGACTCAAACTCAAGGATTCTCGCGTAGACCTTGTCCCCCCCGACCTCGTCCGCGTACCACATCGGCCCGCCGTGATGCGGCGGAAAGCCGTAGCCGTAGACGTAGACGATGTCGATGTCGCCGGGACGCAGCGCGACGCCCTCTTCCAACAGATACGCGCCGCGGTTGACCAGCGCGTAGAGCAATCGTTCGCGAATTTCACCGTCGCCGGAATCGCGCGACGTAATTCCGGCGCGGCGAGCCTCTTCGGCAAAGAGCCGTTCGACCTCAGGATCCGTAATCGGCTCGCGTCCCTTGCCGACCGACTTATCGTATTTGAAGTAGCCGGCCATCGTCTTTTGTCCGAGCCGGTTCATCTCAACCAGGCGCTGCAATACGTTAGTGCGTCCCAGCGCCACGTCGCCGCGCGACCTTTGAATGTGCCAGCCGATGTCGAGGCCGGAAAGATCGCTCATCGCGAACGGCCCCATCGGAAAGCCGAAGGCCTTCATGACTGCGTCGACTCGTGCCGGTGCGACGCCCTCCTCCGCGATTGCCAGCGCCTCGCGTAGGTAGTCGAAAACCATTCGATTGCCGATGAACCCGAACGCATTGCCGGAAAGCACGGTCTTCTTTCGCAGCTGCTTGCCCAGAGCGAACGCCGTCGATAACGTGTGCTGGGACGTCTGGTGCGCACGAACGATTTCGAGCAACGGCATGATGTTTGCCGGGACGAAGAAATGCAGCCCGAGGACGCGATCCGGCCGGCTCGTCGCTTCGGCCAATCGGTCAACGTCGAGCGTCGAGGTGTTCGTCGCCAGGATCGCGTGTGGCTTCACGATGCCATCGAGCCTCTTAAAAACGTCGCGCTTTACGTCGACGTTCTCGAAGACCGCTTCGACGACGGCGTCGACGTCCGCGAGCTCGTTCCAATCGTCGGTGAAGGTAATGGATTGCGCCCGCTTCCAGGCTTCCTCTTGTGTAAGCCTGCCTTTTTGGACCTGGTACATGAACATGCCCATTACGGTTTGACGGGCCTTGTCGACCGCGGCATCGTCGTTGTCAACCACGACGACGGGAATGCCGGACTGCGCAAACGCGATCGCGATGCCGCTGCCCATCGTCCCGGCTCCGACCACGCCGCCACGCGAAATTTGTTCACTATCCTGACGAACAAGGTCCACGCCATCGACCTTCGACAACTCGCGCTCCGCAAAAAAGATGTGGCGCAACGCGAGCGATGGCTTGGAGCGAACGAGCTCGTCGAAGAGTCTAGCCTCGCGCGCCAAGCCGAACGGAAACGGTAGCTCGACGGCGGCCTGTACGGCATCGATTAGCTTGTGCGCGGCAAGCCCGCCGTTCTCTTCGGCCGGCACCATTTTGTGCGCTTGCGCAACGACGTAAGGACCGGCTTGTGCCGGGACGTCCTTCGCGATGATCGCCTCGCGCGCGGAAAGACGCCGCTTCAGGGGAGCGTCAACGGTCGGATGCTCGACGACGCGCGTCGCAAACTCGACGCCTTGCTGGACGACGTCGCCCGGAGTGATTTCATCGAGGATACCGAGCTCGACCGCGTGCTGGGCCGGCACGGACGAGCCTTTGAGCATGAACTCGAGCGCGGCGCGGGCGCCGATGAGTCGCGGAAGGCGCTGCGTTGCGCCGGCACCAGGGATGAGTCCGAGCTTGATCTCGGGCAAGCCGACCTTTGAGCACGCCGAAGCGCCGCGATAATCACACGCCAGCGCAAGCTCGAGGCCGCCCCCAAGGCAGTTCCCATCGATTGCCGCCAGGTACGTTTTATCGCTGCGCTCGACTGCGGCGATAACGTCCCGAATGCTTATCGCATCCGGCAACGGCTCGGTGTTAAAATCGTTCACGTCGGCCCCGGCGCTGAACAGGCCGTTCGCTCCCGTTAGAACGACCGCGCGTACGGCTGGATCGCGCTCTGCCGCCTCGATGGCTTCCAACAGCTGCGCGCAATACGCAAACGAGAGCGCGTTCACCGGCGGATTGTCGAGCGTAATCACCCGCACCATTGCTACGCCGTCACCATGCTTTTGCGGTCGAGCTCGAACTGTGCGTCAGTCAGCGTCATCACGTCGCCCGAACCCTCAAGGATCTGTCGCCGGTACCAGGCGCACTGCGAGAGCACGTGGCTGGCATAAAACGCGGCCGTGGCAAGTTTTGCGCGGTAGAAGTCGGCCTCCGCATCGCCGGCGGCGATCTTCGCCGCCGAGATTTGGGCGGCGCGTGCCATCTGCCAGCCGCCGGCGACGGTGCCCCATAGCCGCAGATATGGAACCGAACACGCAAACGCTTTGTGCAGATCGCCCATCGCGTTCATGCCGATCCACTGCGAGGTCTCTTGAAGCGTCTGCAGGGCGTTGCCAAGGGCGTCGCCGATGCGCTTCACGGCTGGATCGGCGTGCGCGGCGCACTCACGCGCTACGGCCTCCATCTTCTTCCCGACGCTCGTCGCCGTTGCGCCCATGTCACGCAAGAGTTTACGGCCGATCAGATCGAGCGCTTGAACTCCCGTAGTTCCTTCGTAAATCGTGAGAATCCGAACGTCGCGGTATTGCTGCGCGATCCCAGTCTCCTCGATGTATCCCATGCCGCCGAAGACTTGCAGCGCGGTCGAGCACAGTTCGACGGCGTTTTCCGTGCACCAACCCTTTACCACCGGAATCATCAGCTCGACGAAGGCTTTATGCTCCTTTCGAACGCGCTCGTCGGGATGTCGCTGCGCGTAGTCGAGCGAGGCTGCGGTAACGTAGGCAAGCCCGCGCATCGCTTCGATCGTTGCTTTTTGCCACATCAGCATCCGGCGCACGTCGGGGTGCTTGAAGATCGGCTGCGGCGTCCGCGAGCCGGGTTTAACGTCGCGCCCCTGGACTCGCTCCTTCGCGTACTCGAGCGCGCTTTGGTAGGCTCGATCCGCGAGCGCGATGCCCTGCACTCCAACCGAGAAACGCGCGGCGTTCATCATGATGAACATGTACTCGAGGCCGCGATTCGGCTCACCTACCAAATAGCCGACGGCGCCGCTCCCCTTCTCGCCATAGTTGAGCGTGCAGGTCGGATTGCCGTTGATGCCGAGCTTGTGCTCGATGCTCGCACAGACGACGTCGTTGCGCTCACCCAGAGTGCCGTCGGCGTTTACTAAAAACTTCGGTACGATGAAAAGCGAGATGCCTTTCGTGCCTTCGGGCGCGTCCGGCAGTCGCGCCAGCACCAGGTGGATGATGTTCTCCGCCATGTCGTGCTCGCCGAATGTAATGAATATCTTCGTCCCCGCGATCAGGTAGCGATCCCCGTCGGGTACGGCGCGGGTACGCACTTGCGCGAGGTCGGAGCCGGCCTGCGGCTCGGTCAAACACATCGTGCCGGTCCACTTGCCGGAGACGAGGTTGGGAATGAACCGCTTCTTTTGCTCATCGGAACCGACGAGCTCGATGGCTTCGATCGCGCCTTGGTTGAGCAGTGGGCCGTTGGCAAAGCCGATGTTCGCCGCATTCCACATCTCGAGCGTCGGCCCGAGCAGGATTTGCGGCAGTCCTTGCCCGCCGTACTCGGCCGGCACGGGTAAGCCGATCCATCCGGCATCCGCGAACTTCTGATAGGCCGCCTTGAAACCGGTGGGCGTGGTAACCTCGCCTGCGTTCCACTTACAGCCCTCCTTATCGCCGACTCGGTTGAGCGGATCGAGCACGCCCGAAGCGAACGTGGCCGCTTCCTCGAGGATCGAATCGAGCACGTCGAGCGTTTCCTCGCAGCCGGGCAGCGTCGCGACGCCCTCTATTCCGGCTAGCTCCCGCAGGGCGAATTGCATGTCGCGCAACGGCGCTCGATAGGTGCTCATAATTTCTCCCCTTTCCTCATATATCGTATCTTTATCGTACCTTTTCGCCGCTGCGCCGCGATAGTGATAGATCGTACAATATTAGAAGTAATCGATCAACCGGATGGCTGCTTCCCGCAAAAGACGGGCATTAGAAAATGCGTAAAAGCTCCGCCTGCTTGCGGGTTACCGTGACGCTTGCGGTTATGCTACTCGTATACATCGTATACCGTCGCAAGGAGATTACACGATAACGATGATCCTGACCTCACTTCTCTTAGCCGCAGCTACCTTCAATCCAGCGATGATGCCGCGGGGCGCTGCAGCGACTCCGACCGAGGGATTCATTCGGTCCGACATTGTGCCTGACGCTACGTGCAAGCCTGGGGGCATCTGCGCCTCGAAGACCTTGAACGGCAACTGGAACCATTGCTTCTTTGCCAATTTCTGGAATAAGAGCGCCGGGGGCGGCACGCCCCTAACCATCGACGTCACCGACACGGATGGCCAGGGCAGCCCGGTCTACGTCTACTGGGTTAACGCAACGAACAGAAATATCGGCATTAGCGGCAACGCGATGGCAAAATATTTTTGCGTCTAGCGTTGCGGAGCGGGCTCGTTACGCGAGCCCGCTTTAGCCAATCAACTTGACTTCGCCGCTCTTGAGATAATAGACGCCGCCCGCCACCCGCACGTGGCCGGCGGCGACCTCTTTCGAAATGAGCGGCGGACTCTTTTTTAGCGTAGCCGCTGCCGCATGCACGTTGGCCTCGACGGCTGAATCCATGCTGCCGCGTTGCTTGACTATTTCCGCAATCCCGGGCGCGACGAGCTCTTGAATTGAGGACAGGTGCGTCGGCAGCTGGGTCTTAGTTTCGAGAGCACCATAGACGGCTTTGATGGCACCGCACCCCTGATGCCCGAGCACCAGGATGAGGCGGGTGCCGAGATGCTCGATCGCATACTCGAGCGACCCGATCACCAAATCGTCGGGATAGTTGCCCGCTACGCGGGTCACGAACAGTTGACCGATACCCTGCACGAAGACGAGTTCAGGGATGACGCGGGAGTCGGAACAGCTGAGGATCGCCGCGAACGGGGCCTGACCCTCGACGACCATAGCTCGCTTGTCGGCGAAGCGATTGGTTTGCGGAAAATCGTCTTCAACAAAGCGCTTGTTGCCGCCCATGAGCTGCCCAAGCAACATCTCCGGCGAAGCCGCGATCGGCGCGGACGTCGCGCCGTCCGTGCGAGCAGTAAGCGTTCCCCCGGCGACTGCCATCGAGCCGGCTAGAAATGCGGCGCGGTTCATTTGCATCCGCTAATAATTATTGGCCCAAGCGATGGAACCTTTACCTGCTTATGGTCAAGGTCGACGCGGCGCTGCGTCCGAACTCTTCGGGTGCGTCTTGCAAGTACGCGCGCGCACCCGGCCATGCGAACGTTCCAGGCGTCACCGAGCGTACGAGATAGTGCAGCTCGTACACGCCGGGACCAAGATGCTGCGCGAACGCGACGACGCGATCGCGATAAATCTGGCTCGCGTCGATCTGCCAGCTGTTGCTTTGCGGAATTACGGACTGCAGCGCCGTGCGGAACGTCGTGTCGACGGCTTCGAACCCGGCCGGCAACGGGTCGTCGATGACGAGCCGGTCGACCGGATGATCGACGATCGCGCGCACGCCGACGTCGAAGACGCGACCCGCCGCAACGTCAACCGGCGGGGCCGTCGACAAATCCATCGTGACCAGCGGCGACGCGCTGCTCGACCCCGTGCCGCCGGGGCTTGTTAGGGTACGCACGACGCGAAACGCCGCGAGCTCCCCGGGGGCGTTGGACGGCACGGGATAGGTGTAGAGCAGCGTGTAGTGCAGGACGCCCGTGCTCGTGATGAGGATGCGATCGCCGTGCAGTGAGGCCGCCGGGACCGTGAATGTTTGCGACGCCGCGGTAGCGCCGAAGCGCGCGCTTCCGATGGTGCGATCCCCTACGCTTGCCGTCGCCGAGCCCGGCGCGAGCCGCTCGGTCGCGGCGTACGCGCTGAGCGCCACGAGCGCCGATGCAGTGTTGTCGGAAGTTCCCCAGCCGCACTTGCATTGCTGCGCCATCAAGGCACGCACCGCTCCGTCGAGCCGTTCGGCCGGCGCGCGGCGCTCGACCAGGAGTTGCAGCATCTGCGACTGCGCGTCGACTAGCGAGCCGCGCCAGCCCCAGCGGGTGGAGAGATTCGCGACTGCATAGCGCCCGGTCACGTACAGCGTTTGCTGCAAACGATCCGCCATTGCCGCACCCTGACCTTGCCAGCCCGACGTCCGCAGCAGATACCGCGCCAAACGAATCTGCGTCGCGCTATCGAAACGACTTGACTGCGCGACGATGTCGGCGAGAAAATCGGTGCGCGGACGACCAGCGGCGGCGAGCGACCAGAGCGCTTCGAAGCGCAGGCGCGCTTTGCACGTAACGTCGCTGGTACACCATTTAAAGCGTCCGGGGTTCGATAGCACTTGCGTCATGAAATCGGCGGCCTTGCCAATGACGCTGGCGTCGACGGTCACGCCGCGGCCGCGCGCGAAGAGCAGTCCATCGAGCGCCGCCGCCGTGGTAAAGGGATCGCTCTCCGAATCGTTTGCGAACACGCCGAAGCCGCCGTCGCCACGCTGGAACGAGAGCAGCTGTTGCAGATTCGCCTCGCTCGCCGCCGCTGGATCGAACGCGAGGCTCAAACGGTAGGGTCCACGCAAGCGTTGAAGCGCGCTCGCAACAACCAGCCGCGATGCGGCTTCGTCGGCGAGCGGAAGGGCGTCGCTCGTCATCACCTGCCCGGCCGGGACGGCGAACTGCGGAACGATCGAGTTGGCTAGCGTTATCTGCACCGAGCCGCCGGAGCTCAGCGAGATGGGTATCGACGCTTCCCTTCGCGTCGCACCGCTTTCGATCACCGAATCGCTGATCGCGCGATCGGTGGCTGTAAACGGCACGCTGAAGGCGTCTTTCCGATCGCCCAACGCTGCCGTGGCGGCAATGTTGGTCGGAGCGGACGTGCCCACCACGACGGGAAAACGGAATGCTTGTATGCCGGTCGCGGCTTGTTCCGTCGCACGATTGGTCGTCGGATCGCCTTGCGCAAAACTCAGAGCTCCACCCAGCCGCAACATCAAATCCAACGCTCCGCCGGCTCCGGTTTGATTCGCAATGGAAACGCCCAGGTCGAAGCGGTCGCCGGGACGCGCAAACTGCGGCAAGAGCGGATTGGCGATCAGTGGCTGGTTCGAGATGAACGTGGCGTCGGCGGTCGCAAAATGCGCCGTGTCCTGCGCCAAAGCGACCGCCATTACGCGCCACGTCGTCAAGTCGTCGGGCATCGTGAAGTCCGCCCGCGCGTGTCCTGACGCGTCGGCTCGGAGCACGCCGTAATACGCCAGCGGCAGAAAGTTCGAGCGCACCCGCGTACTCGCGGCGCCGGCGAGGTATCCGCCGCCGTAGCCGAAGCCTTTTTCAAGCGGCGCGGTTTGCGTCTTCAGCGTAACGTTTTCGCGATTGTCGGAAAAGATCGTAGCGATCGGTTGCGCCGCAAACACCGTTTGAACCAAGTCCGGCAAGCGGTAGCCGGAGAGCTGAAGAATCGCGTCGTTGACGACCATCGCAACGATTTCACCGCGCGCCGCCGTGCCGTTGCGATCGCGCACCGTAAAATCCACCGCCTGCGCACTGCCCGGATGCACCGTTGCGCTGCCCGGGGCGATGCCGAGACGCAGATATCGGCTTGCGAGGTCGACGTCGAAGCCGGCCATACCGGTCAGCGCGAGCGTATCCGGGCCGCGCGTATCCGCTGACGTTCGGCGCCGCACGACAACGGCTTGCAGCGCCGCGTTTGGCAGCATCTCCGGCGATATCTTGAAGGCGGCGTGAGCGGTGCCGCTGACGTCGTGCAGCGTCGTGCGGTAGATCGTATCGCCGCGCACCACGGCAAGATAGACGTCGGCGTGCGCGTACGGCGAAGCAATCAGCGCGCTCGCGGTATCGCCGATCGCGTACTGCTTCTTGTCGAGCTTTACCGCAACGGCATTGGGATCGGAGAGACCCCAATCCGCCTCGCCGGCTCCGAACGCGAACACCTGAACTTCCGTCGCACTCGCCTCGCGGTTTCCTCCACCGAATGTGGCCCGGACGCGATACGGCCCGACGTCGTTGGGCGTGAGCGAAGCCGTTACCGGATGCTCTCCCGACGTTACGTCGGCACTCGCCACGGTATCGTACTTAATAGCCTGCTGCGCGCTCTGGCCGCCTTCGACTTCTTGCGTCGCCGACGTATACGTCATCTTCTGAAGTTCCAGGTGCACCGCGCTACCGGAAATGGCTTTCCCGTCCGCGTCGGTCACAATCGTGCGAATCGCCATTGGGGCGCCGGCCTTGCCTACCGTATCGGACGAGAGGCCGATGGCCGCGTCCGACGCCAGCGCCAGAAAACTCTGCGAGTCTGCGACGGAAAGATGCGAAACGTCGCTCGTCTCCATATCGACGCGATACGTCATCGGGAAGGGCAGGTTAGCTGGCACCGCCACGTCCAGCGAGGCGGCTCCCTGCGAGTCTAGCGGCAGATCGCGTTGCAGCACATCGGTGTCGAACGACGGCGTCTGCTCGGGCCAAAACCATTGCGGTCCAAACGAGAAGTCGTCCCACCCCTTGGGCTGCACCGTCGCTACATCGCGCGTAACGTAGGCATGCGCCATGCCGCCCTGGAGCGGCGCGCCGAAGAGATATGCCGCTGCAACGCCTGCGCGCACGCTCGAGCCCGCGGTCGCGGACTTCGCCCCAAGCGTCAACGTCAACTTGAAGTTCGGCGGCCTGAATTGCGCCACGCGGAATGTGCCGCTGATATCGTTACCGTTGGTTCCCTTGGCGTCCACGGTGTAGTATCCCAACGCCTGCTGCTTAGAAAAAACGATCCGCATCGAGAAAACGCCATACGCATCGGTGCGCACCTGACCTAACGGCGCAGCGTTGTTGTTCGGATCGAGCAGGCGCACCGTATAAAGCGCGTCCGCATCGGCGACGACCCGCGCGCCCCTGACGTAGTACGCGACGCCGGTAATCTCACCGCGTTCGCCGGGCTGGTACATCTGACGATCGCTGAAGATCGTACCGCGCGAGAGCGGCGCGCCGCTGGTCCACCCACTGCTGACGTCGAAACGGCCTATCCCGCTATAGCTCCACGTCGTAACGGTCGCAACGTCGGCTCGCTCGCTGACGACAAAGCCCAGATTGGGAGCCTCGTTCTCTTTTGCCGTAGCCGAGCAGCGCTCCACGTCGACGCCGGAAAAATCGACCTCGCCGTTCGCATTCGTCGCTCCGGTCGCGCATTGCACGGGCGGCATCTTGTTGTCTTCATCGAGGCGGTAGACAATGACGCCGGCTCCGCGCACCGGCGCACCATCGCTGAGATGCTGCACTTGGACGATGCCGTGGGCTGGGAACCATTGGGCGAAAACGCCGAGATTGGTAAGCTGCACGATCCCGACGAGTCCCGGATCGGAATTTGGCGCGTCCAAGGCCGTGCGGAAACCGTACGCTAGCGCGCCGTATTCGCCGCCTAACTTTTCGCTAAGCGGAATCTGCACGGCACTCTGTACGTTGCGTCGCGCTGCGCTTAGCCGGTACGCGGGCCAACTCTTTGAGGAGGGTAACATCGAGAGCGCAGCCGATGAGCCGAGCAGTTGGAGCGGTGCTACCAGCGCGTACGCGGCACGATATGAATTGTTGGGCAAATTTGTCGCGTAGAAGTTTAGCGCAATCGGCGCCCCGGCCGGGATAATGGTGGTCCCGCTCGGCGCCCAAGCGCCGGGCGCGAAATCCGAGGTACGGATGGTAACGCGCTGCTCGTTGCCCAACGTTTGCCCGAAAACGTCTTTGACGTTCGCGCCGATCGTTGCCGTGTAGCTCGCATTCGGATCGAGGGCATACGGATCGATGGCGATGACGTTTGATTGGTCCGGGACGCTAATCAGCGACTTGACCGCCGCCGGCGCGGGCGAGATCGTGACTGCCCCCGCTACCGATTTGGGGTCGAGCGGATTGGTAAAGGCAATCGCCGGATCGCCGTCGGCAAATCGGCTCTCACCGCCGTTGGGGCTTGGGCGCGGGGTCGGAACGATTGCCAGCGCGCCATAGGTACGAATCCCGCCGTCGAAGCTTTGGCTCGTGGGAAGGTTCCCGTACGCCGGCGCGACGCCCGCGTCAATATGCAGCGTGTAGGTCGTTCCGCGGCGCAGATCTCGAATCGGACGCACCCGATAGGTCCACGTGTCCAGCGATGGATCGAATAGCCCTTCCGCGTTGCTGCCGGGATAGGGCGTCGGCTGCGTCTTAAGGGTCGCCGACACGCCGACTTTCTCGCCGCCCGCAATCAACGCCGTACGAGCGGCCAGCGACGAGGCGTCGATCGAGGCATTGGCGGTGACGTCGAGCGCTGGGCGAAGGCCGACCGGCGCCGGCGTCGATTCTTCATCCGCACCCGTCGTCTGCGGCAAGCTAGTAAATTGCAGTGGGGCCGTTTCGAAGGTCCAAGAAAGGTCCCGCTGCAGCGCCTCACCGTCTAGGTCGCGCAATCCTTCGGTAAGCGTTATTTGCACCCGCGTTCCAATCGGAAGCGCTTGATCCGCCACGAAGCCGATCATTCGCGGGGTCAGCAGCGTAAAGTGACCCTGCAACGCCGGTTCGATGTTCACGTGGCTCAAAACGTCGCGCGGACCCGCTCCCGAAAGCGCGGTAACCGGCGCGACCGGCTTTGTGAAAATGATCCGAATCTGGGCGAGCGTTTGGGCCTTGCCCGTCGGTGAAATGGAGCCGATCCAGGGCGGAAGCGACGGTTGCGGCAATGCCGCGACGGGCGTGAGCTGTTTCAAATTCGGACCAGGGCCGCCGCACGAGGCGATGGCCGCCGCGGTAAGAATTGCGCAGGGCAGACCCAAAAAACGCAACGACCATCTCCTTGAGAGAGCAAGGCGAGTCCCGTCTGTCGTACATTCCGTGCAGAGACCATGAAACTCTTTGCGATCGGAGTATCGGCGGGCGCGCTGGCGGCGATGGTTGCGTTGTACGCCGGCGGCACCGACGTTGCCACGTTGAACTCACCGAGGGGATCGGCCACCTATACCGATCGCAACGGCACGGTCCTAGGAACCGTCCTCGGCGCCGACGCCCTGCATTCGGTTCGCGTCCCGCTGCAATCCGTTTCGCCCCAATTCCTCGAAGCGATCGTTGCGGCCGAGGACGGGCGGTTTTGGCATCACGGCGCGGTCGACGTTCCCGCCCTGCTGCGAGCCGCGCGAGATTACGCGATTTTCGGTGAGGCGCGCAGCGGCGGCTCGACGATCGAGATGCAGCTTGCGCGATTACTTCACGACACTCCGAGCACGATTCGTGGAAAGCTTGCGCAGATTGCCATCGCGCAACGAATCGCCATCGCGTCGAGCCGGACCGCCGTGCTCGAAACGTATGTCAATCGCGTGCCGATGGGCGGAAATCTGTACGGCGTCGAAGCGGCGGCGCGCACTTATTTCGGCGAGCCGGCCGCCGATTTGGATCTCGCCCAGGCCTCCCTGCTGGCCGCTATCCCCAACGATCCCGCGCGGCTCGCGCCCGACGGCGATTGGAGGGCACTGCGAGCGCGCCAGTGGTTTGTGTTGCAACGGATGGTCCGCCTGGGCGAAATCACGCCGGCGCGCGCAAACCGCGCCTTTGCCGAATCGCTAACCGTTCGCCGCCACGACTTTGGGATCACCGATGCCGCGCAAGCGCTCTTCTTCCTCTATGGTCGCGCACCGGATCAGGCCGGGCGAGTACGCACGACGCTCGACCGCAACCTGCAGCGCTTCACGCAGGCACAAACCCAAAACGTGATCGCCGCGCTGCAAGGATATCGCGTCTCCGACGGTGCCGCGTTGGTCGTGGACAACCGGAGTGGCGACGTTCTCGCATATGTCGGCTCGCCCGACTACTTTTCCGACGAGGTCCTCGGGCGCAACGACGGGGTGCAGGCGCTGCGCCAACCCGGTTCGTCGCTCAAGCCGTTCGCCTACGAGCTCGCACTCGAGCGAGAAGCGATTGTCTCAACGACGATTCTCGCCGACGTCCCCTCGGTGTATGCGATACCCGGCGGACGGCTGTATCAGCCCGGCGATTACAGCGGTCGTTTTAGCGGCCCGGTGCGCGTGCGATACGCATTGGCAAACTCGCTCAATGCTCCAGCCGTACAAGTGCTGTCGCGTCTTGGCGTCGCGCCGCTCCTGGAGCGCCTGCACGATCTCGGTTTTTCGCACCTCGACCACCCGGCGACGTATTACGGGCTCGGCCTCACGCTGGGAAGCGGCGAGGTGAGTCTCTGGGAGCTCGTGCAGGCCTATTCGACGGTTGCGCGCGGCGGTAGCTACGTTCCGCTTCATCTGATTGCGGATCGTTCCGGAGAATCGCGGAGGATCGGCGATGCAAGCGATTGGGAACTTATTGCCGACATGCTCGCCGACCCACACGCGCGCGCGAAATCGTTCGGCGTCGGCTCCGTCTTGCAGATGCCCTTTCCCGCGGCCGTGAAAACCGGCACGTCCTCCGATTTTCGCGACACCTGGACCGTCGGGTTTACGCGAGAGTACACCGTCGGCGTTTGGGTTGGCAACTTTGATGGAACTCCGATGCGCGGCGTCTCGGGCGTGACCGGAGCTGGGCCGCTGTGGAATCGCATCATGCTGCACCTCTACGATCGCAACGACGATCCGCCCGCGTTCCCATCGCCGCGCGGTTTCGTTCGCACCGCGATTTGCTCCACTACCGGTCGCGCGCCGTCGCGCGGCGATGCCTGTCCCGCAATCGTGCAGGAATGGGTCCGGCCGCGCGACCTCGGCGAAGTGCGACGTCCGGCAGACGGGTCGAGCGAGCGGTACGATTCCTGGCTTGCGCTGCAGCGGCAGAACGCCCGCGGAAGCTTGCGGATTGTGTTTCCGCACGACGGTGACGTCTTCGTGCGAAACACCGGCACCAATGCGCTACAAGACCGCGAACAGGAGCTCGCATTACGTGCCGTCGATTCGGGTATGGGAATGCGCTGGAGCGTCGCGGGCACAACGCTTCCACTCGATTCGAGCGGCCACGCGTTCTGGCCGCTGCGATTGGGAACTTGGCGCATCGATGCCACCGACGGCAAACGACGCGATCACGTCGTGATTCGCGTCGTAAGACCACGGTCTGCATCCCAGCCGGGGTTTACTCTTCTGAAGTGATCGAGCCAGCCAACGCGCCCTTCGTCCTTCGTCCTTCGACTACGCGCCGCGCTTCGCTCAGGATGACGAGTGCTATCTTAATACGTGAATCCCTGGAGCTCGCTGAAGCCGGGTCCGCCAAACGCAAACCCGGTGCGCGTGGAGGGATTGACGACCGGCGCGGGTTCTCCAATCGCGAGTTTGAAGCCGGTAATCGTTTCGACGAGATTACCGCTCTCGTCGTAGACGACAACCGCACCGCCTTGGCTGCCGCTGCAATAAAACGGATCCGTCACGAGGAAAAGCCCGTGGACCGGATCGTTAGCGACACCGGCGCCGCTGTTATATTGCGACGCGCTTCCGGTGCACGGCAGCTGCGCTGCGATGCCGGTCTTCTTCGCGAGATCGTAGAACTCGACTTGCGCGTTCAGCTCGGTCGTCGTGGCGGCGATGCCGGTGTTCGAATCGACGGCTAGACCGTTGACGTATCCCGATCCGAACGGACCGAAGTTGAGGCCGGCGAACGTCGTCTCCTTACCGGTCTTCAAGTCGACGAGCACGTTGATCGGAGCCTCTCCGCCAACTCGTCCGCCGTCCGGCGAAAGCGCGATCACGGCTTGATTCGTGGCCGTGTCCTGGGCGAACTGCGGGCCGTTGCCGCCGCCGAAGACGTTTGGATCGAGAGGGATCACCTTGCTGACGCTGTTCGTCGCGATGTCGGATACGATGATGTCGGGGTGATCTTGCTTCTTGAGTTCGATCGCAAAGAGCGCGCCGGTGCTGGTCGTTTGATTGACGCCGGCCTGCAATACGTCGATGTCCTTGATCGGCGCAGTCCAGGAGCCCGTGAACTTGTGGGCGGTCACGGGATTCATCGCCTCGTAAAAGCGCTTGGCGTAGAGCTTGCCTTTTGGTACGACGTAACGCGTGATCAGGGCCACGTCTCCGGTGAAGATCGCATCGACCTTATATGACGTTCCCGGCGGCAGTTTCTTCGGAATGCTGCTGGTGATTTTGGCGCTATTTTGATCGAAGGTCTCTACGTCCGTAGCCGTCGCAAGAACGCCGTCCGTGCCGTTTTGGTCGATGTCGAATCCGTAGATTTGGGTGTGGTTTTTCGTCTGAACGATTTTTCCAAGCCCGACGGCGTGCGTAACCAGACCGCTGAGGGACCGGGTGGGGGCCAGCCCCGGCGCTGAACCGCCGGAGCTGCAGCCCCCGAGAATGACGGCGACCGCGCAGATGCGGAGGCCGTTACGGAGATCGGGGAATGGCATGAACCCTATCTTTCTAAGACTCGCAGATTGTTGTGATTGTCGTCGTTGAAGTAGATCCTGGCGTCGGCTGCGTTGTTGCCGGTGGCGACGATCCCGAAGATCGAGCCCGAAGCGCCGTGGTCGACGTTGCGCGTCGCCAGAATCGTGCCGTGCGGAGTCATCTCGACCAGGATGTTCCGGCCGGTATTATTGCCCGTGTTGCCGATCACCAGATTTCCGTTGAAGAGCAGCGCCGAGCTGATCGGGCCGTTGAGCGGGGGACCGGCGTAGACCAATCGCGCGTTGGCCGCCGACGGACCCTTGAAGCTCGTACCGCCTTGTTTGACGATGATGCCGCCGGCCGGGATCGTGCCGACGTTCGCAAAGGCGACGACCGTGTTGTTCGTCCCATCGACGATGTAGAGCGTGTCGTTTCTATCATCGTAGGCTAAGCCCGACGGTCCAAAAATGCTTCCCGGTTTTCCGTCGTTCACCGCGAAATGCTTCGCGATCACGTCGTACGTGAAGCCGCCCGAGCCGAGGTTGATACGGACGACCGTTCCGCTGCGCGCGTTCGTCGCGTAGAACGCCGGGGCGCCCGACACGCCGCCGTGGGCCGCGAAAATCTGACCGAAGGGATGGTCGAAGGGCGCGCCCTTGATGTTTACTACGAGCTGGCCGGTCGACGAAATCACGGGATTGTCGTTGGCGGTGAATGCCGCCGCCCAGATTGTGTCATCCGGAGCGAGTGCCAGGGCGTCGCAGCCCTTTAGCGTCTTGCTCTCGGAGACGAGGGTCGGCGTCGAATGGGCGTGGGGATGCAGCCCGACGATAGTATAGCCGGTGCCCTGCACGTTGCTGCTGGCATTGAAGTTGCAAACGACCAGGTCGCCTTTGGTGAAGTCTCCGTTCGTGGACGGCGCGACGGCTAGCCCGTACGGGTTGAGCTGATGCAGGTTCGGATCGACCGTCGATCCGATGACTCGTTCTTTTGTCAGGACCTTCAAAATTGAGTAATCCTTGCCGGGCTGCGATTGCCCGGCGGACTGCGAAGCCGATCCGATGCCTTGAGTCGGAACCATGCCGGTGCCGTGGCAACCGGCGACCGCGATGGCCGCCGTCGCCGCTACGGCCACCCGGCGAACGAGAGTGCTAAACATTTGATTACCTCCAGAGGTTGGCAAGGGGGATAGTTGACAAGTCCACTCGATGGTCCGTCCAGCCTAGAACGTATGAATGAAAAAATTCTGAAAACCCGGCCGCTACGTGGCGGCAACGCCGCTGCGGGACGATGGCGCGGATGCACAAGGACCCAGCCGCGATCGCGCGCCGCCTCCTCGACTGCGACCGCCATCGCCCGGCCGAGCCCGCGGTCATCGAGACGCTGCTCCGATTCGGCCGTGGCGCGCTTGCATACGCGCTACGTAGCCACATTCGCGTAATACCGCTGCGCTCCGGCGAACGCTACCGCGAAGCATCGGCGGCATTAGCGCGACTTGGTATTGACGTGGACGCGTGGCCTGCTCCGCCTGCGGGGCTCTTCGTCGTCGAAGAGCGCGCGCTATTCTTGCGTTCGCGCAGCCCAATGACGGTGGCGCATGAGTTTGGTCACGCGCTCGATTGCGCGCTGGGCGGGGGCGTCTATCGCAGCGGCATCGACCCCCAGATCCGCGGGCTCTTCGGCAACGCGACGACGTTCGTCACGCCCTACGCCGCCACCGGGGTCGACGAATATTTCGCGGAATCGCTGCGCGCCTACGTCGAAGCGAACGATCCGGCTTCACCTTGGCCGCGCGCCACACGCGCCAGACTGCGTCACAGCGACCCAGCAATGTTGGAGTTCGTGGAGTCGCTCTTTACGCGCGAGTTCGGCGTCCTTCACAGGACGGGAAAGGTCGTCTCTATCTGACGGCGTGGACTTCGGCGACGCTAACCCCCGGCGCGTGGTTGTGCCAGGAACTGCGAACGTACGTGATCACCGCAGCGATCTGAGCGTCTAACATCACGCCCTTCCAGCGTGGCATGATTCCACTATAGGCCTCGCCGTTGACGACGATCTTGCCGTCGAGCCCGTTCTTGACGATCGTGATTACCGCGGCTGGATTGCCGGTTACGACCGGATTGCCGGAAAGCGGCGGGAACGCTCCGCGCATGCCCTGACCGTTGGCTTGGTGACAACTCGCACAGTTTGCAAGATAGACGACGGCGCCGTCGCTGGCCGACGCGGGATTCTTCGCAGCCGCCGAAGCCGACGCCGTAGCGTTCGCGCCATTTGAGCTCCTTGCGCACGCGGCGACGAGGAACAACACCGGCAGCATAGCAAGAATTTTCATGTGATCCTCCGTGGCCGGGCGCTCATCGCCCATACCAGCGCAATGAGAAGAAAATTTGTGACCAGCGAGCTCCCGCCGTACGACATGAACGGCAGCGTTATCCCGGTGAGCGGGAGCAACCCAATCACCCCGCCGACGATGATGACGACTTGAAACCCGAGTGTCGCGCCGAGGCCTGTTGCCAGGAGCTTCGTGTAGAGATCGGGCTGTTCCAACCCCGTCGCAAAGATTCGCCTCACGACGTCGAGGAAGATCGCTAGAACGACGATCGCGCCGATCAAGCCGAACTCTTCTGCAAACGCCGCATATACATAATCCGTCGCCACATCCGGGATGAATTCGGGATGGCCGAGGCGGTATCCGCTCCCCACCAGTCCGCCCGCAGCCAGCGAATAATACGCTTGCGAAGATTGATAACCCGCGCCGAGCGGATCGGAGAACGGGTTACGCCATACGGCGATGCGCGTTTGCACGTACGGATAGTGGTGCATGGCCCAAAACGCTCCAAGCACAAAGAGTAGCGAGCCGAAAACGACGATGTCGAGCCGGCGCGTCGCCACGAAGAGCAGCGTCGCGAAGGTGGCGAGCAGCAGCGTGGCCATGCCGAGATCACGCTGTACGACCAAGATCGCCATCGAGCCGCCCCAACCGATGAAGAGCGGCCCCAAGTACTTGACGTTGGCCCGTAACGACCATGGCCGCGCGTTACCGATGACGTCGGCCATCTCGGCCAAGTACGCCGCTAAGAAGAGGACCATGAAGAGTTTGATCAGCTCGATCGGCTCGTATTCGATTGGCCCGAGCTTGATCCAAAGTCGCGCGCCGTTGATCTCCTCGCCAAAAAAGAGCAGTAAGACGAATAAAACGAGCGACGCGACGACCCAGAGATATTTGTACGCGGCAAAACGCCGGAAGGCCGAAAACGCGGGACCGAACCCGACTGCAAGCGCTAGCGATACGAGCAGCCATAGCTGTTGTCGTTGCGCCAACGCGGGAGAGAGCCGGTCGACCATTGCGAGTCCAAGCGATGCAAGCACCACGGCGAGCGCCGGCAACCCATCGTCGCGCACCGTCGAGGCGGGTTGCCAAATTACCCAGACGATTGCCAGCGCCGCGAGAATTGCAAGCAACCACGGCGGACCGATCGTGTGGCGCGGCGCAAACGACAGAATCAGCGCGGCCACGGCAAGCGCGCCCAACATCGGCGCGACCCGCCGCACTAAAACTGTCAGTGTGTAATGACCGCCGCGATCAAAAAGGAGATCGCCGCTGCCGTTCGCGCCAGCGCGCGCGCGAAGATTGGCGGCCGGCTCACCGACGCGAACTCGCCGGGCGCGGCATCGTCGTATTCGAACCGCGCAACCAGAACGTGTTCGCCGGGATCGCTCGCATCCAGGTTCGCAAGCAGTGCGCGTCGTTCTGTATCGTCGCGCAAACGCCGGCCAAGCAGAACGATCGCGTCGCCTTGGCTAAGGATCGTGTTGGAGATGGTAATGTCGAGAACGGGCGCTACGGCAAGCGCACGCACGAGCACGGGCTTGCGCCGGTCCTCGAAGACGTCGTCGCCGGAGAGCGCCATCAGGTCGCCGCCACGGGCTAAGTATGCGGCCGTCGCCCCCGCATGCAAGACGTACGCCTGTCCGTGCACGACGAGCACCGCGGTCAACGATGCCGCAGCCGTCACGTAATCTTCGTGGCTCGCCGTGCCGACATATAAGTCCGCATTGACTCGCGTGATCACCGCGAGCACCGCCGTTGCGGCAGCCTGCGGGCGGTCGATGGCACGACGGAAACGAGCGCTTCGCACGCGCCGTTCGCATTCGCCGCGAAGCCGCGCGAGGAGTGCCGCTTCAGTCGCTAGTCCGCCGATGGTCCCAAACCCCCGCGCCACGGCCAGGAGCCACGTGCGCGGCCCGAGTTGCACGGTAAAGCAGGACGTGCGATCGCCCCGAATTGCAAGCGTCATCCGGGCCGCACCGAGCTGACCCGAAGCCGAGTCGTCCCGACGTCGATTTCATCCCCCGCGCGGATTTCAATAGCGTCCGTAACGCGCCGGCCGTTCAGGAACGTGCCGTTGCTGCTTTTCAGATCGTTGACGTAGACGACGCCCTCGTGGCTCTCGAAACGCGCGTGTCGCCGGCTCACCTCGGCATCGCCCAAAACGATGTCAGCGCCCTTGTCGCGTCCCAGCTCCAATGGCGGGCGCCCTTGATACGCCCGCGCCGCGCCGCACTCGAAGATCTCCAGCCGCAGCTGCATCGGCGTAACGCGGCCAATTTCTGCCGCAGCCCGGAAGCGCGGACGCGCCGCCAGCAATGCAACCACTGCGAGCGCGGCCGTAATCTCCAGCGAACCGATCCGCATCTGCCGGTCGAACGCAACGGCTGCGCCGATTTCCGCAATCATGGCGATTCGAATCTCATCTTGGTGTTGCCGAAGAGCAGTTCGTCGCCGTCGCGCAGCGGGTGCGCCCGAACGCGTCTCCCGTTCACGAACGTCCCGTTGGTCGATCCCAAATCACGGACCACCGGTTTTCCGGCGTTGACTTCCACGATAGCATGCGCGCGCGAAACGCTCGGGTCGACAAGAACGATTTCGCTCTCCTCGTTTCGTCCAATTCTGGCCTGCCCCTGAATCGGATATACCCCATCGGGCGGAACTCCCTTGACCATCCGCAAGGAAAAGCGCGTCTCCGCTCGCGCAGCCTCGATCGCGATGGCGCCCAACGGCACGCTGGGGCGCGCCGCCATCGTGACGCGAGCGCCTCCATCTTCGAACGTGATCCCGACCCGCGCCGCCAGATCGCGCAAAAGCTCGGCCCAGGCGCGTTCGAGATAATCGGCGCGGTCGGCTAGGCGCTCGAAGTCCTCGGGGCTGACATAAACGGCGTACGAGCCAGGCGCGCGCAAGCGCCCTTCCTCGCCGTGCGTCTGAGCTTCCATCGTCGAAACGAGTTTCCGCGCGATTTGTGCCGGCTCCAAATCGCTGGGAAAGCTCTTCGCAAACGTTCGCTCGATAAAGGTTGCGCAGACCTCCTCGATCTTTGCCAGGAAGCTCACGTGCGCCGCTCGAGCCGCGCGACATAGAACCCGTCACGACCGGCGATGCCGGGTGGTATCAGCACGTCGCCGTCGCGGCTCAACAGGCTTTCGTACGCGGCCGGTATCAAGCCGCGCTCGAAGTTTTCTCGCGCCAAAAAGCCGTCGATCACTTCAGTTGTTTCGCGTGGATCCGTCGAACACACCGCATAGACGAGCGCGCCGCCAGGGTAGACGTGGCGGGCCGTCCGCTCGAGCAAGCTTCGCTGCGTCAGCGCAAGGCGTTCGCCGTCGGTCCCCTGCTTCTTCCAGCGCGCCTCGGGATGGCGGCCCACGACGCCCACTCCCGAGCACGGCGCGTCGACCAGCGCGCGATCGAAGCATTGCTCCTCCGACAGCGCGTCGGCCGTTGCGTCACCGGTGACGACTCCCGCCACCACCTCGGCCCGTTCCAACCGGGCGGTGAGCGTCGCCACTTTGCGCGGGTCGCGTTCGACGCACACCAGCGATCCTTGCCGATTCAACCGCGCACCGATTTGCAGCGCTTTGTTCCCGCGTCCGCTGCAAACGTCAAGAATCGCCTCCCCGGGTTGGGGGCAAAGCACGTCGACCGCCATCGCGGAGCTTTCCGACTGGGGCCACCAGTCGCCGTCACTGGTGGAGGACAAATTCCCGCCGCGTTTCACGAGCAACACCTCGGGGACCACGGTCGAGGGGCGCGTCTCCATTGGAGTGAGCCGTTCTGCGGCTTCTTCGCGCGTTGCCTTGAGCGCGTTGACGACGATCGCAAGCCCCGGCGGATCGTTGACCGCTGCGCAAATCGCCTCGAGCTCGTTGCCGAAGACCTCTCCCCACTGGCGGACGAGCCAGGTCGGGAGCGAATAGCGCGCCGCGAGGTATTCGCGTTCGTTTTCGAATTGCTCGCGCTGCGGTTGTGCCGGTCGTTCGCGAAGAAAACGCCGCAGAACGGCATTCACCAAACCGCTCAATCCGCGGTGCGAGATGCGCTTGGCGAGATTCACGAACTCGAAAACGGTCGCGTACTCGTCCGCTCGCGTGTAGACGAGTTCGTAGACTGCCAGTCGTAAGAGCTCCCGGACGGCGCCCGTCGTGCTCAGGGGCCCCTCGGTATCACGGCGCGCGCTCAAGAATGGCTCCAAATACCAGTCGAGCGTGCGACGCATTTTGATCGCGCCGTAGGCGAGTTCGGCCGCGAATGCGCGATCGCGATCGCTCAACTCACTGCGGCGCGCGCGGTAGTCGAACGCAGCTTGCGCGGTCCGTTCGACCGCGTTCGATCCCGGCGGCGGAAAAACGTCGCGCGCAACCCCGAGTGCGAGCTCGCGCGCGGTCATCCCGGAGCCTGGCGGCGACCCCGGAGGTACTCCGCACCGCTCATCTTCCCGCGATTAGGAGCGATCAATTCGTCGATAACGAGCGCGCCGCCGGTGTCGACGTGCGCTCGAAGAATCTTCACCGGTTCTTCGTCCAAGGTTGCGCGCGCCGCGGGCTGCGGAGAAAATGCGCGCACCGTATTGACGATGCGCTTCGGCTCCCAGCTCCAATCGATCGCCAGGTCTTCCTTCGCAATCGGCCTCGTTACACTGGGTTCACCGGCCTGCGGTCGCCCGATCAGCGTGCCGCGCTCCGCCAAATCGATTGACTGCTCCAGCAGCTCGCCGCCGATCATCGCGAGCCGATCGTGGAGTTCGCCATAAGTTTCACCCGGCGCGATCGCAACGGATTGTTGCAGCACTACGTCGCCGGTGTCGAGCCCGGCGTCCATCAGCATGATGCTCACGCCGGTTTCGTCGTCGCCGTGCAGAATCGCGCTCTGAATCGGCGTTGCACCGCGATACTTTGGCAGCATCGAGGGATGGACGTTGAGCGAACCAAGTTGCGGCAGATTCAGAAGCTCCTGGGGCAGCATGCGCCCGTACGATGCCAGGACCAGCAGATCGATGCGCTCGGTGGCAAGTTCGGCGGCGAACGCTCTCAATGAAGCCGGTTCGTGTACGCGCAAGCCGAGCTCGAGCGCGGCACGCTTCACCGGACTCGGCGTGAGCCGCTGACCGCGCCCGGCCGGACGATCCGGCTGCGACACGACGCCGAGGAGCTCCGTCTGCGCCGCGACGGCCCGGAGACTCGGCACCGCGAACGCGCTGGTGCCCAGAAAAAGCGTCTTCAAGCCTCCGCGGCTTCTTTCTCCTCTTCGCTTTCGACTGGGCGCAAGTTCGTTGCGCGGTCGATGTAGAGTGCGCCGTTGAGGTGATCGATCTCGTGCTGCAGACACTGCGCCAGCAGACCCTCGCCTTCGATCCGAATTTTGCGTCCCTCCCGATCGAGTCCGGTGACTGCGGCGCGCTGATAGCGGACGATCTCGCCGATCATCCCCGGCACGCTTAGACAGCCTTCGCGCAGTTCGATTTCTTCGCCGAAGCCCTCAATCTTCGGATTGATTACGACCGCTGGCGGATGCTCGTCGTCGTTCACATCCATGACGAAGAGCCGTTTTGAAACGTTGACTTGCGGCGCAGCCAGGCCGACGCCGGGTGCTGCGTACATCGTTTCGAACATGTCGTCGATCAACTGCTGAAAGAGCGGCTCTCGAATCTCTCTCGGATCGACCCTCTTCGCGACTTTTCGCAGCGTTGGGTGTCCGTTCGGAATGATCTCGCGAATGTAGGGCATCGCGGGCGGCTATTCTTCGTAATCGCCGCCCGCTACTGTTCCCAGGTGCCCCTCGATAGAAGGCTACTTCGTCCGGAACTGGCTGACGAGCGTGTGTGGAGTGCAACCGGTACCGCCGTTGTTCCAGAACAGACTGACCGCCTGAGCCGGTCCGATGATGTAGCTCGGCGGAAGCGATGATGCGTAGTAGATCGGGTTCGAATACGAGGGTGTCGCATGCGGCGTCGGGATCTGCGACTGACTGACTCCGAAGAACGTCGACGTGAACGTCGACAATCCGTTAGACGGAACGAGGAAGAAGTTAAAGCTGTTGCTGGGCGGCAGCGTTCCCTTGGTGGAAACGTAGATGTTGCCTAGCCCTGAAGGAGCATTCTTCGAGTTCGGGATCGGCCAGAGCACCTCGAGTTGGTTTGGAGGACCACCGCAGAACGACCCTGACCCGGGCGGCGTCGTGATGCCGTTGTTGTTTCCGTTGCACGCCGACAGTAGAATCGCCGCACCAAAGAGCGTGAGGAGAGCGCCATTCAACTTTTTCATGGGTGACATCATCCTCTTTGCCGCGCTTTCTGCCCTGCCGGGCGTAATGTGAATTACCTTAGAGAATATACCCTGAAAGATCCGCATTCTCCACTATGTCGGCAAGCCGAGCGCGCACGTACTCCCCGTCGATCACGACCGTTCCGGTCGTTTCCGGCGCGTCGAAGCTGATCGCTTCAAGAACGCGTTCTAGCACCGTATGTAGACGGCGAGCCCCGATGTTCTCAGTCTGTTCGTTGACCCGCATCGCAAAGGTTGCGAGCTGCTCGATTGCATCGCCTCGAAACTCGAGCGTCACACCATCGGCAGCAAGCAACGCCTTGTATTGTTCGACGAGCGCGTTTTTGGGCTGCGTCAGTATCGTCTTGAAATCTTCGGCGGTAAGGGAGTCAAGCTCGACCCGTATCGGCAAGCGTCCCTGCAGTTCGGGAATCAAGTCCGACGGCTTGCTGATATGAAAGGCGCCGGCCGCAATGAACAGGACATGATCGGTCTTGATCGGGCCGTGCTTGGTGTTGACCGTAGACCCTTCAACGATGGGCAAGATGTCGCGCTGGACGCCTTCGCGCGAAACGTCGGGACCGCCGCGCACCTGCGACCCGGCGACCTTATCGATTTCGTCGATAAAGATGATTCCGTCTTCACCGGCGCGGCGCAGCGCCTCACGCTTGACGGCGTCCATATCGATGAGCTTTGTGGCTTCTTCTTGCTCGAAGATCTTCAGCGCATCGGCCACCGTCACGCGCTTTTTCGTTCGGCGCTTGGGTAGAATGCCACCGAGCATCTCGCCGAGGTCGCCGCTCTGATCCATGCCGCCGCCGATCACGCCGATCGGCAAGCTCGGCGTCTCTTCCACTTCGATCTCGATCAGGCGCACGTCGTAAAAGCCGCGCTCGATTTCACCGCGCGTCTGATCCCGAACTCGCTGCGCGTCAGGCGACACCGCGACCGACGGGCCGGATTGCGTCTGCGGCCCAACGCCGCTGCCGAAAATCGAACCGAGTGCTGCGCCAAACGGATTTCCCTGCGAGGCCGACGGGGGACGCGTTTCGGGATGCAGTGCGTCGATGACGCGCTCGACCGCCTGACGCGCCGCGAGCTCGCGGACTTCCGCGCGCCGTTCGTTGGTCACCGTGCGAATCGAGGCCTCGACGAGATCGCGCACCATCGATTCGACGTCACGCCCGACATAGCCGACTTCCGTATATTTCGTCGCCTCCACCTTGACGAACGGTGCGCCGACCAGCGCCGCAAGGCGTCGCGCGATTTCGGTCTTGCCCACGCCGGTCGGCCCGATCATCAGGATATTCTTCGGCGTGATTTCCTCACGCAAATCTTCCCGCGCGCGCGCTCGGCGATACCGGTTGCGCAACGCGATTGCGACCGCGCGCTTCGCCTTGCTTTGCCCAACGATATACTTGTCGAGCTCGACGACGACTTGTCTGGGCGTGAGAGCGGTCGGATCGAGGGTCGTCAACGTGCTCGTCACGGAAGACTCTCCACGATGATGTCGGCGTTGGTATAGATGCAGATTTCGGCGGCGATCTCCAGCCCTTTGCGGGCAATCTCGACGGCATCGAGCTGCGTGTTGCGCAGCAGCGCGGCGGCCGCCGCCTGCGCGTACGGTCCGCCGCTGCCGATCGCGGCGATACCTTCGTCCGGCTCGATCACGTCGCCCATTCCGGAAAGGACAAAAAGATGATCGGCATTGCCAACGATCATCAGCGCTTCCAAACGGCGCAGCGCACGGTCTTGTCGCCAGTCCTTCGCCAGCTCGACCGCGGCGCGCGTCAAATCTTTGAACTCGGCGAATTTCCCTTCGAATTTTTCCAGCAGCGTGATACCGTCGGCGGCCGAACCGGCGAAGCCGGCCAAAACCTTGCCGCCGGACGTCTTGCGTACTTTCCGCGCGCTGTGCTTGACGATCGTCTTCTCGAGCGTTACCTGTCCGTCGCCCGCGATGGCAAGCTTGCCGTCGCGGCGCACCGCTAGAATCGTCGTGGACCGAATCTTCATGCTAGCGTCTCTACCCCGCCGGCGCAAAGAGAGTTTCAGCGGCCCACGCTTCGATCGCCGCAAGCGCGCGTTCCGCCATGCGCCGCCTCCGCTCACGTTTGCCCTCTTTCCCACCGTCAGCCATCGGCGGGAAGTAACCCCAAGTGACGTTGGCTGGCTGGAAATCGGCGGTGTGGTGGTTTTGGAGGTGGGCAACGACCGCCCCGAACGCGCTCTCTCGTGGAAAATCGATCGGCTTCAACCCTACCATCGCTCGCGCGGCATGGATGCCCGTCATCGCTCCGCACGCCGCCGCTTCGACATAGCCCTCCGCGCCGGTAATCTGTCCGGCAAAATACATCGCCGCCGTTCCTCGCAACTTCAAGCTCGAGTCGAGCAGACGCGGTGAGTCGATGAACGTGTTGCGGTGCATTACCCCCAAGCGCAGCCACTCCGCGCCTTGCAGGCCGGGGAGTTTCCCAAAGGCTTCACGTTGCGCTTGCCACGCAAGGCGGGTTTGGAATCCAACCAGATTGTAAGCGGTACCTTCGGCGTTCTCTTTGCGGAGCTGCACGACGGCGTGCGGTGCCTTGCCAGTGCGGGGATCGCGCAATCCAACCGGTTTGAGGGGCCCGAAACGCAGCACGTCGTCGCCGCGATCGACCATCTCTTCGATCGGAAGGCAGCCCTCGAAGTATCGCGTCTCTTCAAAGTCTTTGGCCGGATGGCGTTCCAGCGTCCGCAGATCCGCGACCAGCTGCGCGTACTGCGCACGATCGAGCGGGATATTCAGATAGTCGTCACCGTCGCCCTTATCGTAGCGGGACTTTCTATACATCGCCGACTCGTCGATCGAGTCGGCCGCCACGATCGGCGAAGCCGCATCGTAATAGTGGAGGCGCTTCGCTCCCCGTTTGTCGTCCCGAGCGGAGTCTAAGGATGAGCCCAGCACCGCGTCGAGGGCTGTCAAGAACTCTTGGGTGGGAAGCGGTCCGCACGCGACGATCGTCGGGCGGTCGAGCGGGATCGTGCGAACCTCCTCACGGTGCAGCCGAATACGGGATTCGTTGCCGATGCGGGATTCCACCGTCGCGGCGAAACGCTCGCGATCAACGGCCAGTGCGCCGCCCGCGGGCACCGCCGTTTCGCGCGCGGAGCCAACGATGAGCGAACCGATCCGCGCAAGCTCCTCTTTGAGCAACCCAACGGCGTTTTCAAGCGCAGCCCCGCGTAAAGAGTTACTGCAGACCAATTCGGCAAGCGCGCCGGTTCGATGCGCCGGACCGCTTCGCAGTGGGCGCATCTCGAAGAGATCCACTTCCACTCCGCAACGCGCGGCTTGCCACGCGGCCTCGCAGCCCGCGAGCCCACCACCAATGACCGTTAAACGTTGCACGTCACCTCTCGATCATGCTTCGTCCTTCGTCCTTCGTCCTTCGCCCTTCGACTTCGCTCATGATAGGGTCAGGATGACAAGAGGGCCGGCTCCTCGGCGGTGGGCGCCGGCGTCAACGACGTGACGTCGTGAGTCCGGTCGGCGGCGCACTGCAGCGCAATCGCCCCGCGGCGGTTCTTGACGATGACGTAGGAACCGCAGACGGGACAGCGTTCGGGAGCGACGGCGTCCCACGAGATGAAATCGCACTTCGGATAGTTCGCGCAGCCGTAGAAAACGCGACCCTTTTTCGAACGGCGCTCGACGACCGCGCCACCGCACTTGGGGCAGTCGGCACCCGTTGCTTTCACAATTGGCTTGGTCGTCTTACATTCGGGATAGCCGCTGCACGAAATGAACTTTCCAAACCGGCCCGTCTTGATCACCATTGGGCGGCCGCAGTTCGGACAAATCTCATCGGTCGGCTCGTCCCGCAACTCTAGCCGTGGAAGCTTCTTTTCGGCCAGCTCGAGGTCGCTCTCGAACGGAGCGTAGAATCGTTGCAGCAGCACGATCCAGTCTTCGTGCCCCTCAGCGATACGATCCAGGTCGCCTTCCATTCGAGCGGTGAAGTCCAAATTCACGATCTTCGGGAAGTGTTCGACCAGCAGATCGTTTACGGCGATACCGATCGGCGTCGGTACGAACCGACGCTCTTGCTGCGTGACGTACCCGCGAGCCTGAATCGTATCCACGATCGTTGAGTAGGTTGAAGGCCTGCCGATCCCGTTCTCTTCGAGCGCTTTCACCAGCGCTGCTTCGGTAAAACGCGGCGGCGGCTCGGTGAAATGCTGCTTCGGGTCGAGCTTGCGGCAATCGAGCACTTCGTTCGCCGCTAATTCCGGTAGTCGAATACGCCCCTTCCCGGCCGCCTCGTCGTCTCGCCCTTCTTCATATACGCGGGTGAAACCAGGAAAACGCAAGATCGTACCGGTCGCCCGGAAGCCGTAATCGTTAGCCGCCACGTCGACGACGGTCTGATCGAGCAGCGCGGCCGCCATCTGCGACGCGACAAAACGCTCCCAAATCATCGTGTAAAGACGCAGCTCCTCGCGCTTGAGCACACCCGCCAGCTTATCCGGCGTTCGCAACACCGACGTGGGCCGAATCGCTTCGTGCGCGTCCTGCGCTCCCTCGCGAACGCGGTGCCGCGTCCCGCCGTGGAACTCCGCGCCGTACGCGGCGGCGATGAACTCGCGTGCCGCTTCGCGCGCCTGATCGCTGATCCGGGTGGAGTCGGTGCGCATGTACGTAATGAGGCCGACGGTTCCCTCAGCGCCCCCAAGATCGACTCCCTCGTAGAGAGCCTGAGCCACTTGCATGGCACGACGCACCCGCATTCGCAGCTTGCGGGATGCTTCTTGTTGCAGCGTCGAGGTCGTGAAGGGCGCGGGGGGGTTACGGCGCAGCTCGCGCTTTTTGACCGATGAAATGCGATATGCGGCGCCTTCGAGCGCACGCAAAGCCGCGTTGGCCGCGGTTTCCGTCCCAATTTCGAGTTTCTCGCCACGGTGCGATACCAGGTCCGCCGAAAAAGCGGTTCCCGGATCGTGCGCAGCCGCAAGCAGCGCCGTGATGCTCCAGTATTCCTTAGGAATGAAGGCGGCGATCTCGCGCTCGCGATCGACGATGAGCTTAACCGCGACCGATTGCACGCGCCCTGCCGAAAGGCCGCCGCGCACTTTGGACCAGAGCAGCGGCGAGATCTTGTAGCCTACAAGGCGATCGAGAATTCGCCGGGCCTGTTGCGCGTTTACCCGGTCCATGTCGATGTGGTGGGGGTGCTTGAGCGCCGCGAGAGTCGCGTCTTTAGTAATTTCGTGGAGTTCGATCCGCTTCGGATCGGAGAGTTTCAGGAGTTCCGCCAGGTGCCAAGCGATTGCCTCGCCTTCGCGATCGGGATCGGTCGCAAGATAGACGTCGGTGGCGCCTTTCACCGCACCGCGAAGCTCCTTGATGACCTCGCCTTTGCCCTTGATCGTCAAGTATTTCGGCGTAAAATCGTGCGCGACATCGACGCCCAAAGTACTCTTAGGAAGGTCGCGAACGTGCCCCACCGATGCTTTCACGGCGTATCGCGCGGGAAGAAACTTTTTGATCGTCCGCGCTTTCGTGGGCGACTCCACGATAATGAGGGGCTTTTTCACGGGCCTTAGTATACCGCCGGGGTCAACCCCCCGCAAATTGCACGTTGTCGCACACGCGGTCGCACACGCGTGAATTTGCATCATTTGGAAAAATCCTCTATGATTCGCTCAAACGCGCCAACGAGCGCTGTCCAATAACGCTTATCGTCCCCGGGGACGAGGAGGAATGAATGGACTCGGATTCCATAATGAACGGTGGCATGGCGACGGAGGTTCAAAAGCCTCGTCGCAAAGCACGTCGCCGTAAGGCGGCTGCCGCCGGCGCAGCTAAGAAGTCACCGAACGGCCGCAAGAAAAAGGCCGCGGGCAGAAAGGTCGCCCGTAAGGTGCGCAAGGCTGTGCGCAAGGGCGGCCGCAAGAAAAAGGCCGCGGGCAGAAAGATCGCCCGCAAGGTGCGCAAGGCTGTGCGCAAGGGCGGCCGCAAGAAAAAGGCCGCAGGCAGAAAGGTCGCCCGTAAGGTGCGCAAAGCTGCGCGCAAGGGCGTCCGCAAGAAAAAGGCCGCAGGCAGAAAGGCCGGCCGAAAGGTGCGCAAAGCTGCGCGCAACGGCAGACGCAAGAAGAAAGCCTAACACCGGCAAACCAAAGGCCTCACGGGCGATCGCAACAGCGGTCGCCCGTTTTTAATTCATGACGAGTTCGGGTGCGCGTCCGCCGTGCTCTTCCACCCAGTGGCACGCGGCGAAATGGCCGGGTGAATATTCTGTGAGCGGCGGCTCTTCAACCGCGCAGCGATCGAACGCGATCGGACAGCGCGTATGAAAACGGCATCCTGAGGGCGGGTTCACCGGTGACGGGATGTCGCCCGTGAGGACGATGCGCTTTCGGCGTTTCTCCAAGACCGGGTCCGGAATGGGAATCGCGGAGAGGAGCGCCTGGGTGTATGGGTGCAGTGGATTTTGATAGAGCGCGTCGCGGTCGGCGAGCTCAACGAGTTTGCCGACGTACATCACCGCAACGCGGGTGGATATGTGCCGAACGACCGAGAGGTCGTGCGCGATGAACAGATAGGTCAGCCTGAACTTTTTCTGAAGGTCCTCGAGCAGGTTGATAACTTGAGCCTGGATCGAAACGTCGAGCGCGGAGACCGGCTCGTCGCAGACGATGAATTTTGGATCGACCGCCAACGCGCGAGCGACGCCGACGCGCTGCCGCTGGCCGCCGGAAAACTCGTGCGGATAGCGGTTGGCGTGGTAGGGCTGAAGTCCGACCAGTTGGAGCAGCTCTTGGACGCGACGTTCGATCCCCTTGCCGGTTGCAAGGTGGTGGATCGTCAAGGGCTCGCCAATGATGTCACCGATGGTCATTCGCGGATTGAGCGACGCGAATGGATCCTGAAAAATGATCTGCATGGAACGGCGCAGCCGGCGAATTTGGCCGCGATTCATCTTGAGAACGTCTTGATTTTCGAAGTGGATCTGGCCTTTGGTGGCGGGCAGCAAGCGCAGGAGCAGTCGCCCAATCGTCGTCTTCCCGGAGCCGGACTCGCCGACGAGGCCGAGCGTTTCGCCCTCTTCGATCGTAAAGCTTACGCCGTCGACGGCACGGACGTCGGCGACGTGACGAGACGTCAATCCCGCGTAAATCGGAAAGTACTTGTAGAGCTCCTTTGCTTCGATCAGGGCGCCGTTCATCAGCCGCCTGCCGGCACCGTTGGAAGCATCCGCGCGGCCTCCGGTCGCTGATCGCGAGCGCGCTCATCGTAAAGATAACAGCGCGCGAGGTGACCTTCGCCAAAGTCGTAGAGCGGGACGGGCTCGGCGCAAATCGGCATGCGATAGGCGCAGCGCGGCGCGAACGCGCACCCCGGCGGAAGACGCAGCAGGTTGGGCGGCTGGCCCTGGATTGGCTCGAGTCGCCGGTGCTCGGTGTCGTCGAGCCGGGGCAAGGAGGCCAGCAATCCCTGCGTGTACGGCATGCGAGGCTCCGCAAAAATTTGTTCGGCGCTTCCGTATTCGACCAGGTTGCCGCCGTACATTACCAGCACGTTCTTGCAGAACTCGGCGACCACGCCGAGGTCGTGCGTGATAAGGATGATCGCCGCGCCCGTCTCGCGCTGCAGATCGTTCATCAGCTCCAGGACTTGCGCTTGGATGGTTACGTCGAGCGCGGTTGTCGGTTCGTCGGCGATGAGCAGCTGCGGATTGCAGGAGAGCGCCATCGCAATCATCACGCGTTGGCGCATGCCGCCGGAGAATTGATGCGGGTAGTCGCCGAGTCGTTTCTCCGGGAGCGGAATGCGCACTTTGTGGAGCATCTCGATGGCTCGCTCGCGGGCTTCGCGTTTTCCGGAACCAAGGTGGAGGCGAACGGCTTCGGCGATCTGCTCCCCAATCGTCAGCACCGGATTGAGCGACGTCATGGGATCCTGAAAGATCATCGCGATCTTGTAACCGCGGATCTTCCGCATCTCGGCTTCGCTTTTGTCGGGAAGATTTTCATCGTTGAATGCCATGCGGTCGACGGTCACGGTCGCATTGCGCGCCAATAAGCGCATGATCGAAAGCGCCGTTACCGATTTTCCGGAGCCAGACTCACCCACAATGCCCAGCGTTTCGCCGGCGTCGAGTCCGAAGGAAAGGCCGTTGACCGCGGTAACCGGACCGTCTTCGGTTCGAAACGTCGTCTTGAGATTAGCGACCTCGAGGAGCCGCACTCTGTCCTTAGATACCCGTGAGCGAAAGCACGAACCCGAAGACCACGAAGCAGACCGCGACGATGCCGGTGAGACGCTTGAGCTGTTCTTCCGCGCCAAGTCGACCGCGATACGCGCTCTCGACGCGCCCACCGATCGATCCCGTGAGCCCTTCCTGTTTCGTCGTCTGAGCCGCAAGCAAAAAGATAAGTGCAATCGCCGAGACGATGAAGATGCCCGCGGCGGTGTGCGTCGCCCACGGCAGATGTTGGGCGAACCACGTCTTGGGTTCGGGTGCCAGCGGGATCGCGGCCTGCGTGTTTGGCGAGAGGCCGTTCGGCAAGAGCGTCGCCGCCGCCGATGGTATGGCCTTCGGCACTGCGGCGGCAATTAGTAGAATCGGATTCAATTACGTCTTCTCTTCCATAGGAAAGGCGATGGCGGCATCCTTTTTACGACCGCAGACTCCGGCGTGCCTGCCGTCGGCCGCCCACGAAGTATTCGACGACGGCGGGCAGAAAAGCGGCTTGTGCCCGACTCCGAGAGGCTCGCGCAGCCGCTGCGCTCGGTCGCTCCGATCAAGAATCGGCGGGTTTGGCGCGATCTGGCGCGCATTCTCTCGACGATCTTTAATCCGTTTCTGACGGCTCTCGCGCTCTTCGTGATCCTCGCGCTGATCGGCGCGAAGGATACGCTTGACTTCTGGCGCTTGCTCTTTCTGTCTACCTTCTTTACGTCCATCGGGCCGATGCTCTACGTCTTCTGGCTTTATGCAACCGACCGCATTTCCGACCTGGAGATGTCCGTTCGCACGGAGCGCGAGATGGTTTTTACGGCCTTTGTGATCTTCGACGTCTTAGGCGCCGCGGCACTTTGGCTCGCTCACGCGCCGCGCCTAATGATCGCCGCGATGCTTGGATACTTAGTATCGACGCTCATCGTCCAGTACATCACGCGCTATTGGAAGATCAGCACCCATGCGATCGGCATCACGGCACCGCTCGCGGCGCTGGTACTAATCTACGGCCGACAACCGCTCCCTTTCATGGTGCTGATTCCGATGGTCTGCTGGGCCCGCGTCTACTTGCACGCCCACACGCCGATGCAAGTCATGGCGGGCGTGGCACTTGCGATCGCGACGACCGGGTTCTTCTTCTCGCTATTCCACGTCGGTCTGCTCTCCGCGCACTAACGGATCACGGCCCGCATCAAGCGGCTGACGTTCGCGTGAAATGCTGCTTCATCGCCGCTCGTTACGTAGCTCGATTGACCCGTTCCATGCGCGAATTCGCCAAGAAGATTCGCGGCCCGCTCGGCTTGCATGAGGGCCGGATCGATCAGCGCGACGTCATCGCCCAACGCGTGCCGGAAATGTTTCTCGAGCACGGGATAATGCGTACAGCCGAAAACGAGCGCATCGAGATCGAGTGGAAGGTGCGTGCAAACCTCGGCGACCGCGGCCCGCGGCATCTCGCCCTCGGTATAGCCCGCTTCGACGAGCGGAACGAGCGCCGGCGCTGGAACTTCGACGACATCGATGCCGGGGACGCGCGCTCGGAGCGTACGGCCGTACGAACCCGCGCCAACGGTCGCCGCCGTCGCGACGACGCCGACCCGCCGAAACTCGTCGCGCTCTACCGCTAGCGCCGCGGATTCAATTAAATCCAACACCGGGGCGCGTGAAGGCGGCCAGCCGTAACGCTCGGCGATCGCGCACGACGTATTGCAGGCCATCACGATCGCCTCTACCCCGTAGCCGTCGAGCCGCGCAAGATTTGCGCGCAATAACCGCAGAAGATCGCCGTGAGTGCGGTCGCCGTATGGTACGTGCGCCTGATCCGCAAAGAAGATCGTATCCACCGACGGCAGCCGTTCGCGCAGGCGCGCCAGGACGGTAAGGCCGCCAAGCCCGGAATCGAAGAGCCCGATCATGACGCGCTCAGGATCGCATCATTGCGCGGGTTGATTAGGAACCGGGTACTCGCGCGAGTATTGGGCGATCCCGTCTGCAATCTCTTCCGCGACTTTTTGCCGCCAACTCGCCGAGGTTAGCAAGGCGTAGTCGCCGGGATTGGAGAGGAATGCCGTTTCGATCAGCACCGCCGGCATCCGGGTGTGCAGCGTGACGTAGAGATGGCTCTTAACGATCCCGTCGTCTTTCGTGCCGTCCGAAGCAAGGTGCGCTGCCACGGTGCGAGCGAACGCGACGTCGTCCGCCTTCGAGATATAGCACGTCGTCCCGTACGGCCCCGAATTGATGAACGCATTGGCGTGAATGCTTACGAAGAGCCTCGCACCGGCTTTATTGGCCAGGTCGACGCGGGCCTGTAACTCCTGCTTGGCGGTGTCGTCGGCCGCATACACGTCCACGTCCGTGTCGCGGGTCATCTTTACTTGCCAGCCGCGCGCCGTTAGAATGTCGCGCAAGCGCTTGGCCATGTCGAGCGTGAGATCCGCTTCGGCCACGCCGCCGTGGATCGTTCCGCGATCGCTGCCGCCGTGTCCCGGGTCGAGTACGATCAAGCGGGGATTCGTCGGCACGTAGTTGCTATGCGGCCCAAACTTCCAGGTTGACTCACCGGAGTTTTCCGAACCGCCCGACTCGTCCAGCGGCGCCGGCGTAACCAAAGCGGCGTTTTGCTGGCCTTCCGAAACAACGTTGCCGACGCTCCCGCTTCCCGATCGCGGCGCGTCGCCAACGTCTTCGCCACCCACCAGGATACCGAGCCCGGTCGCCGAGGGTGTGACCGCAACCGACTTCGGGCCTTGAAGTGATAACGCGATGCGAACGGTCGAGGGATCGTCCTGACGCGCGCGCACCGAGATGAGCGGAGCGGACGCGGACTCTTCGATCGGCGGCCCTTGCAGCTGCGCGTTCTTGATGTCCACCCAGAAACGATTATCCGGATCGCGCAGCCGGTGCCATTCGTAGCCGGTGTCGCCGGTGATCGCAATAGCGACGGTGACGCCGTCCGCACTCGGTTGCACCGCGATGCCGGTAACCAATGCGGGTCCGTTTACGGTCGCGGCCGACGTTGCCCCGGCCCCGGCAGGCTCAGGCGTCGGCGATTCCTCGGCAATCGTCGGAGCGGCCGGCGGGACGCCATCAAACGTCAAGGCAACGTCGCGTTCCTCTTCACGAGGCGCTTCCGCCACCGCGCCGGGAGCGAGCTCCACCGTGACGAGCGTTGTGGGATCGCGTACCGTTCCGGAATTTGTGATTTGCACCGTGCGAACGCCACCCGCATTGATTTGGCGGCTGCCGCCTAAGGTCGTACCGACGCCGTCGAACGCATACGTGATCGCAGTTGCGCTCTCGCGTACGGTGCGTGGGTGGAGCGGCGCGGCGCCGTGTGCGAGCAGCGTCATGCGATTACCGTCCTGGCGCAGGTCCAGCGCGGCAAGCTGCGGCTGCAGTATCGCGACGCCTCCGTCGCGGCGCAACGCAAGATCAAGCGCTCGCAGCACCTCGTCGAAGGGCAGATACACTTCGTTACCGCGGGCGTATGGCGCGAAGCTAGCCTGAAGCGAGATCGGTCCGACGTCGTAACGGCGATCCCCGATCGCGAAGCTGACGACGACGGGAGCCGACGTCGTGATGAGCACGTATCGCTCGCCGGGCTTCCACGTCAACAGCGCGCCGGTAGCGTGAAGCAAGGTTTGAAATCCCGGATCGGTGACGCCGATCGCGACGCTCCCGGATGCCGAGGAAAGATGGGTAAAGCGAATCGTCTGACGTTGATAGATCGCGCTGATTGAGGAATCGGCGAGCCCGGGAATCGCCAGCGATGCTGCCAGCAGCGCGAGAACGATGGGCGCGCCGGGGCTACCAGTCCGAGCGATGAAGCGGTTCGTCAAGTTCTAAATGTCCCCCCGGGAGCGATTGGAGCCGCGCACCATCGACGGTTATCTGCAATGCATTGATGCCGCGAATGCCGGTTACGGTGTAGACCAGCGCCTTGAACTCGCCGTTTTCGCCGAACGTTCCGCCGGCTTGCTGCTCGACTTCCTTTGAAAGATCGACCGCTGCCGTCGAACCGTCTACCGTGACGCTGCGCACGCGGGTCCCCGGCGGGAACCGAATGGCACGCACGGCGTTCGGTGGCCCCGCGACCGCCTGCACTGCGGCATACAACAGGGTATTGTGCAAGTGTTCCGCGGAACTCTCGCCGGCCTGTCTCGGCCGCATGGAGACGCTTACATCTCCAAGCGTCGTGCCGTCTTGCTTCGTGTAGTAAATCGCAACCGTTCCCACATTTCGCGCCGTACGACTAGAAAGAGCGTACCACGTGCCTACGGCAATGATTGCCAAAAGCACGATGACGACGGGCAAGCGCGGCGATCTCACGACTAATGCGTGAATTCGCGAAGGTTGCCGGAAATACCCCCGTCGAACTCGGTCGACGATGAGCCCCCGGCCGTCATGAAGTGGGTGGCAAAGGCAATTCGCAGCGAACGGCGAGCGCTGGAGCGCGCGCGCCAAAACTTCGTTCGCAAGCCGAACGAAAAACGTTTGCACGACGTGCGCACGACGGGCCGTCGACTTCGATCGCTGCTCGAGGATGTGGCCGATCTCGTGCTGCAATCGCGGCTTTTGCGCCGCGTCAAGCGCGCCGCCGTGGCAACCGATGACGCCCGCGACGCCACGATCATTCGACGATTGCTCGAGCGCAGCACCGATCCCGCAGAGATAGAACTCGCGCAACCGCTGCTGGACAAATTGCGCAATCGGGAACGGCTCGCGACGCAGATCGCCCGAAAACACTTGCGCCGCACGCGATTTATTCCGTAGTCCCCTCGCAGTGAAACCGCAACCAGTCGACCTCCACGGCATCAGCGACGTGCGCGACGTCGTCACTCGTGTTGTTGAGTTGCGCTCGCGTGAAGCTCGGAATCTGGCCTCGGGCTTGGAACGGCGAGACCGGCAAGGCCTTCACGACTTTCGGATCGCGTGCAAGCGGCTGCGCTATGCATTGGAACGCTTCGACTCGGTCGATCCGTCCTTTCAGGAAGTCGCGCAGCGCCTTACAGAGTTGCAGGATGCGCTCGGTGAGGCGCATGACCGCGACGTTCTGCTGACGATTCTTCCGCCGCGCATGGCGCAAACTGAGCGCCGCTTGCAACGCGAGCGCGCGCAATACGTCGATCGCGCGGCGGAGTTGTGGAGTTTCATCAGATTTGAATCAGCCTCTAATCCCTCTCACGACAGCTTGCGGCGAAGTAGTGGTAAGGAAAAGGCATGATGAACTTACGAAGCTTGGTCCTTGCATGTGCGGTCGGCGCGGCCGCTCTCGGAACGGCACTCCCCGCGGCGGCACAGGTGTACGGCGGTGTGTATGTCCAGACTGCGCCTCCGGCGCCGATCTACGAGACGGTGCCCGCGGCGCCCGGCGCCGCGTACTATTGGCAGGCGGGCTACTGGCGGTGGAACGGCTACCGCTACGTCTGGGCGAACGGACACTACGCGTATCGTCCGTACTCCGGAGCCGTGTGGCATCCGGGCCACTGGGTGTACGGTCCGAACGGCTGGTACTGGCGACCGGGTCACTGGGGACGCGCGTACTACTAAACCTCGTCGTCGCATGACGCGTCGCCCATCGGCGTAAGTAATGACACCGGTGGGCGACCTGCGTCGCGGCGTGGAACGTCGCTGACCCATGCAGCTTCGGCGCGCAATGGGGCTGTTCGACGTGGTGCTTTTTTTTGTCGTCGCCGCTTCGAACTTGCAGTGGGTGGCAACGGCCGCCGCTTCGGGAGCAAGTGCCGTGACCGTGTGGATCATCGGCGGCCTCGCAATGTTTGCGCCGCTCTCGATCGCGGTCGTTTTTCTTTCGTCGCACTACCCCGACGAAGGCGGGCTCTACGTTTGGAGCAAGCGCGCCTTCGGGTCGTTTGCTGGCTTCATGACCGGCTGGACGTATTGGGCCAGCACGCTGCCATACTTTCCCGCCCTGCTCTATTTCGCAGCCGGAAACGCCGCGTTCGTCGCCGGTTCGCGTGAAAGCGCGCTGTCGCGTCAGCCGTTGTACTTTATCATCGTTGCATTGAGCGGACTGCTGCTCGCGACGGTCGTCAACATCTACGGTTTGCAAGTCGGAAAATGGTTGACCAATATCGGTGCGATTGCGCGCTGGAGCGTAACCCTGCTGCTGATCGCGCTTGGAGCACTCGCTTGGTGGAAGTTTGGCTCCGCGACTCCGATCACCCTAACGACGCTGCGCCCCGGCGTACAGATTAAAGACTTGATTTTTTGGTCGGTAATCGCCTTCGCTTGGACCGGCCCCGAGGCCATCGCGTTCATGGGCGGCGAGATTGAAAAACCTCGCAGGACGATTCCGCTCGGACTCGCGATCGCGGCACCTGTCATAGCGGCGATCTATATCGCCGGGACGCTCAGCGTTCTCGCGGCGGTGATGCCGCAAGACGTCAATCCGTCTTCGGGAGTCATGCAGGCAATCGGTCACGCCGCCTCCCGATTCGGCTGGAATGCGTTGATTCCAATCGCGGCGTTGCTCGTGGGCTTGAGCTGTATCGGCAGCGCCGGCGCGTGGACCGGTGCGGTTGCGCGGATTCCGTTCGTGGCGGGCATCGATGATTATCTGCCGCCCGTATTCGGACGCATGCACCCGCGTTGGGGATCGCCGGTAGCCGCGTTGATCACTCAAGCCGTCATCTCGGCCATCCTGATCTTTCTCGGGCAGAGCGGCACATCGGTCAAGGGCGCTTACAGCGTGCTCGTCAGCGCTACCGTCGTCACCACGTTGGTGCCTTTTCTTTTCTTATTCGCGTCGGCGCTAAAGTTTCGCGCGGCGCGCGCCACCGTGCAAACCATTTGGATTCCCGGCGGTCAATGGACCGTAGCTGCAGCCGCGATCATCGGTCTCAGCACGACCGTCGTCGGCATCGTTTTCGCGGGATTTCCCGCCGACGACGATCCGAACAAAGTGCTCGCCGTGTTGAAGGTGATCGGCCTTACGGCGATGATGCTGCTCAGTGGCGTAGCGATCTATCTACTCGGGCGGCGCAGAGCCGCCGAGCGCCGATCGCCGTAACTTTTATACCATGTAGGTCTTGGGTGGCGACTCCATCTGAAGAATCGGACGATCAATTTTGAAAGCCGCAATATCGTGCTCCGTGCGGCCGTCCAGCGCGAGATCGCTGAGGATGCGGCCGATCACGGAAGCGAACTTGAAGGCGTGGCCGGCTCCAATGGCCACGCTGACGTTGGGCATTTCGGGCAAGGCGTCGATAACGAAATCGCGATCCGGCGGCAGCGTGTAGAGGCACGTTTTCAGCAACGTTATCGGTCCGAGCGCACCCGGAAGATACCGCTCGAGAAACCCCGTAACGCGCGCCGTGATCTCGGAGTCTTCCTCGAAGCCGCGCGTATCGGCGTCGACCGGCTTGCCGCCCGCATCCTGCGTGATCTTCACGGCGCCTTGCTCCCCGAAGACCGGAAATCCGTAGTACGCCGGATCGTCCATCCAGATCCAAATCGGAAACTCGCCAAACGCGAAAGCGTCGAGGTCGCGCGACCGGAAGTAGGTGACTTGCTCTTTGGTCACTTCGAGCGGAATTCGGACGTCGAATTGCGCGAGAATGTTGGCGCTCCATGGGCCTGCCGCGACCACGAGTCGGCCCGCGCGGTAGCGCTCGCGGCCTGCCTCCACGGAGACTTCGCCACCCCCCGCCTCGATCGCCGTAACCGGCGTGCGCTCCAGCAGCGTCGCGCCGTGCGCGCGGGCGGCGCGTTGATGCGCGGCGGTCGCGCGCGCCGCCGCAACGATGCCGCCGTCGGGTTGAAGGAGACCGTGAATGTTGTCCCCGATGCGCCACGCGGGCCAGCGTCTGCGAATCTCAGCGGCGTCCAGCCGCTCGAATGGAATCCCACACTCTTGCATGGAGTTCGCATACGGTTCCAACGGAATCGCCCCGTCGCGCGGACGAATGTCGAGCCCGCCCGTCTTAAAGACGACTTGCTCGCCACTGTCGCGTTCGAGCGACTCCCAAGCGGCGTATGCGTCCTTGGCGAGCCGGACGTAGGTCGGAGAAAAGTACGAGTAGCGGATGATGCGCGAGTGATCGTGCGATTCCCCGCGCGCGTGGCCAAGCTCAAACTGCTCGATCCCCAAGACGCGCGTGCCGCGTTTGGCCAGCCAATAGGCTGCGCCGCTTCCGATGCCGCCCAGACCGAGGACGATGACGTCGTAGTCGCGCGTCATTGGGAGCCTAGCCGCGAAGAGATGTATCGCCGGATGTCAAGGCTGGCATCTTCCATCGGCGCGTAGTACCCGAATTCAAAGGCCTTCGACTGCATCCCGGCTTGCACGCTCTCGCAAATGCTCCAATCTTGCCGGTTCACGAGATCCCAAAAGTCGGCGACGTCGCTGGGATCGAAATTCCGCTTCGCGATCTCGTCGGGATGGAACAGCAAATCGCAGACGATGGTGGTGGCAGCCGGGCCACGCGGCCAAAGCGAGAACGCCGCAACGTGCTCCGCCGCCAGGCTCAACATAAAGTTCGGATAGATCAACTCGCCTTTATGGCGCACGCGTTCTTCTGCGTTTAACGCTGGAAAAGCAGCGCGATCGCTAGTTCCGTCGGCGGTGAACGTCCAAGCCCCGTCGCGATGCGGAATTCCCCGAGCCCAATCCAACTCCACTCCACCGCGGTGTTTGAACGCGGGTACGATGCGGCACAGCTCCGGATGGACTCCGGCGCAGTGGTAACACTCGTTGTAGTTTTCGAGCAGCACCTTCCAGTTCGCGGCGACATCGTACGTGAAGGAGCGCCCCGCTCGCAGCTCCGTTAGCGGATAACGCGCCAGATGTTGCGGTATGGCGCCGAGCTGCGCTTCCAGAGTCGCACCCTCTCGTTGCGCTTTTTCAGGGGAAAGGTGCACGAAGATGAAACCGCCCCATTCGGCAACCCCCACGCGGTGCAAACGTCGCGCCTGCAGCGGCACGGCTTCCGGCGCAATAAACGGTGAGGCGACGAGCCGGCCGTCGAGCGCGTACGTCCAAGAGTGATACGGACAGCGAATCGCGCCGCGAAGGCTTCCCTCGCCGCAGAGCAGCCGGCTACCGCGATGCCGGCAAAGATTCAGATGCGCGTTGAGGCGCTCGCCGTCCCGAATCAGAATGGCGCTTTCGCCCGCGACATCGAGCACGCGATACGCACCGTGGCTGGCGAGTCGCTCTGCGCGACCCACATAGAACCATTGATCCCAAAATATTGCGCGCTGCTCGTGAGCGTAGAACTCGGCATCGCAATAGGCCGCGCGCGGCAGCGACGGCTCCAGCCTTTCAGCGGGCCCCTGCTTGCCTAGATCGTTCGGCGCGACCGGCGCATTTGTCGAACCTTTCATGGCTCCGTTCGGCGAAAGGCCAAATAAACTGCGGTTGACGGGGCGGATTCCGTCAAAAATCATAGAACCCCTCCGCTCTCTCTTCTCAAGTCGGGGGCGGTATGGAAACGTTCGCAAGGCCACGGGTCGTCGCCGGTGCAAGAACGCTCGACGCTTCGTGGTACACCTCGCCGGAAATCTTCGCCGCCGAAGAAGACCGTATCTTCAGCCGCGAGTGGCTTTGCGTCGGGCGCGAAGAATCGGTTGCACGAGCCGGCGATTTTTTTACCGTCGAGCGCGCCGGCGAAAGCCTCGTCGTGACGCGCGACGCCGGTGGCCGCGTTCACGCCTTCTTCAACGTCTGCCGGCATCGCGGCACGCGCATTTGCGAAAAATCATCGGGACGATTTCAGGGCTCGATTCAATGTCCGTACCATGGATGGACCTACGGCCTCGACGGTGAGCTAAAAGTCGCGCGAAATATGTCGGAAGTGCCGGGTTTTGATCGGACCGAATATCCGCTCAAGACAGCTGCGGTCGCGCTCTGGGAAGGCTTCATTTTTGTGAACCTTTCACTCCCGCCCGTGCTTCGACAGACTCAGCATGACAAGGTGGGGACTCAGCATGACAACTTTGAGGAAGTGTTTGCGCCGCTGATCGGGCGTTTCGAGCGCTGGAACATCGACAAGCTTCAGACCGCGCGCGGCATTACCTACGACGTCGCCTGCAACTGGAAGCTGGTCTTTCTGAACTATTCGGAGTGCTACCATTGTCCGCTGGTCCATCCGCAACTTGACAAGCTGTCGCCGTCAGAGAGCGGACGCAACGACCTCGCAGAGGGTCCGTTCCTTGGCGGATTCTCCGAGCTGCGTCAGCACGGCACGAGCTTGACTATAAGCGGGCGCAGCTCGCGGCCGCCCCTCGGCACGGTAAGCGGCGCGGATCTCGATCGCGTCTACTATTACACGATCTTTCCATCGCTGTTGTTGAGCACGCACCCCGATTACGTCATGGTGCACTATCTCAGGCCACTCGCGCCCAATCGCACCGCAGTGGTCTGCGCGTGGCTGTTCGATCCGGGGACGATCGTACAGTCGAGCTTCGATCCGAGCGATGTGGTCGATTTTTGGGATCTTACGAATCGGCAAGACTGGCACGTCAATGAATTAACGCAGCTCGGTCTAGGATCGCGCGCCTATTCGCCGGGACCGTATTCGAACGCCGAAGGATTGCTCAGCGCCTTCGATCGGCATTATCTTGCGGTGATGGAGGCGTAGGGCGACGCTGGGGCTGCTGCTCGCGGCCGGCGTCGCGTTGCCATCGCTGCAAGATCTCGCGTGGCGCAACATCGGGCCGGCCGTTGCGGGCGGCCGCGTTTCGGGCGTGGCAGGCACCGACGCAGATTCGAATCTCTACTATTTCGGCGCCGCCGACGGCGGCGTTTGGAAAACGACCAGCAGCGGATTGACGTGGGCAAGCGTCTGGCCGCAGAGCGCGGTCGGCGCCATCGGCGCAATCGCAATCGATCCGCAGGACAAAAACACCGTTTGGGTCGGAACCGGCGAGCCGAACCTGCGCAATGACGTGTCCTACGGCGACGGCGTTTGGTTGACGCACGACGGGGGCGCCACCTGGAGCCACGTCGGATTGTCGCAAACGTGGGCGATCTCGCAGATCGTCATCGATCGCCACGATTCGCTGCGCGCATGGGTCGCCGCCGTCGGCAACCCATACCGCGATAGCGGTGCGCGCGGCATCTATCGGACGACGAACGGCGGGCGCAGTTGGCAGCGTACGCTCTACATCGGCCCCTCGAGCGGAGCCTCCGACGTCGCCATCGATCCCCGCAATCCCAACGTCCTGTTCGCTGGGATATGGCAATTCCGCCGCGTTCCGTGGGACTTTAGCAGCGGCGGTCCGGTCGACGGCCTCTTTAAATCGACCGACGGCGGCGCAACCTGGCGCCGCTTGCGCGGAAACGGTTTGCCAACCGGTGCGATGGGCCGCATCGGAGTCACTGTCGCCGGCAATCGCGTCTACGCGCTCATTCAGTCGAGGGAAGGCGTGCTGTGGCGCTCGGATGACGGCGGCTCACATTGGCGCCTGATGACGCGCGACACGCTGGTCAATCAGCGGCCGTTCTACATGAGCCGCCTCGCCGTCGATCCGTCGAATCCCGATCGCGTCTTCTTTTCCTCGGAGGATCTCATCGAGACCACCGACGGCGGCAAAACGTACCGCGACGTCGTAACCGCGATTCACCAAGATCACCATGGGTTGTGGATCTCGCGCGACGGCCGGCGCGCGATCGAAGCAAACGACGGCGGCGCGCCGATTTCGATGGACGCAGGGAAAACCTGGGATTGGCGCTATAACGTGGTGCTCGCACAGATCTATCGCATCGGCTACGACGAACGAAATCCATATCACGTCTGCGGCGGCATTCAGGACAACGATTCCTACTGCGGCCCTTCCGATTCGCTCAGTCCGCTCGGGATCGAGAACTCCGATTGGCGCGACGTCGGCGACGACGGCGACGGGTCGTGGGTCTGGCCGGAACCCGGGGACCCGGAGTCGATATGGAATGTCGGCGTGAACGAGCTCAACGGACAACTCGGCATTTACGACATGCGCTCGCGTCAGAATTACGACATCACACCCGACGTTACCGATAGCAACGGCCGCGCCATAGCGGGGCTGCCCTTTCGGTCCAACTGGGAAGCCCCCATCGCATTTTCTCACTCCGTGGCTTACTATGGCGCCAACGTTCTCTTTGCGACGCGCGATCGTGGACGCACGTGGGCGGCGATCAGTCCGGACCTTACGCGGAACGATCCGAGCAAACAGCACGTGGCCGGCGGGCCGATCAACACCGACGTTTCCGGCGCGGAGTTTTACGACACGATCTTCGACATTGCGCCGTCGAAGCTCGACGCGGGTCGCATGTGGATCGGGACCGACGACGGGTTAGTCCAGTTGACGACCGATGCCGGAGCCCACTGGCGGAACGTTACCCCGGCGGGCATCCCAGCCTGGGGTCGAATTGACACAATCGAGGCGTCCAGCGCGGATGCACGCCGCGCCTACGTTGCGATCGATCGGCACGTGATGGGCGATCCGCGGCCATACGTTTTGGTAACCGACGATTCCGGCGCGACGTGGCGGACGATCGTCAACGGATTGCCGAGCAACCAATACGTCCACGTCGTTCGAGAGGACCCGGCGAATCCCGACGTGCTCTACGCAGGGCTAGAGCAAGGCGTGTGGCTTTCGCTCGACCGCGGCGGACATTGGCAGAACTTGCGACTGAACATGCCGTCCGTCGCTGTGCACGACATGCGAATCCAGCCGCAGCGTCACGACTTGCTCGTTGCGACGCATGGGCGTGGATTCTGGATCCTCGACGACCTCGGCGCGATCAGCGGACTGCGCATCGCGACCGCAACCGCGACGCCTACGCTCTTTCCGCCGAGAACGGCTTATACATGGTATCGCTGGTGGACGAGTTCGTACGGAACCCATTCCGACGAATGTTGCTTGCCGGCGGGATCGTATGGCGGCGAGGATCCGCCCGACGGCGCGCCCATCACGTACTATCTGCCGTCGGCGGCGCAAACTTGGATCGAAGTGCGTGACGGAAAGGGCCGGCGCGTCCGCTGCCTGGATGCGGCGGGCACTGTGGGACTGCACCGGACCGCCTGGGATTTAACCGAAACGGCGCCGGTTCCGTGGCATCGCGCGCGCGAATGGAATCGCGGTGGCGACGGACCGACCGTCGTTCCGGGCCACTACACGATGCTTTTGCACGCGCTACCAGCGAGCGTTGTCGAGCAGGGGCTGGAGGTTCGGCCCGATCCGCGCGCTGCCTGGACACAAGACCAGTACGTCGAGCGCTATCAGTTCGTGAAATCGCTCGACGACGAGCTCTCGGCGGTTGACGTGGCGCTGAATCGACTAGACAGGCTGAGGCTGGATGACGAAGTCCGCAGTATGTTCACTTCGGGTGTCGTGAACTCGGAAGACGATCAGCTCATGCCGGATCGGCTGCGCGAGCGACTGACGATCCTGCAAGGCGTCATTGCGCTGTCGCAGGGTCCGCCGTTACCGCCGCACTACCGTGAAGCCGCCGCGATTCGGGCGGAATTCGAAACCGCGATGGCGGCCTATCGCGCGTTCTTGATCGAGCACCACTTACCGCCGGATGCTAGGACAGACGACTGCCCTGGTCAAGGTTAGGGTGATATGAAAATGAGATATGTAGCAGTTACGCTCATCTTAGCAGTTGCAGTTACGCTGCCGGCAAAGGCTGGGACGACCGGCGGCATCAGCGGCGTCGTCGTAGAGTTTGCGACGAACACTCCAGTTGCGGGCGTCACGGTCGGCGTGACGAGTCCGTCTCAAAGCGCTACCGCCACGACGGATGCACGAGGCCATTTTGCGTTCCTCTCGCTCGCGCCCGACGATTACACGATCGCACTGCAAAAAAGCGGCTACGCGCCGATTTCCTATGCCGGCGTCGTGGTCTTCGCCGACGCACAGCAGACCGTCACCCTCGCGCTGCACCTCGCGCTAAAGACGATTGCCAGCGTGACCTCGCGCAGCTCGTCAAGCCTGGTGAGGCCCGGAACGACGGCCGACCTCTACTCCGTGAGTGCGGCGCAGCAAGAGCGCACCGCAGTCCTCGGGGGCGGCGGTGCACTCAACAGCGCGTACTCGGCGATCGCATCCGTTCCCGGCGCGTACGTGCCGGCCAATCAAAACGGTTACCTCCAAGCCGTGCACGTTCGCGGCGGTGACTCATACGAAGTCGGCTACGAGTTCGACGGAATTCCGGTCAATCGTGCGTTCGACAACTTTCCGTCGGGCTCGCTCTCATCGCTCGGACAGCTCGAGCTGCAAGTCTACACCGGCGCGACGCCGTCAAACGCAGAGGCGCAGGGTCTCGCCGGATTCGTCAATCAGGTGATCAAGACCGGAACGTTCCCCGGTTACGCCACTCTCAACGCGAGCGCCGGCACGCCGACCTTCTACCACAGCCTGAACGTCGAAGCCGGCGGCTCGACGCCGGACCGCAATTTTTCATATTACGTTGGCATCGGCGGCTATAATCAGGATCACCGGTACCTCGATCAATTCGGCGGGGCCGCGTACACCAACGAATTCGGCCAGCTAATTGGGGCGTGTCCTCGTCCTAAGGTGCTGGCTTCAACGGTCCTTCCGTCGTGCTACACGAACGGAGCGCCCAACGTGGGTCTGAATGGGACGCCCGGGTGGATTCTCGGGCCCACCGGGTTTGGCAGCATCAATGCCGCCAACGTGGCGACGCGCACCTCGGTGGCCAATTTTCACGTCGCGATTCCCCACAAGAACGACGGTTTGCGCGACGATATCCAGCTGCTCTACGACAACGACGAGATATTCACGACGTTTTTAAGCTCGGTCAACGACGAAGGCTACTACAACTGGATCAATACCGTCGGCACCTTTCCGGCGTACTATCTCGACAGCTACCAATACCGCGGCGGAATAGGTACGTTCTTGCCCAACAACTTTACGTCGCTGGTAACGCCCTACTTATATCCGTCGTCGCCGCCGCACCCGTTGTTCGGCTCGATTCCCGATCCGTACAATCAGCGCGATCGCGGCTATAACGGTCAGGCCATCGTGAAGCTGCAATATCAGAAGAACTTTAACTCCAGCGCCTTCCTGCGCGTATACGGTTACACTTATTATTCGGACTGGATTGAGAACGGCCCGATGATGTCGTTGCAGCCCTACGCCTTCTACGACTCTGGCGACTACGAGATCAACAACCACACGCGCGGCGTCAGCGTCTCGTTTACGGACCAGATCAACGCGCAGAATTTGATCGAAGCCGAAGGCAGCTACACCACCGCGACCGGCGCGCGCATTTACAACGAGCAGATGTTTGGGTACGGCGATAGCTTCGCCGTGCTCGTCAACCCCCACCGTCTGCTCAGCGGCACCTGTTATGCCGTTGAGACAACGAAGGGCTCGCGCTACACGGTGCCGACGACGTGCAGCGACGGCGGCGCGAGCGGCGTGACCTACGGCAACGTGCTACCGACGTTTGCGTCGCTTTCGGGCATCTACACCGGCTCACCGCCTCCGAGCACCGCCGGCTTGACGTGCGGCGGCGGACCCTGCGCCTATTACGTGGTCGAGAACGGCGCGTACGGCCTCAACAACACGGTCACGCCGTACTTCGCCGGCTATTCGATCACCGATCAATGGCGCCCGAACGACCGGCTATTCTTCAACCTCGGCGTTCGCGTGGATAACTACAGCTTCGTCGGGGCGAACACGGTTACGGGGGCAGCCCGGAACTTCTGGTTCAATGCGTTCAACCAAGATACGTGCTACGACACGCGGACGCTGACGCTCGTGGATCGCAGTGCGCTGATCGGGTACTCCTGGAGCACTAACTCGCAGAAACCGTGCTCGGCCTTTGGCAAGCAATACGTCAACGCCAACTTGCAAAACATTCCCGGCAGCTTCGACTACAACATCCCCCAGCCGCGACTGGGCGCGACCTACACCGTCAACCCCGATACCGTCCTGCGCGCGAGCTATGGAAAGTACAACGAGCAACCCAGTTCGGCGTACGAGCAATATAACGGGCTGCAGCAGAACCTGCCCGACACCCTCGCGCAGTTTTACCCGCTCGGCTTTACGACGCCGGGTCACGCGGTTGCGCCGTCCGTCTCCTACAACAGCGACTTTTCAATTGAGCACCACTTTAAGGGGACGGACATGTCGTTCAAGCTGACGCCGTTTCTGCGTCAGACGCAAGATCAGGTCGAGAACTTCTACATCAACTACGTCACCGGCCTGACCTCCGGTCTCAATGCCGGTAATCAGACGTCCTCGGGCTTCGAGTTCCAGTTCGACAAGGGGGACTTCAGCCGCAACGGTCTCTCGGGCCAACTATCCTTTGCATACACCTACGCCACGGTCAAGTACAACATGCTGCCCAACGGGACGACGGTGCTCTCGCCGATCAATGCCGGCATCTCAGGATACAACGCGTACACTGCGGCATGCGCGCCCGGCGGAAACGCTTACGGCAGACGGCAGTTCGGGCAGCCGATGTGCAGCGCCACCAGCGACGGAAAACCGCCGACCGCGTGTTATACACCTGGCGGCACTCCCGACGCAAGCTGCAAAGCGGGCGACGTCGCCAATCCCTACTGGCGATCGCCGGCGTTCTCGCTCTTCGATCCGTCGGCGGCGTATCTGCCGTTTTCGATCTTTCCCGGCCCGATCGGATCGGGCGTCAACGCCTACAATTATCCGTACGTCGCGACGCTGCTGCTCAACTACAAGCACGATCGGCTGACCATCACGCCATCGCTGCAGTTCGTGGCGGGAAATCGGTACGGCGCGCCGCTCACGACGCCCGGCATCGATCCGGCGGCCGGTTGCGGCAAACCGCTGACCGGATCTACGGCCGGCGATCCGCGCTATCCCTATGGCGCATCCGGTGGCGCTCCGTTCAACGCCAACAATCCGGGTTGTGCCGCGACGCTGTCGATTCCCGATCCCTACACCGGCCAGTTCGACGCCATCGGCGCCTTCCGCGAACCGGCGCAGCTGTTGGGACACCTACAGATTGGTTACGAAGTCTCGCCGCGCGTGAGCGTTTCCGTGACGCTCGCGAACTTGCTGCAGACCTGCTTCGGAGGTCAGCACACCGCGTTCACATACCATTTCAGTAATCAGACCTGTCTCTATACCAATCTGATCGGCGGACCGACCACACCGCCCGTCGGCAACGCTTACAATCCCGGTGCGAACGTGCAGACCTTCCTACGCTATCCCTACGAGCCGCTGTTCGGTACCTATAACGACCAGACCAGCTCGTTGAACGAGCCGTTCAACGCGTACTTCACCGTAAAAGTGAAAATTTAACGTGAAGTACGATGCGATCGTGGTGGGCGGCGGTCACAACGGCCTAGTCACCGCGTGTTATCTCGCGCGCGCAGGCTGGCGCGTGCTGGTCCTGGAGCGGCGCTACATCGTGGGCGGCGCGTGCGTGAGCGAAGAAATCTTTCCCGGCTTCAAAGTTTCTACCGCCGCGTACGTGAACAGCCTCTTCCGTCCGGAAATCATCCGCGACTTGCGGTTGCACGAACACGGTTTCGAACCGATCGAACGCAACCCGGCCTCTTTTTCACCCTTCTCGGACGGGCGCTACCTTATGCTCGGTACCGGGACCTCCAAAGACGTTGAAGAGATCGCCAAGTTCAGCCGGCGGGATGCTGAGAACTACCCAAAATATGAAGCGATGCTCGAGCGCGTCGCCTCGGTCGTCGAGCCCACACTGACGCAGATTCCGCCGAATCTACTTCACCCGAGTCTCGGGCAGCTCTTGGAAGCCGGCAAGATGGGCCGGGCGTTGCAACGCCTCGGACCGAACATGGGCGAAGCGATCGAAGTCCTGACCGGCGCGGCTCGTCCGATCCTGGATCGGTGGTTTGAATCGGAAGAACTGAAGGGCACGATCGCCACCGACGCGATCATCGGCGCGTTCATGGCGCCGTCGATGCCCGGTACCGCGTACGTCTTGTTCCACCACGTAATGGGCGAGACCAACGGCAAGCGCGGCGTGTGGAGTTACGTGCGCGGCGGAATGGGTGGATTGACGCAAGCGCTAGCGAGCGCCGCCCGGGCGCTGGGCGTCGAGATACGCACCGATTCCGAAGTCGCGAAAATACTCACGCGAAACGGACGAGTCCGCGGAGCGGCCTTAACCAATGGCGACGAATTCGAGGCTAAGCGCGTGGCAAGCGGCCTCGATTGTCACTTGACGTTTCAAACGCTGCTCGATCCGGCGGAACTTCCTGCGGATTTCAACGCGGCGGTTGCGCGGATTTCGTACAGTAGCGCGTCGTGTAAGATCAACGTCGCACTTGAGCGGCTGCCGAGTTTCACCGCGCTTCCCGGACACGAGCCCGGTCCGCAGCACTTCGGAACGGTGCATCTCTGTCCGGATCAAGACTTCATCGAGCACGCTTATGACGACGCTAAATACGGCGGCTTCTCGCGCGAGCCGGTGGTTGAGTGCACGATTCCGTCGTCGCTCGATTCCACCGTCGCGCCGCCGGGCAAGCATCTGATGTCGATGTTCACGCAATATTCGCCCTACCGCCTCAAGGCTGGTCCGTGGACCGACGCGCTACGCAACGAATACGCGGATCGCTGTTTCGACGTCGTGGAGCGTTACGCGCCCGGTTTCAAAGCTTCGGTCATCGACCGGCAGATCTTGACGCCGGTCGACCTTGAAGCGACGTTCGGATTAACCGGAGGAAGCATCTTCCAAGGGGCGATGCCGCTCCATCAGCTTTTTGCGTTCCGCCCCGTCCCCGGATACGCCGGTTACGCGACCCCGATAGGCGGCCTATTTCTTTGCGGCGCGGCCGCGCATCCCGGAGGCGGCGTGATGGGCGCGGCCGGCTGGAATGCCGCACGCGTAATGCTCGGTGGGCGTTCTCCGCGGTAGCTCGGCGAGCGCTACGGTGCGGCTTTGATTTGCTGGAGCATCTCTTCCATATTGATCCCGCGCTTCACCGGAAAGAGCAGGCTAAACTGTACGCGGAGCTGGGTTTGCGGGGTGCCGATCGGGCGAGCGACGTACGAATAATACGACACCGCGATCGAAAGCAGCTGATCGGCGGCTTTGAACGTCTTCGCGACGCCGCCGCCAACCGGTACCGCCCATTTACTTTGACCCAGCCAGTTTGCGGTGATGCTCGGTGCGGTCGAAATCGCCCAGCCGTCCTTGAGGTTGTAGTTCAAGAACGGCTGCACCAAAAATGCGCTTACGCCTGGACGGTTCGTCTGCCCGGCGAACGACCACAACTGCGTGGCGAGCGCGCCCATCACCCAGTTGCCCGGCATAAGCAGTCCGACGGCATCGACGCCGCCCGACCACTTGCCGGTTCCTAAGGCGCCGGGCGATGCCGTGGGAACCTGAAAGATCGGCCCCACTCCCCAGATCAGCGCGCCCGGCTTCGTTTTTGGCGCGAAAAAGAGTTGCTCTTGAACGTCGCTGATTCCGATGGTCGAGCCGCAACCGTATCGCACGCACGCGGCTGGGGGCGCACCCGACGGCTGATTGACGACCGGGATAATCGTGCGTGAGATGAGGTTCATCTTCGGGCCAAGCATGATCGGTATCACCGGCTGAACGTTCATGTTGTACTGAAAGCGCGCGTAGGGCCCCACGCCGTAGTTAAAGTTATTTTGAAACGGGACGACCGTTATATTGCCAACCGGATTCTGTGACGTCTTGATGATTATGAGTTGCAGCGCCTGCTGCTGCGCCGGCGTCAGCTTGCTGGGATCGAACGGCTGTTGGGCCGGCGGGCTTGCCGCGGGCGCCGGCGTCGCCGCTACGGCCAATGCCGCTGCGACGACGGCGAGCATCGACATTAGAGGTTAAAGGTGTAACCCAAAAGCGGCCCGTGCATTGTAAGTTTCTGCACGTGCGAGATCGGCGTGAATCCCTCGTAGGTTAGCGTGCGATAGGCGAGGAGCAGCGTTTGACCGTGATTAAACGCGTATCCGGCACCGGAATAGCCTTGCCACGTCTGGTTGCTGAGCCTGCCGATTCCGCTGCCGAGATCGACGTAGTACGGCACGAACACATGGCTGTCACCGAAGAACGCCTTGCCGCGCAGGCCGAAGATCACATCCTGCGCGATGTCCGCACTAAGAATCGTACCCGAACGGGTAAACATGCGCCGCCGACCGATGGTCGCGCTATAATCGAATGTTAGGTTGAGCGGAAACTCGCGCATACCGGCAAAGATGCTCAGGTCCGCGTCGTGGCCCCTGGCAATCGTGTAACCCGCGGCGGCCTCCCAAATCGACTCCCGCAGGTGCGCGTTGGTGCTGACGCTTAGCGGGATCTGCACCCTGCCGAATCGGCCGCTGAGCGTCGAGGCCGCCGAGGCGCTGACCGACGCGTTTACATAGATGTAGTCGCCGAAGAAATCGAAGTCGACCCATTCCGGTGAGCTGCGACCCTCGGGGCAGCCCAGCAGGTCG
>DAIMCN010000016.1:0-59408 GCA_036726365.1 Candidatus Cybelea sp.
AGAGCGCGAAGCGAATGGTGGAACGCGTGCGCCCCGAGGTCTGGGACGTGCTCGAAGAGGTGATTAAAGAGCATCCGGTGCTGCTCAATCGCGCGCCGACGCTCCATCGCCTCGGCATTCAGGCGTTCGAACCGGTGCTCGTCGAGGGCAAGGCAATCCATCTCCATCCGTTGGTCTGCACGCCGTACAACGCCGACTTCGACGGCGACCAGATGGCCGTGCATCTGCCGCTTTCGGCAGGCGCTCAGGCCGAGGCCCGGATTCTGATGCTCTCTTCGAACAACATTCTGCTTCCCGCGTATGGAAATCCAGTCTCGATTCCGACTCAGGACATGGTTTTGGGTCTCTACTACCTCACGTTCAATCGCGACGAGTATAGCGGTCCCGCAAAGGCGGCGGTGATCGACGATTACGAACGAATGCCACGTGCGAAGAGCAAGAACGCCCCCGCGGGCGGCGACGTGGCCGGGTCGATCCCAACCTTCTCCAACGCAAAAGAAGCGGTCATTGCTTACGAAACCAAGCAGATCGGTCTTCAAGAATGGATCTACGTGCGCTGGAAGGGCGAGCTGATCAGGACGACCGTGGGTCGCGCGGTTTTCAACACGGCCTTTCCCGAAGCGTGGAATCACGAGTTCGTCAACCGCATCATCGACAAGGGCAGCCTTCGCAAGATCATCACGGATTGCTACCGTCAGTACGGCAATTCGGAGACGGCGCGGTTCCTCGACGCGATCAAAGATCTCGGCTTTCACTACGCGACGCTCTCGGGAACGACGGTCTCGATCAACGACGTGATCGTTCCGCCGAACAAAGACGAGATCATCGGTAAGGCCCAGGACGAGGTCGACGAACTGCATCGGCTCTACGAACAAGGGTTCATCTCGCAAGACGAGCAGTACAACAAGACGATCGACGTCTGGTCGAAGGCGTCAGATGAAGTCACTAGCTCGATGCAAGCCTCGCAAAATCCGTTGAATCCGGTCTTCATGATGGCGACCTCGGGCGCGCGCGGCTCGATCGCGCAGGTCAAGCAGCTCGGCGGCATGCGCGGCTTGATGTCCGACCCGTCCGGCCGGATTCTCGAGATTCCGGTCAAGGCGTCGCTCAAAGAGGGTCTGACGGTTCTCGAATACTTCATCTCAACGCACGGCGCGCGCAAAGGTCTTGCCGATACGGCGTTGCGTACGGCGGACTCGGGTTACCTGACGCGGCGTCTGGTCGACGTCGCTCAAGACGTGATCATCCGCGAGGAGGATTGCGGCACGAGTAGCGGGATCACGGTCAGCGATATTCGCACGGGCAAGGAGATCATCGAGCCGCTAGTCGACCGCATTATCGGCCGGCGTTCGGCCGAAGAGGTCCGCCTCGATCCGAAGCGACCCACGACCACGATCGTGGCGCGCAACGACGAGATCGATGAGGAGAAGGCTAACGCGCTCATCGCCGCGGGAAGCACCGAGGTCAAGATCCGCTCGGTCCTAACCTGCCAGTCGAAGTACGGCGTTTGCTCGCTCTGCTACGGACGCGATCTGGCCGCCGGGACCCGCGCCGATATCGGCACCGCGGTCGGGATTATCGCCGCGCAATCGATCGGCGAGCCGGGCACGCAGCTTACGCTGCGTACCTTCCACACCGGCGGCGTCGCGACCGAGGACATCATCACGGGTCTGCCGCGCGTCGAGGAAATCTTCGAAGCGCGCAAGCCCAAGGGTCAGGCAACGATCGTAGAACACGCCGGAACGATCAGGCTCGGCGAAGAGCGGAACAAGCGGATCGTCTACATCGTCGATGCGATCGGTGAGGAACACGAGTACGAAATCTCGCCGGGTACGCACTTGCTCGTGCAGGACGGACATGTAGTCGTGCCGGGCGATCAGCTCAACGAAGGCTCGCTCAACCCGCACGACATCCTGCGAGTGAAGGGCGAGACCGCACTGCAGAACTATCTCGTTCAGGAAGTCCAGAAGGTCTATCGTTCGCAAGGCGTCGACATCAACGACAAGCACATCGAGGTGATCGTTCGCTCGATGCTGCGCAAAGTGAAGATCGTCGAAGGCGGCGATACGCCGCTGTTGCCCGGGCAGCTGATCGAGGCGGCGCAGTTCCACGAAGCCAACGAACGGATGAAGGCCGCCGGCAAAGAGCTCGCGACCGCGAATCCGGTCTTGCTTGGGGTAACGAAGGCCTCGCTCGCAACCGAGTCGTTCCTCTCGGCGGCGAGCTTCCAAGAGACGACGCGCGTACTCACCGATGCGGCGATCAAGGGGAAGTACGACCCGCTGCTCGGACTGAAGGAGAACGTCATCATCGGCAAACTGATTCCGGCCGGCACGGGGATGTCGCGATATCGCAACGTCGACATCGTGCCACAAGGTCAGGATGTCGACGATGACGGGCGTCCGCGTCACGAGTACGACGTGCCATACGCCCCGATGACCGCCGACGATGCGGCGCTTGCCGAGGTGATGGGCGGAAACGGGGACGGAATGAGCCGGCTCGTTACGGCCTACGAACGCAACCGCGAACCGCTAACGGTCCAGTACGAGGGCGATTACGACGAGGCCCTCAGCCCGCACGCCGTTCCGAAGAAGACGCAGTACGACCGGCTGAAAGGGATCAACCCCGAAGACCTGTAGTCGAAGGACGACACGAAAAGAAGAGGCCCCGCCAAGTTGCGGGGCCTCTTTGTTGTCGTGGTTGGTGCAAATCATATGTAGCCCGTCCGCGGAGTGCTCGCCGGTACGGCTTCAATCGTGAGGTGGGAGACGCTGATTTCGCCGTGGCCGAGGAGCAAAAGGCCCGCGACGATGTTCGTTGCCTCGTTGGGCACTTGCAAGACGATGGAGAATGGCTGCCATGCCGAGGTCCCGTGCAGCATACGGTCGGTCATGTTGTCGAGCGCGACGGGTCCATTCGGCCCGTCGACGCGCGTCCAAAAGCCCCCGCCTTGTTCCGCGTTCGTGGTTTGGAGCATCCCGAAGATATGCACGGCCTTTCCGCGATAGGGTGACGCGTCGATTCTCTGACCGTTGCTTACGACATTGTTCGGCGTGGACTGCGCAGACGAAAGCGGTGCAATCGTGATTGAGTGGGTGCCGGTTGCGCCCGGAAGCGACTTGCCGAGGTTCGCCTGTTCGATGCGCTCGAGGGCCACGGTCTCTTTCGTGGCTCGGTTTCGTGCTATGCCGTCGGCCAGCTCGGTCGAGCGCATTTGTTTTAGTGCAGCCACCCTCGCGGTTTGCCCGGCTCCTGCCAAGCGAAGCGCCTCACGCAAGCCGGTTTCGAGCACGACGTCGCGCCCCGCCGCGACGTCGGCGGCGCTCGGCTCCGAACGGACGTCCGGGATAATGCCGATCCGCTGCAATTGCCGGCCGTCGGCGAACCGAACCCCCTGGCCGGAGAATATCAGCGTGAGACCGCCCGGAATTCCAAATGCAGTGATGTCGCCGTTTGCGCCGGCGGTCGGCGTTCCCACGAATCGCGTATGGCCGGCAGCCGAGAAGAAGAGTCCGGTGTGCTCGGCTTGACTGATCGTGCGTTCGTCGATGAGCGTGACGGTCGGCTTGAGATAGCGTGCTCCATCTGACTTCGGCAGGATCTGATAGAACGTGCGAAACGATTGCCTAAAGAATGCCTCGCCCTCGGTGACATAGGGAGCGAGTACAGTCACTTGATCGAAGAGTGCGGCGCGAACGTCGTCGCCTGCAGTGAGGCGCGGCGCAATCGACCACGCCGTCCCGCGTGGATAACCGCGGTCGTCGAAGACGATCGCGCGCGTTTTTGCCAGCCTGGCAAACATCGCGTCGACGTCGCTTGTTTCCAGCCGATTGAGATCTACGTATCCAACGTTGCCCGGAAGGACGCGGACGATCGGTCCGGAGCGTTGCTCGCGGACCAAAACGTTGCGTCGGCGAAAGCGAGCGGTGAAGAGTTTTGAAGATCCTGGATGGCGGAACGTTATCTCGATGCTCGACCCCGCAGGTCCCGCGAAGATGGCCGTTGCGACGTCCGCGACCAAATTTCGCGCGACTCCTTGTGGCGTCGAGCCGTTGACGAAGGGCCGTTGCGAGGCGAGCGCGTCGTGCGCGGGTACCCCTCCGACCGCCATGACGATGTCGCCGACGCGCACGCCGGCATCGATGCATGCAACTGTATCGACGAGGTTTGTCACGACGATCTCACCGTGAAGATAACGGCTTACGCACGGAGCGCCCGCGCCGAATAGCAGTTGCACGGGTTGGCCTTCGATAAAGCCGTGACCGTCGTGAATGAGTGCGTAGTAACCGCGTATCGCTCGAATATAGCTCGCCTCGTCGTTCGCGGTTCGTACCTCGCGAATTGCGCGCAGCGTGGCGGCCGGCCAATCTTCGTGCATCAGTTCGCGATAAGGAAAGAAGTAGCGGATTGCGTTATAGATGCGAAAGATGGCAAAGATGCGGTGCGGCTCGTCGGGGAGCGCGGCGGAGCCCGCTTCCGCAGGCAGGGTGACGCCTGGTGGCGCGGGTTGGAAGGCCGGCGCGGTCGGCGAATGTTGGTCGAGCCAGCGCGCGATTGCGGTCGCTGGATCTTCCCCCACTGGAAGCGGCTGCGCGAACGAAGCGCTCGCGGCGACTTCCGTATATTCGGAGACGCGGAACTGTGCGGTGAGGCCCTCCGGCATCCGTAGCGCGTCAACGTCGCCACCGTCGAGCGCCGGCGGCGGACCGTCACTGAAGACGACGGCCTGGTTCGCTCGCGCGAGCGCGACCGCAAGATCGGGGATGATCGTTCTTGCGCCGACCACAAACGCGACCCGCAGGTGCGCGGTCGCAGTGCCAGTTATCGTGGCGCCGTCGTTGATAATAAAGCCACCCGTGTAGTTGTCATCGCTGGATAGGTATGGGCTCGTCAGTCCGTTGTAATAGCGCCGGCGGTATGCGGGCAACTGCACTTTCCCGCGTGTCAGGGACGCGGCGAGCGGCGTGGTGTCGAAGAGCGCCTCGACGCTCTCGGCTTGATTGCTCGTTTCCGAATCCTTTTGCCGCAAGTCGATGATGACGGTCTGCTTAGATTGCAGGGTGCTCGCGAGTACCGTCGCACGATTTTGCACCTCCGGCGATCCGGCGTCGGGAAGGGCGGCCGCGTCGATCGTTAACACCGCTGTTTGCGGGGCCGGCGAGGCGAGCGTGAGCCCGTCACCACTTGCGCGCGCTGGCGGCTGCGGCGCCGCAGCGATATGCGTCAGGGGATCGTTGAGGGTCGCGAGCATCGCTGCGACGGCGTCTGAGACGGCGGAAGGCGACGTTGCTGCCTCGACCTTCGGAATTGCGGCCAGGGCGGCGGCGTCCCAATCGTTTGGTCGTGCGAGCTGCGGATCGAAGTATTCGACGTCGCCCCAAAGATCGGCGAGCGAAAGCAATAAACGGTCGGCATCGGGCATCGCGGCGGCACGCGGCGCGCTGCCAACGAGGTACGCCGCGATCAGCGATGCCGCTAAGATCGTTCGCACAGTATGACCAGGTTGGCCGGCGCCCCGAAGAATCCCGGGTTATGGCAGAGACCGAAGCCGTCCTCGAGAGCACGCGCTATCACGGCGCCAAGGCCGCCGCGCTTGGTTTAGTGGTGGAAGAGAATCGCGAGCATCGTCGTAGCCCAGGTTCCGGCGACGATGCCGGTCAGCCAGTTACAATGCAGCGTCGTGCGATGCTCGAATGAGTCCAGTCGGCGGTCCATTTCACGCTCCTTGGGCGGGAAGGAAAGGCGATGGACCGCGCAAGCGAGGCGTTAATAGCGAAACGACGATGAGGACTGTAACGTTTGCGGCGAGGCCGACGAAGCCCGGATTGATGCCGAACGGTGCGTCGTTGAGTGCCGCGAGCGGTACTGCGATCGCGAGACCTGTTGCGATGCCCGCGGCGACGCCCCATGCGGTGGCGCGTCGCCAGAGGAATGTCGCGATGACGCCGGGCGCGAACTGCGAGATGCCGTTGTAGTAGAGGAGAAGCATCTCGACGACGGTGCGTTGCGCCACCAACCACACGCCGAGTGCGAGCAGCGCGATGACGAGGACGAGGATGCGCGTCAATCGCGTGCGCGCGGCATCGCTGGTTGCCACGTTAAAGAGGTCGCCGGCCACGTTCTTGGTGATGACGCTCGCTGCGCCAAGGAGCAGCGCCGAGGCGGGAACCAGCGCGGCCAGGGCTCCGGCGGAGCAGATCAATCCCAAGATCCACGACGGATAGTAATGCTGCGTCACCAGAAGGAACGACTGATCGACCGCCGTTCCTTTTAAACCCGGAACGATCAAGGCGGCGGAGAGTCCCGCGAAGATCATCAGCACCAGAAAGACCTGATAGAAGGGCAGGAGCATCGCGTTGCGGCGCAGCGTTTGCGCATCGCGCGCGCTGTAAATCGCGTTGTAGTTCTGCGGACCCATGAAGTACCCGATCGACGTCAAGAGGACCGTCGAGACGAACCACGTCGTCCCGTGGAATGCCCCGGCGGGTGCCAGCACGAGCGCTTGCGGATGCGCGTGCAAAACCCGATCGAGCATTGCGGCCGGCGAGCCGAAGAAACGCATCGGAATCGCGATGCCGGCAAACGCCACACCGCCGAGAACGAAGAGGTCTTTGATGATGCTCGCCCAGGCCGTGCCGCGCAGCCCCGAACTGAAGACGAAGAGCGCCAGCACCAGAAACGCGATGCAGACCGAGGCCGTGGCATTATAAGCGCCGTAACCGGCGATCCGTAGGAGAATCTGCAGTCCGCTGAGCTGCAACGCTACGTAGGGCACGATCATTAGAAATTGGAGCACGGCGATCGCGACGCCGAGCGCGCGACTGTTGTAGCGCGTCTCGAAAAAGTCGGGCCCCGTAAGGAGATTGTGCTCCTTGCCGACGCGCCAAATCGCGGGCGTGAGAAAGTAGCCGATGATGTAGCCGCACGTGCCGTAGGCCAGAATGTAAAACGCCGGAGCCCCTTGCGAATACGACAGCCCGGCGATGCCGAGGAACGTGAACGTGGTGTAGATTTCTCCGGCGAGCAACACCCAGAGAAAGATCGTGCCGAACGAGCGTCCGCCGACGATAAACTGCTGCGGGTCCATCTTGATGCGCCGAACGCCGAGCAGGGCAAAAGCGATGGTGCCGAAGACGACGAGCGCGACGATCGTCAGGGCGATCGGAGCGCCGCTCACGAGCGCCGCTCCAGAAGGCCGCCGAGCCAGAGTAAGGCGGGTGCCGCCAAGATCCACGCCAGAATCCAGCAGAGCAGGAACGGCATGCCGAAGACGCGCGGCTCGATGCGGTTGACGAGCGGAATCGCAACGGTGAGCGCGGCGAAGGGGACCGCGGCGAGCGCCCCGCGTACGAAATGGGCGCTTGAGAAAGGGGCAGGCCGCATTCCGGCGCATTTACGCCACGCTATGCCACAACGTCCTTCGTATATCGGACCCTTGGTCGTCATCGGAATCGTGGTCGTCATCGGCTTTTGGGTTGCCGCGACCTACAACTCGCTCGTGACGCTCGGACAGGCCGTCGACGCGCAGTGGGGACAGGTGCAGAACGTCTATCAGCGGCGCGCCGATTTGGTGCCGAACCTCGTGGCGACCGTGAAAGGTGCGGCGAACTTTGAATCGAGCACGTACGAGGCAGTAGCGAAAGCCCGCGCGAGCGTCGGTCAGATATCGCCACAGGTGGTGCAAAACGCCATCAACAATCCGCAGGACTTCGCCAAATATGCCGCGGCGCAAGACCAGCTCGGTTCGGCGCTCTCGCGTCTGCTCGCCGTCGTCGAGAACTACCCGCAGCTTCGGGCGACCGAGAACTTCCAAACGCTGCAGGCGCAGCTCGAGGGAACCGAAAATCGCATTGCCTTCGAGCGCCGCAAATATAACGACGTGGCGCGCGACTTCAATACCAAGCGAGACACGTTCCCGACCGTGACGATCGCGGGCATGTTCGGCAACCGGTTCAACGAGAAACAGTACTTCCAGTCACAGCCTGGCGCGGAGAAGGCGCCGGTCGTGAACTTCAGCCCATGACCCGCGATCAGCGAGCGGAGGTCGCCCGCGCGATTGCCGGCGCTGAAGACGGCACGACCGGCCGAATCGCGGTGCGAGTCATTCCCGATCCGAGCGTCGATGCGTTCGAGCGCGCACGGCACGAGTTCGGGCAGATCGGGCTGCACCGGTATCAGCACGAGAACGCTGCGCTGATTCTGGTTGCGCCGAAGGCTCGCCGGTTCGCCGTGATTGGGGACCGGGCGCTGCACGAGCGCGTTGGCGATGCCTTCTGGAACGAGATCGTTGAAGAGAGCCGCCCGTACTTTGCGCGCGGCGAAGTAACGCCGGGCATCCTCTACGCGGTAGGAAAATTGGGCGAAGTGCTCCACGCGCACTTCCCCCAGGGGACGCCGGAATGATCGCGGCGTTTGCGCTCACGCTCTTGATCGGGGCGGTGGCCGATTTCAAAGTTCCACCGACACCCGCGCACTACGTTACCGACAACGCGGGCGCGCTTTCGAGCGGCGCGCAATCGAAGCTGGAGAACGAGCTTCAATCCTACGAAACGAGCACCGGCCATCAGATCATCGTCTATATCGATAAAAGCACGGGCGACGTTCCGCTGGAGACCTGGACCGGCGAAACGGCCGATCACTGGAAGGTGGGGCGAAAGGGTCACGACGACGGCGCCGTGCTGTTTCTCTTCATGGCGGATCACAAGGTGCGCATCGAGGTCGGTTACGGCTTGGAGAGCGCGCTGACCGATGCCGATTCGCACCGGATCATAGACGACGATATCGTGCCGCGGATGAAGGCGGGTGACGTCGACGGGGCCGTTTCGAGCGGCGTCGCGGCGATGCTCACGACGGTGACGCCGGCGTATAAGGGCGTGACGCCGCCGCCGGAGCAGCAGCAGAGTTCGACGATGAGCGCAGGCGTAGTGATTCTGATGGTGATCATCATCGGCGGCGGCTTCCTGTTTCTCATCATCGTGATCGTGCTGCAGGTGATCGGCAGTATTCGGTACGGGTTTTTGGTGATGCGCGAGGGATCGGTCGCGGCCAAGCGCGACATGAAGCGCTGGCCGCTGTGGGGCGGCGGGTTTGTTGGCGGAGTCGTCGGATCTTCGTTTGGTGGAGGCGGGGGCGACTTTGGAGGAGGCGGATTCTCCGCCGGTGGGGGTGGCTTCGGAGGTGGCGGCGCTTCGGGCGGCTGGTAAGACGATCGTCTGATGCTCGATCTCGTGCTCGGCGCCGCGCTTCTAGCCTACGATGTGCTCATCTCTGCCGGGCACGAAGGGCGGCCTGCAAGCTGCGCGCGTTTCCCGCAACATCACTGCAACCTGGGCGCGCACGGCGAGCGCGAGTGGACGCCGATCGTTGCGGATGCAGCAACGGCGATTCTGCGTAGTCACGGCGTCACCGTCGCCCGGTTGCCGGCGGATTTCACTGGAAGGTATCGCGTGGACGCGGCCGTGTTCATTCATTTCGACGGTTCGGAGCCGCCTTGCGCGAGTAGCGCCTCGATTGGATACCAGCACAAGCGCGACGCGGCGGCCGCGGCGGCTTGGCGCAGACTCTACGGCAGCTATTGGCCCTTCGGATTCCAGCCCGATAATTTTACCGTCGGGCTACGCGATTATTACGCGTTCAAGCAGGTCGACGCCCGGGCCGCAAGTCTAGTGCTGGAGCTCGGAGAAATCACGTGTCCGGCGCAGCACGCGTGGCTCGCGGCGCGCCTGCATTGGGAAGGTGCGCTGTTGGCATACTATTTGAGTCGACGGATTGGGAAGGGTGATGTCGAGAATCCCGGGCTCTATCGATAGCGCGGTCGAACCTTCTGAGCCGATCGAACGAACGCGCCTCGTCGATCGGCTGAGCGCCGCATCAGCCTGTCCGATCACACTGCTGATCGCACCCGCGGGCTATGGGAAATCGGTCGCGTTGCGACAGTACCTCGGCACCCTTGACCGACGGAGCGTTTGCTTTTCGCTGCGCTCGGAACATGCCACGTTACTTGGCTTCGTCCGGGGTTTCGCCGAAGCATTCGGGGAGAAGGCGCCCCATGCCATAGCCTCGCTCGCGGAGGCGTACGAGCGCAATATCTCCTCGCCAAATCGCGGCGCTGATCTGGCGCAGTGGATGCGCGCACATTTGGATTCCTTCGCAGGAGTCGTGGGAATCGACGATCTGCACGTCGCCGAAGCGGATCCGGAGGTTGCACAGTTCCTAACGTCGCTCATCGAGCTGACAAAGGGAACCGTTCGGTGGTTCTTAGCATCGCGCTCGACGACTGGCCTGCCGGTTGGAACGTGGCTCGCCTATAGGGACGCCGATCCGGTAATCGACGAGTGCGATCTGGCATTCACTTCATCAGAAGCCCGCGAGGCCGCGAACCGGCTTGGACTTGTACTTCGCGACGACGAGCTTGCCGATATTCTGCGGCTTACGGAGGGTTGGCCGGCCGCAACGAGCTTCGCATTGCGGACTTCAATGCATTCGGCGGATCTACGCAACGTCACCGCGACCACTCGGGAGATGAGCTATCGGCTTCTCGCAGAGCAGGTCTATAAGATGCTCGATGAAGACGAGCGCGCGCTCCTCGAAGTTGCGATCGCGCTGCCGTCAATCGATATACGTGTGCTCCAAGCTGCCGGTTTCGATCGGGCTCTCACGATTATCGAGCGTATGCGCGAGCGCACCGCATTTATTTACGAGGAGTCACCAGGCATCTACCGATGCCACGATCTCTTTCGAGACTTTCTACATCATCAAAGCGCGCTAAACGGTAAGCGTTCACTGCAGATCGCAAACGATCGGGCGGCGCGCGCCCTCGAGGCGAGCGGCGATGTGGAACATGCGATCGCGTCATACGTCGCGGCCGAATCCTCCGCCGATGTGCTCCGGCTATTAGAACGACACGGATTCGATCTCCTCGAGCGAGCTCGCGGCGATGTGGTCACGCGTGCGGTCGAGGCGCTAGACGAGAAGACCCGCCGCGAAAACGCGAGCGTTCTCGCGCTGCAAGGCGCGCTGCAGGCAACCTTAGGAAAGTTCTCGAGAGCCGAATCGCTCTTCCGCCGCGCGCTCGCTCAAGCGGGCGACGATCGTGACCTAAAGGCGTTGACAAGCCTTCGCCTGGCATCGGTGATCGGAAATCAGGGGCGCAGCGTTTCGTCGGTACTTGATCCTATTTCAAGCGACGGCGGGCAGTCAGCGTCGTATAGGGCCGAAGCTCTGTCGTTGGCTGCCGCCCGGCAACTGATGAGTGGCGGAAGCGTGGCAGTCGGGACCGTAGCATCGACGATCGAATCGCTGCTTCCACAAGTCGACTCTGAAATCACTCGAGCGCGTATATTGCACCACCTGGGAATAATCAACCGGCACGCTGGCAATATCGAGGAGGCATTTGGATGGCTCGTCCAGGCTAGCGAGTTAGCCACGGATCTCCATTTTTACGGGATCGCTTCACGAACATTCGCCGTACTTTCGAACTTGGCGCTTCATGAGCGAGACAACGTTGAACAACAGTTTCACTACGCCGAATTGGCCGCTGAGGCAGCGACAAAGGCCGGTGATGCGTTTGCAATCGAAATAGCGCTGTTGCAAATGTTGAGCGCACAGATGCGCAAAAAAGACGTAAAAGGGAGTATAGCTATTGAGCGGCGCTTAACGGCGCTCCAAATAGATCCGCTGGCTCATCATTACGTCACTTTGTTTAAGGCGCTACGATTAGCTTGGGAGGAGCGCTTTGGAGAGGCGCACCGTCTGCTGTCGGGTTGCTGGTTGAAGATGCCTTTTCCCGTTGACCGCGCTTCCTCAGGCTGCCAATACGCGCTGTTTCTGGCGCTTGATGGCCGGCGAGACGCATCCACTGAACAGATTCGACGGATGTTGGCCTTCATACCGACGGTTAAGTCTCTCGGACTCTTTGACGTTAGGCGCTTGCGATTAGTCGGGCGTTTTGTGCGCTGGCTGAGCTTGCCAATGGACGCTCGGCGAGCGCGGAGCGGATCCTTCGAGGAGCGCGAAGTGACGATTCGATAGCAAGGCTCGCCGTTAGTGTCGCTAAGCTTATTGTCGGAGCGTGGGGTGCGGACGGTGCGAACGAGTCGCCGCAAGTGGCGCAGGAAGTCGCCCGCCTGACCACGTTGGGCTATGGCGACGTTGCAGGGTTGTTAGCAGCGGCGTCGCGACAGATCGTTGGACGGAAGGCGCCAAGGGCTAACGTGGTGCTAACGACGTCAGAACGCAAAGTGTTGCGGCAGCTCGCTGGCGGCTTGGCGCCGAAGGAGATTGCCGAGGAAACCGAGCGCAGCGTTCATACGGTCCGGGTTCATATTGCAAATGCAATATCAAAGCTCGAGTGCCACGGGCGCTCAGAGGCGATTCGAGCGGCGCGAAGGCGGGGGCTCATCTAGCAACTCTATCCGTCCTAAGCGACTTTCCCAGGAGAATGAGCGCGCCGTTCGTACATCCCGTAATCGCCTTTTTGACCGTGTAAGGAGTTATGATGCTCAGCTTGCTCATTGCGCTTATCATCGCCCTCCACATTACGCCGCCTGATCCGTTTGTCTAGTAAGGGCAGCAGCTACGAAGGCCTAATCCCGTAAATCGGCGGCGCCTGGAGTTGTGCGCCACCCAGTTGGCACTCGTCCATGCCAAGATCGCGGCATGGACGAGTACTTTATCGGGGCGGGCGCGCTCCTGACGGCGGGGCCGGCGGCCTCGATCGCGGCCGCGACGCTCCACGCGCAACCGGCTTCGGGCCTGGCCGAGCGGGTAGAAGCCGCTCTCGTCGATTTCGAGGCCGCGCGGCTGGGTGAAGTCTCTCGCGTTCTCATCGTTGCCGGGGGATGGAGCGGCCCCCGATTCCACGCTGACGTCGTTCGCAGGCTCCTGGCAAAGCAGGATTGCTCGCTGACCGACGTGATCGCCACGCTCGCCGAGGCAACCGGCGTAGGTGAGGTGCATCTGTTCGCGCATTGGGTTCCCGACCAGGCCACAGACGACGCTCTCGGCGCTCGGGGTCTTCATTTCGTGCCCCACCCTCTCGAGGCGATTGGTCCGGCGGCGCTCGTCTCCGGTCAGCGATTGGAGCGGTGGCCGCAGGCCGCCCGCGCCGCCTAGACAGCGCTCCGTTCAGCCAACTCCAAGGGTGAGAACGCACGATGCAGCGTAGACATGCTTGCTATGCCCAATGCCCGCGTTGCGGTTATCGACGACGACCGCATGGTGCGGGAGATGTTAGAACTGGGACTCTCCCGTGAGGGCTACGAGGTGCGGACGGCCATGGACGGCCTGGCCGCCCTCGAGCTCGTGAAGGTCTTCGACCCCGAACTGATCGTTCTCGACATCATGATGCCGAAGATCGACGGCGTCACGCTCTTGCCCCGGCTGCGTGAGATCACCCAGGCGCCCATCGTCATGCTCACGGCAAAAGGTGGCACCGAAGACAAAGTCCGCTCCCTCAGCTCAGGGGCCGACGATTATCTCGTCAAGCCTTTTGTTTTCGAAGAGCTGATCGCGCGTCTTCAGGCCAAACTGCGCCGGCCGCAACTGATCGAAGAGAACGTTCTGCGCTGGCGCGACATCTCGATTAATCCGGCCACGCGCGAATCCTGGCGCGGAAAAGAGGTGCTCGAGTTCACCCAGCGCGAGTTCGACTTGCTCGAAGTTTTCATGCGCGAGCCACGACGAATTTTCAGCAAGGACCACCTGCTCGAAATCGTTTGGGGGCACGACTTCGAGGGCGGACCCAACATCGTCGAGACATATATTTCATATCTCAGAGCAAAGGTCGATCGCCCTGGCGAGCCCGGCTCGTTCATTCGCACGGTGCGCGGGGTAGGCTACGGCCTATCCCAATAACGGTGGCTGGCTAGCGTGAAGGTAGCAGCGCGCCTCTCGGCCCTGTACGCGGTGCTGCTCGGCGTTACGATTCTGATCGTCATTCTCGCGTCGTCGATCGCCTTGGTCTTCGAGCTTTGGCGATTCTCCGGCGACATGATGATCGCCAAGCACGAAGAGGCGCGCATCCTTGTCGATCAGTCTCGCCGCGAAGGAAAGACCCTGACGCAAGCCGCGCCTGACGTCGTCAACGCGCTGAGCGGAATTGGCTTGCGCGTGACCGTCTTCGATATGAAGGGGCGCTATCTCGCCGGCGACAAAACCTTGCGCCCGCGAGCCCTCGCCGAAGTCCTCGCCGCGGGCGGCATGCAGCATTTTATCCCTCGGCACGGCTCGGCCCCGGTGGTTACCTATCGCGGATCGTTGCCGCCGATGCCGCCCGACCCGACGCGGCTCGAGCCGCTCTCGTTAACCTACGTCGAGGGCGGATACGTCGGATTCGCGCCCTCCTTCCCACTGCTGCTCGTCTCGCTGATTCCGTACTGGCGAATCGTGTTGACGATCGCGCTCGCGGCGATCCTGGTTTCATGGTTCGTCGGCCGGCTTTTCGCACAGCAGTCGCTGCGGCCGATTAACGAGGTGAGCGATTCGCTGCGTGCGCTTGCCGACGGAGATTATACGCAGCGGCGCTTCGTGATGGCCGGAGGCGACGAGATCGCGTCGCTCACCAGCGCCTTCAACGACGCCGTCGCAAGCGTTGCCACGGCGATCGATCATCGGCGCCGCGCGGAGGAACGAATGCGGCAGTTCGCCGCCGACGCGTCTCACGAACTGCGCACGCCGCTCACCGTGATTGCGGGCTACATCGACGTGCTGCGGCGCGGCGCGATCGAAGAACCGCGCATCGCACGCCAGATTCTCGCGACGATGTCGATTGAGAAAGAGCACATGCGCGGCTTGATCGACCGCCTGATGCAGTTGGCGCGCCTCGACTCCGAGGCTTTGCCGCAACTGGAGCAGATCGACGTGGCCGACCTTTTGCGCAGTCAAGTCGAAGCGGCTCGACGGTTGGACGACCGGCGCAGGATCGACTACAGCGTGGAGGGCGTGAAGACGATCGAGGCCGATCGCGGCGAGCTGGGCGAAGCCGTCTGGAACGTGATCGAGAACGCATTGAAGTATGCGCCCGAGGCGCCGATCCATCTGCGCGCCTCGCGCACGAACGGCCACGCGGTGATCACGGTTCGCGATGAGGGGCCCGGCATGTCGGAATCCGAGCGCATCCATGCTTTCGAGCGATTCTATCGCGGCGACCAGCGCGGCGAGATCGCCGGCTCGGGGCTAGGGTTGGCCATCGCCAAGCGCGCCGTGGAGCGCGTCGGCGGCGATATCGCGATCGAGAGCGCGCCGGGTCAAGGCACGGCCGTTACCATCACGATTTAGCGCGTTTCACAGCGCAGCTTCAGGCCTTTCGCGCGTGCTTTTCCTATAATCAGGCGCATGGTGCGGCGAAGTGCTACTGCGGCAGTCTGCCTGCTGTTGCTATTCGGCGTGCTGACGCGCGGCGTGCCGGCGCAGTCCGACTCGGGTGAAATCGACATCGTCGTCGTCGATACCACCACCAAGCAACCGCTCGAACTTGCCCGCGTGCTGCTCGACGGACCGGTCATCACCTCCGAACTGACCGGCAAAAACGGCAAGGTCACCTTCACCGATGTTCCCGACGGCATCTATCGCGCGCGAATCGTCAAACGCGGCTACACGAGTTTGACCTCGGCTTCGTTTGAGGTGCTCGACGGCCGGATCGTGACCGTCAGTTTTTCACTGGCGATGGAAAACGGCGGCTTAAAAGTGATCGGAGAGGTAACGGCAAAGGCGTCGGTGGCGATCTCGTCGACGAGCATCGACCAGAACTCGCCGCAGCGGCGTCTTTCAACCGATCTCGCCGACGCGCTCAACAAGCTTTCCGGCGTCACCGTCTCGACATCGAGCGATGACAGCGATGCGACCCAGACGATCTCGCTCGAAGGCCACGACGCCTCGCAGACGCAGCTCACGCTCGACGGCATCCCGCTCAACGCGCCGGGCTCAACGGGCAATCTCGGCGGCTTCGCGACCGATCTCTTCGGCGGCGCGTCAGTGCACACCGGGCCGTCGCTCGGGGGTCTGGGCGGTTCGGTGAACTTCAGTACGCTGCAACCGACGCTGAGCTGGATCACGCAACTGCAGCTCTCAGAGGGAAGCAACGGCCGCTACAACTATTCGGTCGCCGAGACCGGATCGGCGGGAAAGCTGGGCCTCGCGGTGCAGACGGTCGACCGGCTCTATCCCAGTCTCATCGACGGCGACCTGTACCAAGATGCCAGCGGCCTCGACTACGTGCACGACGGGGACAGCACGATCTCCGGCAACGTCTTCTCGGCGCGTTACGACTTCGGCGAGAACAACTCGCTCACCGGAATGTTCATGAACTCGAGTCGCAGTACGAACGTCGTCTGCTTGCGGTATAACGGCGATCCGGAGACGAGCCTCCCGTGCGGCTACGGGCCGAACAATACCGACAACACGAACGTGCAGCTTTATTCGCTCTCCGACACGGCGCTTGTTGGCGCGACGCAGGTGCAGGCATCGATCTTCTCGCTCGATTCGAGCGGCCTGCTGAACGAGCTGGCGCGCTACGTCAACGGCGAGCCGTCGCCCAACGGGTACTCGACCGACACGCGGTCGACCGGATATTCGTTGAACGCCACGCTGCCGGCGCAGCAGCGGCACACGATCTCGATTCAGGCTTACGGCACCTCGTCGCAGTTCAACACGACACCACTCATTCCGCAGGCCGCTCAGTTCTATAGCGGCGCGCAAACGACGCAGTATAACGTGGCGCAGGCGACCGACACGATTCATTCCAGCGACAAGCTGACGCTGCAGGGATCGGCGGGCTTGAGCACCGCGACCGGCAATACCGGGCTTTCGGAACTGGCGAGCGTCGGCGGAACGTGGCGGCCGACCTCGCGCGATGCCTACAGCGCCTCGTTTGCACTCGGCGGAGCGGCCGCGACGCAAGGCCGGTCGCAGATTCTGAGCGATCCGGCCTCGCTGCGCTTCGATTGCAACGGGAAGGTCGCGTACGGCAGCGCGCCGGGCCAGCAGCCGACGAACAGCTCGTCGAATTCGGTGCGCGTCAGCTACACGCACCAGCTCCACGGCGGGAACGTCTCGCTCACGCTCTATCGCCAACTACAGAACGGCGTCTTGCTGCCGGTCTACGTGAACGGCACGATCCTCAACCAGCTCGGCGCGCTTCCGCCGTTTTACCTGGAGGAGGTCGCGCAGATCTACAACTCGCCGGCCGGCTGCAACGCGCCGCTCGGGACGCCCTTTATGCCGCAGCAGCTCTACATGACGACGCCGGTTTCGGGCGTGAATCGCCTCTATCAGGGTGCCGCGTTGACCGGGTACGCGACCTTCGGCAACCTCGTGGTGCAGGCGTTCTACAATCTCACCGGCGCGCAAGCCGCCTCGAATAGCTACATTTTCGATAACCCATGGTCGATCACGATTCCCAACGAGCAGCTACCGAACGTGCCGCTGCAGCGCGCGGGCCTCGTGCTCGACTACAAAGCGCCGCGATCGATCTTTGAGTGGCTCGCCGACGCCCAGCACGTCGGCACCAACAATCCGAATAACCTGCCGGCGTACACGACCTACGATGCGGGCGTTACCGCGCAGCTCACGCGCGGCACGCTCACGTTCGCCGCAACGAACATCACCAACACGTACAGCGGCATCTTTGCAAGTCCCGCCAACGCCGTCTCGTTTACGACCGCCGGCGGATATCTGATTCCCAACATCGCACGGCCGCTTGCGCCGCGTACCTATTCGGTCACCTACTCGGCGCGCTTCGGACAAGGCGTCACGAATTCGCAGACGGCTTCGGCGTTTCAACCGCGGGGCAGCGGACGCGGCGCGTTCGGCGCCGGCCCCGGCGAAGCGGGCGCACCCGGTGGATCGGGCGGGGCCGGTCCGGGAGGTCCCGGCGGCGGCCGCGGATTCGCGTCGCTCTTCTCGCCGCTGCCGCAGACGCCGCCCGCCGATCCGTTCGTCGTAGGCGCAAACGCGGCGACGTGCAGTGCTGAGAACGTCGGGAAAGCGCGCCAGCTTGCGACCGAGTTGAAAGCCTATGTCGCGCAGATCGAAGCGGCGCGCACGGCTACCGGTTATCCCGCGACGATGGCGGTGCCGGCGCTGACCGACGCGACCATCACTTACCACGGCCTGGGCGCCACGTACGCGCTCGCGATCACGCCCAAGGGCACGGGCGTCTTGCGCGCGCTCGCTGGGTGCCTATCGCTGCACATCGCGCGCAGCGACGACGTGACGCAGCGCAAACTCTACGCGTCGAGCAGCCCGCTCTTCTTCGTGCCACAGCTCAACTTCATGCCGGCCGTCGGACTCTACTTCGTCGCACGCCAGGCACCGGCGGGGCAGGAGATGTTCCGCGTCTACAAGCTGCCCGCATCGGCGCCCCCGACGCCGTTTGAAGTCCGCGTTTCGGCATCGTGCACGGGTCAAATCAAGAATCTCGCCACGCAGGCGCTCGGTGAGCTGAAGAGCCATTTCGCCGGCGGTGCGGCGACACCGAGCTGGACGGTTACTGCGCATACGGCAAAGAGCGGCGCGTGGTACGAGCTCGATCCCGGCGATGCGACCGTCATTCCCGCGCTGCTCGTCTGCGGCCGCGTCTCTGCAACCACGACGCAAGAGCTCACGCAGCGCGGATTCGATGGCAAGATCGTTCCCGAGCTCAACTACACGCCGAGCCTTGGGCTCTATCTGATTCGCCCCGCGCCGCGTCCGACGCCCTCACCTTAATCATTCGCGCTTAACTTACGTCGCACACGACAAAGAGTGTTGCTTGTTCCGATTTGTCCTTACTGTCATTTGTCACCCGAAAATACCATTTCACCATGCCGGTCGATTTCCCAGGATATGACGCCGTAAGGACGAGGTCTGGGCTGAGGTCGGGCGTCATGTTATAGCCACCGCTTACGACCGGGGCGGTCGGGTTCTTGGGGCAATCCAACACTATTCGCTTTTTTTCATTGGGGCTGAACATAAAAGTATTTGAATACACGTCATACGCATTGGAGGCAACGCGGCCCCACGGCCTCAGGGCGGCCGATTGATGGCCTTGACCACCGGCCGAAAGTGCTTCCGGTTGCGATTGAGCGGTGCCGCAGCCGGCTGTTGCAAAACCGAGGATAAGGGCGATGGGCGCAAAAGGGCAACGTCCCTGCATTAGTTCGTCTCCTCGTTCTTAGGTAATGGTTCCCGTCATCATACCGACCAAACGTGGGAAAGCAAAGCGCAGGCGACTACCGAGTGCCCTCGCGCCGCGGTGATTTCTTCCGCAAGTGATCGACGAGCGCAATCGGTAGCGACGGGCGCCAACTGATTCGCTGCATCGTTCTGGCAAGAGACCGAGGGCTTCCGTTCGAACAATGCAATCATCGATGTTTGCGCATCGAGGAGGTGTTGGTTGAAGGGTTCAGATTATGTCCGCTCCGCTTTAGTTTGCGCGACCGCTGCGGTGCTTTCGGGATGCGGCGACATGCCGCCGATCGGTTCGCCTGGCGCGTCGCAACAAAGCGCGGGGACCACAGCGCCCGCATCGTCCTCTTACCAGCTGCTGTACAGCTTCGGTGGCGGTTCCGACGGAGCGGGCCCGGAAGCGGCCTTAATCGACGTGCACGGCACGCTGTATGGCACGACCTACGGTGGCGGTGCCAACGGCTACGGAACGGTCTTTAACGTAACGACGACCGGGAAGGAGAAGGTGCTGTACAGTTTCAGTGGCGGCTCCGCCGACGGAGCGGGCCCGTACGCGGGCTTGGTCAACGTCAACGGCACGCTGTACGGCACGACCTTCTATGGCGGCGCGCACGGTTATGGGACATACCCTGGTGGCACGGTTTTTAGCGTTAAGAGGAGCGGTGCGGAAAAGGTGCTGTACAGTTTCGGTGGCAGCTCCGCCAACGCTTTTGGCCCCTACGCGGGCTTGATAAACGTCAACGGCAAGCTGTACGGCACGACGTACGATGGCGGCGCTTACTATCAGGGAACCGTCTTTAGTATTACGACGACCGGCACGGAAAAAGTGCTGCACGGCTTTGGCTATGGCTACGACGGTTCCCAGCCCCAGGCCGGCCTCATTAACGTAAACGGCGTGCTGTACGGCACGACCCCGATCGGCGGCGCCCACGGCATCGGAACCGTGTTTAGCGTTACGAGGTCCGGCGCGGAAAAAGTGACGTACAGTTTCGCCGGACGCCCCGACGGAGAGAACCCCGAGGCGGCCTTAATTAACATAAAAGGTACCCTGTACGGCACGACTGCCACCGGCGGCCAACACTATGGTGGCACTGTTTTCAGTATTACCACGGCCGGCAAGGAAAAGACGCTCTATAGTTTCTGCTCTAAACATCAGTGCGCCGACGGGTCGGGCCCAGAATCGGGCTTGATCAACGTCAACGGCACGCTGTACGGCACGACCATCTACGGCGGCGGAACCACACAATGCGGCAGCATCGGTTGCGGGACGGTCTTTAGCGTTACGACGGCCGGAAAAGAGAAAGTACTGTACAGTTTCGGCGGTCGCTCCGCCGACGGGGCGAACCCGTACGCAGGCTTGATCAACGTCAACGGCACGTTGTACGGAACGACCGCCGCCGGCGGCACATATGGCAGCGGAACCGTTTTCGCGTTAACCTTTTAGCTGCGAAAAGGCGACTCGGGCGAACGTCCCTGGCTGCGCGCGAGATCGACCATCTCGCGCATGCGCGGATGCTCGCCGCGAATCGTCGTCACCCACGACTCGAACGGCGGGACCGGTTCGCCGGTGCGAAAGAGAAAGTACCAGACGTTCATGTCGCCCATCAGCGAGAATCGCTGCTTGAGGTCTTTCGCAAGCGCTTCGTAGGAATCGAACGAACGCAGGTAGTTGGTAAACGTGCCGTGCTCGCGGGCGGCCTCGAGTAACGCACCCGCGTTGGCGATCGTCGCGCGCACCTTCTTGGGCATACGCAGGATGCCGGGCGTCGCGAGCACGCGCTCGAGATCGAGCTCGCCGTACAGAGCGACGCGCACCGGATCGAACGCTTCGAATGCCGTGCGATAGGCGTCCCACTGCGCGGCGATCTGCTTCCACCTAACACCCGCTTGGAAAACGGCCCGCGTCATCACTTCGAGATACTCCGCCGGCGAAGCGGGGACGATAACCTCGGGTATCGTGTCGGCCACGATGCGAGGTTTCGCCTTTCGGCCTTCGACTCCGGTGCTGGGCAGGGACCGGCGCTGCTGAGGTCGCAGAAGCGCTGACCAACATTGCTGCTCTCGTCACGTGGTCGGATTCTCGGTTACAAGTCCACACCGTCGGCAGAGTCTTAAGGAGTTTCTCGTTTCGTGTACGTAGATGAAATGCTCAACTGTGTGGACTGCGGACGGCAGTTTGTCTTCAGTTCGGGCGAACAGCGCTTTTACGAGCAGAAGGGTTTCCAGAACAAGCCGAATCGCTGTCCGGATTGCCGCCAGGCGCGCAAGCAGATGCGCACGAGCGGTGCAGGCGGCGGAGGCGGCGGCGGTGACCGCACCGGAGGACGTCCGCGCGAGATGTTCACTGCAACGTGCAGCCAATGTGGTGGCGTAGCCGAGGTCCCGTTCAATCCGCGCGGCGACAAACCGGTCTACTGCCGGGATTGCTTTGCTTCGCGGCCGTCATATCGCTGAACGCTTCGGCCGCACAACCTAAGCAATCGTACGACGCCGTCATTGTCGGCGCCGGCCATAACGGCTTGGCGTGTGCGGCGCTGTTGGCCAAGGGCGGGCTGCGGGTCGCGGTCTTCGAGCGCCGCACGGCCATCGGAGGCGCTGCCGTCAGCGAGACGGATATCTGGCCCGGGTATACGCTCTCGACGGCGTCCTACGTGTGCAGTCTGCTCGACCCGTGGCTCGTCGACGAGCTCGACTTGCGCGCGCGCGGGCTCTCATATTACCGGAAGGATCCGTACGCGTTCACGCCGCTGCTCGACGGCCGATCGCTGCTGCTCGGTACCGATCGCGCGAGCAACTCAGCCGAGATTGCGGCCTTCGACGAGCGCGACGTCGCGGGCTTTGCCGCCTACGTCGAGCGGACCGATCGCTTGGGGCGCGCGCTCTTCGATTCGTTTTCGGATGACGATCCGCGATTCGATCGCTTCGACACCGAGACGCAACAACTGCTGCGCGGATCGGCGGCGGATCTGGTCGAGCGATTCATCACGACGCCGGTTCTGCAGGCCGAACTCGTCAACGACGGATTAATCGGCACCTATCTCGGCCCACGCGATCCCGGAACGGGGTACGTGTTGGCACATCATCTGGCAGGGCGTCTGCTTGGTTCGCAGGGCTCGTGGGCGTTCGTCCGCGGCGGCATGGGCGCCGTCTCCGGCTCACTCGCCGCGGCTGCCCTCGCGTACGGCGCCGAGATCTTCGCTCACGTGCCGGTCACGCGTGTGCTGGTGGACGACGATGGCCGAGCCTACGGGGTTGAGCTCGGTAATGGCGCGCACGTTATGGCGCGCGCCGTGGCTTCGAACGCGCACCCGCGCACCACGTTTCTCGAGCTGGTCAATCGGTCAGCGCTGGAGAGCGCCTTCGTTTCGCAGCTCGAGGCGTGGAAGAGCGTCGGGCCATCGCTCAAGCTCAATCTTGCGCTCGGGGAGCTGCCAAACTTTATATGCCGTCCAGGTACCAATCCGCAGCCGCACCACCGTGCAACGATCCACGTTGCGCCGACGATTGAGTATTTGCAGAAGGCGTACACCGATGCCGTTGCCGGCGGCGAGAGCGAGGAGCCGCTCATCGAATGCTTCTTGCAGACGCCGACCGATCCGTCGCTCGCGCCGGCCGGTAAGCATATCCTCTCGATCTTCGCGCAATATTTTCCGTACGATCGGCCCGACGGCTGGAGCGAGAAGAAGCGGGAAGCCGCGGCCGATAAGATCGTCGCGATCCTCGCGCGCTACGCGCCGAATCTTCCAGCCGCGATCGAACACCGGCAGGTTTTGGCGGCGCCAGATTTAGAGGCGCGCTTCGGTTTGATCGGCGGCCACATCTTTCACGGCGAATTGTTGCCGGGTCAGATTTACGAGGACCGTTTTGCGACGCGGACGCCGGTGCGGAATCTCTACCTGTGCGGATCGGGCGCGCATCCGGGCGGCTGCGTCAGCGGGTTTCCCGGAAAACGCGCGGCGCGCGCAATCGCCCGCGACATCGCTGCCTCACCAACGACGGCGATGTAAAGGCTTTTCCTACCACCGGGGGAATCTCGCGCTATCGTCCTATGAAAGGGAGGTTTCCATGCGTTACTTCTTTTTGCTGTTGGGTGCGGTTCTTATTTCGAGCTGTTCACAGAGCACCGGATCGATGCCCTCGGCAGGAACCGCCGGGGAGGGGGGCACTCGCCAGACGGGACCAGGTATTACGAGCGTCAGCAAGATTGAGGCGAAGCAGACGCAGAAGATCGTCATTTCCGGAAGCGGCTTCGGGACCATGCAGCCGTACAACGGCGACTCGGGCTATCTTCAAATCTTGGATACGACCGGGAAATGGAGTGCAGGTTACATCAGCAGCTCGCAAGATGATACCGTGACGCTCAACGTCGCCAGTTGGACCGATAGCAAGATCGTTATTAAGGGATTTACCGGCGGCTACGGCGAGAGCTATTGGGTGCTGATAAAAGGTGATCACTTAAAGATCAACGTTTGGAATGCGCAGACCCACGCCGGTCCCGCAACGGCCGGTAAAAGGGTTAAGTAAGTTCTGACGGGGTCTTCCCGCGGACATCTGAGCCGGTTCCTCGTAGCGGCCGGCGTCGTCGTTCTGCTCGGCGCGGGCTCGAACGTCGACTATCAAATCGACGCGGCACGGTACTTCGCGAGTGCCTCGACCGAGGCAACGAGCCGAGCCGTGGTTGCCGCTTCCGCGCAGCGCTTCGTCGCGTCGGCGACGCCGCAGACCGCGGGGCGATTGAAAGCGTGGCTCGACGAGTACGACGCGCTGCTCGCGAGTCTCGAGCGTCACGATATCTACGTGTATCTGCGGGCTGAGGAGAACGACGCCGATACGGCCGACGCGCGCGCAGACGAAGAACTTGCGCAGCTCGAAGATCGCGTAACCGGTCGCGTTGTCGAGGGTGTCGCCCAGCTTGGTTCGACACGCGTCGCTGCGCTCGTGCGCGATCCGCTGCTCGCGCCGTATCGGTATTTGCTGGCCGACTCGCTCGCGAACGCCCGGCATCGCCTGAGCCGCTCGGATTCGCGCGCCGTCGACCTCGCCGTAGCGCCGGTGCTCGATGCGGCGGCTGAAAGCTACAAGCGCCTGCGTAAATCGACCGATACGATCGAGGCCCATCAAGACGCCTACGCTGCGCTGCTCGTTTCGATCGCGGCGGCGCGTAACGGCGTTGCACGATTGCGCGGATTCTCGGGCGCAGCGCAGGCGTCGTATTTCGATAAGGGGCTCTCGGTCGACTCGGTGGAGCGCACGCTCGCGGCCGTTGCAGCCTCGCCGGCTCACGCACGCTATCGAAGCGTTGCGGAAACTGCACCGAAAACGCCGTACTCCCCGCCGCCGCTCGGCATCGCCGATGCGATTCCGGTGATTCTGGCCGCCGAGCGTCCGATGGGCGATGAATACGCCGGTGCCTACGGCGCGCTGCTCGATCCGCAGAATAACCGGCTCGAGATCTGCACGGCTGAGCAGTGCGACAAGACCGGATTCTCGTTGGGCTTTTTGGGGACCGATTCGGCGGTTTACTACGGTGGCTTCGACGGAAGCGTCAACGCGGTGCGGGCGCTCGCGCACGAATCCGGGCACGCCGTTCATCGACACTTCATGGCGCAAAATCAAGCGATCGCGGCGTATAATCGTGGCCCGGCATTCATGTTCGAGTCGTTTGCGATCTTCAATGAGTTGCTCTTCCTCGATTACCTCTGCCGAACTGCCTCGAGTGATTCGGAACGCGCGTACTACCTCGACTACTTCCTAAAAGACGCGGCTTTTCAGGTGTTCGGCTCGGCGGAAGAGACCGAATTGGAGAGCGCGATCTACCGCGGGGTCGGCGACGGCACGATCCGCACCGCGGCCGACCTCGACGCGCTGACCGTGAAGATCTTCGCGCGGTACGATCCCGCCTCGGCACAGGATCCGCAGATGGCGCTCTACTGGGCGCGCGACCGGCTCTTCTTCACCGATCCGCTTTACGACGTGAACTATCTCTATGCGGGTCTCCTCGCGATACAATACTTTGCCGACTTCGAGCAAGACCCGAGCGCGTTCTCGCGGCACTACGTTGCGCTGCTAAAGAACGGATTCAACGATCCGCCGGCCGCGCTCGAACGGCGGTTTCTCGGCATCGATCTCGACGACGAACCCGGCCTCGTGGCAAACGCCGGCGCGCTGATCGAGCAGCGCACCGAGGAGCTGCAGAAGCTGTTGCGAACGCCACACAGATCCGCGTTCCGGAATGCTTACGGAACGGGGTCTTCTTAAGGTGAGGTTAGCCCGCGTCCGCCTGCGGGCTTCACATGGGGGGATTCTCTGATGCGACGAACTCACGCCATTGTCCCAGCGCTATCCGTGCTTGCGAGCGCAGCGGCTCTTGCCGCATGCTCGACCTCCGCGTCTTCCGGAAGCGTAACGCCGGTCGGCGTAGCTTCGACTGCGGCAGGCTCGGCATCGTTCCCGGCAACTAGTCTCAAGCTCTACGTCGCAAATCCAGGTGGAAACACCGTAACTGTCTATGCTCCTCCCAAGACGGGGCTGAAGCGGACGATATCGCAGGGCGTGAATCAGCCCGCAGGGCTCGCGTTTGACGGCTCCGGCAATCTCTATGTTTCGAACTACGGCAATAACACCGTGACGGTCTACGCACCGGGTGGCACATCGGTGCTGCGTACCATTTCTCAGGGCGTAAATGGGCCGGGTAACATGGTGTTTGACGGCTCCGGCAATCTCTACCTCGCAAACTTCCACGGCAACACCGTAACGGTCTACGCTCCCGGCGGCACGTCGGTGCTACGGACGATCTCCCAAGGCTTGGCCGAACCGTATTGCCTCGTATTTGACGGCTCCGGCGACCTCTACGTCGGAAACAACAACCTGCAAACTGACTCCGTGACGGTCTACGCCCCGGGAAAGAAGAGAGTGCTGCGCACGATCACGCAGGGCGTGCTGCTGCCAGAAGGGCTTGCCTTTGATGGCTCGGGCAATCTCTACGTCTCAAATGCCGACGCGAACACGGTAACGGTCTACGCTCCCGGCGGCACGTCGGTGCTACGGACGATCTCCCAGGGTTTGGAGCTTCCGGGTCCTTCAGTATTTGACGCCTCGGGTAATCTTTACGTCGCAAACTACGTGGGTCCGACCAGCAGCCCGGGCAACGTGACCGTCTATGCTCCCGGCAGCACGTCGGTGCTACGGACGATCTCTCACGGCGTGAACAAGCCCGTAGGGCTAGCGTTTGACGCCCCCGGCGATCTCTACGTCTCTAACTATCATGCGAAACCGTGACGGTCTACGCTCCAAGCGGCACGTCGGTGCTACGGACGATTTCCCAGGGCGTAAAGGGCCCGGGTCCGCTGGCCTTTGGGCCGTGAGGGCGCGCAGGAGGCGTAGGGAAATTAACCTCTGGTACACAGATCAGGACAGCCTCCGAATGGTCCCGAGCTTCCTGGAAGTAACGCAAGCGGCCACGCAATCACTATGATGCGCCGGCGTGGATTCGCCGGTTGTATGCGCGCCGCGCGGAGGTGGCGACGGTAGTGCTAAGAAGTTGGAGTGGCATCGGTCAAGTCGCAAGGAGCTAGCGTTTATGAGCCGTCTTTGCAATCCGGCGTGGGCTCTCTCCCTCGCCCCAATCATCCTCTGCGGAACCGTTTTGAGCTCATGTTCTCAAGGGCTTACGCCAGCGGGCCGGAGCGTGCCGCCCGACGGCGACATGCGTCCGGCGACGGCCGGCTATCATCAGCTCTATCCCTTTAAGGGCGGTACCGACGGCAGGTTCCCGACGGGCGCCTTCATTGATGGCGGGGGCGTCTGGTACGGCACGACCGGAGGCGGCCGACGTTTTCAGGGCACCGTCTTCGCGTTCACGCCGTCCGGCGGAGAGCACGTCGTTCACTTGTTTCGACACGGAAAGTCCGAAGGGGAACTGCCCGACGCGCTAACGGTTTTAGATGGAACGTTATACGGTACTACGCGTGCCGGCGGCACGAATGGGTTCGGTACCGTGTTTAGCGTGACGCCATCGGGTTCGCTGCACGTTGTATATGCGTTCGCCGGCGGCCAGGACGGCGCGACGCCGGCCGCTATCACGACCATCGACGGCAAACTTTACGGCGTCACTGAATCTGGAGGTATCAACAACGCCGGGACCGTGTTCGAGCTCACAACTTCGGGGAGCGAACGCGTCCTGTACAGATTCGCGGATGGTACAGACGGACGAACTCCCGGCGGGTGGCTCGTCGTTAAGGGGCACACAATCTATGGCACTACGAACACCGGAGGTAGCGATGGTTGCTACAGCGTCGGATGCGGGATCGTCTTCAGCGTAACAACCGCCGGTGTCGAGCGCGTGGTCTATGCTTTTCAAGGCGGAAATGATGGTGAATACCCGAGCACGCTGATCATGCTCGACGGAGCGCTCTATGGCACGACGCCGTTCGGCGGCCCCGACAATGAAGGTACCGTCTTTACGATCAGCGCGTCGGGTCAAGAGCGCGTCCTGCACAGTTTCGGAGGCGGGGCAGACGGCTATTATCCGAGCGGCCTCATCGCCGTAGACCATAAGCTTTACGGAACGACTGGTTTCGGCAACGCGAGTTTTATCGGCGCACTGTTTGAGTTGAGTAAATCCGGTCAAGAGAAGACGCTCTACCAGTTCACCGGACAGCGGGCCGGAGAGGTTCCATGGGGCCATTTGATTTATTCCAACGGCGTACTGTATGCGATCAGCGCATACGGCGGCTTCAAGAGCTTAGGGAACATCTACAGCTACACGCTGTAAGAGCAACGCCGTGAAGGATCCGACGACCCGGTACGTGCTTAGCATCGGCGCCGCCGCTATTTGCTTAGTGGCGTGCAGCGCCCTTCGACAAGGTCAGGACGAGACTCAGCCGCCGATCGGTGCCGCGGACGTCGCGTCGCACAGCGTGTTGTCGCTGGCCCTTGCGCCGTGGCTGCGAGCACTCGCACGAACTGATCTAGCCAACGTGAGACGCGATTCTACTCCTTCATGGATCGCGAGCGGCGCAACGGCTCAGAACCTTCTCTACATTTCGAACGGGGGCGGCGACAACGTGTACGTTTACTCCTATCCGGGAGGCGGTTTAGTAGGGAAGCTGGGTGATCTCCAAAGTCCTGCGGGCGTGTGCGTTGACCGCACGGGGGACGTCTGGATAGTGAATTCGGCATCATCGACGATTGTCGAATATGCGCACGGTAGTAAGAAGCGAAAAGCGACGCTTCAAGGCTACGGCTTGCAGAATCTGCTTGGATGCGCGGTCGATCCTTTAAATGGAAACCTGGCCGTTACGGAACTGGGGAGTGCCAGCAGTGGCGGCAACGTTTGGATCTACCCAAACGCCAAGGGTTCGCCGAAGAAGTACCACGATCCACAAATGCAATACGTCTATTTCTGCGGCTACGACGACCGCGGGAACCTGTTCGTCGACGGCCTCAACAGTAGTTATGGCTTTGTTTTCGCGGAGCGTCCGGTGGGAAGCCGCAGTGTAAAGAGCATTTCGCTAAACCAGAGTGTCGGTTTTCCCGGCGGCGTTCAGTGGGACGGCAAATACGTAGCGATTGGCGATCAATTCTATCAAACCCAGCATATGTCGGCGATCTATCAGGTTTCCGTTTCAGGCTCGACCGGCACGGTTCAAGGAACGACGTTGCTCTCCGGCGCTTGTGACGTCATGCAGTTCGCTATTTCGAGCCTCGGCAACGAAGGGAGCTCCGCGATCGCGCCCGATGACTGCCGAAATAGCGCTCGATTCTACAACTACCCTTCGGGTGGCTCGCCAACCAAGACGCTAGGCGGCTTTCAGTATCCCGTCGGGGCAGCGGTGAGCCTTGCGCAATAGTCGCGGCCACTTCGCCCGGTAGCGGTTGCGTCGCTGCGGCAATCTCCCGGCAACGAGGCGGCAACCTAACGCCGCTAGGATCGTGGAGTGCAGGTCACCTGGAAACCGATCCGCGAGCCCGGCGATGCCGCGCGCGCCGAGCTCCCGGAGAGTGCTTTTGCTTTTCCGAGGGAGCGCAAGGAGCCGCTGACGGATGCAGTTCACGTCCGCAGCGCGATCGCCCGGTTCGGGCAGGTCGGCGGGGTAACGCAGAAAGAGCGCGCCCAGGCCTTCGCCAATATCAAGGCCGCAGCACTCTACTATGGCGTCACCGTGAACGCCTCGAGCTGGCACGACTTGGAAGCCTAATGGCGCTCTCAGAGCCCTCTCAGTAACTTTTACGAAAGCGAGCCGTAGAATAGCTCATGAACAGAACACTTTTGGCGCTGGCGCTTGCGCTCAGCGTCCTTCCCGTAGCGGCGCTCGCGCAGGACGCGAACGCGCCGGCACCTTCGACCGATGCCCAGCGTCAACAGATGCATCAAACCATGGAGCGCTTCATGCAGCAAGCAGAGCAGCTCCATCAGCAGATGCGCGCGCAGATGCTCTCAGCGGTGAGTCCTGCGCATCTGCGAGCGATCGGCGCGACCATCGGCGAACTCGCGATTGCGCCGAATCCCGATATGCAGGCGGCGGCGAAGCGGATCGATATGATCCTTTCTCCGGGCGAGCGGCAGCGGATTCTGGCGATGCACTCATCCTTCCGCGACCAGATGCGACAGCTTCACGACCAAATGCGAACCGCGATGCAGAACGAGATGCCCGCGAATCATCCGTCGATGATGGCCGAGCACAATAACGGGATGATGATGCAGCACATGCTTTCGGATGCGGGGAGCGTCATGCTCATGGCGCTGAGCCCGCACCCGATGATGGATATGATGCCGCACGCCGGACCGATTCGGTAAACGCGCGGACCAGGCGCTCGATCCCCGAGCGATCGCCGTCGGTGAAGCGCGCGAGTACCGGGCTATCGCAATCGAAGACGCCGGTGAAGGCGCCGTCGAGCGAAAAGGGGACGACGATCTCGGAGCGCGAGGCGGTGTCGCAGACGATGTGATCGCGGAAGGCGGCGACGTCGTCGACGACGAGCGTCGAACCGCGGGTTGCTGCGGCGCCGCAGACTCCACGCCCAGGCGGTAAGCGCGAACAGGCGGGGCGTCCGCAGAAGGGCCCGAGTACGAGTTCCCCGGGCGGGGTTGCTGCGAGATAGAAGCCCGCCCAGTTCACGTCGGGGAGCGCGTAATAGACGAAAGCTGCGAAGTTGGCGGCGTTGGCGATGAAATCGCGTTCGTCCGCCAGCAGGGCACGGACTTGCTCCTCGAGCAGCTCGTACGAAAGCGTCACGGTGAGTACGGATCGCGGCTGTAAATCGGATCGCGCGTGCCGTCGACGGCGACCGAGTACCATGGTTCGTTCGTCTGCTTATGCAGCAGATCGAAGCGTTCGCCGTCGCGACGAAGATGCGCAACCTCGACCGTATACTTCAACTCTTGCCCCGCAACGAGATCCGGAACGCGATCCGCTCGAACGAGGTAGGCACCGCGGGCGCCTTTGGCATTGAGCAGCGTCGCCATGCCGTCGGGGTCGACGACCACGGCGCTGCCTTCGTCGACGCCAAGCGCGTAGACGCTGCGGGCGCCGGGCAGCAGGCCGTCGTGGAGAATGCGCGCGAGAAACGCGACGGTGCGCCCGAACCGATTGCGTACGGCGAAGTGCGTATCGGTAATGGTATTCACGAGCGCGGGCCACGCGAAGAGGCCGGTGGTGAAGCTTATGCGCGGCTCCAGCGGATTATCGACCGCGTCTTTGGTCGTGGTCTCGACGTTGAGGCGATCGCCGGCGACGGAATCGTAGACCACGGCGCCCTGAATCGCCAAACCGGCGCTTCCGCCCCCAACGACTCCGCCGCGTGCGTAGACGCGTTTGACCGCCTCCATCAACGCGCCGCCCTTCCATACGACGTAGTGCGCTTGATCGCCGCCCGCAAAGTACACGGCATCGGCCTTGTCGACGACGCGCGCAACCGAGTCGACTTGCGCCGGCGCGGCGCAAGGCGGAATCAAGACCGTTTGCACCGATGCGAAGTCACCGTATTGCACGAATGGGCGATCGTACACATCGGAATAGGAGGCGCGCACAACGACGACGTTTCCTCCGCGACTCGCGGCGTCGCCAAGGAGCCGGCGATGGAGCCACTGGATGGAAGAAGGCGGCGAGTCCGTGATCCCCGCGCCGTCGAGCAGTAGGCCCGGGCCGTGCAGGCGCGCGGTCGGAACGTACGTGCCGTGCCGCGGGAAAATTGTGATATTGCATGCGAGTGCCGCCGCTGCTATGAGTGCCATGCGCGCTACTTCGCGCGATTCGAGAGGGTAGCCCGCCTACGGGCGCGGAAGGTCAGTATGGCAAGCTAGGAGGGCATGCCATGCACCGCACACTCACCCTTATGCTTTCGATCGCGGTACTCACGTCGTGCGGCGGAACGAATCTGCCGTCCGCGGCCGGTGGAATCACCGGCGGAACTGCTGCCGCAAGGCCGGCACGCGTGCCGGTGGTCGGCGGGTGCCAAGTTTTCCCCGCGAACAACTGGTGGAACACCGACATTTCGGGCTATCCGCTCGATCCAAACTCATCGCAATATATCGCGGCACTTCCCGGGAATCTGCACCCCGACTTCGGCCAGAATCCACATTACGGCATTCCGTTCAACATCGTGCCGAGCTCGCAGAAGAGCGTGCCGGTGCACTTCCACTACAAATCGCAGAGCGATCCCGGGCCGTATCCGATTCCACCCAACGCGCAGATCGAAGGCGGACCGAACGCGAGCGGCGATCGTCACGTGCTCGTCTTGCAGCAAGGCATCTGCAAGCTGTACGAGATGTGGGATGCCTATCCGATCCACGGCGGCCAAAGCTGGCGTGCCGGATCGGGTGCGATCTTTCCGCTGAATACCAACAAACTGCGCCCTAACGGCTGGACGTCGGCCGATGCAGCCGGATTGCCGATTCTGCCGGCGCTCGTGAAATGCGCCGAGGTGCAGGCCGGAGAGATCGACCACGCGCTGCGCGTCACCTTTAACGAAACGCAAGAAGGCTACATTCATCCCGCGACGCATTACGCCAGCAGCAGCCGAAACAAGAACCTGCCGCCGATGGGACTGCGCCTGCGCATGAAGGCGTCGTACGACATCTCGCATATCGCCGGGCAATCGTACGTGATCGCCGTCGCTATGAAAACGTACGGCATGTTCGTTGCCGACAACGGGAGCAACTGGTATTTCCAAGGCGAGGGCGGGCATCAGTCAAAGTGTTGGGATGACAACGACCTCGATCAGCTCAAGAACGTACCGGGCACCGCCTTCGAAGTGGTCAAGACGGGAAAGATCCTGCGCAAGGACCCCTAGCGCGCCCTAGCGATCCGGCGCCTCGCGCCACCAGCCGGGATGGGGCGAGGCCGCCGGAACGTCGATGGTAGGCAGGGCGGATGAAGAAAGTGTGAAGGAGCGAATCCCCAAGCGTTGACTTACGCATACGCTGCCGCCTGTCTTTTGGGGTGTGTCGCCGGCTTACGCACGTTCACTGCGCCAGCCGTCCTTTGGCTCGTGCGGCATCGGTCGCCCATTGCCTACGTCCTTGCGATCGCGGCCCTGGTAGAACTGGCCGCCGACCTGTATCCGAAGACACCGGCCCGGACCGCCGCCGCGGGTCTGGTGGCGCGGATTTTGAGCGGCGCAGCCTGCGGCTGGGCCGTCACGCTCCCGGCCGGCGGTTCGGTCGCCGTGGGCGCGTTGCTGGGCGTCGTTGGAGCGCTGATCGGCGCGTACGGCGGGCTCGCCGTCCGGGTCCGCGCGATCGACCTGATTGGCCGCGTGCCCGCCGCTCTGCTCGAGGATGCGGTCGCGATCTTCGGTGCGGTCGCGGTGGTGCTGATGCTGGCCCCAACGTAGCGGAAACCCGTAGCGGCGAGCTATTGCATTGCGTCAAAGCGTGTGCTATAGTCCACGTCAACATGCTCGTTCTTAAGGCTGTGGCTTACTATTATTACGGCTACTTCGACCGAAGTCGGCCGGGTGGGTCATTGCAGTAACGAAGGAGTTCGTACAAGATGCAAGCCGCCTCGCCGATGCGAGGCGGCTCTTTTTATTTAAGGAGCCTGTCATGAGTACGGTTCTCGAGGTCCGAAGCGATCTCGCCGAGTTTGAGGAAGCGGTCGCACGAAGCGTCAACGAACATCCGATCGTCCGTCACAACGCCTATACGAGCTGGTTTTCGCGCGGCGAGGCCACCCTCGAGCAACTGCGGGACTTCACCATCCAGTTTTCGGTTTTCAGCCACCTCTTCATCGAAGCCCAGCTACGGAAATGCATCAACGCGCCGGACCTGCAGAGCTATCGCGCCGGCAAGGAGATCTTGATGAACGAGCTGGGCGTCGTCTTCACCCCGTCGGGCACGGTGGAGGGTGGGACGTTTCACTTCACCGCCGGGCATTTCGAATGGCTGGCACACTTCGCCGAGGCGCTCGGCCTGACGTGGACGCAGATCGGCAAGCGCTGCCACGGGCGTCCCTCGACGCTGGCCTTTTGCGACGCGTTGATGGAATGGTACAGCTCGGCGGACGAATCGACGGCGGCCGGTGCGTCGTACGCGATCGAGCATTGGGCCGCGGCCGGGTTCTGGAAAGAGCTGATCGCCGGGCTGCGGCTGGTCAAGGCAAACCGTTTACCCGAGCTTCCGCTGGGATTCTGGACTTGGCACGACGCGCTGGAAGAGAATCACGCCGCCCATACGTCGGAAGAGCTTCGGGAAGCCTTTGCAAAGCCGGGCTTCTCCTCGGAGCGATTCTTGTGCGCCGGGGAAGCCATTCTGGATGCCGTCGGCGGCTTCTGGAACGGATTGGAGGCAGCACGGCGATCGAATTCGACCGCGAGTTAAACGCACGTTCGTGGGTCAGTAGCTCGCAGGGGTCGTGACGCGCTGCACGCGAAGCGACCCCATTGCGAATGCTGAGATCGAAGCAAGGGAGCTCAATTCGACCGCTCCTCGCCCTGTGGCTCACGTTGCCGATTTGCTTTGGCGGCTGTGCCGGATCACCGCAAAGCGTACCGCAGGGACCGCTCGCCACGCGTGACTCGGCGATCGGGCCGGTTCGTCAGGCGATGAGCTTCAAGTTTCGAACCTTGGACGACCAGACCGATCCGCGCTTCAACGAACTGCTCGGCATCAACAACCTGCACCACATCGTGGGTTTCTACGGCGACGGCGCGCCGGCTCACCCCAATCGCGGCTACGTGGTTTATCCGCCGTATCACCAGATCAATTACAGGCAACTCAGCTTTCCCATGTCCGTCGAAAATCAGGCGACGGCTTTGAACAATACGAAAACGGCGGCGGGCTTCTACAGCGACAGCGAGGGCGAAATCTTTGGTTTTACCGACACGTTGAACATCTGGTCGGATTATCAAGACCCTCATTCACAGGGCATCGGAACGACGACCGAACTGCTCGGGATCAACGATCTCGGGTTTGCCGTGGGTTTCTATACGTCGAAGGCGCTGGGGCACCGGCACGCCTTCGAGGTGCCGATCGCGACGGGGATCTACCAGGATCTCATCCCGCCGAACGCAGTCGACGCGGTTGCGACCGGAATCAACGGTCGCGGGGACGTCGTCGGGTACGTAAAGCGGGCCAATGGAGCCATCCTGGGCTTTCTCTTCAATGATGGCGCGTACACGTTCTACACGTTTCCGCGCTCCACGAGCACCGAGTTCTTAGGCGTCACCGTGCTCGACCGAATCGTCGGATCGTACATCGACAAATCCGGAAAGTCGCACGGCTTCTTGCTGATGGAGCCGTTACGTCCGAATCACACGACCTGGCAATCGATCGACGATCCGGACGGCATCGGAACGACGGTCGTGACGGGAATGAACATCCATTACGAGCTGGTCGGTTACTACGTCGACCGCTTCGGAAAGACGCACGGGTTCCTGGCAACGCCCTCAGCGTTATTGCAGCGCCACCAGTACCGGGATTAGAGCGCGCATCGGATTGGGTGCGCGGAACCACCAGCCACACCCAGCCAGCCCGATCGAAGCCTTTACTGTACGTGTCCGGTCTAGCAAATAACGGATCCGCCAGCATCGTCGAGTTCAAACGAAGCGATTCAGGAAACGTAGCACCGCACGCGAACATTTTCGGGTCCCTCACTAAAATGCTCAGGGACGACGCAATCGCCACAGACGCCCAGCAACGGATCTACGTTGTGAACGACTCCGATGCAACGGTCCTACGGTTCGCCGCCGACGCGAACGGTAACGTGGCGCCGACCGCGACGATCAGCGGATCGAAGACGAAGCTCGCGGATAGTTTTGGTATTCAGATCGATGTCGATGGCGACATTTGGGTTTCGACCTGGAAGCCTACAGTTCAGATCCTCGAGTTTGCGCCGAATGCGAATGGAAACGTCCAACCGATACGTACGATTGCGGGCAGTAAGACCAACCTCGTCGAGCCGTGTTCGATGGCGTTCGATTCTGCGGACAATCTCTATGTGGCCGACGAGCAAGCTTCGGCGATACTCGAATTTGCGGTGGGGGCGAAAGGCAACGTCGCGCCGGTGGCAGTCATCTCGGGATCGAATACGAAGTTGGGCGCGCCTTTCGGCGTCGCAATTGGTCCGGCAAATACTATCGCGGTCGCAAACGCGCTGGGAAGCCTTACCGGATATGCGGCCGGCGCGAACGGCAACGTCGCTCCGACGTGGGACATTGCCGGCTCCTCGACGGGCCTCACCGCTCCCAACGGCGTCGCCGTCGATACCGCAGGCAACATTTTTGCGACGGATGCTTCCGGAGCGATTTACAAGTTTGCCAGCGGTGCGAACGGCAACGTCGCTCCGATCGCGACCATCAAAGGGAGCAATACCACGCTCGAAGTCCCCTATGGTCCGGCGCAGCTCTAATGCCGGTGACGAGCCCGTCCCCCCTCGCGAAACGGTGTGAGCCGCCGTTCAACTGACAAGCGCGGGTTTCTCTCGTTTGTTTACGACGGGCGTTTCGACGATCAGCAAGTTATCGAGGCCGGCGACTCCTCGAGCAGCTGCATTCAATCGATAGGAATTATTACCAAGTAAGAAGATCTCAGGCTTCAGACTTTTTTCATCGACCGAGCGTAAGCTCTGCGGCATCATCCCCCGACCTCGCAAGGAGAAACGATTTGCATATTCTCACGCGAATGCTTATTGTCACTATCGGCACGGCGGTTATGGCTTTGCCGGCCGCCGCGGCTACGAACCAGGGTTACAGCGGGAGTTGGCCCGTGACCGTGAGCAAGTCGCAGCACAGTAACGGTACCTACTGCCTGACGCTAAGCGATGGCGGAAGCCAGGGATGGCGTCATAGCGGCGCGGCTTCGTTGGTCATAGGTAGCAGTAAGTTCCCGTACGGTACGTTTCAAGTCATCAACCACACCCTCGTGGCGACAATCCAGGCGCAGGGGTACGGACAGAACGCAGGGTTGGTGTTCATCGCTTCCGCCAGTCGCGGCAATATCGCTAAGGGCGTCTTCGAAGACGTTTACGGCGGTGAAGATTTCGACTCGGGTGCGCTGGCATTCGGCATGAGAGGTGGCTGCTAGCGGCATCCACCTCTTCGGGCCGGGGTTACTGCGTCTTGACGCTCCCGATCGTAATCCGGGTCCGGCCGTCGGCAGTGGTGATGCTAACGGATTTGAGCCCGGACGTGGAGTCGCCGACCGTGAAGACCGCGGTCCGCGGTTGATCGGTGTGCGTTTTCTCGGCGCCCGCAGGCAGATGCTGTTGATACCAGGCGTAGACCTTGTCGAACGAGTCGTCGGTCGACATCACCGTGCCCGATCCGGTCTCGCCGCCCATGGTGCTGCCGCTGCCGGAGGCCTCGGTTACCGCACCCGGGTAGCTGGGGAGATCGCCCGGCGCGGCCGACGTCGCCGCATCGGTCGCGGCGGCCGTCGCCTCGGCCGTTGCCTGTGCGGTCGTTTGATCCGAGCTCGATTGATCCGAACTGTTCGACGAGGATTTGCCCGCGCAAGCCGTGACCGTCAGGAACGCCACGACGGCGAGCGCTAGTGTCAGATAACGCATGAAGATCTCCTTGATGTAGCTTACCCGATTACTTCACAGTTTCTTCAATGAGCGCCTTCTAAAGCGCGAAGCAGGCCCCGCCCTCCACTTGGCAAGAACTTTCGCTCCGTGCCAAGCACAGGTAAACGATCCGCCGCGACCGACAGCGCGCATCGCGTCGTCAACCTCGTACTGAGTCTGCTGATTCTAGGGTTTTTGATACTCTTCGCCGTCGAGTTCATACATATCAGTGGAGTCGCAGATGCGTGGCCGGTGGTACAACTTCACCATCTCGGAGATCCCATTGTGGCCGGCGTTGGCCGGTTGCTGCCTCTGCCGGCAAGACCGTACGCGGCGTTGCTGCTCGCGGGCATCCTCTACTTGGCGATGGTAATTTCCGATCGTCTCTTTGCCGCCGCGCATCGTGCAATTGCACCCAAACCTGAGCAGGCAAGCAAAGCGAAGACTGCGCGGACGGAAACCAGCGTCGAGTCGGAAAAGACGCGGGCGCAACTCTACAACGAGTATCACAAGATTGAGAAAGCTCTCCAGGACGCCAAACGCAGACGCTGCACTTTCCTTTCAGTCGACGTCGTCGGCTCGACGTTGATAAAATCCGGCGAATCGGAGATCGCCGTCACGTCAACCTTTCGGGCTTACGAAAACCTGCTGCGGCGTGTCTTTAAAGCCACGCGTGCGTGGAAGGAAGCTTGGACGCCCGACGGCGTCATGATTTGTTTTCAAAGTCTCGCGGATGCGATCAAAGCTAGCCAGACCATTCTGCTCCAGCTCGAGACGTTCAACGAGCGCGAGAATCGGTTGAAGGAGAAGTTCGAGGTGCGCTGCGGCGTGAACGAAGGTGAGGTCGTTATCTTCGAGGATTCCGCGCTGGAAAAAGTGGTCGAGCGGACGATCGATATTGCCGGGCACATGCAAAAATATGCGACGCCCGGCACTCTTTTGCTCAGCAAAGATATCTACGACGTGCTGGATGATCGATCGGGGTTCCGGCCGACCGGCCGAGAAGTCGACGGATACTCGACCTACGAGTGGTCGCCCGAATCAGCGCAGTAACGGCCTTCGGCCTCTTTGCCGTCAGCGCGATGCTCGTTACGTACGCACTCGAAAAGCGCAGCCCGTGGTTTGTTCTGGCGTTTGCCGGGGCGTGCGCACTGGGTTCAATTTACGGATTCCTTGCGGGCGCGTGGCCCTTCGGGATCGTCGAGGCAGTTTGGGCCGGCGTCGCGGCTAACCGATGGCGAAACATGAGCTAGGCGATTACCTCCATCGATCTCCGGGCGCCTTGACGTACGTTTCAAAGCAGTAGCGCCACGGAATCGTGAACGGGAAGATCACCCAGACCAGCGCGGTGGCTTTGATGGTGTCCCAGGTGCCGGGATCGACTTGATGCGCCGTCCACAGCGGAAATGCGAAGAAGAGGAGCCAGATCGTCTTCCAAGCCAGCTCGAAGAAGAGTACCGGCAACATCTTGAGGGGATAGCGAAGGCCCATTAGCATGAGCGGTGCCATCGCCGCCAACAGGCTGCGCGCGACGCCGTGCATTAGCGCCAGTTTGTCGTGGTAGATCACGCCGGGCCAGATGCTCGTCACTAAAAAGACCAAGATCAGCGCATAGGTTCCACGCAATAGATATAACTGGAGCGTCGAGACGCGAGACGCTCCAGGAACCGCCGGGACTGAGATTGCGGTCATAGCTAAACTCCTCGAAGCAGCGTTGACGTAAATACGTCCGATTTGGATTCTATGTTTCGGCTTCGCCCTTCTCGCGCAGCGCTCTCGCGATTTCATGCGGAAGCCTCTGAAGCTCTTGCAGCATCAGCGCTTGCGTCTCTCGTATCGACTCCATGACGCCATCGCTTTGGTCCGACAGGGTGTCCAGCGCCGTCCCGACCCCGTGTGCGAGAGCCAGCAACGCCTGCGATTCGTCGGGGGCGTAGGCCTCGCCGTCGCGCTTGGGCCCACAGACAAGCGCGCCGACGAGATCGCCGCGTGAGACCATGGGGAACGCAAACTCGCCGCGCAACTGCGAATCAGGAAACAGGTGCAGGTCGATCGGCTTGTTCCAGGCGCGAAGTGCGACGATGCCCGGGTCGTTTTCGCTGACCTCAGCTCTCCGGCTGTCAGCGGCGAAAGCGTACGTGGCCGTACCGTTGCGGACCAGGATCGCCGCCTCTTCCGCGCCGGTGTGCTCCCTGACGGTCTGCACGGCCCGATCCAGTAGCGTCGATCGGTCGGAGATGTAGGACGCCTCATGCGCGAAACCGCGTAACGCCGACTCATCTTCGTGCCGCTTGTGGAAGAATGCGCGGTCGACAAATCGCTCGACGTACTTATGAATGTACTGCAGCGAGACGCCAAGACCGAGAGCCACCGCCATGGCGATGAAGGCGCTGGTCGTGTGGGTGGTGCCGGCGAGCCAAGCATTGGCGGCCCATTCAGCCAAAACGAACGCGCCGATCACAATCGCCGAAAGTATCGTAAAGATGGCGGCGCGGTTCAGGAAAAAGCCGACGTCGAGTAGCCGACGGCTCAGTGCCGCGTACGTCAGCGCAACCGGTGCGGCGAGTAGCATTACAGTACTAGCAACGCCAACGAAGTCGGCGTACGATGATGACCACGAGGTTGCGATCACCCCTACGATGTAAAAGGAAAAAAGAGCCGCAAGAGGTCCGAGCGTCCATGCCGCTCGCTGACGCTCGACGCCGCGGGATGCGGCGATTGCGAGGACGCCGCAGAGGACTGCCATAAGGACGGCGGCCGCAATGGAAACTAACCCCGCGATCCCATCAACGAAAGGAACCGGATCGAGCCGCAGCGTGATAATTCCCGCTGTCCCAACTAAAGAGATCACCGTGTAAGCCGCGAGGAAAGTGTAACATAGCCATTGTGTGACACGCCGAGGCCGCGAGAGCGGTTCGGCGAAGCCGCTTGAGAACGCCGCCAACAACGCCACCGCCAACGGGGCAGTTATGCTCAATGAGATGTTTAGGAGGATATACAGCCAAGCCCATGGCGCCGCGAAGCCGATTAAGGCGCCTGAAAAAACAAAGGCCGCGAGCCACACCGATAGCAGTCGTATCTGGGGTACGTTTGGGCGACGCCATGCAATCAGAGCTGCAAACAGTAGAAGCCAAAGAGCCGCGAACGCACCCAGCCAGAAGCTCCACGTAAGTCTTAGTGCCTGCGGTATGACCGTAAGGTCGCTTTGTCGCGAACCCCTAGGCACCAAAAGCACGAGAGGGCGCCCATTGAGCGGCACTCCTTCGAAAAGGGAGTAACGCTCGACAAGCGTGTTGGCGCGGATGTCGATAAGGTCGCCTCGACGAAGCCCGGCACGGGCAGCCGGCCCGCCGCGGTCAACGGATGTAACCGTGAGATTAAACGGTTTCGAAGAGGCGCCGGTATTGGCTCCCCACCAGCCCAGCCATGGTGGAGCGCCGCCCATCCCAGTCGTGTCAAGGACGCCCGCTACCTGGGCGAGTGCCGCGAGAGCGCAAATCGCCAGGAGCACCGGCCGCCATGCCACGCGGCCTAAAACGTGCACTTTTTGCCATTACCTTGCCCGTAGGCTGCTTGGTACACTAGGACCCAACCCTAATACGCTTTGACCACCAAGTCCAGCGGGCTGGTCGATCCGCATCCCCGGGAGAAGGGTCTACGATAATGACCGCGATGGAGCGCGTCTGGACGCGCATGAAGAGCGCCGCTGCCAAAGTTGCCAAGCGTAAGACGTTCGTCAGCGTAAGCGAGGCACAACGAGCCATCCTTACCATGTGCCACCTGGAGAGGACTACGGTTCCGCCACCCGATGCGCTCGCGTATTTGTCCTCAGAGTTGGTACGTATGAGCCAGCACGATGGTCCAGGGGGAGCTAGCGACGACGGCTAGCCGGAGATCCGGGCGCCGCTATTTCTTGGCGAGGCTAACCGTCGCGCCGATCGGATCGGTTTCGCCGGTGATCGTCTGGATCGGATTGCCAACGTTTGGATAATCCCAGATCAACGTATCGGCGCCGTTTTGATTGGGACCGATGAGCCGCTTGCCCTCACCGTGTTTGCCGCCCGTATCGACGAATGGAATCCAAAACTGAGCGACCTCGTTGGAACCCGTGAGAACCATCGTGTTTACCGTCGTCGCCGCGCCTCCGCTGATCGCAAAATCGTAGATCGTGCTCGTGAAGTTATGCTTGACGGCGACTTGATCGCCGACCGCGAGGTACTTTCCGTCCCATTGAACGCCGCCGGGCAAGTAGATCGTTTGATCGATGGGAATGAATTTGAGGGTCTTGCCGCCCTTGGATAGTTTGTCGAGCCCGAAGACGCTTCCGTACGTCTCGCCGTCGGCGAAGAGGTTCCCGTGATTGTCATACGCGCAGTAATAGTAATAATAGATGTTGGGATTCGAGTAGGCTACTGGGGTGCCGCTCGCGTGCGCGTAGACGGCGACGTTGCCCTGGTGGTCGGTCGCGCCCCAAAGATTCGTGACCGCCAGGTCGCCCGTCTTGGGATCGACGGAACATCCGTTGGCTCTGCCATCGGGGTCGTTGATCGTGCGGAGAACCGTCGTGCTGCCGTGAGCGTACTCGCTGATTTGGTGCACGCCCTCGCTCGTGTCGTTGGTAACGTACACGTCGCCCGCCTTATCGACACATAAACCCTGCGGATTGAAAAAGCCAGTCAAGGTTCCGACGAGCGTGTGGCCTTTATACGTGTAAATGTCGACAACTTGGGCGATCAGGTCGGAGATGTAGAGCAAATCGTCGTTCTTTGCCTCGGGAAGAATCCACGAGGCCCCCACCGATGCGTGCGCGCGTGTGTTGGCGTTTGGCTCGCCGACCGACGGTTGCCACGCGGCGCCAACGCCGGCGCATCCCGTCAGGATGCCAACGAGGCCAAGAACTGCTGGTACGAGCCGGTATGCGCGCATAGTCCCTCCGGATGAGAGCAAGGTATTGGATGCATCATAGCATTTCTGCTACCCACGAGCGGAGGCAAAGGCGAGGGTATTGCTCATCCTCCGCGCAGGAAGCCGTGGCAAGAAGCGCGACTGGCCGTGGATTGCGTCGCCGTCGTGCCTCCTTAGGGTAGAAGTCGGAAAACCGTGCCGTAGGCGGCGTGCCGTGCGCCGCCGTTGAGCGTCGTACCGTAGAGCACGCCGTAAACGTATGTCAGGGGCGCGAATGGAGACACACCATCGGGAACCGGCTGAAAACTGTAGAGCACCGATTCGTCGCCCGTCGGCGTGAGTCTGTAGACTATTCCGTTGCCGTGCGCACCGCCGCCGCGGGTCGTACCATACAACTTGCCCTTGACGACGATCGGCGGCGCTTGGGGATAGGCGCCATCATCGGGATGCCCCTTGAAGTTGTGAACGACGCGAAAATGGCCGCTTTGGTCTAGCGCGAAGACCGAGCCACGCGCGAATGCGGCGCCCGCGGATGTCGCTCCATAGAATGTTCCGTTGAATTCGGTGAGGCCCACCGGATCGCTGCCGTCAACTGCGGGTTTGAAGGAGTGGATGACGCGCTCGACGCCGCCCGGCGTGCCGATTTCGAAGACCGAGCCGGCGTTGTATTTGCCGCCGGTTTCCGTGACGCCGTAGAAGTTGGAGCCAATCGAGATCAAGTCTCCAATCGGTTTAGTGCCGTCACCGGTGCTTCCGTCGAAACTGTGCAGCACGCCCTCTTCGCTGGAATTCTTCAACACGTACACCGTACCGTCACCGTAGCGTCCGCCCGCCCACGTCGTGCCGTAGTCGAGGGCCGAATTTACGACGAAGACGCCGCCTTTGGGGTGAGAACCATCGATGCCGCCTTTGAAAGAATAGAGGACGTGCTCGCTTCCGTTCGGCGCGATCTTGAAAATCGTTCCGCAACTCCCCGAGCACCCGCTGCCGCCTGAGTAGGTCGTGCCGAGGTAATAAGCATGTTTTCGGGCCGGGGTCAGGTCGGATTCGGGATATTCACCGTCCGGTGGCCCCTGGAATCGGTAGAGCACGTTCTCGCGGGCATCCGTCCCGATGCGATATACCGTTCCGCATGCGGCGCAGTTGGATCCGGTGAGGCCGCCCAGGTTGGTCGTTCCGTACAGCGTTCCTTGAAAGTAGGTCAGGCCCGCCTGCGGCTGCTCTCCGTCGGGCGGTCCCTGAAAGCTGTAGAGTGATTGGTACGCCGCGTTGCTCACGACACGGCTCTTTGCGGCGTCGGATACCCCCAGCGAACTGGGCAACGGCACCGATCCGCAGCCCGCCAGCATTAACGCACTCGCGAAAAGTCCGAACGCGCAGCGAGCGAAGTCCTCAACGTTCATCGTACTTGCTCCTCGCACCGTGAATGCCACAGCCTTTCGCTTCGCTTCGGGGGCATGAATCTCATCGACTCTTAGCCGTTTACGACGAATTACGCCGGGCCGCGCCGACGAACTTATGGAAGAACGATAGTCGTTATGTCGATCTTTTCGCGAGCGCTCGCCGGCTTTTCCGCAATCCTCTGCCTCCTGCCGGGAGCAGCGTGGGCCGCCACGTCCTCGCGCGAGGAGAGCTGGGAAACCCAAGTCGGCCGGCAGCGCTACATGGAGTACATGCAGCGCGGCGAGATCGTACCGCCCCAGTCGCCGCTCTATCGGACGCTCGACCCGATCGGAGACGCCGTGGCCGCGGTGGCGAACCGGCAGTACTTTACGCCGTTTCATTTCGTATTGCTGAACGAGCAGAGCCCAAACGCATTTTCGATGCCGGGCGGCAACGTCTACGTAACGACGGCGTTGTTGTCGTTTCTGAAGAATAGAGACGAGCTCGCGGGCGTGATTTGCCACGAGATGAATCACGACATCCACCACGATATGTATGCAGTATTTCAAACGACGCAGAGCGGTCGATCGCCGCAAGATCCCAACGTGGTAGCCTACGAACGCGCTGCCGAGACGAACGCGGATCGCGCCGGCGCTTACACGTGCGCGAAGGCTGGATTTAATCCGTGGGGAATGGTTTGGAACCTCAGGGAGCACCGTCAAGCGATGGGCGTGAGCAACGACGGCGGTGCCGATCACCCGAGCGACATGCAGCGCGAAGCCGATCTTGTCGAACTATTTCAACGCCACAAAGCGACCTTTGGAAAATTCTATGACGATGTCGCGAGCGCAACCCCACTAACGCTGCCGCGTCAGATGGCGCAACGTCAATACTCGCCGTACCCGCAGTATCCGGCGCAGTCGCAATACCCGCAGCAGTATTCGCAATACCCGCAGCAGCAGCCGCAATATCCAGAGCAAGAGTATCCGCCATATCCGCCGCCACCGCTCCCCGCCTGTTATCCGGACTGCTAACCCCCACGCAGGGCCCGCCTGACGTACGGCGGAATGTCGTAAGGTCAGGAGACACGGCGGATGAATATTTTGATCTCGAGCCGTTATGCGTTGGCCGGCACCGTTATCGCGATACTTGCAGGCTGTGGAGGGGGGAGCGCCACCAGCACCGTTCCCACGACAACCTCAGCCTATGATGTGCTCCCACATAACAAAACGTTTTACTATACCGGCAACAGGCAGTCGTTCATCGTGCCTGCCGGCGTCAAGAAGCTGACGATCGTTGCCCGCGGCGGTATGGGCGCGGGTCCAACTTCGAGCGGCGGCGGACGCATGGGCCGGGTGTTCGCGATTATTCCGGTCACGCCGGGAGAGCAGCTCTACGTATTCGTAGGCGGCGCCGCGCAGGGACAGGCCGCCGGCTTTAACGGCGGCGGTAACGGCGGCTCCAGCGTCTATTGCGAGTGCGCTGGCTACGGCGGCGGCGGCGCATCGGACGTACGGCGCGGCGGCTTTAACCTGACGAATCGCATTCTCGTGGCCGGAGGCGGCGGAGGCAACGGCGCCAATGGCGACGAGCCGTCGTCCGATATCGGGGGAATGGGCGGAAAGGGAGGCGGCAGCACCGCCGGCTCCGGAAGCGCCGGCTCCGGCGACGGCGCCCCAGGCGGCGGCGGTATCGGCGGAACCCAAGGTAATGGCGGAGCGGGAGGCACCGGCGGTGGCGGAAGCGGAGGGTCGGGCATCGTCGGATCGCTAGGCGTCGGCGGCGATGGCGGAACCGGCAATTCGCAAGGATCCGATGGTGCCGGCGGCGGCGGTGGCGGCGGCGGCTATTATGGCGGCGGCGGTGGCGGCGCCGGGTCGTACGACTCTTCCGATGACGACGAAGCCGGTGGCGGCGCCGGCGGTGGGTCGTCATACATCGAATCAAATGCCATAAAATACCGCGGCTGGGAAGGCTGGAAGAGTAAAGTATCCAGCGGCCTCGTGGTCTTCAGTTGGCAATGAACTCGTTCGCCTAGGGCAGGCAATCGCCGGACGCTCGCAAAATCAACTGACTGCCATCTAAATTAGATGGCTCGGCAACTTCCATTTATTCTTCTATCTACTCGGGAGCCGCCATTGACAGACCGCGAACTTCGTCGTCATCTAGGTCGCACGGTAAAGCTACGCTTTGCAAGCGGCGTCGTCGTCATTGGGCGACTCATCGTGAGCGAGCCGCCGCTCGCGCTCAGCCATCCCTACGAGATCACGCTGCCGGGATCCACGAGGGTCTCGTTAGCCCGTATACCGGATGCCTCGGTAGTCGAATCCGTGAAGCCCTTTGAAGACGGACTGCCGGAGATGAGCTTCTGATTGGTAAGGCGTTGGTTACGGGTCTTCGTGCGTCTTGTAGCCGTTGCAACTCGGTGTGAATGCCGGCGCGCTAATGGGAGTGAACGCGCGTGCTGATTGATTGTAGTTGAACGAATCCTGCAGATCGTCAGACGTCGCATCGGTTGTGCCGAGATTCCCCGTACCGAACGTCTCTTCGGTAAAGTGCAGAATGCTGCCGAATTCATGCCTCACGTGCGAGACGTGGCCGGGTTGGACGACGTAGGGCGAAATGAGCAGGATGGGCACGCGAAACCCCAGGTTGTAGTTGTTGCGGCGATGAGGAGCGACGTGGTCGTACCATCCGCCCCAATCGTCCCACGTAACGATAATAGCGGTCGAATTCCAATACGAGCTCTCTCCGACGGCGTTGACGATTGCGCCCACCCACGAGGGGCCGCCGCTATTACCGAGGCCGGGATGATCGCTATGCGTCCCATCCGGCGTTACCCACGAAACGGCCGCCAGCGAGTTGCTACTGATATCGGTTAGAATCTGCTGCGGCTGAGGGATTACGAGGTTGGAATAGTTGCCGCCGCTCCAGATGTGTTGGATGGCATCGTACGCGTGCCACAACCCCGCACCGGTGCCGCACTGGTAGTAGCGCCATGAGACGTTCGCAGCGGTCAGGAGATCGCCCAGCGTCGGACGATCGAAACAGGGAAATTGCGGCTTGCCCTCCCCTGCGCCGATGGGCTCGGGCGGGATAGTTTTAACGGTCGTACCTGGTGCGCTATCGCATCCGCCGCCGGAATGCTTGGGTACCGGATTCGCGGAAATTTGTCGCCAGGGGAACTGTGGGGCCGAAGATGCGGTTCCGCTGATGAGTTCCTGATGAGCGGGGAAGCTCGGACCTTCATTCGTTTCGAACATGCGATCCCCAAACGCGAACTCGGCCGCCATATCGAAATACGGCTGCGATTCGGAGCGCGGAACGTAAGCGTACGGGCAGTAGTCATCTCCGCTGACGGGACAATCCGGGCTGTTGGCCTGCGCGTGGTTCCAGCCGTTCATTTGACAGACGGCTAGATTGCTGGGAATGGGATTGCACTCGGTGACAAAGTTGCCATGGGAATGAGAGATGTCGCCGTTCCACTCGAGGGGGGTGGCATGGAGCGTCACCTGATTCCCATACGAGTCGAGCCCGTAGCTCTGAGTATCCGCGCCCGGCAGGCCCTGAAACAGGTTGTCGGTCGTGCGGTTTTCCTGAATGACGATGATCACGTGGGTGATGGGCGATTCGCTGCGCCGCAGCAACGGGGCCGTAGCGCCATTCGACCCGGTTGAGCTGACCGCGGATGAGTTCGCTGGGTTTGTCGCGGAGATGCCCGACGATCCACATGCCGGTAGCGCCAGCGTCGCAACTATCGCAACGAACCTTTTCATCTGCGGCGCTCCTTCCACGTAAAAGGTTGACGCTTTCGATTGTACGCCGCTGCCACGTGAATTCTCAAGGGCATAGGAAGGGGAAAAAATTGATTATAGTTTGCGATTTGCAAATTGTTGATCGTGGGTCACCCCACGCACCTAGCCATGTGCACTGCTTACACTATTGTGAGAATGTAAAAACGGTTCCGCAGCCGTGGCCGCATCCGTTTCCTCCGCCCGAAAGGGTGGTTCCATAGAAAGTGCCCTTCAGGTTAATCAAGGCAGCTTGCGGAAGGGCGCCGTCGGAGCCGCCTTGGAATGCATGCAGCACCTTTTCAGAGCCGCTCGGATTGAGGCTGTAAATCGTACCGCATCCGTCGGTGCACGCGGAGCCGCCGCCATTGTCGGTCACGCTGTAGAGCGTGCCATTCACGGAGATCAAGCCGGCGTTCGGGTTCTCCCCATCGGATCCGCCCGTAAAGGTGTAGAGTACCTTTTCCGAGCCGTTCAGGGTTACGCTAAAGACGTCGCCTTTGTGCGACGAGCCGCCGGCGTCCGTGGTACCGTAGAGCGTGCCGTTTACGTCGACCAATGGCCCGAACGGATAATTGCCGTCAGTGCCTCCGGTGAAGCTGTACAGTAACTTCTCTGAACCTGCCGGTGTGATGCTGAAGACCGTTCCCCAGTAGAGACCGCCGGAGGTCGTGGTGCCGTATAGCTTGCCCTTTACTGCAATCAGCGGTGCTAACGGCGCGAATCCGTCAGGTTCGCCCTTAAAGGCGTAGAGCACCGCCTCCATTCCGCTCGTCGTTATGCTGTAGACGGTTCCGCAGCCGTAATCACCGAAGCTGCCCGGACAGTTAGAACCGCCGACGTTGCCGCCCTCTGCAGTTGTGCCGTACAGCGTGCCGTTCAGATCGACGAGACCGGCCCATGGATTCGCCCCATCCGGGGCGCCCTTGAAACTGTACAATAGCGTCTCCGCGCCGCTCGTCGTTATGCTGAACACCGCGCCTTGTTGGTTCGCTCCGCCGGCGTAGGTGGTGCCATAGAGCAAACCGTTCACGTCAATCAAGGCGCTTCGGGGAATGCAGCCATCGGGCCCGTGGAAGCGATACAAGGTTTTATGGACGCCGGCCGTACTGAGGCTGAAGACCGTGCCGCATTCATCGTTGCCCGTTGATTTCCCCGAAGTCGTGCCGTACAGGGTGCCGTTCACATCGAGTAGGCCAGCGAAAGGTTCTGCTGACGGGTTACCACCTTTAACAGCGAAGCGATGCAAGACTTCGTAGGACTTCGACATGGTCCGGATGCCATTGGGAATCGCACCAAACGCGCCGATCGATGGCTGCGATGCACCGCAGCCTGCAAGCAGCGCTGAGGCCGCGGCGGCGCTCAGCGCGGAGCGATCTAAAATCCTCATTGAGCGAATGCCTCCCAGTAGCTGAACGGATGAGCGACTAAGGCGTTCGCCGCGGCCGAAAACGATCCCAGTGAAGCGAGCCTTTACGGTAAGGGATCCGTTGAAGGCATCCCACGCGAGTCGGCGTCGCAGGCGGCCTGCACGGCCGGCCAGAATTGACGGGGCAGGATGTTTCCCACAGAAGGCACGTGCGCGCCCGTAGCTCAAACTGGATAGAGCAGGGGACTCCTAAGCCCAAGGTTGCCAGTTCGATTCTGGCCGGGCGCACGTTTGCCGGTCGAGTGGCTGCGGAACGATGCGTTCAGGCGACTTGGTGCGGCCTGGCTCCTGAGGGAAGTAGCACGCGGCGCCGAAGTTTCAGAGCTCTCGTCCGGTAAGTTATCGGGAGGCATGCAGATGAAAACCTTGGCCCGTCTTGCGCTTACTACTAGCGCAGCTTTGCTTTTTTCCGGTTGCGGCGGCTCGCAATCGCAATTGAATGGAATCCCTGGAATGAACGCCGGCGCACGGCGCGCAGGCAGCCTTCCGTCGAAGTACGCGATGCTATTTAGTTTTGACAACGGCGACGGGGCGTCGCCGCTCGCCGGGCTGCTCAATGTAAACGGCACATTGTACGGAACGACCTCCACGGGTGGCGCCGGCACAAATTGCCCCGATAGCGACGGGTGTGGGACCGTGTTCAGCGTGACGGCGGGCGGCAAGGAGAGGGTGCTGTACAAGTTCCTCGGCGGTCCTGACGGCGCTAAACCCAACGGCAATTTGATCGACATAAACGGAACGCTTTACGGCACAACCAGTTACGGCGGTGTTTGTAACAATTCAAGCCTCGGCTGCGGAACGGTGTTTAGTGTAACGACGGGCGGCAAAGAAAAAGTGCTCTACCGATTTGCCGGTCACCCCGATGGCGAGAGCCCCACGGGGAGGTTGATCAACGTAAACGGCACGCTTTACGGCACGACCAGTGCTGGTGGCAACCACAACTGGGGCGACCGAAACGGAACCGTCTTCAGCGTAACGATCGCCGGTAAGGAACGCGTGCTGTACAGTTTTGGCCCCAAGGATGGCATCGAACCGTCGCCCTTAGCTGACGTAAACGGCACACTCTACGGGACGATGTATCTCGGCGGGGCCGCTAACAGCGGAACGGTGTTCAGTGTGACGTTGGCGGGCAAGGAGCAGGTCCTCTACAGCTTTGCTGGTCCTCCGGACGGCGCGTTGCCGACTGGCAGCTTGATCAACGTGAACGGTACGCTCTACGGGACTACCTCCTCGGGCGGCGCGCAAGGCTGCATCTCGTCGAGTTCCACCTGCGGTACGGTTTTCAGAATAACGACGGCCGGCAATGAACACGTGCTGTACCGCTTTGCGGGCGGTCCCGACGACGGAAGCGACCCCAACGGCCGGCTACTGAGCGTGGGAGGCATACTTTACGGCACGACCACCGATGGCGGAACGCACGGAAGCGGAGCCGTGTTCACCATAACGACGGCCGGTAGGGAGCGCGTGCTCTACAGCTTCGGCGATCATCATCGGCATGACGGTGGAACCCCGCTGGCAGGTTTAACCGATGTAAAAAGCAGGCTTTACGGGACTACCTATGGCGGAGGCGATTACCGCGTGGGGACTGTCTTCGCGTTGACCCCGTAGCAACGCAGAAGGCGGAAGCGACGGCCTCGTCGCCTGATTGGTTTCCAACCGCAACTGTCACGGCGCTCGGTGGGGTCGTATTGCCTACGCACCAACCTAAGGAGTTTTGAGATGGATTTGACCAAAGAGTACCCCCGAAGCGTACGCGACAAGTGGCAGGGCGTCGTGCAGTTGGGACGCACGATCGATAAGGGAAAGGCCGAGGCACGCGGCAACATCGGCGAGTACCACTATAACTGTCCGATGGATCAAGCGGTATTCGGTTTTCTGGGCATGGATCACGAAAAGGTGCTCGACGCCATTCGCAAAGCGAAGAGTGATGCGGAGATCGAAGCGTTCACACGCCCCTTCGTCGACGCGAAGTCGCGCGACGAGATCGAGGGCTGGAATCGGGAGTGGCTATCGCACGAACCCGAAGGTCCTTCGCGTGAAGCCTTCTTGAATCTGCGTGCGGAAATCGCGCCCGACCGCAGCGACGTGACGACCTGGCCCGACCTGCTCGACATCGACGAAAAGCGAGAGGTTCCGCGGCGAACAGCGAACGTGACCTAGGTATGTCCGGTTTTTGGGACGGCGTTGCGAGCGTTTCGATTGCAGTCGCGGTCCTCGCGGGGTGCGGCACCCTTCGACAAGCTCAGGATGACGCGTTGCCGGGCGCGGGAACTGCCGGCGTCGGGCAGGGAAGCTCGGCCGTGCAGACCGCACGGGGCGATCTCCTTTACGTCACCGGCGGATGCGGGGGCACGTGCATTCTTTCGTATCCGAAGGGCCGGCCCGTCGGAGCGCTTTCGATCGGCGGCGCCGGGATTTGTTCGGATAAGCATGGCAACGTCTTCATCCCAACCTCGACGACGAGCGGAAGCGCAGCCGTCTATGAGTTTGCACATGGAGCGACGAGTCCGAAGGCCACACTCAGCCTCTCGGGTATCCTGGCCGAAGGCTGCGGCGTCGATCCGAAAACCGGGAATCTCGCGGTCACCTACCTGTGCCACGCCTGTAACTACGGCCCCGTCGCGATCTTCAAGAACGCGCAAGGCACTCCGACGTCGTACGACGAGGAGGGCGTGTTTCTATCGTTCTGCGGGTACGACAATCAGGGAAATCTCTTTGCTGACGGGAACGGCGGCACGGGATTTTCGCTGCTCGAGCTTCCCCACGGCGGGAGCGCGCTGACGCCTATCTCGGTAGGTCAAACGATCGCGAACGCCGGTCAGGTGCAATGGGACGGCACGTATCTTGCGATCGAAGATCTTTCGCATCCGACGATTTACCAGTTCGCGGTTTCGGGCTCGGCCGCGACGCTCAAAGGCACGACGCAGCTCACCGGCGCCGGCGACTGGGGCGCGCAATCGTGGATTCAAGGGGGGAGCGCGATCGTGCCCTACGCCGCAAGCGGTTCGAGTCCGAGCGTCGTTGGCTACTGGAAGTATCCCGCCGGCGGTTCGGCTACGAAAAGGATCAAGAAGCATCTGGGCACGGGCGTACTCGCCGGCGTGACGGTAAGCGTCGGAAAGTAGCGTTCGCCATGATACGGGACAAGCGGACGTTCATTGTCATCAATGCCGTCGGTGCAGCCTGCGCGTTGTTCGTACTTGTTTCCTGGACCGTCAGTCCCCCGACTCACGCCTTGTTTCCGCCATGGTTCCTCATGGCTGACGGCGCGCTGCTGCTGGGCTATTTTATCTACAACATCGTTCGGCGGCTCCGCGGTCCGATTCAGCCGGCCAGGTGGGCGCGCAACATGACAGACAGGCAACTTTGGACGCTCAAGGGTTTAGTTATGGTAATCCTTGTAGGCGTTGCGTTCGCCATTATTTTTATTCGCGTGCCGCACCCCTGACTGTACGCAATCTTGCCGTAAAGAGCGAGTGACGGTGACCGTTGGAGAGTAGCACTACTTTTTTAGCTTATAGCTAACGACGACTCCGAACGGACGATCGACCGCGTGGGTAATCTCGGCAACCGGTTGGCCCCCGGCCGGATAGTGATACAGATTGACGCTACTGTAGCTTCGGCCCGATATGCCAACGACGATTTGCGTTCCCTGCAGGCCGGGCGTGTTATCGTAGATCGCATACGGTCCGCCTGTCGGATCGAGAGACGTATAACCGACGTAGTACGCCTGCCCGTGCAACAGGCTGATGCGATACGCATACCCGGAATCGAGCACAAAATACTTGCCGTCCCACTGGATCCCGGTGACGTACCAGTTATCGCTCGAGCCCGGGCCCGGAATCTTGATGTTCACGAGCCGCGTACCGCCGTTGGGAAGCCACGCGAATCCGGCAGGGGCGCTATAGCCGCGCCCGTTGGTCACCAGGAGATTGCCGCTCGCATCGTAGGCGCAGCCGATGAAATATCCGAGCGCCGAATCCGTATAGGTCGTTCGCTTACTGCTGCCGCCGCCCCAAATCGCGATGTTGCCTGGCTGCGACGTGCCGTTGTAGTTTGCGACGGCGAGATCTCCCGTCGCGAGATCGACCGAACAGGTATACGGCGAGTCTGGCGAGTCGTCGAACTTCTTGATCGGCTTGGTGCCGCCGTGCGCGTACTCAAGTATCTGCTTCGCGGAAGCGTCGGTGATGTAGACGTTGTGGCTGCTATCGGCGCACTCGCCCATCGGCTGCGTAAAGTCGGTGAGCACGCCGACAAGGGTGTGCTGCCAATAGCGATAGACCGTGACTTCCCCGTTCGTATTTGAAACGTAGAGGAGGTCCTGCTGCGCGACGCCCCCGTCCATCCGCGCGCGGCGACCGGGCTGCAGAGCGCCTTTTGGATTGCTGATCGCGGCCCCGACCGGGACCAAGTCGGTGCCGGCGTTCTGGTTCGTCGGCGAACCGCCGCCGGGATACGGCCAGAGATTGGTGCTGCTCGGCGACGAGCCGCAGAAGTTATAATCGGATCCGGCAATTGCGTTGCCGTACTTCACGCCCTGAATGAGATCGCAAATGCTGCCGCCGCTGGCGTCCTCAAGGTTGATCTTGCCCGTGATCGTCGCGGCGCTCTTCGAGACGGCGACATTATAGAGGCAGCTCACGTAGACGTTGCCGCAGGATTGATCGCCGATCAAGAGGTCGTGCTTGGTGGTGATCCACTGCACCATGCCGGGGAAATAGATCGTTCCGCCGGAGACCGAGAGCGTATGCGGAGATTTTGCTCCCTTCGAAAGTTCGGAGAGTATGAAGTTGCCGTTCTCGTCGCGGCCGTCGAAGAAGAGGTTGCCGCTCGCGTCGTAGCTGCCGAAGTTATAGAAAAACTGCTTCGTGTTCTGGAAGCGGCCGGTCTGGGACCCCTTCGTGTAGATCAGCACGTCGCCGCTTGAGCTGTTGATGCCGAAGATGTCCATCACGGCCATGTTTCCGGTTGTGGGATCCCACGCGCAGGCGGCGGGATAGCCGGTGGTGTCGCTGAGCTCGTTCTCGAGTCGTCCGTGGTGGTCGAGCTCGTAGATCGTCTGTGCCCTCGTATCCGTAACCCATACGTTGCCTTTGTTGTCTGAACACTCGCCCTGCGGCTGCGAGAAACCCGTGACGGTGCCGATGACCTTGAGCGCAGGGAGACTGTAAACGTACACGTCGGCCGTGCCGGAATCGGAGACGAAGAGCACCGGCGACTTGGCGCGCGCGAGCTCGGGCGAGATCCAAGACGCGCGGCGGTCGGGATGCGCGGGGGCCGGATGACGAGCGATGGACGTCGACAGCCGATCCGGCGCAGCCGCGCTTATCGCGGGCGGCGCCGCCGTGCCGTTGCACGCGCAGAGCGCGAGGCTGACGAGAATGGCGTAGCGGTGCGATACGTTCATGTTGCGCGTCACTTGCTCCTCAAGCTGATGGCGAGCCCCGATGGCGCGTCGAGGTCCTTGGTGATGGTGCCGCTCGGATCGCCGCCGGCCGGATATTTGAAGAAATCGACGGCGTACTTGCTGTTGTAGCTGTTGGAGTCGCCCGCTGCTTGCGTGGCCGGCGTCTTCAACGTCTTGCGATAGAGTGCGACGGCGCCGACGCCGTCGGTGCCCTTGAGGAGTATCAGGTCTACGAACGTCGCTTGGATGTTGATCGTGTAGCGCAAGAGGCTGCCATATGAATCGACCACCCAGTATTTGCCGTCGAAGCCCATCGCTTGAACTTGAGAGTAATCCCATCCCGATGAGGAGTATGGGTTAGGCAAGTTCATGGAGATCGCTTTCGACGAACCCTTGGGTACGTAATAGAACTCGGTGGAGTAATACCAGATGCCGCTGTAGCCGGAGAGCGTCGTGGCGAGCAGATCGCCGTGGTTGTCGTAGGCGCAACTCGTAAAGTGGTTGTCGTTGTTGTCTGCGTAGTAAGCCGGCGTGCCGGTGGCGTGCGTCCATACCGCGATGTTGCCGTCGCCGAAGTACGAGGAATATTCCGTGCCGTAGTTCGCCACCGCGAGATCGCCTTTCGGCGATACGGCGCATCCCTTAGGGCGATAGGGGCTGTCGTCGATGGCGCGGACGGCCTTGGTACCGCCATGGGCGTAAACGTAAATCTTCTTCGCGTTGTAATCGGTAATGTAGACGTTGCCCGACCAGTCCGAACATTCGCCCATCGGGCGCTGGAAATTTGTGAGGACGCCGACGAGCGTACGCTGCCAGTAGCGGTAGACGTTCACCGTACCGTTATTGTTGGAGACGTAGAGCAGGTCGCGCTGCGCGAGACCGCGTGCCATCCAGGATGCGCCGTGGCCGGGCATCACCGCCTTCCAGCGCGTCGGGGCAGTTGCGTTCGGCGTGCCGGGCGGAACGAGACCTTGCGGTGACGGGGCGCACGCGACGAGCGTTGTTGCGGCGGCTGCCGCGAGGGCGTAGCGAGTGCGAGGGTGCATGCCATTGCTCCTTAGGGTTGCGTCCGCAAACTGATTGCGACGCCGAACGGCGCGTCGAGGTCTTTGCTAATCTGTGCGATCGGGCCGCCGGCCGCCGGATATTTGAAAAAGTCGACGGTGCCGCTGCCGTAGGATCCGGTGCCGGCGACGAGTTGCGTTCCTTGGGACTTCAGCGCTTTGCGGTAGATCGCGGCGGGCCCGAAGAATGGGGGCTGCCCGTTGTTGAGCTTGAGCGTACCGACCTCGGAGGCTTTCACGTCGATCGTGTAGAGGATGATATAGTTGTAGCTCGGACCGACCAGCCAGTATTTTCCGTCCCACGCGACGCCTTGCACGACGCCGAAGTGCGAGCTGCCATAGCCCATGCCCGGCAAGCTCATCGGCAAGAGCTTCGTACCGTTCTTCGGCAGATAGTAGAAGCCGGAGTACCAGAAGGGGTCGTAACGGTATTGGTTCATTGCGAGCAAATCGCCGTGATCGTCGTAGGCGCAGCCGGTGAAATGAGTGCCGTCCGATCCGCCGCTGCCCGTCAGAATGATGGGCTTGCCGCCGGCGTGCGGATAGATCGCGATGTTGCCGCCCGTTCCGTATGTGCCGTAAGGTGAGTTGGCGACGGCGAGATCGCCGTTCGGCGGCGAGACGGAGCAGGTGAAGGGCTTGTACGGCGAATCGTCGAGCGTCGCGATCGGCTTCCTGCCGCCGTGCGCATACTCGTAGATCTTTTGGCGCCCGTAGTCGGTGACGTAGACGTGTCCGCTTCGGTCGGCGCACGCTCCCATGGGCTTCTTGAAGTCGGTCAGGATGAATGCGAGCGTATGTTGCCAGTAGCGATAGACGCTGACCGTACCGCTTTCGTTGGTGACATAGAGTAGGTCGTGCTTCTGCAGGCCGCCGGCCATCGCGTTGGACTGCTGCGACGGCAGGAGGGCGGAGTGCGAAGCAACGCAACCGGCGAGCAGAAGCATCCCAAGAGCTAGTGCGATCGCAGGGCGCGTCATCGAGCGAATCTCCAGCGGCATTGCTTAGGTCCCTGTCTTTAAGCTCACGGTGATGCCGACCGGCGCGTCGAGCCCCTTGGTTATGGTGCCGATCGGACTTCCGCCGGCTGGATAGTTCCAGTAGAAGACGTTAGCGTCGTTGGACCGAGTGGTGTATGTGCCGTTCGCGCCGACGATTTGGGTGGCCGGCGATTTGCGGCCCTTTCGGTAGATCCAGATATCGGGCACGAAGTCCGAGAGCACTATCTTGTCGACGTATTGCGCCTTGACGTTGATGCTGTAACGGTACAGGTCGCCACTATCGACGACCCAATATTTCCCATCCCAGGCGAGTCCCCGAATTCCGCCCCATTCCCAGCTGTTGCTCGGACCGGGCAGGTCCATCGGCTCCATGCTTTTGCTCAGCTTCGGCAGGTAGTAAAAGTTCGTGTAAAACGGCCCGGAGATGCCGAAAGCACCCGCTGCGAGCAGATCGCCGCGATCGTCGTACGCGCAGCCTTGGAATTTCTCCCCATCATTGCCTTCGTACTTAACCGGCTTTCCTTTACCGCGAGCGTAGATGAAGATGTTGCCGGGGCGATAGCGATTGTTTAAGTTGCCGTAGTTGGCGACGGCGAGATCTCCGTTGACCGGATTGACCGAACAATTCGACGGCGCGAATTGGTCGCGGATGGTTTCGATCGGCTTCGTTCCGCCATGCGCGTACTCGACGATCTTATTTGCTTCCCAGTCGGTGACGTAGACATTCCCCGCGTAGTCGGCGCACGCGCCAATCGGCCAACGAAAGTCGGTCAAGACGCCGACTAGCGTGTGCTTCAAATACTTGTAGACGTTGACGGCGCCGTTTTTGTTGGTGACGTAGAGGAGATCGTAGCCTTTAAGGCCTTTCGCCATCCAGGGCACGGCCTGCCGATCGCCCGATGGTATGAGCCCGGGCTGCGAAGGAACGCAGCCGGCAAGTACGCTTCCTAAGGTGAGCAGCGCTCCAAAGCGCAAACGAGTGGCAGTGGTCATCCGGGCGTCCTCTGTCGCAAGAATGGCGTTCAACGGTAGAAGGGTGAGGTCCCCGTCAAGTCGCCGGCTAGCGTATGCTGCCAGTAGCGGAAGACGCTGACCGTGCCGTGGCCGGCGAATCGTGATTCCGAGGAGCAGGGCGATGCCGCCGCGGCGAACACCCGGCCTTGGCGTTCGACGCGCTTGCTGCGGCGGCCGCCGGGAGAGAGGCGAAGCTTGCTTGCTTGGATGCTGGCTAACCCGTTGCGGCGGGCGGTCCCGGTGTGCTAGCATGGGTCTTTGGAACGGACCGGCGGTCCGTTTTATTCATGTTGTGGTAGACTACTGATGGCAAAGAAAGAAACTCGCGTGATGGTGGTCCTTGCCTGTACGCAGTGCAAGCGCCGCAACTATAACACGCAGAAAAATAAGGCAAAGACGACGGACCGGCTGGAGCTCAGCAAGTATTGCCGCTTCTGCCGCTGCCACAAACCGCACCGCGAGACGAGGTAACGGATATCTTTGCGAGAGCGGAGGGCGGTAGCTCAATTGGTAGAGTCCTGGTCTCCAAAACCAGTTGTTGCAGGTTCGAGTCCTGTCCGCCCTGCCACCCTTCGACAAGCTCAGGGTGACAATTTTAAGGTGAACTTCTGGTGAACGAACAGCAAAAGAGAACGGCCCAATCAATCGCAGGCGGCGACTTTGTACGCGGCGTGATCGCGGAGATGCGCCGCGTCACCTGGCCGACGCGCGAGGAATGGATTTCGGCCACCATACTGACGGTTGCGCTGGTGGTCGGCATTGGCTTGTTCACGTTCACTCTCGACCAGCTCTTCGGCTGGCTCTTTACCGTGATCCATCCGTTCACGACGACGCAGCAGTAACCTCAAGCCATGTACGATATCGAACGTCAGGAACTCGGCAGCGACGAGCCGGCCGCACACCTCAGCGCGGAAGAGCTCGACGAAACCGTCATCGACGACAGCAACATGGGCGACCGCTCGGGAGCGGTCGAGGAATCGGTCATCGAGGCGGGCCCGGTCGTCGCTGACGAGGCGATCGTTGCCGACGAGACCGCCCTGGACGAGACGGCCCTTGCGGACGAGATGCCCGTTTCGGACGAGGCAGCGGACCTGGCCCCTGGAGGCCCAACCCCCAAGGCGAAGGACAACCGCAACTGGTTCGTCGTCCACACCTATTCCGGATACGAGAATAAGGTAAAGGCGAATCTCGAGCGCCGCATTCATTCGATGGGCATGCAGGAGAAGATCTTCCGCGTGCTCGTCCCGATGGAGGACGAGGTCGAGTTCAAGGACGGCAAGCGCAAGATCACTCCGAAGAAGGTCTTTCCGGGTTACGTGCTCGTCGAGATGATCATGGACGATCAGTCTTGGTACGTGGTCCGCAACACGCAGGGCGTCACGGGATTCGTTGGGAGTCCCGGCCCGGGCGAGAAGCCGGTACCGCTGCAGGACAAAGAAGTAAAGACGATCCTCAAGCAGATGGGCATTGAAGCACCGAAGCTCAAGATCGACTTCAAGAAGGGGGATCGCGTCAAGGTGACGTCGGGCCCGTTCTTCGACTTTACCGGCGTAGTCGACGAGATCGCACCGGAGAAGGAACGGCTGCGCGCGCTTATCTCGATCTTCGGCCGCGAAACGCCGGTCGAGCTAGAGTTCTTTCAGGTGGAGAAGGTATAGGCGTCGCCTAGTCATCCTTCGACAGGCTCAGGATGACACAAGCTTGCTCACGCAATAGACCCCGATGCGTGAGATAAATCGAGGGGCAGAAGCATCGCTTGCGATGCATCGCTAAGGGAGAGTACTTATGGCTAAGAAGGTTGTAGGCAAGATCGGCCTACAGATTCCGGCGGGCAAAGCAACGCCGGCCCCCCCCATCGGTCCGGCACTCGGACCCTACTCGCTGAACATCATGGATTTCTGCAGGCAGTACAACGAACGTACCGCATCGCAGGCGGGCATGATCATTCCGGTCGAGATTACGGTCTTTGAAGACCGGACGTTTACGTTCATCACCAAGACGCCGCCGGCGTCGTTCCTCATCAAACAGGCGCTCAGCATCGAGTCGGGGAGCAAAGAGCCAAACCGTAATAAGGTGGGCAAGCTCACGCAGAAGCAGCTCGAGGAAATAGCCAGGGTGAAGATGCCCGACATCAACGCGAACGACATGGATGCGGCGAAGAAGATCGTCGCGGGCACGGCGCGGTCGATGGGCGTCGAGGTGGAGGCGTAAGATGCCGCAACATCACGGAAAACGATTC
>DAIMCN010000017.1:0-52896 GCA_036726365.1 Candidatus Cybelea sp.
CTGCACTTCAGCCCAATTGTATTTGCGGCGGCGATCGCGAAATCGTGACTGCGCACGCAGTGCTCCACGTTTTATCGCCTTGATCCACGCGGTGTGACAGAAACCAAAGCGGTGCGCGCATTGGACAAAGCCGTGGCCCTCATCGTAATATGCTTGCACCACGTCCCAATCATAAATTCTTTTCGGCATCCATTGAGACTACGAAAACATAGTGCCACCAGTCTGGCATTTTACATCAATGCGACGCGAATTATTTGGTCACCCTTCGACAACCTCAGGGTGACAGCGCCGTTTGCTCGGGCTGACAGCGCCCGTTGCTCAGGGTGATAAGTGCCGTTTGACAGGCTCGGGCTAACATGGAAGTCGAAGTAGCCTATGATGCAGGCAATCGTTCTGGTTGGAGGGGAGGGCACGCGGCTGCGTCCGTTGACGTACGGAACGCCGAAGCCGATGGTGCCGATCATGAACGTGCCGTTTCTCGCGCGAACGCTGGAGCGATTGTATGAAGCCGAAATTCGCGACGTGATCCTCGCCGCCGGCTACATGCCGCAGGCGATCGTTGATTACTTTGGCGACGGAATGAGCTTCGGCATGAAAATCACCTATGCGATAGAGGAGACGCCGCTCGGTACGGCGGGCGCGCTGAAGAACGTCGGACAGTATATCACCGGTTCTTTCTTCGTGCTCAACGGCGACATCCTTACCAGCCTCGACCTGCGGGCGATGCGTCAGTATCACCATGAAAAGGGCAGCTTCGGCACGTTGCATCTCATTCGTGTCCCGGATCCCTCGCCGTTCGGGTGCGTCGTGCACGATGAAAACGGGCGCGTTACCGCGTTTGTCGAGAAGCCTGCCAAAGGCGAGGAGCCGACGAACGAGATTAATGCCGGAACCTACCTGCTCGAACGAGAGATTCTCGACTTCATACCGGCCGCACGCAGCGTCTCTATCGAGCGAGAAACTTTTCCCCAAGTTATTGCTGCCGGCAAAACGCTCTACGCGTTTACCACCGACGATTACTGGATCGATCTCGGAAGGCCGGAGCAGTATCTCGCCGCACACCGCGACGTGCTGAGCGGGGCGATGCCCCTCGCCGTCGAGCCCGGCATTAGCGGCGAAGGCGCCGAGGGATTGCGCGGACATCCCGGCGTCGTGCCCCCCGTGCATGCCGCCGCGGACGTTGTCGTTGACGCGAGTGCGACCGTTGGACCCAACGTCGTGTTCGGCCGCGGCTGCAGCGTCGGGGCGAATGCGTGCGTCCGGGAATCGGTATTGTGGGAGCGCGTCAGCGTCGGTGCCGGCGCGGTAATAGAAGAAGCGATTATCGCAAGCGGCGTCACGATTGGGCCCGAAGCGCGCATCCATCCGGGCAGTGTGATCGGTCACGACGTCACGATCGATCCCGGAGCCGTACTGGAGCCGGGGACGCGCCTCGGTTCCCCGCCAGAAAGGATACCAGGCTAGCGAGGGCGCATTCGGTTTACTCCGCATCTGGCCGTGGGTAAATGGGGTCAGAAGTGGAGGAGTTACTCGCACACATGCTACCGCCGCGCGCGTTGTTTTTAGGTTCGTATCCCCCACGAGAATGCGGTATCGCAACGTTTACCAAAGATATGGTGGACGCTTACGATCGAGCATTCCATTTGGGGAGTCCGGTGATTGCCGTCGACGAGCCGGGCGCGGAAGTGCGGCGTTACGGCCCCGAAGTAGTCGCGCGAATCGCCGAACAAGACCGATTCAGCTATGCAGCGGCCGCCGATTTCGTTAACCGCTATCCCGTGGAACTGGTCAATATCCAGCACGAGTACGGACTATTTGGCGGGGAACGCGGCGAATGGCTCGTGGACTTCATTCGATTGCTCGAAAAGCCCGTCGTGTTGACGCTGCACACCATCTTGCCGGAGCCGGACGAATCGTACCTGGACGTGACGCGCGCGTTATGCGAGCAGGCGGCCAGGGTCGTGGCGCTATCGGAAACCGGGCGCGGGCTGCTCGAAGGCGTTTACGGCATCGATCCCCAGCAGCTTCAGGTGATTCATCACGGCGTTCCGGACGTGCCGTTCCAAGACACGCATTCCGCAAAAGCGACGTTCGGAATCGGTCAGCGCACCGTGATCTCGACTTTTGGTTTGATTAGCCGCGGCAAGGGCCTCGAGTACGCGATCGAAGCGATGCGGAGCGTCGTTCGGCGCCACCCTGAAACGCTCTATCTGATTCTCGGCGAAACACACCCGGTCGTTCGCCGGCAAGAAGGCGAATCGTATCGCGAGTCTCTGCTCGCGATGGTGCGCGAGTACGGACTCCACTATAATGTTCAGCTCGTCGACAAATATCTGGATTTCGATGAAGTGGTCAGTTATCTAGCGGCGACCGACATCTATTTGACGCCCTACTTGAACCCGGCGCAGATAGTGAGTGGGACGCTCGCGTATGCCGTAGGGTGCGGTAAGGCGATCGTTTCGACGCCGTATCTCTACGCGCAGGAACTTCTTGCGCACAACCGCGGATTCTTGTGCGAGTTCCGGGATGCGCAATCGATCGCGATGCGGCTCAACATGCTGCTCGACGATCCGTCGTTGCGCCGCGCGACCGAACGGCGAGCCTATCGCTTCGGACGACAGATGACCTGGCCACACGTCGCGGCGGAATACGGACACCTCTTCAACGAGCTCTGTCCGCGCGACCCCCTTGAGCTGGTGACGTCTGCGTAAGGCGCGCGCCGGCCCGGCGCCGCCACCACTCGACTATCTGTCCGTGCTCTCCGACGACGTCGGGATCGCTCAGCACGCGCTCGAAAACGTACCGAATCGCAAATTTGGCTACTGCACCGACGACGTTGCGCGGGCGTTCATGGTCGCCCTGGCGCATGCTCGGCTGGCTCCGTCGGAACGATTGAGTCAACGATTGGCCTCGAACTATCTCGCGTTTTTGCAGCACGCGCAGCTCGACGATGGACGCTTCCACAATTTCATGGCGTACGATCGCAGCTGGATCGACGAAGTCGGCACGCACGATAGTTGCGGTCGCGCGATTTGGGCGCTCGGTTACGGCATCGCCAACGCGCCCAGCGAAGCGTGGCGGCGCGTCTGTGCAACGCTCCTCGATCGCGCGTTGCCGTCGCTCGAGTTTCTCGAGTACCTACGCTCGCGCGCGTACGCCGCGCTCGGCTTGGCGCATGCGATGCCCGTCGATGCGAAGTATGGCGCCGCGCTGCAGCACGTCTCTGATGAAATACTGGCTGCCTACGAAGCCACGGCGGAAAACGGGTGGCGCTGGTTCGAAAACGTGATGACGTACGACAACGCGCGCCTGCCGGAGGCCTTGATTCGAGCGGGCATCGCGCTCGAAGTGCCGCGTTATACCGAGACCGGCTTGAGAGCGTTGAGGTTCTACGAAGACGTGACGATCGAAAACGGCATCTTCGTTCCGATCGGTAACGAAGGCTGGTATCATCGGGATCGGCAGCGCGCCCGCTACGTTCAGCAGCCCTTAGAAGCGGTCGCAATGGTCGACGCCGAGCTGGCCGCCTTTGATGCCACCCAAGATGCCGCCCATCTTTCCACCGCGGAACTCGCGTTGGAGTGGTACTACGGCAAGAATTCGCGCGGCGTAGCGATGGCACACGGAGGCGGCTGCTACGACGGCCTTAGTGAGGACGGCATAAACCATAACCAAGGCGCCGAATCGACGTTGGCATTTTTGGCGGCCGCCTACGCGATGGCGCAACGACGGACGCGGGTGCTTCGCGCCGTGCGCTGATTGCGCCAAACGTCGCATTTCCGTTGCTGCTACAGGCAACGAGCAGCCCTCCGCCGAATCGCTATAAATGCTCCTGGAAACCGAAATCCTCAACGACGTGCAATCTGCCGCCGTTCGGCAGACTGATGGTCCGGTCTTGATCTTTGCTGGCGCGGGAAGCGGAAAAACCCGCGTCTTAACGCATCGCATCGCCCACCTGCTTCGCGAGCTTCGAGTCGGCCCCGATCGCATTTTAGCGGTAACGTTTACGAATAAAGCGGCGGGCGAAATGAAGTCCCGATTGCAGAGCATGGTCGGGCCGGTCGCGCGCGACGTTTGGGCGGGCACGTTTCATGCAATGTGCGTGCGGATTTTACGTCGTGACGGTTCGCGTATTGGCATTGGGCCGACTTTTGCGGTCATCGACGACTCGGACCAGCGGCAACTCGTTAAGGAAATTCTCGACGATCTCGACTATGACGAGCGCCAACTCGCCCCGGGAGCCTGCCTTGCGGAGATCGATAAGGCCAAAAACGCGCTGATGTGGCCCGAAGAGTACGCTCAGCGCCAGACGTCCTTCGTCGGCGAGCGCATCGCGAACGTCTACGCGGAGTATCAGCGACGCCTAAACGAATCGAATTCACTGGATTTCGACGATCTGATCGTTCGGACGATCGATCTGCTGGAGCGCGATAAGGCCGCGCGTGAGAAGTATCAACACAAGTTCGAGTACGTTTTGGTCGACGAGTACCAGGACGTCAACGCCGCGCAATACCGGTTGATCGCGCTGCTCGCCGGGTACCACGGCAACGTCACGGTGGTCGGGGACGACGACCAATCGATCTACTCGTGGCGCGGCAGCGACTACCGCATGATCCTGCGCTTCGAAGAAGACTTTCCCGGAGCGAAGACCTTCAAGCTCGAGGAGAACTATCGCAGCACGAGGCGGATTCTCGAGGCCGCGAACGCCTTAGTCGCCAACAATCGCTCGCGCGCGCCGAAGAAGCTTTTCACGTCGCGCGATGAGGGTGAGCCGATCACCCTCTACCCCGCGGCGACGGAACGCGACGAAGCGCGTTACGTAGTGGAGAAGGTGAAGAGTCTCGTGCGCGATGGGGCCGCGTATCGGGACTTCGTCGTTCTCTACCGTACCAACGCGCAGTCGCGCGTTTACGAAGAAGCGTTGCTGGCCGAGGGCATTCCCTATCGAGTTGTGGGCGGCGTCGGCTTTTACGCGCGCACCGAAATCAAAGACGTCATCGCGTATCTGCGGTATATCGTGAACTCGTCGGACGCACTTGCGTTCAAACGGATCGTCAACGTGCCTCGGCGGGGTATCGGTCAGCAAACGCTGGCGGCGCTCGTGCAGTCGGCCAACGCGGCGCGCGTTTCCGTGGGTGAGGCGATCTTCAACAGCGAGCTGTTGCGTTCGGCCGTTCCCAAGAAGCTCAAGGAGCTCGAGCGCTTCGCCGAACTCATTACGGAGTTGCGCAAGCGCGCCGAAGGCGCCGGTGTGGCGGACTTGCTCGTGGCGGTGATGGAGCAATCCGGATACGTCCGGGAACTCCAAAGTGAAGACACCCACGAGGCGCGCGCGCGCTTGGAGAATCTTTCGGAACTCGTGGGCGTTGCGCGGGAGTATCAGGCTTCCGATGAAGAGCCCTCTCTCGCGGGATTCCTCGCGAACATCGCGCTGGTCAGCGATCTCGATTCCCTCGAAGAAGACGCGTCATACGTAACGCTGATGACGTTGCACAGCGCCAAGGGGCTGGAGTTTTCCAGCGTCTTCTTGACCGGTTTGGAAGAGGGTATTTTTCCGCATAGCCGCGCGCTGACGGAAACCGCCGAGCTGGAGGAGGAGCGGCGATTGGCCTACGTCGGGATCACGCGCGCAATCGACCGGCTCTTCCTAACGTATGCGTCTCGCCGCGCGCTATTCGGAAACACGTACGCGTATCCGAAGTCGCGGTTCTTGGAAGAGATTCCCGCGGTCGAGGTGCTCGAGAGCGACAGCGTGCCGCTGCCCCGTCCGGCAGGCGGGCGCTGGCGCGAGGCTGCGATCCACGAATCGGCGGGCGCGGGCGTGCATCTTGGCCTGAAGGACGGCGATCGCGTGCGCCATCCGAAATGGGGCGAAGGCCGGATTGAAGGCATCGTCGGCGCCGGCGGTGATGGACTCGTGACGATCGACTTTCCGAACGTCGGCCAGAAGATGCTCATGTTGAAATACGCACCGCTCGAAAAGATCTAGGAGTGGGCGTTGCGGTCGCGGGGGCGATGGGACGCATGGGTTCCATCGCCCGTGAAGCCTTGCAACGCACGGGGGAATATTGCTGCGGTCTGGCGCGCCGCGCCGATCCCCAGCACCACATCGTTGCATCGTTCGACGACCTGTTGGCGCAAAGGCCCGACGTGCTGCTCGATCTCACGACGCAGCCCGCGAGCTACGAAATTTCGCTGGCGGCGCTTAGGCACGGAATTTTCACGGTCGTCGGCTCGAGCGGGTGGAGTGACGTGCAGCGCAGCGCCCTCGCCGAGGCGGCACAAGAGGGCGGTGTGGGAGCGCTATTGGTTCCAAATTTTTCGATCGGTGCGACCCTGATGATGCGCTTCGCCCAAGAGGCCGCCCGGTATTTCCCCGAAGCAGAAATCGTGGAAATGCACCACGCAACCAAAAAGGACAAACCATCCGGTACGGCGCGCGAGATCGCCGCGCGGATCGAGCACGTGACCAAAAGATCCCCTGCAACCCACAGCGTCCGTTTGGCGGGACTGCTTGCGCACCACGAAGTGCTCTTCGGCGGAACGGGAGAGATGCTGACCATCCGCCACGACTCGCTCTCGCGCGAATCCTTCGTCAGCGGAATGCTTGCCGCGGTGCGTGCGGTCGTGCGTTTGCGCGGACTTTCAATCGGCCTGGATGAAATTCTGAATGACACCGCGTCCTTGGGAGGAACGCGTTGAAGGTCGCCGTCGTGGGTGCGACGGGCGCCGTCGGAGAGACGATCGTGCGCGTGCTGGAGGAACGCAACCTCCCAATCGCAGCACTTGGCCCGTTCGCGACGCGCGCGCGCGAAGCTGCTGTGCGATTTCGCGGCGACGCGCTCGACGTGCGTGCGGCCTCGGATGAGGCGCTGCGTGGCTTCGACGTGGTTTTTTTTGCCGGCGGTGAAGACGCCAGCGAGAAATACGCTCCCGGGCTGATCGAACGAGGCTCGGTCGTCATCGATAACAGCGCCACGTTCCGCATGCAGCAGGGCGTCCCGCTGATCGTCCCGGAGGTCAACGCGGAGGCGATGCGTGCCGAACACCGGCTCTTTCCGGTTGCGAATTGCACGGCGATTTTGCTGTGCACCGCCCTTCGCCCGATTCGCGACGTTGCGGGTTTACAATCCGTGCGGGTCGCAACGTATCAAGCCGCGAGCGGAGCAGGCCGGGCGGGCCTGGATGAGTTTCTCGCGCAGGAACGCGCGGTCTCCCGGGGCGAGCCCGAGCCCGCCGCGGCGGTGTTTCCGCGGCGGCTGGCGCGCAACGTCGTGCCGCAAGTCGGCGATGTGGATGCATTGGGATGGAGCGCCGAGGAGCGCAAAGTGCGAGAGGAAACGCGTAAGATGCTGAGTCTGCCGGAGCTGCCGGTAACCGCTACCGCGGTTCGGGTACCCGTGCGAACCGCTCACAGCGCCGCCGTGTTTGTCGAAACGCAGCGCAGCACCAGTACGGCGGAGCTCGCCGCAGCGTTCGAAGCCGCGCCCGGGATCGTCTTCCACCGCGAAGATATCGTGACGCCCCGTGACGTGGAGGGCAGCGATACCGTGCACGTTGCGCGATTGCGGAACGAAGGGGGACGCGAGTTTGCGTTTTGGTGCGTTGGCGACCAGCTGCGCAAGGGCGCCGCCACGAACGCGGTCCAGATTCTCGAGCTGCTGCTGGCAAAAGGTTATATCGCGGCATGAACGCGACCGCGCGTATCGCCGTGCTCAAGTTTGGTGGAACGTCGGTCGCGACGCGCGAGCAGCGCGGCGTTGCGTATCGTCGCGTCCGGGATTCCCTAGAGGCCGGCTTCGCGACCGTCGCCGTCGTTTCGGCGATGGGGCGGTTTCCCGAGCCGTACGCGACGGACACATTGCTCGCGCTCGTCGAGGGACGTAGCGAAAGTCGCAACGCCGACTTGCTGTTGGCGGCGGGTGAACTGATTGCAGCCGCGGTGTTCGCCGAGGAGTTGGCGGCAGAGGGAGTGGACGCGGTTGCGCTTTCGGGAGCCCAAGCCGGCATCATTACCGACGCGCGTCACGGGGATGCCACGGTTCTGCGGGTGGATCCGCACGTAATCCATCGGGTCCTGCAACGCGGCGAGGTGCCTGTGGTCGCCGGGTTTCAGGGCGCAACGGAAGACGGAACCATTACGACGCTTGGCCGCGGTGGAACGGATCTTTCCGCCATCGCCATCGGGCACGCCCTCGAAGCGCTGCGCGTGGACATCTACACCGACGTCAGCGGCGCCATGACCGCCGATCCGCGTCGAATTGCGAGCGCGCGCACGATCGAGCGAGCCTCGCTCTCCGAGATGACCGAGCTCGCCGATCACGGCGCTAAGGTGATGCACTATAAGGCGGCTGACTACGCCCATCGCACCGGCACCAGCTATTCGGTAAAAGGCTTGCACACCGATCGTGGAACGCTGGTCGACGAGGCCGTGGACCATCACCGCGCGGTGACGGGAGTAACGGCGTCGGGACGACTGACGTGGGTGCGCATCATTCGCGGGGATATCGAATCGCCGCGGCGGCGGATGGAGACCGAGCTCGAAATGTTCCGCCGCATCGGCGATGCGGGAATCTCAATCGATCAAGTCACGATCAATCAAGCCGGCGTGGCGTTTGTCGTAGACGGGAACCGTGGAAGCGAGATACGCGGCTTATTGGGCGACTTGAATCTGGCCGTGCGCGTGAGGGAAGGCTGTTCGAAGCTCTCGATCGTCGGCGCCGGCATGCGCGGGTCTCCAGGCGTCGTCCACCATGTCGTGGACGCACTCTCCCGAGCCGACGTCGAAATCATTCATTGCACCGACAGCAACATCACGATCTCGATCCTCGTTCCGGCGTCGGAAGTGGCGCGCGCCGAGAGCGCGGTGCACGAACACTTCCGGCTCGATCGGGAAGATCCAGTCGTATGAAACGTAATCTGGGCGCGATTCTCACCGCAATGGTGACGCCGTTCGACGAACGCGGCGAACTCAACGTCGAGGAGACTAAGCGTCTCGCGCGTTGGTTGGTCGATCGCGGCAATGACGGCTTGGTCGTCGCCGGATCTACCGGTGAAGGGCAGACGCTCGACGCGGGGGAGCGCGTTGCGGTGTGGGCTGCCGTGAAAGAGGCGGTTGGCGCCAACGCCGCCGTCATCGCGAACGCCGGAACGAATTCAACGCGTGAGTCGGTCGCCGCAGCGCAAGCCGCCGCCGCGGCCGGCGCGGATGCGATTCTCGCCGTCGTTCCGTATTATAACAAGCCGACGCAGAGTGGAATGCTGGCCCATTTTGGAGCGATCGCACAAGCGACACCCCTTCCGATCGTCGTCTACAACATCCCGGGCCGCACCGGCGCGAACATGCTCCCGGACACCCTGTTAGAGCTGGCGCAACGCCATTCTAACGTGGTTGGCGTCAAAGAATCGAGCGGCGACCTGAAGCAGATCGGCACGATCTTGAGTGCGCGGCGGGACGATTTCATCGTGTGGGCCGGCGACGATCACCTATTTCTTCCCTGTCTGGCGCTGGGAGCCGACGGGGTCGTCGGCGTTGCCTCGCACCTATGCTCGCCGCAATATCGCCGAATGTTTGACGCGTACCGCGCCGGAGGCGTCGATGAGGCGGCGCAGATCCACGCGTCGTTGCTGCCGCTGATCGACGCGCTCTTTGCAACGACGAGCCCGATTCCGGTGAAGTGGGCGATGAGGCAACTCGGTTTTCGCGTGGGAGGATGCCGCTTGCCGCTCGACGAGCTACCGGGGCCTTTGGCCGAGCGGTTGGGTCCGTTGGTGGCGCCGTACGCTTCGCATCTCATCGAGTCGCGGTGAACCAGCTGCAGATTCTCGGATGTCGTCTCGACCCGCTCGACGGCGACGAGGCAACGGCCCGCATCCTCGCGTTCGCGCGCGACGGCGGTGCCGCCCAGGTGGTCACGCTCGGAACGGAAATGGTCGTGTACGCGCAGCGCGACGCGCGCTTCCGCGCGATCGTTAACGATTGCGCGCTATCGCTCTGCGACACGGTGGGTTTGCTTGCCGCCGCTCGATGGCGTGGAGCGCCATTGCGTAATCGCGTGGCCGGCGTGGAACTGATCGAGCGTCTCTGTGCGGGCGCCGCAACGTCGGGGCTTCCGGTCTATTTTTTCGGTGGTGCCGAAGGCGTCGCCGCGGACGCGGCTGCGATCTTGGAAGCGCGCTATCCCGGTCTACGCGTTGCGGGGACGCGCGGTGGCTTTTTTAGCGATGACGACTCGCCGGCGATCGTTCGAGCGATAGCGGCCAGCGGCGCAAAGCTGCTCTTCGTGGGCATGGGATCGCCGCGACAAGAGTTCTGGCTGGCGAGGCATTTACGCGAAACCGGTTGCGGCGCTGGAATCGGTGTGGGCGGCTCGTTCGACGTCATCAGCGGGCGCATCGCGCGCGCGCCGCGCTTCATTCGGCGGTTCGGCCTAGAGTGGCTGTACCGGCTCGTCAAAGAGCCGCGACGCTGGAAACGACAGCTGGCGTTACCGCAATTCGTCTGGCTCGTTGCGCTTGACGGGCTCGGGCTCCGCCGCGCCCAGAAAGGCGCCACCGGCTCGTGAAAGCGATGATTCTTGCCGGCGGTCTCTCAACTCGGCTCTATCCGTTAACCAAGCTCGTCCCCAAGCCCCTCGTTCCAGTTGCCGGCGTCCCGAACGCGGCGCACCTAATGCGCTATCTGAAGGCGTACGGCTTCGATGAGATCGCGATGAACGTGCACTATCTCAGCGACGCCATCGTTGCGGCGCTTGGCGACGGATCGCAATTCTCGGTGAAACTCCACTATTCGCACGAGCCGGAACTACTCGGCAGCGCGGGCGGCGTGAAAAACGTCCAGTCATTTTTTGGTGACGAAACGTTCGTGGTCATCGGATGCGACGAGGTGACCGATCTACGTCTCGACCAACTTGTCGCGTTCCATCACGAGCGCGAGGCAATTGCGACGATTGGCCTCGTGGAACGTAACGACGTCGAGCAGTACGGCGTCGTCGTGGTCGACGAACGCGGAAAGGTCGTCGGGTTTCAAGAGAAGCCCGCAAAAGGCACCGAGCGCAGCAACCTCGTCAACACCGGGGTTTACGTGTTCTCGCCGGAGATCTTCGATCACATTCCCGCGGGCGAGTTTTTCGACTTCGGTAAGCAGGTGTTTCCCTCGCTGCAGACCGCCGGCGAGCGCTTCTATGGATTCGAAGCACGCGGCGCATATTGGGCGGATATCGGAACGCCCGCCGAATACCGGCGAGCGAGCTACGACGTCGTTCGCGGAATCGTACGGATACCGCATACTAGCGCGAACGGGATCGATCCGTCGGCGGCAATTGCCCCCGGCGCTCGCATCGACGGGCCGGTAAGATTGGGCGCCGGTGTCTCCGTTGCGAAAGACGTCTCGATCGAAGGTCCCTGCATTCTCGACGATCGCGTCCGCGTGGAAACGGGGGCGCGTTTGGCGCGCACGATTCTTTGGCAGGGTGCAACGGTCGGCGCCGGCGCGCAGCTGCGCGATACGATCGTCGGCAGCAACTACCTCGTCGCGCCGGAGAGCATTCTCGAAAACGCCCTCGTAGCCGAGCAATAGATCGGATCCGCCGCGTTAGGCGGCGTCTACGGCAGCACCTGATAGAAGGCGCTCATGCCGGCGTCCATGTGATCGGCAACGTGGCAATGGAACAGCCAAATCCCCGGGTCGTCGGGTATCATGTCGACGGTTATCATTTGCGCCGGTGACAGCGCGATCACGTCGGTGCGTTGCTTATTCCAGAGCACGGTGTTCCCGTGCCAATGCGGCGTGTGAAAGTCGAATCCGTCCCCGACGTCAACCACGTACCAGCGTACGCGGTCGCCCCGCCTCATGACCATCGTGGGTCCATTGGCATAAATGTAGCCGTTGATATTGAATTTTAAATTACCATCTGCGAATCCCGTGCCATTGAGCGAGAACGCGCCAGTCGAATCGGCGGCGATGGCCTCGCCTTTCTCTGCGCGCTTGACCGCGGGCGCGTAAGCTGCAATGTTTTGGTTCAGATACCAGCTTTGGTTCTCGTTAACCATGTGAAAGAGCGTAACGAATTCACGGTCCACGTCACGCGGCGTACCGTCGGGACTGGCCATCCCGCGCGCGGTTACGATGATCGCGCCGACCAAACCGGAGTCGACATCCCTCTGTTCGTCGACGTGCGAATGGTAGAGCCAGACGATGGAGCTCGGATCGCCCGGGCCCGGGCCGGCCCGCTCGGGGACCTGCCACGTATAGGTGTACGTTTGACCCGGTGGAACGGCGCCGCCCAATTTGCCAGTAGCAGAGCTACCGTCGCGATACGTCATGCCCTCGTCTTGCTTCTGGTAGAAAACACCGTGAGGATGCACGCTGTACGGCCGCGTTGCATTGTTCTTGAACACAACCCTGATCGCATCGCCCACTTCCGCGTGAATGATCGGTCCAAGATAGCCAAGATACAGCTGATCGGACGCTCGACGCTTGAGCTTGGTGAACGATGCGTCCGTATATTCCCGGTAAATCGCCTTGCGGTACGAGCTGCCGATGTGATGCCGGCTGCGGACGGCATAGACCCGCTCCATCTCGTCGAAAGGCTTCCCGCTTACCTGATCGATGCCCGTGGGCGCGTAGTTCCACGTCACCTCATCTGCGGCGATGTAGTACGTTCGGACTATCTGCTGCGCCCGAGCGGCGGCCCCATAGCCGGCAAGCACCAGCATAATAAGAAAATACAGAACGCTCTTGAGGCGCATTTCTCTCTCCAAGCGGTAATACTCGCGGTTGAAGAGCGATTCCGCAGAGAGCTAGTATCGCCCTTGCCCATAGATAGATGATGAGTGCGTCGTGATCGAGCGGCATGGAATGGCGACCGCTGCTCGATCTGTTTTTCCCGCCGCAATGTGCGAGTTGCAATGCGCTCGGCGCCGGGCTTTGCGATGGCTGCGCGCCGCGTGGCGAGCCGATTTGCGTACGCCTGCCGGGGCTGGCCGTGATTGCACTCGGCTCGTACGAAGATGCGCTGCGTGCGGCGGTCCTCGCACTCAAGGACGGCCGTCGCGACGTTGCCGAGGCGCTCGCTCAAATCGTGGCGCGGCGCGTGCCGGCGGGTACGTTGCTCGTTCCGATTCCCACGACGGCGAAACGCCGGCGTGTTCGCGGCCTTGACGGCGTGGCACTCGTCGCACGCCACGCCGCGGCCCTTGCCGGAGCCGAGGTAGTTTTGGCCTTGGAACAGCGGTCGGGCGACGCACAGCGAGGGCGTTCTCGCGCCGCGCGACTTGCGGCGCATGGACGATTCGCCTGCCATGCCCCGAGCATCGCGGCAAAACGCGTCACGTTGTTCGATGACGTTTGCACGACCGGCTCGACATTACGCGATTGTGCGGCCGCGGTGCGTGAAGCCGGTGGGGTGGTGCAAGATGCCATCGTGATCGGCGTCGCGCTGCGGGAAGCGGGCACCCCGGATGCCGCGACGAAGAGCGGCCACCCGTGGAGAGAACCGATCGCAAACTGACGCCGCTGGACGAACTCTTTTTACAGCGCGCGTACGAGCTCGCCGCTCGCGGCCTGGGTAACACGTCGCCGAACCCTCCCGTGGGGGCGGTCGTCGTGCGCGAAGGCCGGATTGTCGGTGAGGGTTACCATCATCGTGCCGGGAGTGCGCATGCCGAGGCCAACGCGCTGGGTGAAGCCGGGGAGAACGCGCGCGGCGCCACGCTCTACGTTTCGCTCGAGCCGTGTGCGCATCTCGGACGCACGCCGCCCTGCACGCAAACGCTGATCGAAAACGGCGTCGCTCGGGTCATCGCCGGAACGCTCGATCCCAGCGGTCACGGTGGCTCCGCGCAGCTGCGGGAGAACGGCATTGGCGTGGTGATTGCCGACGATCCAGTCGCCGCCGATTTGATCGAAGCCTTTGCGCGGATTTGCCGCAGCGACCGCCCGTATGTTGCCGTGAAGATGGCGATGTCGCTGGATGGAGCGATCGCTCGGAAACCCGGCGTAGAAGAACGGCTAGGCGGCGACGAGGAGCGGCGCTACGTTCGTGATCTGCGCATTGCGCACGACGCCGTGATGGTTGGTGCCGAGACCGTTCGCATCGACGATCCCGCGCTCACCGTGCGTCCGTTCCACGATCGGTTGCGTCCGTACGTGCGGATCATCGTTTCCGAAACCGGCGCGTTGCCCGCGAAAAGCCGCGTCTTTAAAGAGCAGGGCGGTTACGAGCGAACGATCGTCGTGGCGCCGCAAGGCGTGCACGAGCGCCTTCCCGATCTCCAGAACGTCGCCGACGTTCTCGCAGTCGGGGAAGCGGATGCGACGGCGCTGGATTTGTCGCTCGCCATGAAGGCATTGAGGGCCCGCGGCGTTTGCAGCATCCTGTGCGAAGGCGGTCCGAAGCTCGCCGCAAGCCTGATTGCGGCGGGGCTCGCCGATCGTTTCTATTGGGCGATCGCTCCGGTGTTTTTGCGCAACGACAGTGCGGTGCCGGTCCTCGCCGGCGCAGATCTCGCCGCGGCCGGCGCGCGTGCCCGTTTCGACCGGGTGGAACGAGTCGGCGACGACGTCATCCTGTCCGGTTTGTTGTGTAATGTTTAGCGGTTTGATCGAGTATCGCGGTGTGGTGGTCGCGCTGGACGCGCGGGCACAGGGCGGCGCGACGTTGCGCTTGCGCTGCGAGGGCGTCCTATCCGAGCGCCCCCAGCCGAAGGACTCGATTGCAATCGACGGCGTCTGTCTCACCGCGACCGATGTCGATGGAGAGATCGTCACGTTCGACGTCATCCCCGAGACGCTCGCGTGCAGCGCGTTTGGCGAACGCGCGCCGGGCGAGCTCGTCAACGTCGAGTACTCACTGCGGGCCGGCGATCGGCTCGGCGGACACTTGGTTTACGGACACGTTGACGCAGCGGCTCGAGTCGCACTGCGAATGCCCGAAGGGCAGGGCGAACGCATCCGAGTCGAAACGCCGGCTTTGCTTGCGCCGATGCTTGCGGTCAAAGGATTCGTCGCTCTGGATGGCGTCAGCCTGACGATCGCTGCGGCAGAAGAAGACTGGTTCGAGGTTGCGCTGATACCGGAGACGCTGTCTCGCACGACGCTCGGCGCGCGACTCCCCGGAAGCCTGGTCAACGTAGAAGTCGACCCACTCGCCCGCTACGCGCACAGTGTCGTGCTGGGCTTGTTGAAGCCATGACGCGCTTTCGCGACACGCTCGTCCCAGGGGCGCGGATTTTCGAGAGCCGGCTTCAAGTGCAATGGGCCGACGTCGACGTCGCCGGCATCATGTACTTCGCGGCGTACTCGCGATTTGCGGAATATGCCGAGATGCAGCTCTTTGCCGACCTGGGTTTTCCGTATGAAAGCGTTTTCACGGAATACAGCTTCTGGCTTCCGCGGGTTCACGTCGAAGCCGAGTATCACGCTCCCGCGCTGATGAGCGATTGGCTGCGCATGCGCACGCACGTCGAGCGCGTCGGTGCGTCGAGCGTTCGATGGCAGACCGTTGTGTTTAACGAGCGGAGCGGCGAAGCCGGCGCTGCACTGACCTTCATCGTCGCGGCGATCGATGCGGAAACGAAGAAGAGCCGCCCGTTGCCGCCACCGATCCGTGCCGCGCTGGTGAGCTGTGTTGCCGGCGGAACGAGTGGTTAACGCGCCGCCCTCGCGCGTCGCGATGCTGATGGCACCGCGGCGGATCGAGCTGCAGGAGGAGCCGGTCCCCCAACCGCCTGCCGGGGGATTGGTCGTGCGCGTGCGTGCCGCGCTGACCGACGGAACCGACCTCAAGACGTATCGGCGAGGGCATCCGAAGATGCCGATGCCGACGCGCTTCGGGCATGAGTTTTCGGGCGACGTGTTCGCGATCGCGGACGACGTGACCGGATTTGCGTGCGGCGATGCGGTCATGTGCGCGCACACCGCGCCATGCGGCAAATGTTTTTGGTGCCGGCGCGATCAGCCAGAGCTCTGTGAGTCGATCATGCGCGCGATGATCTTGGGTGCCTACGCCGATTTCATCGCTGTGCCCGAACGCGTCGTGGATCAGAACTGCTTCCATAAACCGGCGGATGTTAGCTATGCGGAAGGCGCATTTCTCGAGCCGCTGGCCTGCGTCGTACATTCCCTTGCTGCGCTGGGGCCGGCGCCCGATACAACCGTCGCCGTGCTCGGTAACGGTGCGTTCGGCGTTCTCCACGCGCTTTTGCTGGCTCGCGAGGGCATCAACGTGTTGCTCTTCGGCCGGCGCCCCGAGCGCCTGGCACTAGGTCGCGAACTCGGACTGCCAAGCTTCGACGTCGGAGACGCCGCAATTCGCGACGTGGTGCTAGACCGCACCGAAGGGCGGGGCGCCGATGCGGCGATCGAATGCACGGGAAGTCTGGAAATGTGGGAAAGCGCGCTGTCGTTGGTACGCCGAGGCGGTCGCGTCTCGTTCTTCGCGGGCTTGCCGGGAGATGCGCGCGTCTCGTTTCTTGCCGCCCGCCTGCACTACGATGAAGTGCAGCTGCTGGCGCCGTTTCATTTCAGGCCGGCCGACGTGCGCGCGGCATTCGAGCTGATCGCCGCCCACGTGCTGCCGCTGAACCGGCTAATTACGCACACAGCGCCGCTCAGCAACATCGTCGATATGTTTGCAAAGCTCGATGCCGGCGATGGCATGAAGGCGTTGATCGAACCGTGAGCTCGCAGACGATGCAGGTGGCCGTGCTTTACGACGTCGACGACGTACGCATCGAGCGGCGTCCCATTCCTGAGCTCCATGAGGGTGAGATGCTCGTGGAAACGATGGCCAGCGGCATCTGCAGCGGCGACGTGATGGCCTGGTACATTCGTCGTAAGGCGCCGTTGGTGCTCGGACATGAGCCGGCCGGCATCGTCGCAGAGACGCGCGGCAAGAGCGCCTTCTCCGTAGGCGATCGGGTCTTCGTGCATCATCACGCGCCCTGCTTCGCCTGCACGTCGTGCAATCGCGGCGAGTACGTGCAGTGTGCGACCTGGCGTGCAAGTAAGATCGATCCCGGCGGAATAGCAGAATACTTTCGCGTTCCGGTGGAAAACCAGCGCGATACGCTGCTGCTTCGGGCCGGCGTAGCGTTCGCGGATGCTTCGCTGGTCGAGCCGCTGGCCTGCGTGATGAAGTCGCTGCGTCGTAGCGGACTCGCGTCGGGCGATCGCCTTTACGTCATTGGTCTTGGCGTCATGGGATTGCTTCACGTTCTGGCTGCGCACCGGCTCGGGGCCGAGGTCTTTGCCGGCGACTTCATCGCGGCGCGACGCAGCCTGGCGCAGCGCGGCGGCGCGATCTCATTCCATCCGGATGAGGCGGCTCGCAGGCTCGCCGCGGGCGCGGATGTGGTGATCTGCGGGCCGGGAACGGCCGATGCGATGCAGCACGCCTTCGAGGTGGTCGCGCCCGGCGGCACCGTCGTGATGTTCACGCCGTTTGCGCCCGGCGCGTCGCTCGCCGTGTCGCCCGAGAAGTTTTATTTCGGCGATCTGCGTCTGGTGGCGAGTTATTCGTGCGGACCCGACGACACACGAGCTGCGCTCGAACTGATCGAGCAGCGAGTCGTTACCGCCGAGAAAATCGGCGCAACGCTCGTAACGATCGATGAGGTACCGCGAGCCTATCGGGATCTAGCCGAGGCGCGGATCGTAAAGCCCATCGTCAACTTTGCTCAGCCCTCGGCATAGAGCGGCGGCGACGGCTCCGGAAGCGGCAGTACGACGTCGTCGGAACGCGAGGTGACGCGCCAGGCGACCACCAGCGCGACGACATAAAGCAGCGCCGCCAACAGCCACGGCGCGCCGATCAGCCCCAACGAACGCCACGGACCCGCGAACTGCGCGAACACCAGCGTAAAAATCGAGGGACCGAGCAGCATCGAGATGCCGCGCACCGAACCGAGCGCGCCTTGCAACTCTCCTTGTGCCTCGGGGCCAACGCATCGCGTCATCAATGCCTGCGACGATGCCTGATACATTGGGAGCGATATGATCACCGCGGCAATCAAAAAGATCACGCCATTGTTCGTTCCCAACAGCGCAAGGCCGACAATCGCGATGAGCAGGCTCGCGAGCAGCGTGCGCCGCTCGCCCAAGCGGGCGACGACGGGCCGAATCATCGTCGCTTGATTAATCGCCGCGATCGTTCCGACCAGCGCCAGAGTTAAACCGATGCTGCCCGTGCTCCAGCCGAATGCCGCGATGCAATAGATGACCCAGACGTTTGGAAAGACCTCGTGTCCGAGATAGGTGATGAAGTTCACCCACGTCAGGCCCGTCAGTTGGTGATGCGAGCGAAGCAGCCGCAACGAGCCGATCGGGTTGGCGCGCCTCCATTCGAGGTGTTGCGTGCGCTTTTCGGCTGGGAGCGACTCGGGCAAGACGAACAATCCGTAGAGGCAGTTGATTAGCGCGAAAACCGCAGCGGCCCAAAACGTCAAGCGCGGGTTGAAGTTGCCGACGACGCCGCCGATGGCCGGACCAAGCACGAAGCCTAGTCCGAAGGCGCTCCCAATCATGCCGAACGCCGCGGCGCGTTTCTCCGGCGGGGTAACGTCGGCGATATAGGCGCTCGCCGCGGTCATGTTTGCGCTTGCGATGCCGGAAAGCACGCGCCCGGCAAAGAGCCACCAAAGATTCGGCGCGAGCGCCATGATGGCGTAGTCCACCACCGTTACGGCGTTTGAGAGCAGAATGACGGGCCGGCGACCGACACGATCGGAAAGCATGCCGAGCAACGGCGAGCAGAAGAACTGCATCAGCGCCCAAGCCGTGGCGAAAATGCCAATGATTTGCGCGGCGTGCGCGAAATCGTTGCCAACGAAACCGGCGATCAGCTTCGGCAGCACGGGCCCGATCATGCCGAAGGTCAGCATGTCAATGAGCACCGTGACAAAGATGAAGATGGTCGCGGCGCGCCGCGATCCGTTACGCTTAAGCATCGTAGATCAAGGAGAGCCAGAGGTCGACCGCATGGTCAACGCGCGCGCGCTCGTGAGTGGCCAAAAGATCGAGCAGGAAGCCCCGGAAGCCCGCGATCAGCAGCGTCCCCAGCGCCTGCGCCTTTGCGCGTGTGTAGCCCGGAAGCATCGTGCAAACTTCCAGGGCAGACAACCACTCGTGAACCGAGTCGTCGAGATAACCGGGAAAGCGCTCGCGATCGCGCAACGCCAGAGCGTAGATTTCAAAGGAAAGCTGCGTGAGCGGCTCCCACTCGGGTTTGCTCCACTCGCGCCATAAAGAACGCGAGACTTCGCGCGGCGAGAGATCGCTGAGCTTGAGATTCGCCATCATAGCGCGCTGCCGGGCGCGACCCCGCCGAACGATTTCGACAACCAAGTTCTCCTTCGACCCAAAGTAATAGAGCAAAACTCGAGGGCTCGACTTGACGGCCTTGGCGAGCGGTCGCAGGGAAAGCTCGGCCAGACCGTTGCGGCAGACGTAATCAACGGCACGCTCGAGCAGCTCCACCCGGCGCCTTTCGTCTGCGGTTCTCGACACAGGCCATGCTAGCATACTTGAAACAGTCGTTTCAAGTATGAGCCTCTCTTTTGACATCCTGGGCGCGGCGAAGCGGAGTCGAAGGACGGGGAGCGGGGCCTTAGTTCGGGAGGGTGTTCGGTATGGTGGTAAAGCCGCCGAAGTAGCCGCTCGAGCCGAACTCTCCAGCCTGATAGACGCCGCTGCCTTTGGCCGACGGATACGAGCGCTGATCGATGAGGGGGAAGCCTGCGCTGATCGTCGAGTCCGAGACGAAGATGATTGACGACGTTGCGTCGAGCCGGAACGTTCCAGCGCAATAGTTTGCGGCGAGATTGCGCCGGCGGGAGGTGCGCTGCTCGTACGGCTTCGGATAGATGATCATGCGGCCTTCGAATCCACCGGCGCAAAGATTCGGGTTGTCTACAACGATTAAGGCGTCGGTCTTTGGATCGACACCGACACCGCCGGCGTAGCCGAGCTCCGCACGAAGGTGGAGTTTTTTGCAGTTCTGTGAGCCCACCGGGTACTCGACGACTCCCATAAAACCACCAGGGCCATAGCCGTTGACGAAGACGTCGCCTTCATTGTCGACGGCGATCGCTTGGCCGTTGTTGATGTAAGAACATGAAAGTTCCGACGGCGACGATCCGGGCGGAAAGACCGCGACGTTGATCAGATTGAGCGCGTAGAGCGTCCCATTCTTGCCGATGGCGAGGTCGGTCGGGCCGCCGTACGGGTCAGAAAATATGCTCTGCGCCTTGGTCTTGACGTTGTACGTCACGATTTCCGCCGGATTATAGTTGGCGATCGCCACTTCGTCGCCACTCGCGACCAGCCCGTAGCCTTGGTAGATTCCCAATGGCGCGGATAGCGTCCGCGGGTTGGTTCCGCCCGAGCTTCGGATCGGCCAATATTCGAGTGACCCGGACTGCGTATTGAGCGTGATCAGCGCCGGAGTCTTCAGCGCCGATGCGAGCGTGCCGCTGGGTAACGCATTGAGATCGGAGTATCCGATGAGGCCCGGGGCAGAGTTTCCGGCGCAACCTGCGGTGATCATCAGTGCAGATGCCCACACGATTTGCGCGGAAAGCAATAACGTACGCATCGATCTACCTCTTACTGGGGGCAACGCGCACTTACGACGCTAGGAGATGCGCGTCCTTGATACAAGTCCCGCGGCCGGCGACCGAGAAATTGGCCCGTCCGCGCCTTATCGTCTTGACATTTGTAAACTGCGGCGTACCCTAGAGTCCTATGGGTCGCTTTGCAGACGTTCTGAACTCAGCGATAGAAGAGGCCGGCCTCACCGCTGCTGAGCTCGCCGAGAGCGCCGGATTGACCGAGTCGGCCATCTCACTCCTTCGGGCCGGGCGTCGCGAGCCGTCGTACCGCACGCTGCAGCTCTTGACGCATGTTCTTCCCTCGCTTGGTGAGCAGCTAACCGAGCGTCACGGCCCCTTCGACGCCATCGAGGAGGCCATCGGGGACATCCGCGCCGGCAAGATGGTGGTGGTGCTCGACGACGAGGACCGGGAGAACGAAGGCGACCTCGTGATGGCGGCTCAGTTGGCGACGCCGGCCGCGGTCAACTTTATGCGCAAGCACGCCGGCGGTTTGATCTGCGTGCCGATGATCGGCGCTCGCCTCGACGAGCTTCACATCCCGCAAATGGTTCGCGACAACACGGCCGTTCACGAAACCGCGTTTACCGTTTCGGTCGAAGCGCGCGGGATGACGACGACGGGCATCTCGGCCCACGATCGCGCGGCCACGATCAAGAGATTGCTCGATCCCGACGTAAAGCCGGCCGACTTTTTGCGCCCCGGGCACACTTTTCCATTGCGAGCGCGGGAAGGCGGCGTACTCGTGCGCGCGGGACAGACGGAAGCCGCGGTGGATCTTGCGCGGCTCGCCGGTCTCTATCCCGCCGGAGTGATCTGCGAAATCATGGCGGACGACGGAACGATGGAACGTCTCGAGGGGCTGCGCACCTACGCCGATCTGCACGGACTCAAGTTGATTACCGTCAAGGATTTGATCGCGTACCGCATGCGAACGGAGAAGCTCGTAAAGAAGATCGCCGAGTTCGATCTTCCCACGACCTTCGGCACCTGGAAAGGCGTCGCGTACAACACCAGCATTGACGAAAACACGCACGTGGCGCTGGTGATGGGGGAAATCGGAAACGGCAAGGAGATCCTCGTGCGCGTCCATTCCGAGTGTATGACCGGCGACGCGCTGCACTCGATTCGCTGCGACTGTGCCGCGCAGCGCGATGGCGCGATGCAATTGATCGCGCAAGAGGGGCGTGGGGTATTTCTTTATCTGCGCCAGGAGGGTCGCGGCATCGGGTTAGCCGACAAACTGCGCGCCTACGAACTGCAGGACCGCGGCGCCGATACGGTCGAGGCGAATCTCGCGCTCGGCCTTCCCGTAGATAAGCGCGATTACGGCATCGGCTCGCAGATTTTGGCGGACCTCGGCGTCAAAGAGATGCGCCTCGTAACCAACAACCCAAAGAAGATCTTTGGACTGGAAGGCTACGGGCTCAAGATCGTCGGGCGGATGCCGTTACAAACCAAACCGACGGCGCATAACAAGCATTACATTGCGACGAAGCGCTCGAAGCTCGGGCACATGCTCGACGAGGCAGCATCCTGAAACCCAACGGCACGCCGCGCGCAAAGCTGCCGGACTGCGCCGGACGGCGATTTGCCATTGTTGCAGCGCAGTTCTATCCGGAGCTCAGCCGGCAGCTTGTCGAAGGCGCCAGACAAGCGCTGCGCGACTGCAACGTCGCCGAAGATCACATTAGCCTGCACGAAGTTCCGGGGTGCTTCGAGCTTCCGTTAGCCTGTCATAACCTCGTCGATGCGGATCGTTTCGACGCGCTGGTGGCGCTGGGCGTGGTGGTCCGCGGAGAAACGCCGCATTTTGAGTTCGTCGCACGCGAATGCGCGCGCGGAATTATGGACGTACAGCTGGCCACCGGAACGCCAATTGGTTTCGGCGTCCTGACGACGGAGAATCTCGCGCAGGCGCAAGAACGCGCGGATCCCAAAGGTGGAAACAAGGGCTACACCGCGGCGCTCGCCGCTGTGTCGCTGCTCTGCTTGAACGCGGGCGTGGCTCGAGCGGGCTTTCGCAGGAACTGAGCGCGTGTAGTCGCATGTAGCGAGCCTCGAGCTACATGGGAGACGCGACCCTTGGAAGACAAGACTCTAACCTGTAAGGATTGTGGAAACCCGTTTGTTTTCACTGAAAGAGAGCAGCATTTCTTCGCCGAGAAAGGCTTTCAGAATGAGCCTCAGCGGTGCCGCGACTGCCGCCAGGCGCGGCGATCGCAAAGTGGCGACCGCGGCGCCGGCGGATTGCAAAGCCGGCCGGGCTTTGGTGCGGTCTGCGCCGCGTGCGGCATCGAGACAACGGTGCCATTCCGGCCGCGTGGCGATCGGCCGGTGTACTGCCGTACCTGCTTCACGGAGAAGGTACCCGCGGGCGTCTAAATCTCGCATGCACCGGCGATGAAATCATTCACCGCGGTCGCGTGGGACGGCGATGCCGTACGCTACCTCGATCAGCGTCTGCTCCCGCACGAAGTGCGCCACGAGCGCGCCCAAACGGTGGAAGATCTGGAAGGCGCCATTAAGAGCCTAGCGGTGCGCGGCGCGCCGTGCATCGGCGTCTTCGGCGCCTATGGAGTAGCGTTGCTTCGCCAAACCATCGCCGACGATGCGCTTTTCGCGCAAGCCGTTCGACGCGTACGCGAAGCGCGCCCAACGGCGGTCAACTTAGCCTGGGCGATCGATCGCGTGCTCTCGGCCGACGATCCATTGAAAGAAGCGCGCGCAATCCACGACGAACAAATCGCCGTGGACGCTGCGATTGGGATCAGCGGGCTCGAGCTCATTGAAAAGGGCGCACGCATTCTCACGCACTGTAATACCGGGCCCCTAGCCACGGGCGGATCGGGAACGGCCCTCAGCGTGATTTTTGCAGCGCAGAGGGGCGGCAAAAAGCCGCGGGTCTTTGTGGGTGAAACGCGCCCGTTGCTGCAAGGCTCGCGTCTGAACTATCTGGAGCTGCGCCAAGCCGGAGTAGAGGCCGTCCTGATCGTCGATTCGGCCGCGGCGGTCGCCATGAAGCAGCATCGAATTGACGCGGTGATCGTGGGCGCCGACCGGATCGCGCGCAACGGAGACACCGCCAACAAGATCGGCACGTACTCGCTGGCAATCCTGGCTGCGCACCACGGCATACCGTTCTATGTCGCGGCGCCGCGCTCGACGGTCGACTTCAGCCTTCTAAACGGTGAGGCCATCCCGATCGAGGAGCGCGCCGCCGGCGAAGTCGCGTCATTCGCCGGCAAACCCGTCGCACCGGACGACGCGGTCGTTTATAATCCGGCCTTCGACGTGACTCCCGGACATCTGATCACGGCGTTCGTAACGGAGTGCGGTATTATTCGTCCGCCATACGTCGACTCAATCCCCGAACTGGAGTTTCGGCCTGAAATTCTACGAGTTTCTTGACAAGGCACCGGCGATCGGCAAGCTCGTCGTGATCGAGGGAACGGAACGTGTACTGGCGGACCGGGCGCTCGAAGTCATCATCGATCGCTTGTTGCCACCCGAGGTTTGCGACCTGAATCTCACGCGCTTTGCTGCAGAGACGCTCACCGACGTAGCTGCGGTAAGCGAGGCCGTGCAAGCGATGCCGTTTCTGGCGGAGCGCCGCGTCGTCGCGGTCAGCGATACGCAGTTGTTGCGTTCCGCAACGCGCCAAGCTCTGTGGAGCGTCGCGGAAAACCTGCCCGACGGCAACACGCTCGTGCTCCTCGATTTGCTTTCGCCGCGGTCGCAGCGGCCGGTGCCCTTCGGGACGTTGGCCGGGCGCGCCGCGCTGCGCATCGATACGACTGCGGGGGAAGAAACGCGCGCGCGCTTCGTGCAAGAGACGCTGCAGCGCGTTGACGCGAAAAGCGAAGCGCGAGTAGTAGAAGAGCTAGCGCGGAGTAATGCCGACCTCGCGGCGGTGCGCAACGATCTCGAGAAGTTGGCGCTGGCCGGCAAGCGAATCACCATGAAGGATCTCGAACGCGAAGCGCTCGCGATTGAGGATCCGAAGGCGTACAAGTACGCAACCGCGCTGGCCGAGGGCCGCGTCGCGGATGCGCTCGCGATCGCGCACGAATCGTTTGCAAACGATCCTCGCAACGCCGCGATACCGTTGCTCTCCGCGCTCGCGACCGAGTGCAACTATTTATGGGAGCTCGCGCGGCCCGGTGGAGAGCTCCCAGCACGCGCCCGCTGGCGCGAACGCTTTCTGCGCCCCTTGGCGCGCAGAGTTGGCGAACGTCGCGCCCGAGTCGCCTACGAACGAGCAATTCGCGGCATCGAGGCGATCGTTACCGGACGAGCCGGCAACGATCCCGACGATCATCGCGCGCTCGTCGACCGGATCAGCGCCGAACTCTCCAAACTCTCGCGCTAACTCAGGAGGTAGGATGAAATGATGGAACGGATTGCCGAGGTGTCACCACTTGTCAAGGCGAGGATTGCCGGCGTTCTCTATCTGCTCTCTATAGTCACGGGCATTTACGCCGTGGTCTTCGCGAGCGGTGGCCTTCGCCTCGGAGCCAACCTCCTCGGTACGGCGCTCTATGTGGCGGTGACGCTAATCTTCTACGACTTGTTCAAGCCCGTGAATCGAGGCCTCTCTCTGCTCGCTGCGCTGTTTAGCTTGGCAGGGTGTGCGAAAACCATCCTTGACTTGCTTCGTCTCCCTTCGCCCAACATTAACCCTCTGGTCTTTTTCGGATTCTACTGTCTTCTGCTCGCTTATCTGATCTTCAGGTCGACGTTTTTGCCTCGATTTCTAAGCGCGCTGTTGGCGATTGCGGGCTTGGGTTGGCTGACATTTCTCTCACCGGCGCTGGGAGAACGCCTTTTTTCCCCCTACATCATGGTCACCGGTCTCGTCGGAGAAGGATCGCTGACCCTGTGGCTGCTTGCGTTTGGCGTGAACGCCCGACGCTGGAAAGAGCAGGCCGGCTAGATACTCCACTGCCAGGCGTTCCAGGATTCGACCGCCGGATTGGGCGCGAAGCCTCGGAAGTCTACGCTGATCGCTTCTTGCGAACGCTGCCACCAGAAGAAGACGAGCGGATTGTCGATCGAGAGCAGCCGCTCGACGCGCGAATACGCAATCTTGCGAACGGCGCGCTCGTAGCGCGTCAGGGCGAGGCGCTGCGCCGCATCCATCGCCGCGCTGCAGTAACGTGAGTCGTTGTAGCCGTGCGGCGGCATGTTGTCGCACGTAAACTGCGAGGAATCGTCCGGATCGACGCCGGCGACCCAGGGAAATAGGAGCAGATCGAACTTACCGCCGTGCAAAATTCCGCCCATGCCCTGGGGCGCATAGAGTACGTCGATCGGATAGTACTTAACCTCGACATCGATGCCGATACGCCTCAGCGCGGCTTGAACGAGCACGCTTTCGGAGCGGTGGGTCGCCGTTACGGTGTCGGTCGCGAGCAAGAGCTGCAACGGACGGCCCTGCCGTCGCGCAATCCCGTCGGGGCCCTTGATCCAGCCCGAGCGTGCGAGCAACTTTGCAGCCAGCACCGGATCGAATCGTATCGATTGCACGCTTGGATCGAACGCCCAGATCCAGCTCGGAAGATCTTCGGTCGCAATCGTCGCTTGGCCGTGCGTGAGCTGCTGCGTCAACGACGCCTTGTCGAGTGCCGCCGCGATGGCGCGACGCACGATCGGGTCGCCCAGGACGGAATTGCCCAGATTGAACATCACGCCTTCAAAGCCGTTGACGTTCACCCACACGATCCTGGTGTCGGGTACCGAGCGCAGCGACGGATACGTTTGAATGGAAGGCTGGTAGAAATAATCTATGGCGTGCGTGCGCATGAGGTTGACGCCCGAATCCTCGTTGGGCACGAACTGAATGTCCACTGAGCGCAACTTCGGAGGCCCCTCGAAAAACGATTGGTTTGCCGCAAGCTGGATGCGATCGCCGCGGCGCCAGCCTTTGAAGAGGAACGGCCCGTCGCTCACCACTGGTTCGCTGTTGAACGGTACGCGGTTGATGTCCGCATAGCGTGAAAGGACGTGCGCCGGAACGACGTCATACGGCTGGTCACTTTCCGCAAAGAATGTATTGACGAAAGGAGCGAAGGGCCGTTTTAAGTGCACGACGAGCGTCTGCGCGTCGAGAGCGTCGATCGAACGCACGTCGTCGTAGCCGTGGCGCGATACGACGTCGTTGTTCGGATTGAGAACGGCGCGCCAAGACCAGACAACGTCGCGGGAGGTTACGGGGACCCCGTCGCTCCAGCGCACGTTCGGGCGCAAATGATAGCGAATTGTCAGCCCGTCACGGCTGATGCCGCCGTTGGCTTGGGTTGGCACGGCGGTGGCCAAGAGGGGTACGGCATTCCCACGCGGATCGGCGGAGAGCAGCGGCTCGAACATAAAACGATCGATAAAGCCTTCCACGGTCGTGGCGGCGAGCAGCGGATTAACGTTCTTCGGTTCTTCGGTGACGGCAATGCGCAACACGCCCGGTTCGGTCCACGAGCGGCGTCCGTTCGTCTCGCCGCCGCTCTTGGCGCACGCGGCCAGTCCAACACCGGCGAGCAGACATGCTAGCGTCGATGCCCGCATTCTCATTCGCGGCACTACGCTGACGAGGCTGCGGCTTCCCGTGAGGCGAAGGCCAGCGCAGTCCATGGATTATCGTACGTACGCCTCGCCGTTCTCGTGGAGATATGGCCGCGCGGAGCTTCGCACGCTCTTTTCCGAAGAGACGCGACGCCGGCTCTGGCGTGCCGTGTGGGTGAATCTGGCTGAAGCGCAAGCGGCGCAGGGATTAGTCGCCGAATCCGAATTGGAAGATTTGCGCGCCCACGCCGGAGATATCGACGTCGATGCGGCGCTCGAAATCGAACGTGAGATCCATCACGACCTGATGGCCGAGATCCGCGTGTTTGCGGCGCAAGCAAAACACGGCGGCGGGAAGCTGCACCTCGGCGCGACTTCGATGGATATCGAGGACACGGTCGAAACGTACCGTCTGCGCCTCGCGCTCTCGTACATCGGTGAGAGCCTCCACCGCCTACTGGCGGCATTTGGTGAGAAGATTCGCGCACATGCCGATCTCGTCTGCATGGGTTTCACGCACTTGCAGCCGGCGGAGCCTACCACACTCGGGTATCGCCTCGCGGTTTACGCGCAAGACTTGCTCGTCGATGACGAGCAGCTGCGTTTTGTTTTTGAGAATTTGACGGCGAAGGGACTGCGGGGTGCGGTCGGGACCGCCGCTTCGTACGAACGGCTCTCCGCCCAGCCCGGGGGCTCGGCTCAAATCGAAGCCTATGTCCTAGAAGCCTTCGGTTTGTCCGCGCGTGAAATCAGCACGCAGACCTATCCGCGCAAGCTCGATTACTTAGTGCTCGCGGCGCTCGCCGGTCTCGGCGCCTCTCTTTCGAAGTTCGCGGCAGATATTCGGATCTTAAGCAGCCCGGGATTCGGTGAAGTTGCCGAGCCCTTCGAGCGCGCGCAGGTGGGGAGCTCCGCCATGCCGTTCAAACGCAATCCGATTCTGAGCGAGCGGATTTGCTCGTTGGCACGCTTGCTGCCGGCCTACGCCGACGTCGGGTGGCAGAACGCGGCTACGAACTTTCTCGAGCGTACGCTGGACGACAGCGCGAATCGCCGCACGATTCTCCCTGAAGCGTTGATCTGTGTCGATGAGATCGTAGCGCTCGCCCGTAAGGTTATCGACGGATTGCGAATCGACGAGCGCCGCATCACTGCCAACCTGCGCGTCTACGCGCCGTTCGCCGGAACGGAAGCCGCCATGATGGAAGCGGTGCGGGCCGGCGGAGACCGTCAACGGCTGCACGAAGCATTGCGCCGTGCATCGATGGAGGCGTGGGCGGCGGTCGAGCGTGGGGAAGACAATCCGCTGTCGACTCTTCTCACCGAGGAACCTGAACTGACCGCGCTCATCGATCCCGCGGAGATTCGGCGGCTGCTCGAACCGAGCCGCTACATCGGCACGGCGCCGCAGCGCGCGCGTCTGCTCGCCGACCGAATCGACACGCTGCAAGCATTTCCGCATCAAAGCGAGGTACGGCTTCGGTGAACAAAGGGATCGAGATCGCACGCGGTAAGACCAAGGTCCTCTACGAGAACCCCGGGCAGCCGCATCAGCTCGTCGTCGCGCAAACCGATCAAATCTCGTCCGGCGACGGAGCTCGCCGCAACGAAATCCCGGGTAAAGGCCGCCTGGCGGCGCAAACCACGGCGCGCGTGTTTCGGTTGCTCAACCTGTGCGGGCTACCGACGCACTATCTCAACGGCGGCGAGGACGACGACAACAACGAGACCGTCGTGCGGCGCGCAAACATGATTCCGCTCGAAGTCGTGACGCGGGGAGTGGCCGCCGGTTCATTTGTCAGGCGCAATCCGAGCCTGCAGCGTGGAACGTTGCTCGTGCCCCGGGTCATCGAGTTCTTTCTGAAGGACGACGCGCAGCACGACCCACTGATCGCGCCCGATCAAATCATCGCGAACAACATCGCCTCGCCGCAAGAGGTCGGCGTGATGACTGAACTCGCGCGCTTAACCTTCGATATTCTGTCGCACGCCTGGCGTAAGCGCGACGTCCTGTTGGTTGATTTAAAGATTGAGTTCGGGCGACTCGCGGGCGGTGAAAATCAAGGACAGCTGGTCATCGCCGACGTGATCGATAACGACTCATGGCGCATCTGGCCGCAGGGCCGAGAAGAGCTAATGCTCGACAAGCAGCTCTACCGCAACCTGGAAATCGTTGACGAAGCGGCACTCGAGAACGTCAAGCGTGCTTACGAGCGTGTCGCCGACTTGGTCGGAACGTTCCCGGTGATGCGGCCGGGTATGGTTGCGATCCTCGCGGATTCCCCGGCGCAAGTGGAACGAACAAACGAGATCGTCAAAGTGTTGGGCCAACTCGGCGTACCCACGGTCCGTCACGTGGCTAGCCCCGCCGCAACCCCGGGTTACGTCTTACAATTGATGCAGCAACTGGAAGCCAGCTTTGCGCGCCTAATCGTCGTTGCCGTGGGTGAAAACGAGTTGCTTGGCTCGATGCTGGATGCAAGCTGCTCGGCGCCCGTACTCAATGGCGGAATCGATACGCAACGGCTGATGATGCAATGCGCCAAGCTTTTTGGACTTGAAGACACGGTTCTTTACGGACGCACCCTCTTGATGCAGGCCAACGCGCGCTCCGCGGTACTGCACGCCGACGCGTCGTTGCAGCAACAGGTCCCGATGCCGGCCGGAGCGACGCTTGGGTAGTTCCGTCTTCTCCGGAACTTCGAACGTCGCGCTACGTGACGACGAGCTGCAACGGATCGTGGAACGACTGGGCCGCCAGCCGTCGACCGTCGAGCTGCACGCGTTCGACGCGCAGTGGAGCGAGCATTGCAGCTATAAATCGAGCCGCCGTCATCTCAAGCGGCTTCCAACCAACGGCGCCGGCGTCGTGCTGGGGCCGGGCGAAGATGCGGGCGTTCTCCACCTCGGCGTTCACAACGGCGAGCGTTTTGCCGTTGTCGTCGCGCACGAATCGCATAACCATCCCTCGCAGGTGGTTCCCTTCGAAGGAGCCGCGACGGGCATCGGTGGCATTGTCCGCGACGTACTTTGCATGGGTGCGGAGGTGATTGCGGTCGCGGACCCCTTGCGCTTTGGAATGGTCGACGGAACGCAAACCCATCAGGCGTACGTCGCGCGAAGCGTCGTGGACGGGATCGGCGCGTACGGAAACGCGATCGGCGTTCCTAATATCGCGGGGGACGTCTATTTCGACCATGGGTTCGACGAGAACTGTCTCGTGAACGTCGTCGCACTCGGCATCGTCAAAGAGACCGACGTGATCCACTCGTACGTTCCCAAGGACGCGGAGGGATGGCAGATCGTCCTCGTGGGAAAGGCGACGGATCCCAGCGGATTCGGAGGAGCCTCGTTTTCGTCGCTGACGCTCGACGCTCGCGATGCGGAGCTCAATAAGGGTGCCGTTCAAGTGCCCGATCCGTTCTTAAAGAACGTGTTGATGCGCGCGAGCTATCGGGTCTTCATGCTGCTGCGCGAGCTCAAGATTACCGCCGCCTTCAAAGACCTCGGCGCCGGCGGGATCATGGGATGCTCCGCCGAGATGACGTCGCACGGCGGCTACGGCGCGGAGATCGATCTCGACGGCGTCAACGTTGCGGTGGAGGGGATGGCGCCGGAAGTTATCGCGGTCGGTGAAACGCAAGAACGGCTCCTGTGGGTCGTGCCGCCGGAGATTGCGCCGGAGGTGCTGCGCATCTACAACGAGGTCTTTACATTACCGGATGTTGCGTATAACGCTCGCGCCACTGCGATCGGACGCGTGACGACGGAACGGCGCTATGTCGTGCGCCATCGAGGCAGCGTCGTCATGGACGTCGAGAGCGAGTTTCTCACCGGTGCGATTCACGACGAGCTGCCGTACACCGAGGTGATCCATCACGCCGGCGCGGTGGAAGAACTTCCCGCGGTAGACGTTGAGACGCTCTTTCCAAAGGTCTTAGCTCACCACGACGTCTGCTCGCGCGAGCCGCTCTATCGCCGTTACGATGCGGTGGTTCGTGGCATGACCGTTGTCGTGCGCGGGCGCGCCGACGCCGGGGTGCTCGCGCCAATTGCCGGATCTCGCCTGGGTGTGGCGCTCGCGGTCGCCGGGAATCCGCGCTATGGGCGCATAGACCCGGGCTACGCTGCCGAGCACGCGGTGGTTGAGGCGATGCGCCGCGTGGTTGCCGTCGGGGCACGCCCCATCGGCCTGACGAATTGCCTAAACTTCGGTAATCCCCGCAAGCCCGAACAGTATGGGGAGTTCGTCGCTGCGGTAGATGGGCTCGCGCGTGCGGCAACGGCGCTCGACCTCCCGATCGTCTCGGGAAACGTGAGCCTCTACAACGAGTCGCCCGAGGGGCTTGCGGTTCCAGCCTCGGCCATCGTCGCGTGCGTTGGCGCGTTCGAAGATGTCGCAGAGGTCGTTACCCCGGGTTTAAAAGCGCCCGGTTCGGCGCTCCTCTGGGTCGGCAGCCGCGAGCTCGTTATCGGCGGTTCGGTGCTCGCCGAACTGCTCGGCACCGAAAGTGCGCTGCCGCATATTTCGTACGGCGCCGAGCGTGCGGCGGTCGCGATCGTGCACGACGCAATCGCGCGCGGCGTCCTCCGATCCTGCCACGCGATCCGCGACGGCGGTATGCTTACCGCGCTCGCGCGTCTGGCTTTCGACGCGATGCAGCAAGGGCGACGGGTCGGTGCCGAGATCGACTTCGGCAATCCGCTCTGCGAGGCGGGCGGGTTTCTTTGTGAGGTGAGCGACGACAGCGGCATCGATCTTACCGGTGCTCTGCGGGTGGGGAAGACAAACGACACATCCGAACTGATCGTCAACGGCGTACGCTTCGAGATCGCGCGCTTGTACGAAACCTGGTCGGCGCCACTTGCGGCGATCTACCCGTGAGCGCGCGCATCGCCGTGTTAGTCTTTCCGGGGACGAACTCGGAAGACGAAACCGTGCGACTGATGCGCGATTGCGGCGGCGATGCCGAACTCGTGCACTGGTCCCAGGCGGAAACGCTGGCGCAATACGATGCGTTCGTCCTCTCGGGCGGCTTCGCGTACGAAGATCGCATCCGCGCCGGCGCCGTTGCTGCTCACGACCGCATGATGGATTTTGTGCTGACCGCAGCAAACGCGGGCAAACTCGTTTTCGGCATCTGTAACGGCGCGCAAATTCTTCTGGAGGCGGGACTCGTTCCGGGAACGGGCCCGGTGGGGAGGCCAACCGCCGCGTTTACCAAGAACGCACGCGCGCCGCACTTTGTTTGTCGTCACGTTTATCTCAAGCTCGCGATCGAGCCGGCGCGATGCGCGATTACGGCCGCGCTGCCGACCGGCGCACTCGTCCCGGCGTGGGCTGCACACGCCGAAGGCCGCTTAGCCGCAACAGACGACCACCTGAACGAAATCGTTGCCGGCAACCATCTTGCCTTCGTCTATGCGGACGCGAACGGCGTCGTCGATGAAGCCGCCGTTCCCAATGGTTCGGCTATGGGCTGCGCCGGACTGGTTAATAGGGCGGGGAACGTGCTCGCGATCATGCCGCATCCCGAGCGCGACGCCTGGAACTTTAATCATCTCGACCGGCGGGAAGGCGACGACGTGCTGGCGCCATCCGGGGGCGCGCTGCTTTTCCAGAGTTTCGTCCAGGCGTTGTCATGAAACGGTCGGGCCTTATGAAACGAGCCATTTCGATTAGTTTGAAAATCCCCGACAATACGGCGTACACGGCGTTGGTCGCGTTGCGCCGGCTCGGCGTTGCGGTTGACCGTGTGGAGCGTAGTGAGATTTACCTCTTCGACGACGGGGGCGACGCCAGCGAACTCGCGCGGCGCGTGATGAGCGACGAAACGATCTTCAACCCCAACAAGCATCGACTCTCGGTACTCGAGAATTCTGCGCCGGGCTCGGGTGAGGTCTGGATCGAGTCGCTCGCTTCCGAACGTGTCATCCTGAACGAAGCCGAAGGACCGCACGCCATCGCGTGGCATCTCTTTGACGCACAAAACGGTCCCGTCAGGCGTAGCGTCCTGGCAGCGGCAATCGAACGCCTCTTATGCAATCCCGCAATCGAGCGCGCCGTCACGAATCGTGACCACAGTTAACGGGACATTTCTTCCGCGAGCGAGTAATCCGACTCGCAGATGAATCGGCAGTACACGATCGCCACGTTGGGTTCCCATTCGGCGCTACAGATACTCAAAGGAGCTCACGACGAGGGCTTTCGCACGCTTGCGATCTCGAACCGCGACACCGAACGGCTATACCGATCCTTTGCGTTCGTAGACGAAGTCATAGCGCTCAACGATTACTCCGAATTCATGACGCTGATCCAGGAGCTCGAGCGGCGGAAGGTGATCATCGTACCGCACGGCTCTTTCGTCGCATACTTGTCGCTCGAAGAGCAGAAGAAGATGACGATTCCGTACTTCGGGAACAAGGCCGTGCTGGATTGGGAGGCGAGCCGCGAGCTCCAGCGCGAGTGGCTCTCGCGAGCGGGGCTCACGCTGCCCCGTCAGTTTCGCAGCGGAGCGGAAATCGACCGGCCGGTGATCGTCAAGCTGTACGGCGCGGCCGGCGGCAAGGGCTACATGTTCATTCGAGACGCACACGCTTTCGAGGCGCGCGCGGCGCACCTTAAAGCCGCCTACACGATTCAGGAATACATCATCGGCGTACCGCTCTACATTCACTATTTTTACTCGCCGCTGCAAAACAAGCTGGAAATCATGTCGATGGACCGCCGGTACGAGACAAACGTCGACTCGCTGGGGCGCATCCCGGCTACCGCTCAGGAGGGCATGGACGTGAGCCCCTCATACGTCGTAGTTGGCAACCAGCCCGTCTCGCTTCGCGAATCGATGCTGGCCGAAGCGCTGCGGATGGGCGACGACGTGGTGCGCGTGAGCAAGGAAATCTGCGGGCCGAAAGGGCTCTTCGGCGCCTTCTGTATCGAGACGATCATCACGCCCGACATCCAGTTCTTCGTTATGGAGATCTCGGCGCGCATTGTAGCCGGAACGAATCTTTTCATCGACGGCTCACCCTATTCTTATCTGAACTATTCCGAACCAATGTCAACCGGGCGCCGGATCGCCAGGGAGCTGAAGAACGCGTTGCTAACGAATAACCTTCGGTTGGTGTTGGATGATTCCAGTGTTCTTTAGGCTCGCGGTTCCGCTTTTGCTCGGGTGTGCCGTGCTGGCCGTTCCCGTGACGGCACGCGCTACGTACGAGGCCGACCCCGCGGTGCTCTACCAGCAGATGAAGGACGCCTACGCGAAGGGCGATGCCGGCGGCTGGAACTTCCGGGGCGAAGCGGTCTACCTTTCGACGATCTTCAACGCCGGGCGCGCATACTCGCTGCAGTATCCCGAGGATCCGGCCTACGGTGAGCTCGCCACGCTGACCGTCCGCATCGGGACGGGCCTGCACTACAACCCGCTGACCAATCACGATGCGGCCGTCTGGTGGGTGCGCGAAGCAGCCGACTGGATCGTCAAGCATTCCGAAGATACCGAGCTGATTTCACAGGCTCAGGGATTGCTTCAGCGCGTAAACTCCGAGGACGATCCAGAGCTCCTCGCGCGTCTTGCCGACGAGGACGCGACTGCAAATGTCAAGGCCTATCCCGGCGACATGGACGCACTGCTCGTCCGCGTGGAAGCCGACTGGCGCGCGTGGCTGTTGACGCACGATCCGAAGTGGCGCTCGCTGGCGCTCGCGCGCGCCGCCGCGGCGAACTTTCCAGTTGCCCATCTGCCGACGACCTGGGGGAACGAGCTGGTTAGTGCCGCCGATCAAGCCTCGACGGACCGTGGCTACACGGCGGACGACGTTGAAAACGCCAAAGCCTTTCTCGCGCGTCTGAAAGCTGTGGACCCCCTTCGCGTCATCGTGACCGTGAACGTGATGCCGCACGATGCGTATTTGACTACGCTGGCGCCCGCCGATGAGTACTTCGGACAGCTGGGGATGTCTATTCTCGAAATCGAGAACCGCCTCAAACACATCAACTTCATGCTCGACTACGATTACGGTAATCGCGAGAGCGATGAGGCGATAAACGTCGCGAATTCCATCGTCGCGATGCAAAAAGTCTATCCGCGCGACCGGGACTTGCCGATGTTGATGTATTGGTGCTACACGACGCTTCGGCGCATGACCGACGAGCAGTCGCGGGATGGGGCGCGCCACATCAAAGCCATTCTCACCATCGAATACCAGGACAGCCCGCAAGCGCGAAAACTTCTCGGCACATAGGGCCGGCCGGCAGATAGCATGGATCCCGTTCTTGCCGATCGCCTGCAGTTCTCATTCACGATCATGTTCCACTACCTCTTTCCGATCGGAACGATGGGGTTGGCGCCGTTCGTCGCGGCTTACACCTGGAAAGCGGCCCGTAAGCAAGACGAAGAATCCGCCAAGATCGCTCGGTTCTGGACGAAGATTTTTGCGATGACCTTCGCCGCAGGCGTCGTCACCGGTATCCCGATGGAGTTTCAGTTCGGAACAAACTGGGCGGCCTTTTCACGGCGCAGCGGTGCGATCGTCGGTCAACCCCTCGCGATGGAAAGCGTCTTCGCGTTCTTTCTGGAATCGATTTTTCTCGGCGTGCTGCTGTACCGCCGCGGCCGCGTGCCGACGATGTTTACGGCTTGGTCCGCGGTGCTGGTTTGCGCGGGTGCATGGCTTTCCGGATTCTTTGTCGTCGCGACGAATGCGTGGATGCAGCATCCGGTTGGATATAGCGTCGCTTCCGACGGTACCATTCGGCTCGAAAGCATTTGGGCGCTACTCTTTTCGCCGTTTTTGAGCTGGCAGTTTGCGCACGTCTTAACCGGTGCGCTGCTCACCGGCGGATTCATCGTGGCCGGCGTGGGCGCGTACTATCTGCTCTCGCACCGCGACGAGGCGGCCGGGCGGCGGTTCGTGCGCGCCGGTTGTACGGTGGGGCTCGTCTTCGCGCTGCTGGCCGTTTTCCCGACCGGCGATCGCAACGGGAACGACGTTACGAAATATCAGCCGGTGAAGCTCGCCGCTATGGAAGGCCTTTTCGAATCAACGCACGGGGCGCCGCTCGCGATCATCGGCATGCCGGACATCCAAAAGGGCCACCTGATCGATCCGATTTTCGTTCCAGAGTTTCTGAGTTTTCTTGCGTACGGCAACTTCAACGCCAACGTAGAGGGACTTGAGGCGTACGCGCGCGAGCTGTGGCCGCCGGTTGAGTTGACGTACTATGCGTATCATGTGATGGTCGGGCTGGGGACGATCTTCGTGGGCGTGTCGGCGCTCGCCGTCGCTCTGTTGCCGTTCGGCCGGCTATGGAGGGCGCGCTGGCTGCTCTGGTTGCTGATGTTGTCGATGCCCTTTCCGTTCATCGCCAACGAGGCGGGCTGGACCGTCAGCGAAGTCGGCCGGCAACCGTGGATCATTTACGGGCTCATGCGGACCGCAGAGGGGACTTCGCCGACGGTCGCCGCCGGAGAAGTGCTCTTTACCCTAATCGGTTTCGCCGGAATGTATTTCTTGCTCGGCGTGCTGTACTTGTACTTGCTGCTGCGCGAAATCGGCACCGGCCCTGACAACGTGTTGGCATGAGTGTCGCGGGCTTTGTGGTAGTCGCGCTTGCCGTCACGATGTACGTGCTGCTCGATGGATTCGATTTGGGCGTTGCGGCGGTTGCGCCGTTCATCGCGCGCGGCGATCGCGAACGCGCCGCCGCCATGGCCAGCATCGGCCCGTTCTGGAACGGCAACGAAGTTTGGCTCATCACGGCCGGCGCCGCGCTGTTTGCCCTCTTTCCTGCGGCGTATGCGTCCTCGTTTTCGGGTTTCTATCTTCCGTTTATTGTGGTGCTGTGGCTGCTGATGTTTCGCGGGATCGCTCTAGAGCTGCGCGGACATTTGCCGTCGGAGCTCTGGCACCAGTTCTGGGATGGCGCCTTTTCGTGTTCGAGCGGGTTGCTGATCGTGGTCTTCGGCGTCGCGCTGGGGAATTTGCTGCGCGGCGTGCCGCTCGACGCCGCCGGATACTTTCAGGGAACCTTTGCGTTCTTGCTCAATCCCTACGCGCTGCTGGTCGGCCTCTTTGCGCTTGCCGCGCTGGCGCAGCACGGTGCCGCATTTCTTGCGATGCGCGTCGAGGGAGCATTCGGTCAGAAGGCGGCGCGCGCGGTGCTGATGCTATGGCCGGTGGTACTCGGACTATATCTGGTCATGACCGTTCTAACGCTGCGGGTCCACCTGCCGGGCGGCGCGTTGTGGCTATTCGTTATGCCGGTGCTCTCGCTCGGGGCGCTTCTCGGCTTGCGGTGGAACGCAACGGCTCAGCCGGCCGGGTGGAGCTTTGCGATGTCGTCGCTCTTTATCGTGACGCTTTTAGCGGAGGCGGCCGGGACGCTCTTCCCATATCTGATTCCGGCGTTTCCAGCCGGACACGGCGGCATTTCGATATTTTCCGCCGCGCCTTCAAGCGTCGCGTTGGGTTGTGCGCTGACGGTTACGGTGGCCGGCATCGTGATGGTATCGATCTATGGACCAATCGTTTGGTGGCGCATGGGCGGTACGATTCGCGTCGAATGACGCGCCCGTGAGCACCGAGTACGTCGATCGCGCGCTCGCCGCGTACGATCGATCGCGTCTGACCCTTTGCTCCGTAGGAAGCCACTCGGCGCTCGAGGTGGCATACGGTGCGCGCGCGCAGGCGTTGCGCAATCTCGTCGTCACTGCAAAAGGGCGCGAGCGAACGTACAGCCGGTACTTTGCGGCGCACGACGATCCGGTGCGCCGCGGATGCGTTGATGAGGTCTTGGAACTGGAAGCTTTTTCTGAAATTCTTCGGGATGACGTGCAGCGGCAGCTGCTCGACCGGAACGTCATCTTCGTTGCCAACCGTTCGTTTGAAGTCTACCTCCGGCAAGCGTATGACTACGACCAAATCGAGCGCGGAATGCTCGTGCCGTTTTTTGGCAATCGGTTTCTTTTGAAAGCCGAAGAACGCCCCTCGACTCCGGCGCTGCGGGCATCCGCTCAGGATGAAGTAAGTGGAACGGATCAATATGCGCTGCTGGAAGGCGCGGGGATTCGGCACCCGAGGCAGTTCGCGTCGCCCGACGAGATCGACCGGCTCGCAATGATCAAAGCACCCCATGCGAGGGTGGGGTTCGAACGCGCGTTTTTCCTGGCGTCCTCTCCCTCGGAGTTTCGAAGCGCCGGCGCGCGCCTGATCGCCGAGGGCGTTCTGACCGCCGGCGGCCTCGCTGGCGCGCGGATTGAAGAGTACGTGCTCGGCCCTTCAATCAACTTAAACTTCTTTTACTCGCCCGTTCTGGGCGAGCTTGAGCTATCGGGCACCGACACGCGGAGGCAAACGAATCTCGAAGGTTTTCGCAACGTTCCGCCCGGTTCGTTGGGTGCGTTGCGCGGCGTGACGATGCGCCTGGAAGAGGCCGGGCACATCGCCGCTACGATTCTGGAATCGATGCTCGAGCCGGCCTTCGAGATGGGCGAGCGTTTCGTCGCTGCGGCGCGCGAGCTCTCTTCCCCGGGGGTGATCGGTCCGTTTGCGCTGCAATGCGTGATCGCCGCGGGACCGCCGAAAGAGCTCGTCTGCTACGACGTGTCGCTGCGAATCCCGGGCTCGCCGGGAACGCGGTATACTCCCTACTCGGCGTACCGCTGGGGTCGCGACGTTTCGGTGGGCGAACGCATTGCGATGGAAATCGTCATGGCACGCGACACCGGCCGCCTCAAAGATGTGTTGACATAAGCAATCAGCACGCTTTCGAGGAGGATATATCAGTGAGCGTTGATCACGTGCAAGAACGTACCGGGATCGTGACGTTCAAGGGGCAGCCGATGACGCTGCTCGGCCCAGAGATGAACGTCGGCGATCCTGCGCCGGAGTTTACACTAACCGCGAGCGATCTATCGAGCGTGAATCGCGAGATCTTGCTAGATGAAGGCCAGCGCGCGGCGCTGTTGATTGTCGTGCCGTCGCTCGACACCAGCGTCTGTTCGCTCGAGTCGCAGAGGTTCAATCAGCGGTCGAATGAGCTTCCCGAGGGCGTGCGCGCGGCCGTCGTCAGTATGGACCTTCCCTTCGCTCAGGCCCGCTGGAGTGCGGCGCAAGGCGACGTGAAACTCGGCATGCTTTCCGACTATCGCGACCGGAACTTCGGCCTGAACTACGGGCTGCTGATTGCCGAGCTCGGGCTACTGGCCCGCGCCGTCGTGGTGATCGGCAAAGATGCAACGATTTCATACGTCCAAATCGTGCCCGAGGTTGCGACCGAGCCGGACTATGACAGCGCTTTGAAGGCCGCGATTGCCGCAGCCTAAGGGCGTCATGCCGCAAACCGTTTTCGTTCTCGACTTCGGCGCTCAGTACAGCCAGCTGATCGCGCGGCGCACGCGCGAACTCGGGGTCTATTGCGAGATCGTTCCGTTCGATACGCCATGGAGCGCACTCGCCGTGCGCTGGCCGTCGGCGCTGATTCTCTCCGGCGGCCCCGAAAGCACGCTGGTGGACGGCGCACCGGAGATGGACTCGGCGATTCTCGAATCCGGCGTGCCGATATTGGCCATCTGCTACGGGATGCAGTTGGTGGCGCGCGAAATCGGCGCCGAACTCGTGAAGCTCGATCAGGCTGAGTATGGGCCGGCAACGCTGCGCGTCTCGAATCGCGGCACACCGCTCTTGGACCGCGTATCCGAAGAGTCGCGGGTTTGGATGTCGCATGGTGATTCGGTCGTGACGCTGCCGCATGGCTATATCGCGTTAGCGTCAACCGCCCGCTGCGACATCGCGGCGATGGGCAACCCCGAGAAGAAGATCTACGGCGTTCAGTTCCATCCCGAAGTCGTGCATACGCAGCACGGCCGCCTCATCCTCGATAATTTTCTTCACGAAATCGCCGGGCTTGGCCGCGACTGGAAAATGGAATCGTTCCTCGAGCTCTCGGTGGAGGAGATCCGCCACCGCGTCGGCGCCGACAAGGTAATCTGCGCCCTCTCAGGGGGAGTCGACTCCGCGGTCGCGGCGACCTTGGTCTCCCGTGCGATCGGTGGGCAGCTTACCTGCATCTTCGTCGATCATGGATTGCTGCGCCAAGGCGAAGCCGAGCAGGTGGTCGCGGCGTTTCGCGAAGTGCTGCACCTCAATCTCGTAGCGGTCGATGCGCGCGAGCGTTTCCTTCGCAGGCTACAGGGCGTCGACGACCCGGAGCGCAAGCGAATCATTATCGGACACGAATTCATCGACGTATTCGAGAGCGAAGCGTCAAAGATTCCCGGCGTTAAATATTTGGTTCAGGGCACGCTCTATCCCGACGTGATCGAATCGAAAACGCCGCAGAGTAAAGCCGGACATAAGATTAAATCGCACCATAACGTCGGCGGATTACCCGAGCAGATGGGTCTGTCGTTGATCGAGCCTTTGCGCGCGTTGTTCAAAGATGAGGTGCGCGTGCTGGGGCGTGCACTCGGACTTCCTCAAGCGATCGTCGAGCGGCAACCTTTTCCGGGACCTGGCTTGGCGGTGCGCATCATCGGCGACGTTACGCCCGAGCGGCTCGAGATCGTGCGTGGTGCGGATGCGATCGTGCGCGCCGAAATCGAGGGCGCGGCGCTCGATCCGCGTCCGTGGCAGTACTTCGCCGTGCTGACTCCGGTCAAGAGCGTCGGGGTGATGGGCGACGGTCGAACCTACGCGAATCTGGTCGCCATTCGGGCCATCACGAGTGAAGACGGGATGACGGCGGATTGGGCGCGCTTACCGCACGAGCTGCTCGAGCGCATGTCCGCACGAATCGTGAACGAGGTACACGGCGTCAATCGCGTGGCCTATGACGTCACTACGAAGCCCCCCGCCACCGTTGAGTGGGAGTAATGCATGCGCGTCCTAGTCGTCGGTAACGGGGCGCGCGAAGACGCACTCTCCTGGCGACTAGCGCAATCCGCGTCGTGTGAGGCGGTCTTTGCGGCGCCGGGAAACGCCGGGACCGCGTCGCGCGGTGAAAACTGGAGCGTTGCCGCCACCGACGGCCGGGCTCTGTCCGAGCGATGTCGCGCCGAGCGAATTGATTTAGCGGTGCTCGGACCTGAAACCGCGATCGCGGCCGGCGTCGGAGATCGTCTGCGCGATGCCGGGATAGCCGTCTTCGGACCGAGCCGTTCCGCCGGACGCCTTGAATCGAGCAAGATCTTTGCGAAGCGTTTCATGGAACGCCACGGCATTCCAACGGCGCGCGCCGGCGTAGTGCATTCGTTGGACGCGGCGAGTAAGGCGCTCGAGCAATGGCGTGGTGGGGTCGTGGTGAAAGCCGATGGCCTGGCTTCGGGCAAGGGCGTCGTTGTGACCTCCGGCGCGGAGGAAGCGCGTGCCGTGCTCGGTGAGTGGTACGGCCATAGCAAAGTCCCCGGCGGCGGCTCCGACGTATTGTTGGAGGAACGACTCGAAGGACGAGAGGTGAGCGTTTTCGCGCTGTGCGACGGACGCGCCATCGTCCCGATCGGCGGTGCGTGCGATTATAAGCGCGCCGGCGACGCCGATACCGGGCCCAATACCGGCGGGATGGGCGCGTACTCCCCGCCGGCTGGATTTCCCGACGATCTGTACGATCGCGTCCGCGAACGGATTCTCGCGCCGCTGTTGAGCGGTTTGCAGGCTGAGGGCGAAGAGTATATCGGCGTCGTCTATTGTGGGCTGATGTGGAACGCCGACGGACCGCACGTCATCGAGTTCAACGTGCGTTTTGGCGACCCGGAGGCGCAAGTGTTGTTGCCGCGCATCGGCGGCGACTTCGCAATGTTGCTTGCATCCGTTGCGCGCGGCGCCATCGACCTCTCGGTCGTAACGGACTCTGCGCAACACTGCGCCGGCGTGGTCCTCGCGACCGGAGATTATCCGCGCGGCAACACGCCGCTGCAAGGACTCAATCCCGACGTCTCGCTCGGCGACGGATGCCGCGCGTTTTGGGGCGCGTCGCAGCTCATCGACGGCAGCGTTAGTAGCGGCGGTGGCCGAGTGCTCACCGTCACGGCTCTCGGTGACGACCTCGCCGACGCGCGCTCGCGGGTTTACGTTGCGGTAAACGAGCTTGCGGGGCGGCTTGGCACGCAGGCGTTGACGTACCGCACCGACATCGCAAAGCGTTAAGCTAACCTTATAAGTCCGGCGTTTGCCGCCTTACCCGCGTTTGCGTTAGGATGGGTGAAACTCTTGACCGGCAGGGAGGTTAGTACAAGACGTCATGGCTTTTCGTTTCCAACCGCAGAACCCGTATGGCCGTTCGTTGGCACCCGCCGTTGCGACGCACTCGATCTTGGCGCAGGTGCTCGGGATCACGGCGCTGGGACTGTGCGTTAGCGCTCTCGCCGCCTGGCTCTTTCAAAGTCTAACGCCTGGCGTCGGCTTGATCGCCATGATCGGCGGATTCGTCTTGCTCTTTTCGATCTATGCAGTGCGGCAGAACGAAGGTCTTTCGTTGCTGCTCTTCTATGCGTTTACTTTCTGCGAGGGTATTGGGATTGCGCCGGTGATCGGGCAATACGTGCGCGCGTTCGGCCCCGACGTCGTCGTCAATGCCGCGCTGACCACGGGGCTCGGAATGTTTGCGCTCGCAGCGATCGTGTATGCGACCGGCCTGGACTTGCGGCGCTTTCAGGGCATCTTTATGATCCTGCTGCTCGGCTTGGTCGTGCTCGGTGTCGTCTCGATCTTCGTGCGCTTTATTCATCCCGAAACGTATGCGTGGCTCACATTGGCGATTTTTTCGGGTTTAGTATTGATAGATTTCGCGCGACTCCGCGCCGGTGGCGACGGATTGACCCCGGTCTTGATGGCGACCAGCATCTACCTCGATGCGATCAATATCTTCCTTGCTTTGCTCCAAATCTTCGGGGGGAGGCGCTCCAGCGACTAGCGCCCGGCTCGGCAAGCTCGGTTCATCTGCTATAATGGTTCCAGGATGTGCGGGATAACGGGGGTCTTCGCGCCGGGACGCGACGCAGCCCGACTCGCGTTTTTTGCGCTTTATGCGCTACAGCACCGCGGACAGGAGTCCGCCGGTATCGCTGCCGCCGACGGCGGAACGATCCGCTCGCACAAGGAGATGGGTCTTCTCGGTGCCATCTTCGACGAAGATATCCTGAGCGACCTCAGCGGACACATCGCCATCGGTCACACGCGATATTCGACGACCGGCTCGTCGATCGTCGTCAACGCCCAACCGCTTCTGGAGCGATCCGATCTCGGCGATTTCGCGTTCGCGCATAACGGCAATCTGACCAATACGGATGAACTGCGAGCGTCGCTCGCCCCGACAACCGTGCTGCAAGCCACCTCGGACTCAGAAGTGCTCGCGAAGTTGATCGTCGAGTCGAAGGGGACGATGCTCGATCGCATCAAGGCGGTCCTCGCGTCGGCCCGCGGCGCATATTCTATCGTGCTCTGCACGCAGAACGAGCTCTATGCTTTCCGGGATCCCTGGGGCGTACGGCCTCTCTGTTTAGGACGGCTCGCCGACGACGCCGGCTACGTCGTAGCGTCGGAATCCTGCGCGCTGGGAACGGTCGGAGCGCAGTATCTGCGCGAGCTCGAGCGCGGTGAAATCGTACGCATCACGGCGGACGGTTTGGAATCCTACCGCACCGACGTGGAAAACGCGCAGCCGGCGCTCTGCATGTTCGAGTACATTTACTTCGCCCGTCCGGATTCAAAGCTCAACGGTCGTTCGGTCTATATGGCGCGTTACGCGATGGGCCGCGAGCTGGCGAAGGAGCATCCCGTTGACGCCGATGTGGTGATGGCGGTTCCCGATTCAGCCGTAGCCGGCGGCATCGGCTACGCCACCGAAAGCGGCTTACCGTATATCGAAGGGCTGATAAAGAACCGGTATATCGGGCGCACCTTCATCAGTCCGGACCAACGGATGCGCTCGCGTGGGGTGCACCTGAAGTTCAATCCGCTGGTCGAGAATCTGCGCGACCAGCGAGTCATTGTTGTGGACGATTCTATCGTGCGGGGGACGACGACGCCGCGAATCGTCGCGCTGTTGCGCGAAGCCGGCGCGCGGGAGGTTCATCTCCGGATCACCTCGCCGCCGATCAAGCACCCGTGCTATCTCGGCGTCGATATGGCGACCTACGACGAGCTGATCGCCGCCAACTACACGGTCGAGGAAATCTGCCGCAAGACCGGCGCGGACTCACTCGGTTACTTGAGCCTGAAGGGATTGATCGCTTCAGTGGGACGCAGCCGGGATGAGATGTGCCTCGGCTGTCTGATCGGCGAATATCCGAACGTGCCCGCCGCGCACCGGCTCCAGGCGGCCCCCGCGTAAGGGAGGTTGAGTGGCATTCGGTATAGCCGTTCGCCAAGACCACTTGGTTCAAGGGCCAAGGTTGCCGGGTGCTACAGTCCAGATGCGTGACGTTGGGAAAGAGGATCGGCGCACGGCGCCGCGCTTTAGGATGGTCGCAAAACGAGCTCGCGCGCCGCGCGGAAGTGAACCATCCGACCCTCTTCAAAATCGAGGCGGACCAACGGCTGAATCCGTCGATCAGCATCGTCGTACGAATTGCCCGCGCACTCGGCACGACCGCTGAAGTGCTCTTCGGCGTCGAGCGCGACGAAACGCGGCTCCTCGTCGAGGCGAACAAGACAGCGATGGTCGTCGAGATTCGACCTCTCGGACGCAAACTGAGCGACGCGGCCCGCACGCGGGCGCAAAGCTTCGTGACGTCGGCTTTGGAGCGCGCCGGTGCCCGAGTTCGAGAGGCCGCTACGTCGGCCGCCGAGGGCGCAGAAGAATCACGTTTGCCGGCGGAGGCCGGTCACTTGGCGGCAGGCGGCCTGGCGTTAATCGAAGAGTTGCAGGCGGTTCGACGACGCCTCGACGCACTGGAGGCGTGGCGTCGTACGCAAGAAGGACGCGCTCGAAAGCGCGCATCGCGATAAGCAGCGGGTCAACCCGGTCGTCCTTTTCGAACATGTCGCTATGCTGGCACGCGTCTGTGCCAACTGGTGGGCATTCTACCTAGCCGGGAAAGCGGCGCTCGCGTACGTCGGTGGCGTAGGCTAGGAGCGCTTGCGTCGCGAGACTTCCGATCTCGGCATAGCGCTTCGCGAAGCTCGGCGAGTGCGGATACATCCCGAGTATGTCGTGAAGCACCAGCACCTGCGAGTCACAGTGCGGGCCCGAGCCGATGCCGATGGTAGGAATCGAGAGCATTTCGGTGATCTCTCTCGAGATCTCGTAGTCCACGACCTCGAGAACGATCGCGTAGGCGCCCGCCGCTTCGACCGACCGGGCGTCGTCGATCAGGCGATCGCGATGCGTGCGCATTTTAAAGCCGGGACCCAAGCCGGCCGTCTGCGGTGTAACGCCGATGTGACCTACGACCGGGATGCCGGCGCCCGTAATCGCGCGAATTCGCTCGGCTTGATCGCGGCCGCCCTCGAGCTTGACCGAACAGGCGCCGCCTTCTTTGACGAAACGAATCGCGCAGCGCAACGCCTCTTCGTTGCTGACCTGATAGGAACCAAACGGCATGTCCGACATGATGTGAGCGCGCGTCGTTCCACGGACGACGGCCTGCGTGTGGTAGATGATGCTATCGACGGTGACGGGTGTCGTTTCGTCATATCCCAAGACTACGTTACCGACGCTGTCGCCGACTAAGATGACGTCAATCCCGGCTTGTTCGACGAACTGACCGAACGGCGCGTCGTACGCCGTCGCGATCGGGAAGACCGTCTTGCCTTTGCGCCGCTTGATCGCACCCGCAGTCAGGCGGCGAATCGCGGGATTCTTCTCGGGTTCGTAGGGGCGAGCGCTCTCGACCCCGTTGTGCAGTTTCACACCTTGAGCTCTGCGCCCCGCGCACCGTTCGGATGTCCTGGATCCTTGTCGTCGGTCGTCTTGCCGTTCCGCTCTTTGTCACCCGCAGCGTAATCGAAGGATGCCAGCGATTCAACGAGCGCGACCAAGGCGCGTACCGGAGTCCCGGTCGGGCCCTTGGCCTGCCACGCCGACTCATTTTCTAGATATGCCGTGCCGGCGATGTCGAGATGAATCCATGGGGTCTCTCCGGCAAATTCTTTGAGAAACGCCGCAGCGGTTAGCGTACCGGCGGCGCGCCCGCCGGTATTCTTCAGATCGGCGATGTCGCTCTTCATCTGGGTCGTATAGTCGTCGTAATACGGCATCTGCCAATACCGTTCGCCGGTTGGTTTGGCGACGGCGAGAAATTGCGCTACAAACTGCTCGTCGTTCGTGACGGCGGCAGAACTGGCGTGTCCGAGCGCGATCACGCACGCGCCCGTGAGCGTGGCCGCATCAACAATTTTGGTTGCGCCGAGTTTGTTGGCGTAGCAGAGCGCGTCGGCCAAAATGAGGCGCCCTTCCGCGTCGGTATTGATTACCTCGATCGTCTTGCCGTTCATTGCCGAGACGATGTCGCCCGGCTTCGTCGCCGTTCCGCTCGGCATGTTCTCGGTCGCCGGAACGAGGCCGACCACGTTGATTTTCGGTTTGAGCGCGGCAAGCGCCGACATCGCGGCGATGACGCCCGCGCCGCCGGACATGTCGTATTTCATCTCCTCCATTCGCTCGGCAGGCTTGATCGAAATCCCGCCCGTGTCGAACGTAATGCCTTTGCCGACGAGCGCGAGCAGCTCTTTGCTCGACGGATCACCGTTATATCGCAGGATGATAAACTTCGGAGGCTGTGCGCTCCCCTGCGCGACGGAGAGAAACGATCCCATGCGCTCCTGCCGCGCGCGCGCTTCATCGAGGACCTCGAGTTCAAGACCGGTCCGCTTCGCGACAGCAGCGGCCTCCTCGGCTAACCGCGTAGGAGTCATATCGTTGGCGGGCGTGATGGCCAGCCGTCGCGCCAGGTTGACGGCCTCGCCCAACACCCTGCCGTGCTCGATGCCGCGGGTTATTGCGGCTTCGTCTAAATCGTGCGCGAGGATCTCGACACTGTTCGTCGCGATACGACGTTCCGGGCGCTCTTGATAGAGCGTGGTATCGAAGGCTCCGGCGATCGCGCCCTCCGTGACGAAGGATGCGCAAATTGCTTCCTGACCCCGCGCCTGCGACGGCAAGGCGATGGCGGCCGATTCGATGTTGCGCCGTCCGAGATATCGGATCGCGATTCCGGCGTAGCGGGCGAGGAGGTACGGCTCGAATTTCTTGCGATCGCCGAGCGATACCGCAAGTACGCGACGATATGGCTCGCCCTTGGCATAAACGAGCACGTGATCGCCGAGGGTGCCGCGAGTTTCGCCCGACGAGAGGGCGTCGGCGATGACGCCGCCCAACGCCGAGTCGACATCTTTGGTGATCCCTTCTAGCGCGTTGTCGGAGAAGAAGGGGACGACGAGCGCGCCTGCGCTGACGCCAAGCGGCGCATCGTGAGTAAGACGAACTTGCATGGTGGACCTTTCGGACGGTGAACTACTGCCAGCCTATGGCGCAAAGCTGGGAGAATCCTCGTGTGGAGCAAAAAGCCGCCGCTCCGGACAGCTATTCCAAGGCCGGCGTAAATGTAAACGCCGGCAACGAAGCCGTCGCGCGCTATCGCGAGCTCCTGGCGCAGGGGAAGCACCCCGACGAGCTTAGCGCGATTGGGGGGTTTGCCGGGCTCTTTCGCCTTCCAGGCGAGCAGCAGCGCGCGCTGGTGGCTTCGACGGACGGCGTCGGAACGAAGGTGATCATCGCGGCGGAACTTCGGCGTTACGGCCAAGTCGGCGCTGATTTGGTCAACCACTGCGTCAACGACATCTTGGTCTCCAATGCGACGCCGATGTTTTTCTTGGACTATCTCGCCGTTGCTAAGCTCGATCCGGACGTCGCCGCCGAAATCGTGGGGGGATGCGCCAAGGCATGCCGCCGGCACGACTGCGCGCTGCTCGGCGGCGAAACCGCCGAGATGCCCGGAGTCTATCGGCCGCTGCACTTCGACCTGGCGGGAACGATCGTGGGCGTCGTTGAGATTGACAACCTCCCCAAGCCCGAGAGCGTTGAGCCCGGCGATGCAATCGTGGGCCTGCCGGCGGTCGGCCTGCATACCAACGGCTACGCGCTGGCGCGCACATTAATACTCCCGGACGAATGGAACGCGCCGTTTGGTGACGGGACGTACGCCGACGCGCTGCTTGCCGAGCATCCATCGTATTACCGCGCCGTGCGCGCGATTCAAGACGTCGCTCGCGTGAAGGCAATGTCGCACATCACCGGCGGCGGGTTGCGTGAGAATGTCGCGCGGACTCTGCCCCAGAACGTCAAGGCCGTTTTCGAACAGCAGCGCTGGAAGGTTCCGCCGATTCTCGAGGAGCTGGTGCGCCGCGGCGGCCTCGGAGAGCAGGAGCGTTATCGCGTTTTCAATATGGGCATCGGCTATACGCTCATCGTCCCGCTGGCCGATGCAGCGGCCGCGACGCAAGCGGTGCTCGGCGCAAGGGTTGTCGGCTGGATTGAAAACCGGATGCACGACGAACCGCACGTTATCATTCATGCGGCACGTGACGCGTGACGCGTACCATCGCTCGCCCGCTCGCGCAGGCCGTCGACAGCGAAGCACCACGGGAAGAGCGTGCATGCGCCGCCGCGGAGCTGATCCGCGCTGCCCGGGAGTACCGTTGGGTTGGTATTTACGACGTCGGCGACGACGTTATCGCGGTTATCGGATATACGGGTCAAACGCCTCCGGCACATCAACGCTTTGCGATCACTGCGGGATTGAGCGGCGAGGCGGTACGGACGCGCGCGACCGTCGTCAGCACCTTTCCAACGACTGGCTCAGAAGCGATCGTTCCGATTTTAGGGGCCGAAAGCGGGATCGTTATCGGAACGCTCGATGTCGAAAGCGATCGCACCGAGGCTTTCTCATCGGACGATGTCGCATTCTTGGAAGATTGCGCGGCGGTGCTTCGCCCTCTTTACGACTAACTTGTCCGCGCTTCTGAATCTGGTCGTCGATCTGGCGATCGTGCCGTCGCATGCGCCATCACCGGCCGGAATCGAGGTCGCGCCGCCAGCGACCGCCGACGAACGGACGCTCGCGTGGATTGACGAAACGTTCGACGGCGTGTGGAGTTCGGAGGCCTACCGGGGACGCAACGTCATTGCTCGTCGTGACGGTGTTCCGGTCGGCTTTGCAACGATCGATTCCAAAGGCTTCAAATATGCGTGGCTTGGCGGAGTTGCGCGCGAACCGGGCGTCGCCATCATTGGTCCGCTGGGTGTGTCGCCTCAGGAGCGCGGGAAAGGGATCGGGCGTTTACTGCTCCAGCGTGGACTCGGCGCTTTACGCGACGGCGGGTTTGCGCGCGCCATCCTTCCCGCGGTCGGTAGTGATGGCCTCGCGCGATATTATGCCACGGTGGTCGGCGCGCGCGTCGCGGAACGCTTAGAGCGCTCCGCGCTCTTTCGGCCGGGGAGGCGCGCGCTGGTCATGGCGTCGGGGAGCGGCAGCAACTTTCAAGCGGTGCTGGATGCCGTTCGAAGCGGCGTATTGCCGCTGGAAATCGTCGCATTGCTCAGCAACAACGAGCGTGCCTACGTAATCGAACGCGCGCGTGCTGCCGGAATACCGGCTCGAGTTCTAACCTGGAATCGAGCCGAAGAATCGCGCGCGCAGTACGACGAGCGCGTGCTCAACGCGGCAACGGCTGAATCGCCGGATCTTGTGCTTTTGCTGGGGTGGATGCACCTGCTCGCCCCGACTTTCGTGCAGGCTTTTCCGGAGATGCTCAATCTGCACCCTGCGTTTCTACCGCTCGATCCGCAGCGCGACGACGTCGTGCTGCCGGACGGTACGCAGATGCCGGCCTTTCGCGGTGCGCGCGCGGTGCGCGATGCCTTGGCCGCGTCGAGCGACTGGGTCGGCGCAACGCTCCATCGGGTGACCCCGGCGACCGATCGTGGGCCGGTGATGGCCCGGATGCCGGTGCGCGTTATGCCCGGCGAAGCGGAAGCCCCGTTGATGGAACGATTACATCAGGTCGAACATCGTCTCGTCGTCGCCGGAATAACGCGATGGCTTTACGAGGGCGAGCGATGACCTCTGAGCGAGCCTACCTCCGGCGTTTTACGACCGTCTGCAGCGCGGTGCTCGAGCGAACGACGCCTTGACCGTCCGATGCGAGATACAGATAGCCGTTGAGCCAGCGAATACCCCAGAAGCTGTGCGAAATTAGCCCGCTATCGAGGCGTTTCCATGTCGTGCCGTCGTCCGACGACAGGTAGGCGCCGCGCAGGGTCGTGATCGCCACATCCGCCGTTCCCTTGGTCACGTCTTGGTTGTACCGAATCTCGCGCTCGGGCGAGTAGATGAAGGCTTGCGCTTGCGCTGCCTCGGCGGATGCGTTCTCGCGCGACCGCTCTCCGCGCTCGCCGCCTAGACGATTGGGGTGAATGTCGATCCGCCCGCGAATCAGCGGCGCGTTGGTAACGATGGCGACCTGCTTAAAGGTTAGTCCGCCGTCGGTGCTCCGCAGGACGAAGACGTTGTTTTTTGCGTCCATGCTCGACGCGAGAACGGTCTTCCCGTTGACCGGCGAGATCGTCATCGCGTACCAGAACTGGGTCGACGTGACTCCCGTAGACTTTTTCCAGGTCGCTCCACCGTCGGTCGTTACCGACAGCGATGACTTTCCGCTATTCAGATCCGAGACGACGATGTGCGAACCATTGCTCTGATCCACGACGACCGCGCCAGGCCAGGTAAACGGCCACGACAACTGCGAAATCGTTTTACCACCGTCGGTCGATTTGAATATGCCTTTCGGGCCGTAAAATCCCGGGCCTGGGTTCGGGCCCGACGTAAGATACATCGTGAGAGGCTTTTTCGGATCGAATGCGATCGGCGTCGTCATGATGCGGCTTGGCGAAATGTTGCTACCTGCAGATGAAAACGACGAGCAGCCGTTGGTCGAGATGCTCAAGCCGGAGGCTTCATCGTAGGCGTAACAGACGCTCGGGTCGCCGGGGCGCAGCTCGTTAAATCCGTCCTCATACAAGCCTTCGATCCTCCAGCTCGAGCCACCGTTCGTCGTTAAATGACTGTCGAAGTCTTGCAACGACACCAGCAGCGTCTGGCCATCCGGGGAGACCGTAAACCGTCGCGCGAGACCGATGGCCGCTGACGCGCTCACGACTTTGTCGTTGTAGCTGCCGGACGAACACGTCGGCGCGTAGTCGAGGCCCTGATCGGATGCAATCCAACAGGCATCGTCGGCTCCGTTGGCCGACGCCCAGATGTTGCGCAAATCGATGATCTTCAGATTCGCCGCGCCGTTTACGGGGGGATTCGCCGAGCCGTCGCCCGTTATGTAGTAGAAGGCACCGTCGGCGCCGACGTACAGCCGGTGTTGATGCACTTGACTAAACGCGATTGCTTGAGTTCCGAGACCATAACCGTAATACGAGTTCTTCAGCACCGCGACCCAGGTCTTGCCGCCATCCGTGGAAGCGAAGAGATTCTGATCCCAGCTGCCATCGTTGGAACTGACGTACAACGTGCTTGGTGCGAACGGATCGACCGCGATTTGGTGTACCATCCGGCTGCTGCCGGCGGTCCCGGTATTCTTCGTGAAGGGCAGCCTGCCAACTTTCGTCCACTTTGAATTGCCGAACCGATAGATGTATCCGTCGCTCATCCCCGCGTACAATGCGCTTCCGCTCGAGCCTTGCACGGAATAGATCGCAGTCGGGTGCTGTTTCTTCGATCCCGCCAGCTGCACGCTCCAGGTCTTGCCGTCGTCGCTCGAAGTGAGAATCCCCGCGTCGTCGCTGGCAAAGAGCGACGGTCCAAACGTGGCGAACTGCGTCGCCTGCGCTCGGCGATAGACATTGGTCCACGACGATCCGGCGTTGCTCGTCCGGAAGATTCCGTCGTATTCCGTTGCCGCCAAAAGAACCGATGGATTGTTGGGGTCGATCCAGAGCGAGTTGACCACCGATGCCGCATTGCCGGACGAATCGGTCAGCCCGTTCACCAACGGCGTCCACGTTGCGCCGCCGTCGGTCGTGCCCAAGACCCCGGCACTCGAATAGGTTTCCAACCCGGTACCACGGCCGCCCGCCATGTAGATGATCTTCGGGTTCGATGGATCAACGGCAACGGCGTTGACTTTTCCCGACGTCGGAAACCCATCCGACATGTGCGTCGGGCCAATCGGCTTGAACTGTACGCTCCCACCCATTGGGTTGACTATCCCGTAGCTCGGTTGCATTGCTGAAGGGATGACGTTTGTTCCATTGCTCCCGCGACAAGCAGTAAGAGCGGCAGCAATAAAAAACGATGCAAAAATACAGCGGCGATCGAGCATGACTACATCTCCGAGCTTCAGGTTGGGTCGCGCGTCTTCTCTCCAGGCCGCAGTGTCGCCTGTAAGACTCCGCCAGAATGGCGTTTAATGGTGGAGGCAAGGAGACTCGAACTCCTGACCCTTACGCTGCCAGCGTAATGCTCTACCAACTGAGCTATGCCCCCATGAATTCGCGCCGCGGCGAGCCGTCCGTATTCATGGCATCCAATGAATTGTCATCCTGAGCGCAGCGTTTACTGTGCGGAGTCACATGTTACCCTGGGCGTCACGTGACACCCTGAGCGGAGTCACGTGTCACCCTGAGCGGAGTCGAAGGGTGACAAAGCAAACCACGCTGCGTACGCGGGGATGTAGCTCAGCTGGTAGAGCACCTGCTTTGCAAGCAGGGGGTCAGGG
>DAIMCN010000018.1:0-51558 GCA_036726365.1 Candidatus Cybelea sp.
ATGAACGCCTGGCTTGCGACACTCGATGAACGCCGCACTGTCCATGCTTTTCTCGACTCGCTCGCTATAGATCCGGCCGTCGCAACAGCCGCGCTTTTGACTCGCCCGATGTCGTACGGCCTCGCGGATCTCCGTCCGTTCGTTGACAAGCCGTTGCTCCAAATTGGCGACATGCGCTACGCCTGTCCGTACCAAGGGTTTCTAAGAAACCGCCTCGGCGAAGGCTTGTATTGGGCTATCTTCGACGGCTACAAGAGGCGAGGCCAGGAGGCTGTTGCGAAGCGGTTCACCCGATTCTTCGGACATTTCTTCGAGCAGTATATCTTCGGTCTCATTCAAGCCGCGATGGCCGAGCGCTCGGGCATAAGGCTGTTTCCGGAGCAGCCGTATCGCGTTCCTCAGGGGCAGAGAAAGTCATCGGACGTCACGCTGATTTCAGGCGAAACCGCGGTATTCATCGAGGTGACCCACACGCGCTTTCCGCTTGATGAAGCGCTCTGCGATCGCGCGCCCGATGCCATCGACCGTTCGATCCAGGCCATCTTCGTCAGAAAAGCTCGTCAGCTTAACGACCGCATAAATGACTATCTGCGCGGCAGCTACAATCTGGACGGCGTTGACCCCACCAGTATCAAGCGGATATTCCCCGTCATCGTTACAGAACAGCACATTCCGCAATTGATCGCGCTACCCCGGCGAATTCGTTCTGCCATTCGTCAGCATGGCTTCTTGACTGCTTGGGAAGACGTGCAGTTTGCGTGCGCGGAAGACGCGGAGGCGCTCTACGTCAGCTCGGACGGGAAAATGGACTTGGATGGAATTCTTGTGCGAAAGGCGGCGATGCCCCAATACGTCCATCGCGACCTCGCCACCTATTTGTATGACAATGAGAACGAAAAAATCGCGTATCGGGCCGGCGCGTCGGTGCCCGGGTACAGAGAACTAACCCAGCAGATCGTTCTACCGACTCTTCGTCGCTGGGGTTTACCCAGCTCGTCTTAGCACGCTGCCCACAATCAAAACGCGACTACTCTTCCGGCGACACCGGTAAGGGCCGCACGTCCGACTTCGCTAATCTTCTCCCCACAGTTCTCCCCATTTTTGCCGAAGATAGACGAAGAAAGACGAGGCTAGACGGCCTCGTCTTTCTCCGGTTCATTCGCTCGAAAAGCCCACTACATCAGACTTTTCGCGCGTTTTCAATGGTGGAGATGGGGGGACTCGAACCCCCGACCCCTTACATGCGAAGCAAGAAGCCGCATCGCAATTGTCGCGCACGCGGGAAGCTAAGAGGCAGACGCTCTTGGCGAAACAATGCTCGGACTTACTCGCGCTCTTTTTTCTTTAGACCTCCGGTACTGCTGCATTTGTACTGTACAGCTCATCGTCGAAGTCGCCGCGCCAGACTTTCTGATCGAGCAGCTTAAGGAAGAGGTTCGTATCTTCGGCTTTAAAGCAAAACGCCGTGGCGTTCATGAATCGGTTCGGATCGAGTTTCTTGCTTTCGATCTTCTCTCTGATCCTCGGGATGGTGAGACTCGAAAAATATGGTCTCGCCATTATAGACCGCAGGCGACCGCGCATGAACAGACTCTTGTAGCCTCGTGTCTTGAGTGCTTCCATCGAATCGACACTCAGCGGGAGGCTTTGCGCGAAGCTGTTCACGCTATTATCAAAATCCGCCTCGACTTCAGCGGGTTCTTGGACGTAACGCTCGAACGCGATGGGGGCGAAGACGGCGAGGCCTAAGTCTGTGATGATGAAGTCAATAGCCGTGTCAAGCGAAAGAACAGGTTCCTTAACGGGGTGGAGCTTAGCAGTCTTGATTAGGCCGATGATCTTATTAGCAACACCGATGTGCTGCGCCTTTTCTCGAACAAAGTAGACGCGATTGTTGTCCGGACCATAGCCGATAGCATAAAAAGAAAGCGTCATATTTTCGACGTCTGAGGCCGTGAGGTTAGGCCGATCATCAATGGAGCTGAGCAAATGCATCAGCGGTGAACCGTCACGAATCCGCCCCGGTGCAACCCAAAGCCCTTCCCCAGGGGCAAGAAGCGTCACCCCGTCATACGTCGACATCGCGGCCTGAGAAAGACGGGCCTTTGCATCGCCCGCAGCTTCATTCAGGCGCCCGGCCATCCCGTCGGTGATGCCGAACTTGCCGCCCGTCACTTTCCCGTTGCTTTGACGATGCCCGAGCACAAGGAACGGATTCCCCTGCGTGACATTCAGCCGAGTAAGCTTGCGTTTGAGGTTCTCAGGAAACGGTATTTCTGGCAAGTGCGCTCCGATTCGTTTCGACGATTAAGAGTCGGTCCAGGATGCGACGCGCTACGATATCATCGCCGGCGAAAAGATCGTCTCCCCGTGCGAGCGCGACGTACTTGCGGCCTTTGACCGTCGCGATCGTATAGACGCGATAACCAACAAGCGCAAGCAGTGGATTAAGATGAAGATATCGCCCATGGACGCAAATGATCCCAAGGATAAGCAGAAACACGGCATAGGCGCTGAGATCCCAATTCGTCACGTCCCCCACCATGACGAAGGGGAGGATATACGTCGCGGTGTATCCCGCGAGTTCGCCGGTTCCGGACTCGACGCTCGCCGCAATATAGTCCCCGCGTTCCGATCGCATCCAGCGTAGAACGGCGACGAGGTTTAATGCGAAGAGTACCGCGATCACGGTACAGGCGATGGCTTTGATGGGATGCTGCTTCGAGATTAGTCGCATCGCAAAAATGATTGCGAGCGGCGCATACGCGCTTAAGAAAAGCGATGAGAGCGCGTAGATCCGAGCAATGGTCGAGACTGCTGCCGTCATGAACGACGCATCTCTCGGAGGCCGGGAAGGAAGTCGGACTCCGTTGAGACACAGCTAAAGACCAAACGATCTTTCCAGCTGCTACCGTGACGAGCGGTCCAGTCATAGCGAAGCCGCATTCTCCGAAAGCATTCATGGAAAAGCCGAGGGCCCGCTTTGCTTGGCGGGTAGGGCTTACCTGTCTCATTAGCCACACAAAACGCCCCGCTTGATCCTACGTTTCAATCGCCGCGGCGGCTTCCGCCCCGAAAAGGATAACCGTACATCCTCACACTCTGCGACTCCCCGGCAGCCGCCCGCCGGACCTGCAGCACATAGCATGTCCGGCAGACTCGACAGGGTGCGGGCTGCGGTTTGGCCTCGACATACCTACGGTCGCACGGGTCGTCGTCCAGGCCGTTGAGCCGCCGACTCGACCTGCCATAGCGATCACACGAACATACGTTCGAAGGTTCGAGGGGGGAGCCCCTTCCGCTCACTCGCGCTCAGGACTCGAATCGCGGCTTGGCGTTACGTCGCCTCAACCGCTCGTCGAATACCTACGGCGATCACGCGATGCGACCAAATGCTTCCGATGGAGCACGCCGCCTTAGCACGATCGTTGCGCTCCATCCGGGACGTCGCATCTTTCCGTTCTTCGTCTGGCTGATCGGCTAGCGTGTTCGTCGCGGCGATCCATTCCTCGATCGCGCTCACTTTCAGAGCGTGCTTGGATCCTGGAGCGAGCGCGCCCATATCGACCAGCGAGGCTACGACGAGCGCTTCAACCATCCGGAACGCGAGCAAATTAAACGGTACTAGCCGTTGCCTTTCGAGTGGCATGAGATCGGCCGTGCGCGGCTTGGGATGCCACATGCCGTTGCGCACATGCCGCACCGCTTTCATCACTGCGAGAATCTGCGGTGCTCCATCGCTGACGAGGGGACCCAGTAACCGCAGCGCATACTCTTCATGCGCCTGCATCGTATCGCTGGCGGCGCCGCGATCCATCAGATGCGTGACGACCATCGCGAAGAACGATCGCTCGACGTCCACGGGAACGTCGGCCGCGTCCTTGGATGCCAGCCGTAACGCCGAGAAGGCATCCCGCAACGGCTCCGCTTCCGGCTCGAAGACGACCGCGGCAAGGGCCTCCGCTAATTCAGCTTCGCCGTGGACGAACTGGCCGCACCAGCGCGGGCGCGTCTCGAATTGCACCCCGGCGGTTGCGCCGTCGATGAGGCTGCCGCTCATCCGCCGGTGCACCGTCGCGCGAAGCCCGTCGAATCGCAGCGGAACGACTTCGCTCCGGAACACTTCGGCGTTCGCGTAGAAGACGCTGCCATCGTTCGAAGCGAGCGAGGCGAAGCACAGGGCGTCGAGCGCCGTCCGAGCCCGCTCGACGTCCACCTGCTCGTGCAGCATGATGACCGACGGCTCGACCCACTCGATGTCGAAGACGACGTCTTCGCCGCGCTGATGCACTTCCAGTTCTTCAAGCGTGCGCGGGTGACGATAGCCTGTCGAGTACGTCGAGGTCTCGGTCCTGATCCCGGGCGCTAGGCTCGGATACTGGTCGATTGCGACGCTCGCCGGCAGCAACTCGATGTCGCCGAATACGAGCGGTCCGCGAAGCTCAAGCCACGGGCAGACAAGCATTCCGTTAGGTTGACTCGGGTTCGAGGGCATGGACGATCTCCTTGCTGCACCGGGGCAGCCGCTGAAAATATCACACCCGGCGGCTAATGTCAACGTAATGTACCGGTTGCTGTTCTAACGGCGATCTAACGGAGTACGTAAACTTTGTCGGGAAGCGTCGGGACTAGAGGGGAAACAAAAACGCGAAAACCTAGATAGGAAAGAACTTCCCGGTAATCGACGGGAGCGGCCGGGACCCCGATTCGCGGGTTCGATTGCCGTTGGCGCTACCACGAACGCTTGAATTGACGCAGCTTTTCTTATACGAGCAATCGCGTTCTCTACCCATTGCCTACTGACGCTTCGTGTCGGGGACGCTTTGGGTCGCTTGGTTATTGATTAGAGCGGCCTCGAGCCGCGCGTGTAGTGTTCATCTGCGTGAGATTTAATATCTGCACTAACCCTAAATCCGACTCTTGTTTCATATTGCGAGTCGTCGTTGGCGACGTGCATGCCTCAGCCGCGCTCCGCTGATGTTGATCCGATAGCGCATCATCGGCTCGCTCACACCGAACAGGCGAGACGCCGCTTCCGGTGGAAGGCCAGCGGAAAGGATATGCAACGCCGCCTCATTCGGGACCAACAGCAACCCCGCCAGGTGGGCCGCTTCTTCTTCGGCGCTGCGGTCAATGCCGGCGCAACCAAGATCGGATACCGAATGAGCGGGATGAAACAGCAGCGCGTGCGCGATTTCGTGGGAGATGTCGCTCACAACGCGCGCACGGACCCGATTTTCGTTGTAAAAGATCGCACGCCGATTGCGCGCGGTGAAAATCGTCATAGCGCTCACGCGGCCGTCACGCAGTAAGACTGCCTCTATCGACTGGGAGTCGTGAACAACCTTTGTAAACGCGTACACCGGGATGCAGAGGTCCGCGGCGGCCGCAAAGGGGTCGAAAGGATCCGTTTGCGATAAGCCCATCTCGCCGCGAAGATCGCGCGCCACTCGGTCGGCTTCGGCTTTGAAGCCGCGGCGAAAGGTCATTGGTGATCCGCGCCACGGGTAGCGAGCCGAAACGCACTCGTCGCCAAGGACTTAAGCGCCTCGCGCTCATCGTTGGTGAGATTGGGGTTGGCGCGGAAGAGGGCGGACACGAACAGGCTCACTGCGTCGCCGGATTCGACGCCCGTGCCCTTGTCCGAATTACCCGTAAAGAATGTGCGCGGATCGTTTCCTAGCCAGGCCGCGAGAGCGGCGAAGCCATCGACGTCCGGTCGTTTGCCTTGCGCCATCCGGGTCAAAGTGCTGGCGCTAACGCCTGTCTGTTCGGCCACCTGCTTCCATTGAAGACCGCGCGCGTTGCGCGCAGCGTCCAGCGCATCGAAGAGGCTCGAGGCGTCCAGGCCCACTCTAGCGTGTTCATTTTCTTGCGACAAGTCTGATCAGTTCCTCTCTTGCAATTCGATTGCGAATTGGGTATCATCAATTGCGAAACAGGTTTTATGTTGCGAACTCTCAATTGCAAGGAGCTTAACATAGATGACTACTGAAGAGAAGACCGCCGGGCATCAATGCGACGAACACCAAGTTGGGCGCCCTCGCCCGGCAGTGCGCTTCAAAATTGACTGTGAGCCCATAGAGGTTCATACCGACCATTTGACCCTCAAAGAGATCCTTGATTTGGTCGACGCTGACCCGTCAAAGCACTACATCGTCGAGCTCGGCGACCCCGAAAACATCCCACATACCAACCTAGAGGAGTCCATCCCGCTTCGGGACTGCGACGAATTCATCACAGTATTCACGGGGGAGACGCCCGTCTCGTGAGCGCGTTGAAAGACGCCCTGGACACGATCGGCGTTCCTGCGGAAGACCTACCGGGCGGCCTGGTAAAGCTGCCCGGTTTCCAGGTCCACCTGGGCCGTCACAAAGGAGAGACCGTTGATCTCGCCGTCGTCGGATCGGACTTTCCGATGACCCCGCCGGCCGGGCTACACATACACGCCGATTGGGGGTCGGATCGCCCGAACGTGAGCGTTAGCCCCTTGGGGCAAGACTGGCGGTACTTCAGTCGCAAGCATTCGGATTGGAAGGGGCGCAACCCAGTTCATCTGCTAATCGCATACCTCAATCGGGTGCTCGGCGATGCCTGATCGGGAGCTTTCGGTCGCATTGCTTGAGCCGGTCGAGCGCGCGCTTTACGACCATCTGATGAGGCCTGACGCGCAAGAAGATCTCACCTTCGGGTTGTATCGGCTCGCCGGCGGAACCGCACGCGACACGGCCATCGTGGTCGACTCGGTGCTGCCCATTGACGGCGAGCGGTACGTCCACGGGAACGCCTCGTTCACGGGCGCATATGTCGAACGAGCGCTCGGGACGGCTCGCGCCCGCGAATGCGGACTCGTCTTCTTGCATTCGCATCCCTTGGGAACGGGTTGGCAACGCATGAGCGAAGACGACGAGATCGCCGAGCGGCGCATCGCCGCAGGGGTCCTTGCCGCGACCGGCCTGCCAATCGTCGGCATGACGCTGGCGCGCGATGAACACTACAGCGCTCGCCGTTGGAACCGGATCGCTCCACGCACCTACACACGTCAAGACGCCGTCAACGTGCGGGTCATCGGCAAGCGATTGCGCGTGAGCCTTCCTCCCGCCCGTGAGATCGCGTTCGAGGCATTCGACCGTACGGATTCCGTTTGGGGATCCGCTGAGCGCGCAAAGCTTTCCCGGTTGCGAGTCGCCATCGTGGGCCTGGGTAGTGTTGGAAGCCAGGTTGCGGAGATACTTGCGAGGATTGGTGTCCGCCAGGTCGTGCTTATCGATCACGACCGCGTCAAGGTCATCAATCTCGATCGGACCTTGAACGCAACAACGTCCGACGAGGGCGCGTATAAGGTGGACGTCGCGGCTTGCGCAATGCGCGCGCATTCCCCATGCGGAGTCAACGTCAACGCGATTCCGGCGAGATGCGACGATGCCGTAGCTTATCGGGCCCTGCTGGACTGCGACTTCACTTTTTGCTGCGTCGATCGACCTTGGGGCCAGCGTATCTTGAACCATCTCGCCTACGCCAACGCGATACCGGTGTCGAACGGCGGTTTGCTCGCCCGGCGACGTAAGGGACGGTTCATCGGCGCCGACTGGCACGTACACGTCGTCGGTCCGGGGCGTCGGTGCATGCAGTGCTGGAACGCGTTCGACCCGGGCGATGCTGCTCTTGACCGAGACGGATTCCTTGACGATCCCAGTTACGTAAAGAACATGAATCCGGATAGTCCGTTAATCGCCCATGCCAATGCGATACCGTACGCGATGAGCGTTGCGTCCATGCAGGTGATGCAGTTCATCGCGATCGTGGTGGGCCCGATCAACGACCTGGGAGATTGGAACTTCCACGCAGCGACCGGGACGTGCGACACGTCCGGGGATTCGGGCTGCGAGGACGAATGTCTCTATGCGGACATCACCGGCGACGTGAGGTCATTTCCCCCTCTCCGTTAGCCCTATCGCGGCGTCAGCGCCCGAGCCCGCGCGGTAACAACGAATTGGCGGGGTCCGGCCTATTCACTTCGCTTGCCCCTCAACTTTTCTGATAAAGTGGTTTGCGACGCTGTTGATGGCTCGTACGCCAGCTCCCTTATTACTGGACGCAAAGATCAGGTAGTATACGACGTTAGAGTTCCTGTTCTTCATAGGAATCGGGCGCGACGCACCGGCGAAGCCGGCAACATCCACAAGCCGCTTTCGATACGCCTCCACGATCGCGTCGTTGGAATCCTTTGCTCTCCAGTTAGCAAAGAGCGAGTTCTCCTTCACGTAGGCTATACGCTCCCAGGAATCGTCGCCCCAGTATTCGCTCAAACGCTGTTTCTGTTCAGGTGAATAGTTCCCGGTCTTGTCCAGCACGTTGATGTTGATTGAATACATGGGAAAGTGCACCAGGAGATCGATGGCTTGGGTATCGGCTGCGGCCTTTACCGTCTGCCATGACAGCTGCGCCTCGTTATAAGGGTCAAGGAGGCAGAATGCGCGTTCTCTGAGTTTGAAACGCACCTGAGGAAAGACCGATTCGGGAAGCACCACGTTGGCGTCGCCTCGATAAAGCGTGACGCTGGGGTTCTCGCGGCAGCGCTTCTGAAGCGCCTCGAAACGTTTTCCGTCCAACTCAACGAAGAAATACTTCAGAAAAGGCGGCTTAGCGTTGTGCAGGACTCGAAGCGCGCTGCCTTCCAGAATTTCACCTGTCTTCTTGTCGATGTTGTGCCCGGCGCTGGCGTATCCGTCGATGTAGTATTGCTGCAGGTAGAATTTTGGATGCGATTTTCGATAGTTGTCGAGAATTGTCGAGTAAGTTGCGGCGTAGTATTGTACAATCTCTTGCTTGAGGATCGTCCATTCGCCGACCGAGTCTAGGATGCTTCGATCGATTTCGCCGTTGTCCACCCGTATGTCTTACCTTCTGTGCTCTACGACGCTGTTACAAAGATGCATTGGGCCGAACGTTGATTTTCGGCATTGCGGAAGGTTTTTCTTGATTTGACGTCGGTCCTGGTAATGACGATAATAGGCGGAAAGAACAGGCGTCGTGAGAAGGAGGGGAGAGTCGTGTCTGAGGCGAGCACCATAGAATGGACAGAGGCGACCTGGAATCCAGTCAGCGGGTGCGAGCAGGTTTCGCCAGGATGCGACCACTGCTACGCGATGAAGTTCGCCGAACGGTTTCGGGGAGTTCCTCGTCATTATTATTCGACCGGGTTCGATGTCACGTTACGGCCGAACATGCTGGATCGTCCTGGAACTTGGAAGAAGCCGCGGTTCATCTTCGTAAACTCGATGAGCGACCTATTCCATCGTTTCGTGTCTGACGACTACATAGACGAGGTTTTCAATCGGATGGAGCGGTTCGACTGGCACGTTTATCAACTGCTGACCAAACGCCCAGAACGCATGCGCAGATACGTCAAGGACCGCTACTCGGAGCGACCGATTCCGATCCAGATTTGGCTCGGCACCAGCATCGAGAGCAACGATTACGCTTGGCGTGCCGACATGCTGCGCGAATGTAATGCGGCCGTGCGTTTCCTGTCAATCGAGCCTATGCTTGGACCCGTCAATAGAGTGTCGCTGGAGGGGATCTCCTGGGTTATCGCCGGCGGCGAATCGGGTCCTGGCCGGCGACCTATGGAATCACAATGGGTGCGCGATGTGCGAGATCGCTGCACATCGACCGGCGTCGCGTTTTTCTTCAAGCAGTGGCACAAGGCCGGCACGGGAAGAATGCTCGATGGGCGTACGTGGGACGAGATGCCGGATGTCGGCATACGGCCAGCCTTACTTGGCCACGTTTCCTAAAAACCAGTTGATCGAGTACGTTAACAAGTTGTTCCAAATCTGCTCCCCACAGTTCTCCCCATTTCTGCCGAAGATAGACGAAGAAAGACGAGGTTAGACGGCCTCGTCCTTCCGGCACTTTCGCTTGAAAAGCTCACTACGTCAGGCTTTTCGCACGACTTCAATGGTGCAGATGGGGGACTCGAACTGCCGCCCCATGAGATTAGAGCTTGCCTGGCAAGCTGCCAGCCTGTGGCACCGATGTGGCACGGACGTATCAAAATCAGCGGGTTCTAGCCGGGATTCGCCGGGACAACAAAGTCACCCAAAGCGTTATTTGAAAACGCTTTTCAACACTTCGCGTTACTTGTCGGGGTCGTCAGATTCAGATTCGATTCCCGTTGGCGCTGGCAGAATTACCTTTATTGTGCTGTTGCTTTTGCGTGCTTGACGGTTCGAGTCTTAACGGACGTCTTACAGGCCGCGAGAAGCGCTTTTTACTCCACCCGCGGCCGATTAGCGGCGCCGCCACCGGCCCAGGCTACCGCGCTGGAGCGTCCCTCGCCCAAAGGCAACCGCTGACGGCTGCGCTTCACTGCGGCCTTGAGAACGGGTCTTTCGCGCGCGGTTACGCCGCCGTGCCGAAGCGTCACTGTCGAGGCCCCGGATCTTTGTACCTCTGGCACCTGCAGCGCTTGACGCCACGATTCCGGAGCGCGATAATTGTGGTGCACCGCTACGTCTGACTTTCGCCCGCATTTTAATGCGGGTGGAACTGTTGAACCCAGTATTTCAGACCTAACGCAGCCTTTTCTGTTGCGGGCAGACCCTGTGGCGGTGCCGCGAGCTCTCTCACGCGGAAGCGGTTGCTAAAACACTTTCTAATGAATCAGGGAGCCGCCCATCCGGGTGGCTTTTTCAATTTGAAGCACGCCAACACAGCGTTGAGCGCCGAAGCAGCCGACATCATCCTCGTAGCGGAGCTGACGCCAGAGGTTCGACGGCTTTGCGAACTCCGCACACTGATGCGTGCGGCTAAGCGTGACACGCGCGCGATCGCCGAGTGTCGCGAGACCTTGGTTATTGGCACGTGCGCCGATCCTGAGGGCTTCCGGTAGGATGGTGGGCTCATCGAAAATCATCCGTCGGTTGGGCAAGGACCCTCGACGATCTACGGCCGTTAGGGCGTAGTTATATTTTGGGTATTCAGGTATATCTGCAAGCCGTTTTCGCCGCGGGAGCTGGTCGTGCGAATCAAGGCGATCCTGCGGCGCAGTGGCCGCACTGTTGCGCAAGCCGGACCGGTGCTGCGCTTTGGCCGGCTCGAAATCGACCAAGGCGCACGCGAAGCGCGCGTCGACGGCGCCGACGTTAAACTCAAACCGCGAGAGTTCGCGCTCTTGATGGAGCTCGCCGGTAACGCCGGCGTCGCACTTTCGCGCGACTGGCTGCTTCAACGAGTCTGGGGCTTCGACTTCAACGGCGACGAGCGGACGATCGACGTACACGTTCATCGCTTGCGCGCAAAGATTGAGGAGCCGTGGCATCTTCCACCACTGCTGCGCACCGTCCATGGATTTGGTTACAAATTCTTGCGTCGGGGCCCGTAATTCGGCGGAGACGCTCAAATTGACGCCCGAGCAGCTTGCGCGCGCGATGGTTGCTACGGTCGGTCACGAGCTACGCACGCCTCTGACCTCGATACGTGGATACATTGAAATGCTGCTCGACGGCGACTTCGACGCACCGACCGCGCGCCGGTTTCTCGAAACCGCTCGACGTGAAGCGTTGCGTTTAGGTCGTCTGGTCGAGGGAATGCTCGAGTTCTCCGTGCTCGAGCCTGCGACGAGCACCGGAGCAGCTGCGGACCGGCACGAACCGGCCGCAACCTGTAATGTTGTGGAGCAAATTCATGCCACGATCGATATGGTGGCGCCGCTCGCAGCAGCCCGCTGCGTCACCATACGGACGCATCTACCCGAGACGGCTTCGGCACGCGTTGACGGGGACGCGTGCATTCAAGCAGTCGCGAACCTCGTGGAGAATGCCGTGAAGCATGGGAGCGAGCGCGGAACCGTTGACGTACGGTGCGTCTGCGAAGGTCGCTTCGTTGAGATTGCCGTTGAGGATGACGGCAGCGGCATCGCACCCGCGCAGCATGATTCGATCTTCGTTATGGGAGTGTGCAGCGCGCTCCCCGGCCGTTCCAGTCGAGGCATCGGACTCGCGGTGGTTAAGGCGATCGCGGAGCGTGCCGGCGGGGACGTGCGGGTCGAGCCGTCCGCGCTCGGCGGCGCTCGTTTCCTTTTGCGCTTTCCAGCGGGATAGCGGGCGGGGCGCGTCGTAGATAACAGCCCGTGGCAATGTCCCGGGTGACCTTCGCACATGCGAGTGAAGCCGACCTCGCGCGCCTCTTCGACTTCTATCGAATCCCCTGGCAGTACGAACCACGCAGCTTTCCCATCGTTTGGAACGAGCGAGGACGTCCGGTGGAGTTTTTCACACCGGATTTTTATCTTCCGGAGTACGATCTCTATATCGAGGTCACCGTCGCTAAACCGGCTCACAACACCAGAAAGAATCGAAAGCTGCGCTTAATGCGCTCGCATCACCCACGCGTCAACGTTAAACTCTTCACGCGGCGCGATGTCGAACGAGTCTTTTCCGTTCGATGAAGCGAGCATCATGATCGAGGAGCCGCTGTTCGACTCCCGATCGATCGCCGATCGCGTCGCAGAGATTGGTGCCGCAATATCCCGAGACTATGCGGGCAAGAAGCCGCTCATGATCGGGCTGCTCGCCGCGGCCGCGACCTTTCTCGCCGACCTGGCTCGAGCCGTCACGATACCCTGTCACCTGGATTTCATCTCAGTAAACAAGTATGGCGACGGCGAGGGCATCGTGTTCGAAAAGGACGTCCAGATTCCGGTGGAGGGCCGCCACGTCATCCTCGTGGACGATACCGTCGACACCGGGCTGACCCTGCAGTACGTTTACAAGCGCCTGATGGAACGCCGGCCGGCCTCCCTGGCGGTCTGCACGCTACTTGACCGGCCCCACAGGAGAATTGCACACATCGACATCAAGTACAGAGCCTTTGAGGTCCCTGACGTCTTCGTCGTGGGTTATGGCCTCGATTATCTAGGACGCTATCGGGAGTTGCCGGCATTGTACGCACACGGGAGCTGGCCCGCATAATGGGCCGATATTTTCGCATCAGCACGATGTTGGCACTGCTCTGCGCGGGCGCGAACGTGCTTCTGCCGATTCCGAGCTCTGCGCTAGAGCTTCGATCGATCGAGCAGGCGGCTGCCGATTACCGCAGCCCAAACGAACGCCTGCAAGACATGTTTCGCGCGGCCCTACTCGACACGAGCCGGCTCGCGGAATACGCGCCCGACGGTACGGCCTACATCATGACCGGTGATATTCCGGCGGAATGGCTGCGCGACGCCAGCGCTCAAGCACGTCCCTATCTGTTCTTCGCCCGTGAGGACTCCGAGGTGAGGGGTTTGCTCCGCGCGATCGTCAGCCGGATGGTGAAATACCTCCAGATCGACCCGTATTCGAACGCCTATACGTTGGACTACCGCGTCTGGGAGCAGAAATTCGAGCTGGATTCGCTGGCGTATCCTACTGCGCTCGCGTGGAGCTATTGGAAGACGACGCGCGATACGTCGATCTTCAGCGGCGACTTTTCAAAAATGCTCGACGCCGTGCTGGCAACGATGGAGCGCGAGCAGAATCATCCGCGCTACTCGCGCTACACCCACAAAGAGCTGCCTGAAGATGGGCGGGGCCGTCCGGTCGGCTACACGGGGATGATTTGGACGGGCTTCCGGCCCTCCGACGACGCCTGCTACTACAACTACCTTATTCCTTCCGAGATGTTCGCCGTCGTCGCGCTCGGCGACATGGCCGATATCGAGCTTAACGTCTACCACAATGTCGTGAAGGCTCACGAGGCGCGAGCCTTGCGCGACGAGGTGCAGCGCGGCATCCAAACCTACGGTTTGGTATTGGTGCCGAAGTACGGCTACATTTACGCTTATGAGGTCGACGGATTCGGCCACGCGATTCTGACCGACGATGCCAACATTCCAAGCCTGCTGGCGTCGCCCTACTTCGGTTATACGACGCCGGGCGACCGCTACTACGAGAACACGCGGCACTTTCTGCTCTCCCAGGACAACCCGTCGTTCTACCAGGGACATTGGGCCCGCGGCATCGGCAGCTACCACACGCCCGATCATTGGGTTTGGCCCCTCGCGTTGATCATCGAGGGCATGACGGCGACGACCAGCGCCGAGAAGCAAGACGTGCTGACCCAATTGCTGGCGAGCGATCCGGGCGACCATCTGCTGCACGAATCCTTCAATCCCGACGATCCGCGCCAGTACACGCGACGCAACTTCGGTTGGCCTAACGCGCTTTTTTCCGAGTTCGTGATGACCCAACTCGAAGGCGCGGCCCAAATCCCCATGGGCGACACCAGCGATTTAGAGTTTAGGTCGGAATAGCGTCCCATTTAACCTTTGGCGCGACATCGGTGACTCGAAGACGCCCGTCGCTCACCTCCTGTTCGCTCCTGCTCGTCCACTTTTTCGGGTCAGCAAGCTTTGAAACAGCCATCCATGGCTGGCCCGAAAAAGCTGGACGCTTCTCGTCACCACGTCGCGCCAAAGGTTAAATAGATCGCTATTTAAGAAGTGAGTAGCATGCCTTCTAAGGCGGATATCGTTCTTGGGTTGCAGTGGGGCGATGAGGGGAAGGGCCGCATCGTCGATCTGTATGCGAAAGACTACGATGTCGTCGCGCGATTTGGGGGTGGCGACAATGCCGGACATTCGATCGTCGTGGGCGAGCAGGAGCTCGCCCTGCGCATCGTTCCATCAGGCGCGTTGCATTCGCACGTCGAGCTGTTTATAGGTGGTGGAACGGTCGTCAATCTACGCACGCTGGTCGACGAGATGGACCGGTTGACCGCACTGGGCGTCGATGTATCGAGGGTGAAGATTTCCGATCGCGCGCACGTCGTTCTGCCATATCACGCCGCACGCGATGCGGCCGCGGAGCGCGATCGCAAAGGCGACGCCCTTGGGACGACCGGCCGTGGGATCGGTCCGGCGTATGTCGATCGCGTCGCGCGCACGGGCATTCAGTTTGCCGACCTTACGCGGCTTGACGTGTTTGCCGAGAAGCTGCATGCCAATGTTTCGGCTTGGTCCTCGTTCGACTCGGGACAAAACCAGGATGACGACGAGCGAGAGATTCTTACGCTGGCCGCGAGGGTCGCGCGGTACGTTGTGGACGGCGTCGCGTACCTGCATCAACGGCTGACCCAAGGCAAACGCATCTTGCTCGAGGGCGCGCAAGGCTCGCTGCTCGACGTAACCTACGGAACGTACCCCTACGTGACCAGCTCGCACACCATCGCCGGTGGGGCGTGCACGGGACTCGGAATCGGACCTAGCGCGATTGGTCGGGTGATCGGCGTGCTGAAAGCATATTGCTCGCGCGTAGGCGCTGGGCCGTTCCCCTCAGAGCTGGACGACGAGCGGGGTGAAAGACTGCGCCGCCAGGGCGGTGAGTACGGCGTGGTTACGGGCCGCCCCCGGCGTTGCGGCTGGTTCGATGCGGTCGCGGCACGCTATGCCGTTGCGCTTAACGGCTTGACGAGCGCCACCATCACGAAGCTGGACGTCCTCACCGGATTCGATCGCGTAGCGATCGTCACGGGATACCGGCTCGACGGAAGACCCGCGAACTTCTCGGCGGCCGGCCTGCCGGCGCTCGAAGTGGAGCTCGAAGAGCTGCCAGGCTGGAGCGAACCGATCGGGGGCTGCCGGCGCATTCAGGACTTTCCGGACGCCGCGCGCGCCTACATCGAAAGAATTAAGACGTTGCTCGAGGTGCCGATCGAGCTGGTTTCCGTCGGACGCGAACGCTCGCAGTTGGCTCGATGACGCGGCATTGCGGGAGCTTTCTCCAGTATGCCGTTCCGGTTTGCCCTGCAGCCCTTACTCGATCGGCGCAAGCGGATCGAGCAACAGAAGCAACTGCTCTGTGCGCTGCGCTGGCGAGAACTGCAGGAAAGCATGCGTGAAGTGGATCGTCTGTCGGGTTCCTTGCGCGCCTATACCACGGGGCGCACCTGGGTGAACGCCGGGCACTGTTCCTGGATCGATGCGGCGATCCAGGCGCAGCAATGCCGCGCCCTTCACCTGCAGACATCGCTCGCGGGCGCGCAGCGAGAACTCATTGCCGCGAGTCGCGAGTTACGGGTGATCGAAAAGCTGCGCGAGCGGCGCCATCACGCTTACGAAGCGGAAGAAGCGCGTCGCGAAGAGCTCGAGCTCGACGAAGCCAACGCGCGCAAGCGGCAGCGACCATGATCTCGCTGACGCGGTTGAACGGACATCCGGTACTGGTGAACTGCGACCTGATCGAAACGGTCGAGGAAAGTGACGGAACGATCGTGACGCTGACGACGGGGAACGTGCTGATCGTGCGCGACCGCACGCATGAGATCGAAGAAAAGGTCGTCGCGTTCAAACGCAGGATCGGCGGCAAACCGGAGCGCGACGGGTAGCTTCTCCGTGCCGTGGAGCTTCTGGGCCGGCTACGTTGTGAAACTTGCGATCGTCGGCTTCGCTCTAACGATCCTCTACGCGATCGGAAGAAAGCTTCGGCAATCGCGATTCTTCGCGTCGGGCTCCGGCCGGCGCGTGACGGTCGTCGAAACGGCCGCGCTCTCGCAGCACGCGGCCGTCTACTTAGTGCGCATTGGAACGCGCTATTTCTTGGTGGGTGCTGGGAGCGCCGCAGTATCGATGCTGGCGGAGCTCGAGCGCGGCGAGATCGACGCTATACGTTGAAGTATCTGAACTGCCCGACCTTGTTTCCGAGCGATTCAATGAAGTAGACCTGGCTATCCGTTCCCAGCGTTAGCGCAGTCGGCGCCGAGTTCGCCGTTGGGACCGGATAGAAGTTGACGCGGTGCGATTTGGTGAAGAACTGCCCGATCTTGTTCCCCGCCGTGTCGGTGAAGTAGAAGTTTCCGTCGATGCCCTGGATCAGCGCATCGGGGGTCATCGCTCCGTTAAGCACGTACTCGGCGGTAACGTTACCGGTTATGGCGATTCGTCCGATTTTCTTCGCCCTCTGTTCGGTGAACCACAGCGCGTTGTCGGTGCCGGTCGCGATGCCGGTCGGCAGCGAGTTACCCGTCGGAACCGGGTACTCCGTCAAGGGAGAACCGCTGATCGGAAGACGGCCGATGTGATTGGTTCCGGGCTCGGTGAACCATAGCGCACCGTCGGGACCGTTGGTGATCGTGAACGGCTGGGCGTTGCCGGTGAGTCGGTATTGTGTAAACTTGACGAACGGCTTCACTTTGATTTGCTTGACCTGCCAAACGGAGTTCGTTCCGGTATCGGTCAGCCACATATTCCCGTCCGATCCGAGCGTGATCCCGACCGGGCGCGCCGCGGGATCGGGCAGCGTATATTCCGTATAGGGCGGTCCGGTAACGGTGATCTGGCCGACTTTACCGAGCGCCGTTTCCGTGAACCACACGTTCAGGTTAGGTCCCGGCCCCGAGGAGATGCCGTTGGGTTTCGCGTTCCGCGTCGGCGTTACGCTCTCGGAGATCTGGCCGCTGGTGTTGAGCTGTCCGATCTTGCTTGCAGCAAACTCGGTGATCCACAGATTGCCATCGGCGCCGAGCGCGATGCCGGCTGGGCGGCTGGAAGCCGTCGGAATCTTGAACTGGCTGGTGACTGCCGGAGTCGGCGTCGGCGCCGGGGTCGACGTACCACTGGTGATCGGCGTCCCCTTTCCGCACGCAGCTAAAAAGCCCACGGCTATGAAAGCGAGCACGGTGCGCGCCGTTGCGAACAAGCTGTTCTCCTTGGAATCGAAAAGGCGATGGATTAGCCCTCCCTTATTGGCAGACGGCGGCAGCTTTCCCCCATTACTAAAGATTTAGTTGACAAGCCTGGGATCATCGGCTATCATTCAACTAAATCTTTAGGAGAAGAAGGAGACGAGCATGGATCGCAAGTCCAATCAGAACACGTCAGAGCTGGCCCGCGGCGCCCGTACGCGCGCCCGCCTTCCCGAGAGTATGGCCGAGTCGCGGCTTTTCCAGGGTTGGGGGCCGACGGTTTACTAATGGCCAGGCGACGTTCCGCGACGCTGACCGAAGCAGAGCTCCGTTTGATGGAAGTGCTATGGGAGCGCGGGCAAGCGACGGTAGCCGAAGTAACCGCGGCACTGCCTCCCCCGCCCATCGCATACAACAGTGTTTTGACCACCCTACGGATTTTGGAACGAAAGGGCTACATCGCGCACGACGAAGCGGGCCGCGCCTTCATCTACCGGCCGTTAGTGGCTCGCGAGGAGGCGGCGGGACATGCCGTTGGGCACCTGTTGTCGCGTTTCTTTGACAACAGCTCGGGCTCACTCGCGCTCCGCCTGATCGAGAACGAACGCCCTTCGGGAGATGAGCTGCTTCGGCTCAAAGCATTGATCGAGCAATACGAGGAGAATGGCAAATGACCGAGCTGCCGCAAGGCTTCGTCACCGTCGTAAGCGCGCTTTCCGCGACCGCGCTCAACGCGCTGTGGCAAGATGCCCTGCTGGTGGCTTCGATTTGGCTGCTGTTGCGCCTGTGGCCACGCATCAACGCGGCGACCCGCTACACGGTCTGGAGCGCAACGCTCATCGCGGCCTTCATCATCCCGATTGCGACGACGCTGGCGTTCTTTGCGGCGCCCCAGCACCTCTCGGCGGCTCCCGCGCGCACGGTCGCGTCGAACGTGCACCTCAAGTCTAGCGTCGCGCACACCGCAGCCACGGTCCAACGCCCCGCCGGGCACGCGGTCGTTACCTCTCAGGCACCGGCGCGCTTACCCGAGCGCTTGCGGTTGACGCTGTCGACGCCGGTCGCGCTGGCGGTCTTTGCGGCGTGGCTGCTGCTCGCGACGTATGCCCTCGTGCGGTTGATCGTCGGTTTGGTGCGGCTCGAGCAACTCAAGCGCGACGCGCTGCCACTGTCTGTCGAGTATCGCGAGGCGATGCCGCAATGGACGCGCGCCAACAAAGGCGCGCGAGACGTTCGGCTCTGCGTGAGCGACGAGACCGACGTCCCCGTCGCGGTTGGTCTATTCGATGCGATGATTCTGGTACCGCATACCCTGCTCGATCGGCTTTCGCAGGGAGAGGTCGACCAGATCTGCCTGCACGAGCTCGCGCATCTGCGGCGCGCCGACGATTGGACGAACGGTTTTCAGCGCCTCATCATCGCGCTGTTGGGGTGGAACCCCGCGGCTCAGTTCATCGGCCAACAACTCGATCTCGAGCGTGAGGTTGCGTGCGACGATTGGGTGCTCTCGTTCGTCGGCATGGTGCGCCCGTATGCGCTTTGCTTGACGAAGATGGCCGAACGGGCGTCGTGGCCGCGCCATCCGATTCCCGCACCGGGCGTGTTCGCGACGCGTAAACACATTTCGCTGCGCATCGAACGGCTGCTCGGCGCCGGGCGCAACATCGCGACGAACCTGTCGCCCGCGCCGGCAGCCGCCGCAATCGCCGCGGTCGGAGCGCTGGCATTGCTCATCACCGTCGTGGCGCCGTCGGTCGCCGCGCCGTACGTAAGCGTGAGCACGCCCGCCATTGCGGAGAGCGCCCCGAAGGCGCTCAAGACACCCGAGACACGCAAGAGCGCAGTTCCGGTACAGGCGAAAACGCGCACGGTTGTTCGCGAAGTGCGCGTCGCACCGGTCGTCGTCGAGCGGGCCGCTCCGCGTCCGTTCGTCGTGTCGATGCCGGCGACGAGCTTCACGGTGCCGCGGATCGATGCAAAACGGATGGCACAGTCGATCTCGCGGCAGGTGGCCGAAAGCGTGAGCGCGGCGACGGGTTCGTCACGCATCGCCCAGTCCGCCCACAACTGCTCCGGATGTGATTTCAGCGGCGTCGATTGGTCGGGCCGAGACATGCACGGCGTCAACTATATCGGTGCGGATTTCAGCAAGGCCAGGCTTTCTGGAACGAACTTTTCGGGCGGCAACTTCAACGGAGCGGACTTTAGCAAAGCCGATTTGCGCAACGCCTCGTTTCGCGGCGCTCATCTAGTCGGCTGCGATTTCTCGGGCGCCAATCTCACCGGGGTAGACTTTCGCGGCGCTCGCATCTCGGGTTCGCGGTTCAGCCGGGCGCAGCTCACGGCGACGGCGCTGCGCGACGTCTTGGACAGCTGCAGCGGCTGCGATTTCAGCCACGCGAACTTGAGGGGTCTGGATCTTTCGAACGTGCGCGCTAGCGGCGACGATTTCAGCGGTGCGGACCTCTCCGGCGTGAACTTTTCCGGCGCTAACCTCACTGGCATCGACTTTGCCAATGCGCGCTTGGATGGCGCGAATCTGGTCGGCGCGACGCTAAACGGGTGCGATTTAGACGGGGTCGATTTGGCGCACGTCGATCTGTCCAGAACGAAACTGGTCGGCACGGACTTTTCGAGGGACAAACCGCCCAAATAATCTTCCAAGCGATAAATTAAGCGCCTCGCGGTCGAGGCTTGGTTCACTGCGTCCTCTTGCGTCACTGAAATGGAGAAAATGGAAATGAGCGACCTCTTTGCCCTCCTGTTTGCGATCGCGTTGCAGATCGCCGCGGCCTCCAGCCTTCCGACGAACTGCGTGGGTTGTTCCTTTGCCGGGCGCGATTTGCACGGTGCCGATTTATCGGGCGCGTCGTACGTCGGCGCCGACTTCGCTCGAACCAACCTACGCGATGCGAGTTTGCGCAACGCCAACCTGTCTGGTGCCGATTTTAACGATGCGGACTTGCGTGGAGCAGATTTCCGCGATGCGCGATTAGCGGGCGTGGATCTGCGCGGCGCGCGCATTCGGGGGGCGAACTTCAATGGCGCGAGCTTGGCGGGCGTCGATCTTCGGGGAGTCCTAAACGATGCGAGTGACCCCGAAATCCGCGGCCTGCTCGGGAAATGCGCCGGATGCGATATTCGCGGTGCGGAGATCGCAGGGCGCGATCTGTCGGGCGTTTCCATTCCGGGCAGCGATTTACGGGACGCCCGAGCTCGCGCGGTCCGTTTTGAAGGTGCGGATCTAGAAGGCGTCGATTTCGCAAATGCGGACCTTCGCGGTGCGGATCTGCGCAATGCCAAGCTTTGCTTTCACAACGAGGGTTCCATTGGCTGTGCCGATTTTCGCGGCGCCGACGTTGCCGGCGCCGATCTGCGCGGCACGCTAATTTGCCGCGGCAACGGGCAGCGCACGTGTGAGCCGGTGGATGCCGCGACGCTACGCCGATACTCGAAGGCGCCCCTGGACGGTGCGATTCTGCCGTGAGCGGGCGAGTAGCCGCGGTCTTCGCGGTTGCGGTCGCCGCAAGTACGGCGAACGCGCTTGCGTATCCGCAACTCAGTGTGCCGCAAACGGCGGACCCGCCGCTCGACCCGGGCGCTCCCGCGAGCGGCTGGTCCGGCGCGGCTGCCATGACCCTGCCGTGGGATGCAGTGCGATCGCGTCCCGCAAGCGAGGACACCAAAGCCTGGATTGCGACGGACGGTCATGCGCTGTACGTCCGCTTCGATGCCACGCAGCGCGAACCGATTGCGGCCCAGCAGCATACCAACGACGTCGGTCAGGGAAACGACGACGAAGTCTGGATTGATTTGTGGCCGAACGGGATCAGCGGTTACTTCTATCAGTTCTACGCGACGCCCAACGGAACGCACTACCAATACTCGTCGGAGAACACCGCTTACTCTCCCGATTGGGAGTCGCAAGGGGTGGCCCATGGCAGTGGCTACACGGTGACGATGCGAATCCCGCTTGAGGTACTGCGCAACGCACACGGCGGCACCTGGAAGGCGCAGCTGGTTCGGTACGTGCACGCCAGCGGCGAGCAGCAAGTGTGGTCGTACGATCGCGTGCAAATGCAGCCGGATACGTATGGAAACGCGGATTACGCTCACGCTGGCTCGATTGCGCTGCCGGAGTTCCACGGCGTCGTCGCGGCACGCCCCAAACCCCGCGCGGCGCTTTACGCGCTCGGCGAGGCGGCCAGCAAGAGCATCGGTGGCTCGACGTCACGCGTCGGTGCGGACTTTTCCGTGCCGATCACCCCGACCGCTTCATTCTACTCGACGTTCCACCCGGACTATTCCAACGTGGAGCTCGATCAGCAATCGATAGCGCCGACGGTCTATCAGCGCTACTACAGCGAGGTGCGCCCATTTTTCACGCAAGCCGCCAACTTTTACAACAGCTTCAACTGCGATGCGTGTCCCAACATCCAATCGCTCTATACGCCGGCGATCCCCACGCCGCGCGAAGGCTTTGCGGTGGAGGGTAAGCAGGGACCCTTTGGTTTTGCGTCGTTCGATGCCGTCGGCGACGGTCGCAACGACTTGGCCAGCACGCTCGATTTCACATCGTCCGACACGCGCTGGAGCGGGAGCATCCAACGCGTCGCCGTGAACCTGCCCGGACTCGCCGACGACGTCGTGGCCGCGGGAGCGGCGTACGGCGATCTGAAGCATCTCAGCGCCTATTTCAACTACGGTAGCGACTCCGGGACGAACGTGCTGGTCGGGAATCAGGCGCAATACTACGACCTCGGCGGCGGCTGGGCGAACCAGACCTTCGGCTTCTTCGGGGCGACGCGCAAGGTCGGTCAGTACTACAATCCGGTTGACGGATTCATCTCGCATCCGGGCATTGCCGGGTATGCGCTCTACAGCGCGAAAATCTGGGATTTTAGCGGCAACAATAAGCTCGCCTCGTTCGGGATCTCCGGCTTCATCGACCGCTACCAAGGGCCGACGCAGGGGCTGGCACAGAGCGACAATCAACTGCTTGTCGATATTCTCACAAAAAGCGCGCTCGACTTGCAGCTCTTCACCGGCTCCAACTACTGGCGATTCGGCAACTTGCTGACGCCAATATCGCAAAACGGCGGCTTTCAATTCACCTACGACAGCGGGCTGCAGACGAACAACCCGGGTCAGTTTCCTTACCATGGCACGTCGTCCACGCCGACCGTGATCTCGTACAACGGTGGTCGCTATGGCAACGGGCGGCTCGACACTTGGTTTCGCACTACGACGATCCGCGTGGGTAATCACGGCGCGCTGACGGTGGCCATCGACGACACGGCCCAATGGCTTCCGGCACCCGGACCGAACAACATTCAGTGGTTCGAAAGCGTCAGCTACGCGTATCAGATCGGCCGGAATTCATCCTTTGCCATCGGCCTGCGCCGCGTAGTGGGCAATCCTCCCGTACCCAACGGCGGTGGCGATTGCATCGGCACCTGCTCGAACGTCTCGATCGCATATCATCTGCGATTGCGCAACAGCGAGCTCTATCTCGCCTATGGTAATCCAAACGCCCTGACCACGGTACCTCAAGTAATTTTCAAAGTGATCTTCTATGCCGGAGCGCAAAAAGGCACCTAACCTGCATGGGCGCGCGAAACCATAGCCGAACTCGACGGTATGAACTGCATGCGCAATATTGTCCTCGGAGGGCTTTTGCTCGGGCTTTTGCCCGTGGCGGTATCGGCGGCTCCCGTCGCGCCGGAAGACCTTTTTAAGCTGACGTTCCTGAGTAATACGGCGATCTCGCCGGATGGCGCCCGCGTGCTCGTCGAGGCATCTCGGATGAACGGACCAAAGAACACCTACGACCGCTCGATCGAGCTGGTGGACGTCGCTACCGGCAAGCTCGTCCACGATGTGACGAAGCACCTTGGTGACGGCGACTACGACTGGATGCCCGATAGCCGGAGCTTCGTCTTCGTCAGAACGGTCGAGAAAGCGAAGCCGCAGCTCTATCGTTACGTGTTGGCAACAGGCGCGATCGTGCAGCTCACGCACGTCAAAAATGGCGTTTCGGGGCCGGTCGTATCGCACCGCGGTGACCGCATCGCGCTCACGGTCACGGAGACCGATCCAGACGACGACGCGTACGTGGATTTTACGAAAGCCGGTTTCACGCCAAAGAGCTCGGAGAAGAAGAGCGACATTCACACGATCGATACGCTCTTTTTCCAAACCAACGGCCAAGGCTATACCTACCAGCAGCATCAGCACATTTGGACGGTCGCCGCCGACGGCTCGCATGCCAAGCCGCTCACCTCGGGCAAGTATTCCGAAAACTTCGATGCGTGGTCTCCCGACGATAACACGATTCTTTTCGATTCCTTGCGCTACGACACAGTCGATGGCGGCCCCAGCGACGTCTACACGATTCCGTCGGCCGGCGGGGCGATGTCAAAAGTCGCGTCGACGCTGCCGGCCAACAACGGGTTCTTTTTCAGCAACAACGGACGGCGCGTCTATTTCTTAAGCGGTGACGTAAACGATGCCGCCGAGCAACGCGGCCTCATTTCGACGAATCTCGACGGCTCGGACCGGCGCATCGTTGCCGCGCACAACTCGATATCGTGGGGCGACACGCTCTTGGCAGACATGAAAGAAGGCGGCGGCCTCTGCGGCTGGCCGCTACCCGAGGGAAACTTTGCGCTGCTCAACGTCGACGGCCCGGGTTATGCTAATTTGCGGACGATGGATTTGACGAGCGGAACCCTTCACGACCTCACGCCGGCAAAAGGGGAGGCATGGTCGTGTACGGTGTCGCGCGATGGAGCGCGCATCGCCTATCTGTACAGCGACTTTGCGCACCCCGCTGACGTCTACGTTATCGACGCGAAGTCCGGCGAGCCGCACCAGGTGACGCACGTGAACGAGGGTTATCTCGCCGGCGTGGCGCTCTCACGGCCGCAAGAGTTCAGCGTCAAAGACCCTGCCGGCTTTACGGTGCAGGCTTGGTTCATGCCGGCTACCGGCGGCCCACCGGGCGCGAAGCGCCCAACGCTGCTCGACATTCACGGCGGACCGGAAACGCAGTTCGGCGACACGTTCTTTCACGAGTTTCAAGTGTACGCGTCACGGGGTTACAACGTCGTTTATTGCGATCCGGCGGGCAGCACCGGCCACGGATACGCGTTCGAAGAGGCGCTCGAGCAAAACTACGGCGACGCGATGTTCGCCGACGTGCAAGCCGTGATGGATGCCGCCGCGCGTCGCCCTGACGTTGACGCGACGCGTTTGGCCGTGCTCGGCGGATCGTACGGCGGTTACGCAACCCTGTGGGTCATCGCGCACACCGATCGCTTCAAGGTCGCCGTCGCGGAGCGCGCGGTCAGCTTCTTACAAAGCGAGAACCTCGCCGCGGACTTTGCGGGAAAGAACGGCTTGGGCGGCGGCTACTACACCTGGGGACCGCCCTGGGATCCGGCCAGCAGCGACTATGCGAAGTTTTCTCCGCTCACGTACGTCACGAGCGTGCACACGCCGCTCTTGATATTGCATGCCGACGAGGATACACGCGCGCCGATCGATCAAACGTTGCAAGAGTTCACCGCGCTAAAGATCCTGGGACGATCGGTCGTCTACGTGGCCGTCCCCAACGAAAATCACGATCTTTCTCGCACCGGCTCGCCGATCCACCGCGTGGAACGCCTGCACATTATCCTGGATTGGCTGAAAAAGTACATTTAAGTCACAAGCAGGGGGGGTTGGGCGTCCTAGCCGTAAGGATGCCCGGTTGAGAATGGTTCGAACTGCGTTTACCGTAGCGGCGGCCGTGCTAGCGCTCGGTGCAACGCCCACGCCGCCGCCGCAAATCTATCACATCGTTACGCGCCCGCTGTGCAGCGAGCTCCACGAGCGCATCGCTCCGGCGATCGGCATGATGCTGCAGAACGACACGACCATAAAGAAAGGTCCCGAGCTCTTCAAACAGTATAACACCGCCGCGCTCTACGGCAGCGACGTCGCAGCCCAGAACGATCCGGTAAACCGCGACCCCGGCGGCGGCACGGCGAATATGTCGCAAAACATGGCGCTGCTGGGAATGGAGAATCTCATCCGCCCAATCGCCAACAACATCATTGCGATCCAAACCATGCTCGATAGTCCCGAGCTTCGCACCGCAACTGGCCGCCAAGACGACGATAAGCGATTGCGCGACATTCGCGAAAAGCTGCTGAAGGCGTTGGCTGCGCAGAATGCGTCCCTCGACATCATCAGCGGCTTCGTCGATACGCAACAGATGGCCGATCTGCAGCACGCCGGCGAAGCCTACATCAGCTCGATTAATCCGCCGGATAAGTCGCGTGCGGCCGCGACGCCGGCACCAAACCCGCTGACGTCCAACCCCAACTATGCCGGGCTTCCGCCGAATCCATACGTGATCGACCCCGCGGCGATTCCGGGCTTGACGCTCGGCTACAATCCGATAACTCGGCTGCTCGACGCGCTGACGTGGACGATGGATCAGACGCAGACCCGTGAAAACGATGCCGCAAAAGCCGTCATGGCAAACGCGGTCTTCTGCAGCGGAAGCGTACCCGTCAGCTCGCCGGCACCCTAGGGACCTCCGCCCGAGGGTGCCAACAGATCGATCGCGCCTTCCGCGGCGACCTGCTGGCCGGGGCGTAGGCCTGACGTGATCTGCGCGAGCTTTTGATCGCGCGCACCGATCATAACGGTGCGCGCGACAAACCCGAGCGTACCGTTAGGATGACGCTCCGCAACAAAGACCAGCTGTGCGCCGGTCTGGGGATCATCGATGACGGCGTTTCGCGGGACGACCAGACCGCGTGTCACGCCGACGATGACGGTGGCGTCGAGGGGCGTGCCCGCCGGCGTTCCAGCCGGGACGCCGGATACGCTCACCACCGCAAGGCCCGTCGACGGGTCAACCGCGGGCGCAATGCCCACGACGCGTCCCTGCCACTGCGTGCCGTTTCCGTTCAGGTCAACGGCCGCGCCGACCCGAATGCGGGAAAGCTGCGCGACCGGAACGTCGAGCGTCGCGAGGCCTTGGCGATCGGGCGCGAGCGCGACTGCGCCAACGCTCGGATCCACCATTTCACCGGGCTGGACGAAGATGCCGACGACGGTGCCCGCCGACGGCGCGCGCAGGGTCGCGCGATCGACGTCGTAGTTGGTGCTGGCCGCGTGCAAATTCGCGGCGCGCGATTGCGCCTGCGCTTGCGCCCGCTGCAGCCGCGTACTCTGCGCTTCGGCGCGATCGGCCGCTACCGTTCCCTGTGCCGCCTGCACGTCGCGCAGTGCGACGACGCCGGCGTGAAAGAGGCGTTGTTGACGCGCGAGCTCGGCTTCGTCGACGCGCAACTTCACCGACGTGCGATCGACGCCTGCCAACGCACTTCCGGCGCTGGCGGCGTTCGCCTCGGCTTGTGCCTGCTGTGCGGCGAGCGCGTACGACGTTGTGTCGAGCTGCGCGAGCGCGGCGCCGGCATCAACGTGTTCGCCTAAGGCGACATCGACGCGCTCGACCGATCCCGCGATCGCGAACGCGAGTTTCGTTTGCGTTCCAGCGGGCGAGCCGACCCGCCCGACGAGCGCCATCGTTTGGTTTACGCTGCCGGTGCGCACCAGTGCCAACGGAATTTGCGATTGGAGCGCGGCGGCTGGTGGCGGAGCCGAATGGGCAAAAAAGCGCCAGAGCACGATCAAGGCGATCGACGCAATGGCGGCCACAACCAACGCACGCCCGAAAAGACTCACGGAACAATCACCTCCAGTATGGCGAAGCTGAGCGCTCGCCGATATTCCGCCGTCAGTGCATCGACCGATGCCTGTTCGTACGTTCGCCGCGCGTCGGCGACGTCGAGGCTCGAGCTGGCACCTTCGCGATAGCCGACTTCGACCGCATCGAGCGCGCGTTTGGCTTCGTCGCGCCCGCGCTCCGCAGCTTGCGCCGCGGCATCGGCAGCCCGCGCATCGCGAATCGCGCTTTGGATTTCGAGTGTCAGCGTTCGCCGTTCCTCGAGAAGCTGCACGCGTGCCACATCGACTTGCGATTGAGCGACAATCACCTTATCCCGGCCCGTTGGCGCGAGCGGTACGTCAAGGTGCGCGGTGACCTGCGGGCCTTGCACCGGGATACCCGTGTCGACGCCGCGCTGGTATCCCCCTTGAATCGTCGCATTTGGTATCGCCGAGCGTCGCGCGCCCGCCACGTCGGCGGCACGCGCCTCGATCGTTGCGAGCAGTGCGGAGACTTCGGGGCGCATCGCAAGCGCCCGCGCCACGGCGCGCGTTTCCGAAGGAAGCGCGGTTATTAAGGACGGCGCTACCGTGAGGGTTGAGAGTCGCGACGGCTCCAAGGACGTGGCCGAGGCCAGCGCATCGACGGCATCGGCGCGATCGGCTTGCGCCCGCACGAGATCGGCGCGGGCCTGCGCGAGCGTCACGTCGGCGCGAACGACGTCGAGTCGCGGCGACTCACCGCTGCGCACGCGCAGATCGGCAGCGGCACGATCGCGTTGCGCGCCTGCCACGGAATCGCCGCGCAGGCGTTCGATCGCGATCGCCTGGAGCGCGGCGAAATAGAGTTTAGCGGTGCTCTCACGCGCCGCAATGACCGCCGCGTCAGCGTTGCGTTGGGCGACGAGCAATTCCGCCGAGGCCGCGCGGACGGCGTCGGAGGCGGCGAAGATATCGTTGATCGAAATTCCCAGGCCGACCGAGACGAAGTGCTGTTCAACCGTTCCGGCGTTCGCCGGGCCGGCTTGAGGTGCGAGCGAGTAGTCGGCGGCGAAGTGCGGAATGCCGGTCGCGCGCGCGATGTGCAGCGTAGCTTCACGCTGTCGCACGGTCGCAAGCGCAGTTTGCACTTGCACGTTGTTCGCGGCTCCGCGCTGCTCGGAGTCGGAGAGCGAAAGCGCCGCGAATGCCGGAATCGCGGCCAACAGCATGCCGGCGATCACGATGCCGCACGTCCTCGCGGGTAAAACGTCGCGTAAAGCACGGGAATCAAAACCAGCGTGAAAAACGTCGCGGTCGAGAGACCGCCGACGACGGCAATCGCCAGCGGCTGTTCCATTGCCGCGCCCGCCCCGATTCCAAAGGCGAGCGGAAGCAGCGCGCCGATTGCGGCCAGCGTCGTCATGAGAATCGGCCGAAGGCGCTCGCGGCCCGCGAGCACGAGCGCATCGGCGACGACGAAACCTTCACGGCTCCGCCGGTTCGCCGCGTCGATTAGCAAGATGCCGTTCTTCACGACCAGACCGACAAGAAGGAGCATTCCCATGAACGAGGCGACGTTGAACGTCGTGCGCGTCAGCGCCAGCCCGAGGGCGACGCCGATCGGCGCCAGCGGAACGGCCGCCAAGATCACCAGGGGCTGACGAAACGACCCGAAGGCGGCGAGCATAACGAAGAAGACCAATCCGATCGCGATCGCAATGACGAGCGCAAACTGTCCGAAGGAATCTTGCTGAGCGCGATACGCGCCTTCGATCGCGATGCGATGGCTCGGCGCCACGCCGCCGATCGCCGCGCGAATTGCGTTGACCGTTGCCGAAAGGCTGCGCCCGCTCGTGTTCGCCGTCACCAGCGCGACCCGTTCGCCGTTGATTTCGGTGACGTCCGTTGAGGTGCGATCGAGCCGCGTGCGGACGAGCGCATTGAGCGAGACGGCGCCGTTGGCCAGCGACAGCGTGTTAGGCAACAGGTCGGCGCTGCCGGCCACTTTAACGCGTACTGGCACGAGCGTCGAGGATTGCGGCAACTCGGTGGCAACCGTTCCTTGGGTCGTTGCGGCGAGACCGGCAGCTAGGCCGCTCGTGTCTGTGCCACTGCGGTTCATGGCAGCAAAGTCGGGCACGACGTGAAGGGTTGGATCGTCGCGACCGACGCCCGAGAAGACATCGGTGACGCCCGGCACGTTGGCGATCGCGGCGGCGACGCGGGTCGCCGTGCGAACGACGGATGATTGATCGTTGCCGCTCACGACGAGCTCGATCGGCGCAGGTGCACCGGAAACGTCATTGATCAGATCTTCGAGTATCTGGTGGACGTTGAGCTGCGCCGCGGGGACGGCGGAATTGAGGCGGTCGCGCAGCCGGTCGCTGATCGTTTCAAACGAGGCGCGTTCGTTTTGCGGTTTGAGCCGAACGCGAAGGATACCGGCGCGGGCGGGCGTTGGCGAAAAGCCATTGGTATCGATGCCGGTGAAGCGCCCTTCCGCGGCGACCGCGGGATCGGCCAGGACGACGCGCTCTAAAGCGGACGCGGCGGCATCGCTGGCGGCGAGCGTCGTACCCACCGGCATGCGATACGAGATCTCGAACTGACCCTCGTCCAGACGCGGAAGGAAATCACTCGGGAGAAACGCCAGCCCCACGATCGTGACGACCAAGACGCCGCCCGCCAACGCGTAGACGAGCGGGCGTCGCGCCAGTGCCCAGCGCAGAAGCGGTCCGTAGCGTTCCAGCAGGTGCGCTACGGCGGGATTCTCTTCGTGCGGCGTTCGGCGACCGAGCAGCGCGCGAAAGCACAGGGGCGTAACTAAAATTGCGAGGGCGAGCGAGACGAAGAGCGCGCACGAGAGCGTCAACGCGAGCGCGCGAAAGAACGCGCCGGAGACGCCCCCTAACAACGCCAGCGGAATAAAAATGACCGTCGTTGCGAAGGTCGATGCAATCATTGGCACTGCCAAACGCTGCATCGCGGCGGCAATCGCTTCAGTTAAAGGTAGGTCCGGCGCATCGTGCAGTGTGCGCGCGATCCCTTCGATGACGACGATCGCATCGTCGATGATCAACCCCACGGCAATGGCGAGGCCGCCTACGCTCATGATGTTGAGGGTCTGGCCAAAGAGCGAGATCGCTAGGATCGCAATCGCCATCGCCATTGGAATGATCAGCGCCGCGACGAGCGTCATGCGCAGATTCCGCAGGAAGAAGAGTATTACGCCGAGCGCGAGCAGCGCGCCGACCAAGATGGCGTCGCGCAAACTGTTTTGGGATGCGACGATGAGATCGGTCGCGTCCCAGTAGCGGTGCGCTTCGATGCCGGCGGGCATTTGATCGGCTAGGCTGGCGAAGCGGGCCTTGATGGTGCGCGCCATGCGCACGTTGTCCGCGTCCGCCAGCGCGTAAAAGCTCAACGCAACGGCGTGGCTGGCATCGAACGACATCTGCGAAGTCAACGGCGCAACGCCAAGTCGTACGCTGCCGAGCGACCCGACCGTGAAACCGCGTCCGCGCGCTGCCGGCACGACGACTTCGGCGAGCTGTGAGGCGTCCCGCAATCCGGCGTCCACCAGGATCGTGCTTCGCTGCGATGACGTTTGTGCGAGGCCCACGGCAGTCACGCTATTTGCGGCGGCGATTGCATCGCCGACGTCACGCGCGGACACGCCGGTCGCGGCTAAGGCGGCCGGATCGAGTTGGACTTCATACTCGCGTTGGGCGCCGCCGACCACGAGGATGCGCGCCAAGCCGGGAATTCCGTAGAGCGCCGGAAGCAACGAACGGATAGCATACTCGCGCACGATCGTTTGCGAGAGCGCGTTCGAAGTCAATGCGAAGGAGAGCACGGGCTCGGTTTGGGGCGTTACGACATTGGCCTGCACGGCGGTATCGCTCGGTAATAGGCTCCGGCTTTGTGCGATTGCCGCATTGACGTATTGCAAGTCGGTAACGCTGTCGCTTTTCGGATCGAACTGTACGACGAGTTCGGTACTGCCTTGTGACGACGTGGCAAGCACGCGCTGAATCGATGGCAAACCGAGAAAGGCGCGCTCGAGCGGCAGCGTCACCGCGACGCGGATTTGTTCCGGCGGCAGATCGCCTGCTTCGGCCACGACATCGATCCGCGAAAAGTGCATCGCCGGAAATATCGACGCCGGCGTGCGGATATAGGCCCACACGCCTGCGAAGGTCAATACCACGGCGAGAAAGAGCACGGCTCGGGCATGCCCGATTGAGAACCGAGCCAGGTTCATCGTGTCAGCATACCCGTGAACGATGAACGCTACGTGAACGAGTCGTCGAGCGGCGCCCCCAACTCGATCGTCACGACCGCCCCGCCTTCCGCCGCGTTAGCAAGCTGCAGGTTGCCGCGATTCGCCTCGACGATGGTGCGCGCGATCGCCAGGCCGAGGCCCGTCCCGCCGCGCGGATGCGCCGTATCGCCGCGCCAAAACCGCTCCGTCGCGTGCGCGAGCGCGTCCTTGGTGAACCCGGGCCCATCATCGGCGATCTCGATCCTCACCGTCTCAGTGTTGCGCGACGTGCGTAGACGAACGATACCGTCGTGGCGTCCATACTCGATGGCGTTGTGGACGACGGCAAGCAGTGCGCGCTCGAGTGTCGCTCGATTCGCCTGCGCGAGCACCGCGCCCGGCGTTTCGATACGCACCGCCATTCCGCGCGTGGCCGCGGCTGGGCGAACGCGCTCGCCGAGATCCCGCACCAGCTCGCTGGTGTCGAGAGTTTGCTGTTGGCGCGCATCAACCTCGGCCCGCGCCGCGGCGAGCAGCTCGTCTACCAACTCTTCCAAACGTGCTGCTTCGCGCGAAATTGATGTCAAAGCATCCCGATACTGCGTGGTCGTGCGTTCGCGGCGCAGCGCCAGCTCCGTTTCAGCGCGCAGCACAGCGAGCGGCGCGCGAAGCTCGTGCGATGCATCGGCAACGAAGCGCCGTTCGCGCGAGAACGCAGATTGCAGTCGATCCAACATGCGGTCGAACGAGGCGCACAAGCGCCCGAGCTCGTCGTTGGCGTCGGCGCGCAAGCGCCCGGAAAGATCGTAGCCCTCGATGCGCTCGGCCAGCGATGCGATGTCGCCGACAGGTGCCAGCACGCGCTGCGCGACGCGCCGCGATGCGATGACGCCGAGCGCAATCAAGAGCAAACCCACCGCGGCCGATACGATAGCCGCATCGCGATCGAAGTCACCGATCCAGAGGCCCGATTGCCACACCGTTACCGTTCCGTACGTTCGATTGCCGCGCCTGACCGAAACGCTGGAACTCTGCAAGCCGGCGCCGCGCCCCCCTAGCGGCGGCACATCGCCGGCGATGTGTTTGCCGTTGGCGCCATAAACGGCAAACGGCGTGTCGGCATGGAGCGAGCCGAGCGCCCGCAGGTCGCTCGGATCGAGCGAAATGCGCCCGTGGTGAACGTCCACCGCCGTGGCGATCGCTTGCGCATCCGAATGCAGGCGCGCGTCAAAGCCGGATCGCAGCGTGCGATCGAGCGCGAGAATCGAAAGCCCGGCAAAAAGCGCAACGGTAACCGCGACGATCGTTACGACGGTGATCGTAAAACGCGCGCGGACGCTCACGGAAAGTCCAACCGATAGCCGAGCCCGCGCAGCGTGTGAAGCACTTGCGGCTCGCCGCACTCGGTAAGCTTTTTACGCAAGCGTCGCGCGTAAACGTCGAGCACGTTTGAGACGCGATCGCTCTCGCGGTCCCAGAGACGATCCTCGAGCATGCGCCGCGTAACGGTGCGACCGGCGTTGCGCATCAATACTTCGAGGAAGAGGCTTTCTTTCGCGGTGAGGAGCAGATCGCGCGCGCCGCGATGCGCTTGACGGGTCGCGGAGTCGAATACCAAGTCGCCAATCTGCAACACCGTATCGACGCGATTCGGCGGTCGGCGGGCGAGGGACCGCAGCCGTGCTTCGAGCTCGTCGAAGGCAAACGGCTTGCGAAGGTAATCGTCCGCGCCGGCATCGAGCCCCGCGACGACGTTGGCGGGACCGTCGCGCGCAGTCAGAATCAGCACCGGTACCTGGTGGCCATTTGCGCGGATGCGACGAAGGATCGAGAGCCCGTCTTCATGGGGAAGGTTGAGATCGAGCACCATAGCGTCGTACTGCGTTTCGGCAAGGTAATGGTGGAGGTCACGGCCGTCACCTAGCGCGTCGACGACGTACCCGTCCTCGCACAGTCCCCGACGAAGCAGCGCGCGCAGCGGTTCGTCATCCTCGACGACAAGGATACGCACCTGCCTACGGTACGACGCCGCGGCGAAAAGGACTTCAGGGCGTCCATTTCAAGCGCTGCACCCAATCGCCGCGCGCGTCGGCGTAGACGATCCAAATGTCATTGGTCTGCTCGTCAATGCCCACGGTATGCACGCTGCGGTGACCCGTGTCGATCCGGCCGACGACTTGCGGCGCCGTTCCGTCTTTGACCGCGATCACGGTGACGATGCCGCGCCCGGCGCAAACGACGATTTTGCCGCGCGACCCGGTGCTGCATTGATCGATGTGCGGCTGAACCTGCGCGTCGCCGACGTGCGTGCCGTCGGGCGTGTAGGCCGAAAGCACACCGTTGATGCCGCCGGCGATCACCTGGTTCGCGGCAGGCGAAAAGACCAACGGATGGTTGTCCTTGATCTGCGGAGTTGAAACGACCTTGACGACGCGCAGCGAGGTTGGATCCACGACGGCAAAACCGCCGCCGTTGGCCAGGTTCTGATAGAGCACGCCGGTCTTCGGATCGACGGCCGGCGATTCCAAATCGTCGGACGGCATGGCAAGGGTCGCGATGAGCTTCATGGTGGTGCCGTCGATGACGTAGACTGAGCCGCCCCCGTCTTGATCGGCGTAGATTCGCCGATGCGATGGGTCGTAGACGATCGCATCGATGCTACCGGGAACGGCGACGTTCGCAACGACCTGCGAGGTCGACGGATTGACTTTGGAAACGGTTTGATCCGTTCCATTGCCGGTAAAGACGAGGCCCGAACTGGGATCCACGGCGACGCCATGCATCGGGCCGACGTCGACCTGTGCGACCACTTTGCCCGTCAACGTGTTGACGATCAACAATCGCTGACTCCGGGTATGCGCGGCATAACCGCGATGGCGCAACTCGTCAACGGCGACGTAGTCGAATCCGCTGAAAATCTGAACGCTTTGCGGCGGTGCCGCCACGACGATCGGCATAATTCTCGTATCTCCTAAGCTTCGGGGTGCGTCCGATGCGGACGCGCGGTAAAGTTCGGCGGGGGCGTGGAGGGGCCATTCGGCAGCGCTACCGGAGCGATGCCCAACGAGCGGCAGCTCATCGAGGCCGGAAACGCGTTGACGACCGCGTCGGAGATCTCGGCTTGCGAGGACGGGATCGGCGCTGCCGTGCCGGCGAGCCGTGCCGGATCGAAGCCGCCGAGAAGGTCGGTGATCGCTGGATCGGCATCGCGCGGGCCGCGCGGCAGGTAGGCTTGTTCTTCCGGCAACGTCGCGAGCGGGGGCACGTTGAAGAGCGTCTCCGCGAATTTCAGCACGGAGGTTTGATCGCCGGCATCGTGCACGATCGCGCCGCTGCGCGCGTAGGGCGAAAGCAGAATGAAGGGCAAGCGCGGGCCGTCGCCGCAGGGCCGTCCGTCGGCACAACTCGCGAGTTGCGGTGGCGCGACGTGATCGTAAAAGCCGCCGGGGTCGTCCCAGGTGATGACGATAGCCGAGTCATCCCAATACTTGCTGCGTGCGACCGCGTTGGCGAAGGTTGCGACAAAGGCTTCGCCGATGCCGACGTCCGTATCGCCGCGGCCGGGATGGTCGTCATCGCCTAAATAGTTCGATTGTACGTCGGGATCGGGATTGGCCGGTTTCCAGCCGAAGCGGTTCTGCGATCCGCCCTTGATATAGAAGATGCCCCGCGGCGGAAGCGTGCCGTCCTGCAGCGCTTGGAGCATCGCGTGGACCTCGTGTACGTTTTTCCAAAAGACGTCGTTCTGACGTAGGTACCCGAAATATTGCGGCGCGTTGTGATGGGTTTCATAGCCGGGCAGCGCGACGGTCGGCGAAACATAGCCTTCTTGATACCAGCCCCACGGAATCGGCGCGCGGCCGCTAACCACGACGGCACCCAGGTCACGCGCGACGCCCTGCGTCTCGTTCGTCGCTTGAGTAGCGTCGCTGCCGGCCAGCGCCAGCATTAGTGTCGCGTACCTCTGCGGAATCTGATAGGCCTTATCGGCCTCAGAGTAGGGACCGTACGCCGGATCGAGGTCGTTCGTCACGGGAACGCCAGGGCCGGCGTCGCTCGCGGCGGTCGCCTCTTGGGGATTGCGCGCCCATTGCGTCTCGCCGGCTTGTCCGGAGATCAACGCGATCGCCGATGGCGTCGAAGGGCCGGTCATGGCGCTGAAGATGCGATCGTACAGCGCGAAATCGCGCGCGTATCTCCACAGAAAGGGGATCGTATCGCAGTCGTAGTGGGCCATCGTCAGCAAGCCCACGTCCCGGGCTCCGGCGGCGTCGAAGCGCTTTTCGGAGAGCTGCTCTTGCACGGAAACGAAGGCGTCCATCTTTCCGCCGTTCATTTTGGCGTACACGACGGGCCGCGATTGCGAGGGAGATTCGGTGTCGGGATCGGTGATCCGGAACGGTGCGACCCAGCTCTTGCCGATCGGGTCGTACTGCCGGAAGCCATTTGCCTGCGATGCGGCGAGGTTATCGGCGCCCGGATAGGTTCCGAAGTAGCTATCGAACGAGCGATTCTCCTGATAGATCACAAAGACGTGCTTGACGCGGGCACGCAGCGCCGTTACCAGGTCGCCCTGACCGGCTGCGACTCCCGGGGACGCCAGCGACCCTACGACGCCGAGCGCAATTATACGCATCGCGCAGCGCGGCAAACGGAAAGCTAACATCCACTCATCGTAGGTCGCCGATATGAACCCAAAATGAAGCAAGTCTTATGCGCTCGCTTAACGACAGCATAAGTTATTCATAAGATTGGTGCGCCATTGTCGGAATATGCGATCCGCGCGGTTCCTGCTGTTGCTTCTCTTTCTGCTGCCTTCCCTGTCGGCGCGTGCGGCCGACGGCGTTACCCTGACGGGCAGAATCCTGGACACGCAAGGCGGTTTGCCGGTCCCAAACGCTACGGTACAGCTCGATCGAAATGGCGTTCGGATCGAATCGGGGCGCACCGACGCTAACGGCTCCTTCGAAATCAATGGGGTACGTCCCGGAACCTACGCCGTCGTCATCAGCGCTCCCACCTATCAGACGACTCGCCTCTCGCCCGACCTTCTGGTAGGCTCGGACGTGCCCGAAGTCTCGTTCCAGATAGCCATTAGCCGACAGCCCGCCGGACTCAAGCAGATCGGATATGTGGTCGTCAGCCAACGCACGGCGCTGCAAACGACCACGACGATCAACACGCACGTCGATGCGAACGTCATCCAGGGCGAGAACTTTCAGCGCCTCGGCGACGTGCTTACGACCGTCCCCGGCGTCATTACGACGACGAGCTCTTCAGTCGGGGATGACATGGCGCTGTCGATACGGGGCTACGACTCAACTGAGACCGCGACCCTGCTCGACGGCCATCCGGTCGGACCGATTGGCGCCTTCGGGAACGGCTACAACTATAACGTCTCGCCGTTTTGGGGTCTCACCGGGGCGGACGTCGTCTTTGGATCGGGTGCGACGGGCTTGTTCGGCGCGACGACGATCGCCGGCGCGGTGAACTTTCTGACGATCAATCCCACGCAAGACAATCACTTCTCGATCGAACAGGGCGTGGGCAGCGACAACAAACTGATGACCGGGATGCTCGGCACCGGGACGATCGGGAAGCTTGGCTATGCCGTCGCCTGGGGCACACAGGGCACGACCGGCAACTTCCCGGGCGGATACATTCAGCAGACGGCGCTTTTGCAAACCAGCGTTGTCAACCCCGGCATCGGACCGCCCTATCGGCCAGCCGCGAACGCTAGCCCACCGCCCCCCGATTTGACACACGCAAACGCGTACAATCTCGTCAACTACTACCCGGTCAGCGGCGGCTACGTACAGCGAAACTTTGTTGGCAAAGTGGTCTACAACTTTTCGACAAAGACGTCGCTGCAGTTCACGGCGTATTCGGCCAACGACTGGTCGAACTCCAGCGGCAACGGCGACAACGATTACGAGACGTATCCGTACGTCCTCTTCGGGGCGCGGCAAACGCTTGCGTCGATCGAGGCGAGCAAAGGCGGTCTCAACACGATCCTGGTCAACGGCAAGCCGCGATCCTGCCACGACAGCATCGCCGTGCTAGTGAACGATCCACTGGGGTATGCGTGCATGACGCCGCAGCAGTATGCCGTGAACTTCTACGGTCCTTTTGGAGGAAGCATCGATCGCTGGCGTACGGTCGGAAATCAAGATTACGACGCTCGCGCCACGCAGCAGGTCGGCTCCGGAATCATTACGCTCGAGGGCTTCGTCGACGCGTATAATTTCAATGCACAGAAAGGACCGGGCGTGCCGATCGGTCCCTATGGGCCCGGCCCGGATTTCCTGAACCTCTACAGCAATCGTGGTTATCTGTTGAGCGACGATTTCCCGATGTCGAAGAACGATCTGGGCTTCGGCTATACCTGGCTGCATCAGTCGAATACCAACGGCCAGTTTCCGTACTCACTGCCGAATGGCGTGACGTATAACGTCTTCGGCAACAATCCGCCGCTCTATCTCGCGACCGCCAGCTATTTCGTACGGGACGTATGGACTCCGAACGATAAGTTCTCAGCTTTCGGCAATTTTTGGATCCAGCGTTCGCTGGATACCTCTTCGACGCACTTCGATCCGCGCGTTTCCTTCATTTACCGGCCCGACCCGAGCGACGTGATCCGCCTCACCGGCGGCCGCTCGTACAGCGAGCCCGATCCCTCATTGCTCGCTTTCGCGCCGCCGGTGTATGGTGCCCCATCGAGCATTAACTGTCCCCCGGCGACCAGCGGGAGCGGCGCGCTGGTCTCGATCGCCGCCGTCGCCAATCCAGAACTCCAGCCTGAAACGGCCCAGGATCTGGAGTTGGCATACGGTCATCGTTTCAACGCGACGACGAACGTTCAGGCCGACGTCTATCAGTCGCTGGAGAGCCAGGCGCTGCTCAATGGCAACGTGTCGATCGTGGGATTCCCTGGAATCACGGTGCCGCGAAACTACATCGATAAGGCGCTGCAGCGGCTCAGCTCCTGCCCGGGCCTCAATCCGACGATCCACAACCTGGCTTTCGCGACTACGTTTAACGCGGCTGCGGCGCGCTATCGCGGTATCGTCCTTTCAACCAACGTCGGGCTCACGCGGAACGTCTCGTTCAACGCGGCGTTCGACGTGCAATCGGCGGCGTATTTGGGAATCCCGCAGGACATTCTCATCGCGAACACCGAGCTGCTCGACGGCGGACAGATCGCGCGCATCCCGCTTCGCCAAGGCACCGCGGGGCTTTCCTATCAGGACAACCGGGGCTTCGGCGCACGTATCGATACCACGTATATTGGCGCGAACAACACTTGGAACCGCAATCCGTTCTGGTTCTCCAATGCGAGTGTCTCGAAGACCAACGGCCCAATAACCGTTGGTTTGGGGGTCTACAATCTGTTCGATAGCGTCGCGCAGCAGTACGGCTACATTGGTTACGGCGTTTACGTGCCGCAAAACTTCTATGGTTTGGCGGCGCAAGGCGGCGCCACGAGCGGGCTTGCGCAGAGCAGTGAGGAGTACGGTCTGCCTTTCCGTCAGTACTGGCTTACCGTCAAAGTCGCGATTTAAGGCACTCCACTCTTACAGAGGTACAGCATGCAATTCGAGCTCGACGCTCCAAGCAACGACCTGATCGCCATGAACTTGACGATTGCGGCGATCGATCGCTGGCTGGAAAACTCCACTGCGAGTAGCGGTCAAGAGGTTGGTCGTGAAATCGGCGCCATGTATCGCGAGATTCACGCAGTACTCGACGAGATCTCGCCCAACGACGACGAAGACGACGACGAGGACGACGAGGACGACGAACCGGCCATTCGGCCCACGCTCGCGGTCGCCGCTGTTTAGTAGTTCACTTCCGCGGGAAAGGTTGATGCATAAGTGAGACAGAGGTAAACTCCAATGCAGTAGCTTATGCACGCAAGAAGCGATAGAGGCCCGCGGAAACGCAGGCCTCTATCGTTTTGGGGGGAAGTTGGCGTTCACTGTGCGTGAAGTAACTGAAACCTTACGGTTGCCTTCGCCGGCGCCGCGCCCCCAAGCGATTGCCTTCGACGGAGAAAAACTTTGGATGGGGTCGATCGAGACCAATCGCGTCTACGCGATCGATCCGCGGCAGTGGACGGTCATCGAAGAAGACAAAGCCCCCGGTAAGCCGTGGGGCATGACGGTCGTCGGCGACGAACTGCGCGTGATCTGCGGCGAGGGCGACGACGATGACCGCATCGTTCGCCGTTTCGTGCCCGGTCACGGGTTTAAAACGCAAGCCGCGATTCGGTGTCCGGATGGAACCGGTTCGCAGTTGAGCTACGACGGCACCTGGTTGTACGTTAGCCAATGGTACAACCGCCGGATCCTCGGCCTGGACGAGCAAGGCAATATCGTGCGGGAAATCGACGTGCCGCATCAAGTCTGCGGGCAGTGCTACGTAGACGGAAACTTTTATCTGGTGACAACGGATGATGAAACTGCCGGCGAGTACTTCTTGACGAAGGTCGCCGCCGGCAACGGGAACGCAAGCGAAGATCTCGCGCGCATTCCGTTTGCGGCGCGGGCGCTGGCCTACGACGGGTCGCGATTCTGGACGAACCACCGCGAGGCGAATCAAATCGTCGCATTTGAGCGCTGAGCAGTTCGCTACGCGCGATCCGCACGCGCGCATAGCCGTTGCGCTGTTACGCTTCATCTTTGGCGACGACTACGCCCGCGACTTTGGGATCGTCCTCTGGGACGGTACGCGCGTCAAAGCGTCCGGCGTCGAGCGGTTTACCCTGCACGTCAACACGCCCGGAGCTTTGCGGGCAGCCTTCACGCCGCCAATCGACCTGGCCGCGGGCCGAGCCTTCGCCACGGGTTTGCTCGACGTCGAGGGCGAGATGGAGCACGCCGTGGATATGCTCTTGCGCGCGAGCCGGGCGTTGCACGCCCGCGACGTCGTTCGGCTCGTTGGAATGGTCCGCCGGTTGCCGAACAACCCGACGCCGCGGTTACGGGAGGCGCGGCTGCGCGGGCGGATCCACTCGCGGTCGCGCGATCGCGCGGCGATCGATTTTCATTACGACCAGCCGGCGGAGTTCTACCGGAGCTTTCTCGACGGCGATATGGTCTATTCGTGCGCATACTGGGACGACGGCATCGAATCGCTCGAAGACGCGCAATCGGCGAAGCTCGACTATATCTTGCACAAACTGCGTTTGCGTGCGGGCGAACGGCTTCTGGACATCGGTTGCGGCTGGGGCGCATTGCTCGTGCGCGCCGCGCAACGCTTTGGAGCGACTGCGCTCGGCATTACGCTTAGCGGCAAGCAGCACGACGAGGCGCGGCGCCGCATTGCGGCTGCCGGCGCGGCGGATTCTGCGCGAGTCGAGCTGCGGGATTACCGAGAGCTCGGTAACGAGCGTTTCGACAAGATCGTAAGCGTTGGGATGTTCGAGCACGTGGGCAGGAGCCACTTACGGGAATACTTCCGCGCGGCTTACCGGGCCCTTCGGCCCGGCGGGCTTTTCCTCAACCACGGCATCTCGGATCAGAGCGAGGGTCGCAAGGACGGAAAGGTGCGCGGGTTTATGCGGCGCTTCGTCTTTCCCGATGGGGAGCTGGTTGCCGCCGGCGATGCACTGGCCATTGCAGAACGCGTTGGTTTCGAAGTGCGCGACGTCGAGAACCTGCGCGAACATTACGTTCGGACGCTGCGCGCCTGGATTGGGAATCTCGAACGAAACCGTGACGCAGCGGTTTCGGCGGCGGGGGAGCGAGCCTATCGTCTATGGCGCCTCTACCTCGCAGGAAGCGCTCAGGGCTTTCGCGTGGGACGCTTGGGTGTGTTTCAATCGCTGCTCGCTCGTCCGAATCCGGATGGCCGCGTTGAGTTGCCGCCAACGAGGCGAGAGCTATACGGCTACATGATTTGACCGGTTCGGGGTATACTAGTTGTCCTATGAAAAGCGACGGACTGCCCTATCCCGATCACGATGACGACGTCATCACGCCGGACGTAGCGTCAGCAAAAGAAACTCCCATCGACCCCGCGGACGCCGTACGACGGGAGCTGGAAAAGTATGGCGAGAGCAGCGCGGACGAAAATCGCGGCGATCAATGGGATGCGCATCACGGTCAACCGGAGGACATAGTCTAGTGGATCGTTCGGAAACACTCAGCTTCGCCCAACATATTCGACCGATGTTCAGCGACGTCGACGTCGCGCACATGAAGCCCCTGAACCTCGATCTCAGCAATCGTGACGAAGTTCAGCAATCGGCCGAGGCCATCTACGATGTTGTGAGCCGCGGCACGATGCCCCCGCCGAGGTCGGGCGAGCCAAGATGGACAAGTGAGATGTGCGACCTCTTCAAGCGATGGCAAGAGCAAGGATGCCCGCCGTAACGCAACCTGACGCGAGGCTTAAAACGGTAAGTTGGGGTCCGCGGTGAGAGTGAGCGGATCGGCACGCGCTGATTCTCCTCGATAGTACGCCGCCGCAGCGATCATCGCGGCGTTATCGGTGCAATACTTCGGCGGCGGAATGAACGCCGGAATGCGACTGCGCTCGCTCCAAACGCGGAACGCCGCCTGGAGCGCCGAGTTGGCGGCAACCCCACCCGAAAGCACGGCGGCGTTATAGGAATCGCGGTCGCACGCGGACTGAACGCGCGCCATCAGCACGTCGACCACGGCGGCTTGAAACGATGCGGCCACGTCTTCGGCCTTTGCGTCGCGACCCGCCTCGGATTCTAAGAAGTAGCGCACCGACGTTTTCAGGCCCGAGAAGGACAGGTCGAGCGAGTCGTCGCCGGGGCGGTGGCGCGGAAACGCGTAGGCTCGCGAGTTTCCCCGCTGCGCGAGCCGATCGAGCTCCGGGCCGCCAGGGTACGGTAATCCCAGCAGCCGTGCGGTTTTGTCGTACGCTTCACCGGCGGCATCGTCGTGCGTTCGCCCCAAAACGCGCAGCTGCGTAGCCGACTCGACGGCGACAAGCTGGGAGTGCCCGCCCGACACGAGCAGGACGAGAAACGGATAGGGCGGCGCCTCGGGACGATCGAGGAAGGCGGCAAAGACGTGGCCGTGAAGATGGTTGACGGCGTAGAGCGGTTTGCCCAATGCAAATGTCAGCGCTTTAGCCGCGGCGACGCCGACGACAAGGCTGCCGATCAGTCCTGGTCCACGCGTGACGGCGATTCCGTCGAGCTCCGCAAAGCTCAACTCGGCGCGCTCGAGCGCATCTTCGACCACGGCCGAAAGCAACGCAACGTGCCGTCGGCTGGCGATCTCCGGAACGATTCCGCCATACTTCGCGTGAAAGGCGTCTTGGCTCGTTGCGACGCTGGACAGCACGTCTCGTCCATCTCGGACTATCGCGGCGGCCGTGTCATCGCAGGATGTCTCAATTCCGAGTAACAGCACGTCGCACTTCGAATTGGCGTTGCGGAAGGAGCGTGCCTTTTAAGCAAGCAATCATTTTCGTCGTGAGTGCGCGAATCTTTGGTTCGGGCGAGCGAATTGCGTGCTATGAAGTCAACGACTCGGAGCTCGCCGTCGGAAGCACGCTGGGCAGCCCTAAAGGGGCAGTCGTCATCAAAGCGTCGGGAGCGATCGAAAAGCTCTTTTCCAGCGATCTCGGCGAAACGTTGATGGCCGGCGTTTCGGTCCAGTTCTGGGACGGTCCGACCGGCGCGGCGCGGCCGAAGGCCGACGGAAAATTCCGGATTCATCCGGACTCTCAGGAATACGAGTATCGCATCGACGACGGCGTCGGCGTTCTCGAAACTATCTTCGTGCTCAATCGCTACCCAATTGGAACCAAAGTTGATCCGCTCACCGCATACCTCAGCGTCGAAGTGCGCAATGACTCGGGCCAAGTTCGAGAGTACGACACCCTCATCGGTGCGCTCTTACGGGGCACGACTAGCCGCGACGTGCTTGCCACCTACGACCGCGCCATCGATGCCGTCGTAGCGTGGAACGCCTCCGCTCCCAACGCGGCCCGTGCGATCGGCGGTTCGCGCGCACCAACCAGCTTCGAAGTAACGAGCGATCACGGAGCGATGAACCGGGCGCACTTTGCCGGCCCGCTCTCCGGGCGCATCACGCGCGCCTTGGCCGACCCCATTGCGCTCTTCCATCATCATTATCGCCTGGCGCCACGCTCTCAACGCCGCTTTTGGTTCACGCTGGCGGCATCGCCCCAGGGTGCGCGCGGAGCGCGAACCGCGTATCGAAACGCTCCGCCCGCGGCGAGTGGGCTGGCGCAGACGCGCCGGTACTACGCAGGGGTGCTGGAGCGCGCAGTCGTCGTGACCCCGGATGCCAACGTCAACCGTGGCGTGCTCTGGGCCAAGGCCAACATGCTGCGTACGCAGCTTTATGCGCCGACCGGCTGGTGTTTCGTCAACGATCCAACTCGCTCGAATAACAGCGTCGGGCGAGACACCGCGTCATTCTCGCTGGGTTCCGATTACGTGACCCCAGACTTCTCTCGCGAGTCGTTACGCTGGTATCTGCGTCACGCACAACGGAGCGGAAAAATCGTCGAGTACTACGACGTGCGCAACGGAAAAGCCGACGACTATGGGCTGAACGTCAACGACGACACGCCCTTGCTGATTCTGGCGGTCGCCCATTATTATCTGGCCACCGGCGATATCGATTTCGTTCGCGAGTCGTACGAAGCCGTGAAACGCGCGGCTAACTACCTGCTCTCCCAACGGGACGAGCGTGGGCTGATTTGGTGCACCTCGACGAAGACCGCAACCTGCGGGATTGTCGGCTGGCGCAATATCATCGACGACTATCGCATATCCGGCGCCTCGACGGAAGTGAACTCCGAATGTTACGCCGCCCTCGTCGCGATCACGCGCCTAGCCAATTTACTCGGGAAGAAGAGCGAGGCGCAACGGTTTGAACGGGAAGCGGCCGCGTTGCGCGAGGCGATCAATCGCCATCTGCTCGATCCGAGGACCGGACTCTATTATCTGAACATCGACGTCGATGGGAAGCCGCGTTCAAACGTCACCGCCGACATGCTTTTTCCGGTGCTCATGGGCGTAGCCGATCACGACACGGCGGCGCGTATCGTCAGCCGCCTGAGCGTGCCGTCCTTTTGGACGGAGGCTGGGATTCGGACCGTCCCGCGCGACGATCTCGAATACAGTCCGACGCGAAGCTGGGGATTGCTCGGTGGCGTGTGGGTTGGCATGAACTTCATTTACGCGCTGGCGGCAGCGCGTTTCAACCCGGCCTTCATGGCCTATGCGTTAGGCACCAGTTTCCAGCACTATTCACGCGACCCGGGACGGAACAACACCGTGCCCGGACAGTTTTCGGAATGGCTTCATGGTGAAACGCTGGCGAACCAAGGTATGATGCTCTCTCCCTGGTATCCGCCGCGCTATGTTTGGGCCGCCATCGAAGGCGCGTGCGGACTCGAGATACGCGGTTCCGCGCCGGCCTGCAATCCGCGTCTGGCGCCGCACTGGAAGTGGCTTGGCGTGCGCAACCTGCCACTTCGCGGAACGCATCTGACCTGGTTCATCGCGCGCCTTCCCGAGCCGACCTTGTATGCGAATTTTGAGTTCGAATCGGATTTCGCGCTGCAAGCCTACGATCGCGACGTCACGCCGATGTTGCGGCTCGGCGACGAAGTGACCGAGATTGCGCTGCGCCGCGGGCGGAATCTCGTGATCTTCATGGGGAATACGGCGTCGCGCACGATTACGACGCCGCTGCGCTTCACCAGTCCCCTCTCCGGCCGGTATCACGTTCGCTATTTCACGAGCATGCTGGGCGAGTGGATTCATCGCCCAAGCGTCGAGGGAAGCGAGCTCAGCCGCGGCTTTGCCGTCGACGTCGATGCGCTGGGATTCTGCGTCATCGAGCTTCAGAGACTGAATACCTAACCCACCGTTGGGGTACGAGTCTCAGGTGAGAACGACATGGAAACCCTATGAAAAACACGGTAAGCTTACGATGCGCAGCGATTTGCCGGAGACCGTCTATGCCTTCCCAAAACAGCGCAAGGAACCGCTAACCGACGCACGCCACGTCCGTAACGCCGTTTCACGGTTCGACCAAGTAACCGGCGTATCCGAAGCCGATCGCGCCCAGGCCTTCGCGAACATAAAGAAAGCGGCGACGTATTACGGCGTCGATCTCAGCGAGGAATCCTGGCAAGAACTTGGAGAGCACCCGCAGTCGAATCGAAGCGAGGGCGCCGCGACGCGAAAGCGTTCCGGTACCGCTCGAAAGGCGCCGCGTAAAGCAGTTGCTACAAAGAAGGCGTCAGGACCGCGCAAGAAGCGCTCGCGTTGAATTCGGCTTTGGGGCTGCACGCGGCACTGGCGACCGCCTGCGGCGCAGGCGTTGACTGCGCTCTTGGAGCCGCGTAGGATGTCGATGGTGGAGAGCCAGGGGAAACGTCACCACGAACACGTAGCGCAGTTTTTCGGAAACGACGTGTGGCGCTTGACGCGCAACGTGGCGGCTTACCTTTACAGTTCGCTTTCCGTCGGGGGCGCAGCGATCGTCGTCGCCGGCGATGCGCGACGTACTGCGATCCTCGAGCAGCTCAAAAACCGGATCCGCCCGACCGGTGCGCTCATCGATGAGCGAATCGTGCTGCTGGACGACGACGAAACGCTGGGCGAATTCATGGTGGAGGGTCGTCCCGACGCCATCCGGTTTGGAGAGCGCATCGGGACGTTAGTCCATGAGCTTCACCAGCGATACGGCTGTTTGCGCGCTTATGGCGAAATGGTCGGGAAGTTATGGCGGCTCAAAGAATATTCAGCCGCGGCTGCACTCGAAGCGCTTTGGAACGCGCTGTTGGAGCGTGTGGACTTCGATCTCTTTTGCGGTTATCCGATCGACGTGCTGGCGGAGGAGTTCCAACTCTCTTCGGTGCGCGCCGTATTATCTAGTCACACGCGCCTCGTTAGCGCGCTGGACCATTCGTTCGACATCGCGATGCACCGCGCAATGAACGATGTGCTTGGGGACAAGAGCCGCGGGCTGCGAACGCTAGCAAGCGGCGAGTTCCAGAACGTGGCGGCCACCCTTCCGCCGGCCGAGAGAACGATTTTAAGGTTGCGCCACTCGCTGCCGCGTTACGCCGACGACATTCTAGCTCGGGCCCGTAGCTACCATCGGTATCAGCTAGCGCCCTAACGCTTTTGACGAATCGGCAGAGTCGCTTGCACGTGGGTTCCAAAGCCGGGCAGCACCTCGACGTCGAGTCGTGCGCCAAGCCGCTGCACTAGCCAGAGGCCGCGCCCGTGCTCGGTTAGTAGATCGGCTTTGCGGCGATGCGACGCCGTGTAACCCCTTCCGCGGTCGATCACGTGCAAGACCGGCTGACCCGCGTGCCAGTCAAGCGCGATTTCCAGGGGTCCCGCCGCATGCTGCGCGACGTTTGCGGTAAGCTCGCCGAAGATCAGCTCTACGACCTTCAAGTCGCCGTCGGGTGCGGAACGGTCTGCAATCTGCGCCACGAATTCGCAGCGCGCGAGCCGCGCGGCGCCACAGTCGCGTGAATCGAATTTCCAACGCCTTGACGTAACAAAGTTCAAAACGAGGATTGCGACGTCGTCCTGCGACGCGTTGGGCAGGCAATACGCTTCGATGAACTCGGCCGCGCTGTCGACGTAGAATACCGCATTGGTGCCGACGGCTTGGTGGAGAAGTTTCTCGCCCGCGAACGTGTCGCGCGTCGCTTCGGTCAGACCGTCGGTGTAGAATGCCAGGAGCCCGGTACTCTCGAGGCTCTCCGTCACGGGGCTGACTGGTCCGCCGATCGACCGCAAACCGATCGGAAGTCCTTCAGCTTCGAGTTCCTTGACGGGTTCGTTGACCCGGCGCAGCAACGGATACGGGTGCCCGGCGTTCGCGTAGGTGATCGTGCCCGCGCGTGAATCCAACAACGCGACGAAAGCCGTGGCGACCGAGCCGGGATAGCGACGCAGCAGAATGCGTTCGGCGGCGTCGAGAATACGCACGGGGTTGCGTTCGTACATCGCAACGACGTTAATCGCGTGGCGCAGCTTTCCCATGACCATCGACGCCTGCAATCCGTGACCGGTGACGTCACCGACGGTGAGCAGCACTCGGTGGTCGTCGAGTTCGAAGGCGTCATACCAGTCGCCGCCGACCTGCACGTCCGAGGCTGCCGGGCGATATACGAAGCTTATCGACGCGTTTTCAACGCTGGCCAGCTGCGTCGGCAGCGTTGCCTGCTGGAGCGTGTGCGTTAAGCGCCGTTCGCGCTCGAAAGTTTCGGCGTGATCGAGCGCGAGCGCGGCGCGGCGCCCGATCTCTTCGAGCAGCTCGAGATCGCTGCCGTCAAAGAGCCGCCCGTTGGAACAACAGACGATCGCGCCGTAGACCGAATCGCCCGAGAAAAGCGGAACCATCATCCACGAAACGGGCGGCCCCGCTTCGTAAACCGGTCCAGGTTTGAGGGCCTGGCGCGCGTCAACCTCACTCCCCACGAGAATAGAACGGCGCTTGCCCAGAAAGCGGACCATCTCGCGCTCGCTCTCCTCGCGCAACGCCGACGCACCGGTACCCGAGGCGGCGACGATCCGTAGCCGTCCCTCCTTTAAAGCTGCGGCTATCGCATAGTCGGAAAAGGAATCGACCATCGCATCGAGCAGCAGGCGCAGCATCTTGGCGGAATCGAGCGTCGCGAATAGACTTTCGGTCGTTCGCGCCAAGAAGCGGAAGCGCTCGGTGACGTGCTGCTCGCGCTCGAACGTCTTGATGTTTTCCAAGGCCATCGCCAACTGACGCGCGACGACCACCCCAACGTCAAGGTCGTGGGCCGCGAAGCTCGCTGGACGTTCCGATTCCAGGAAGCACAGCGCGCCGATGCAGCTCGAGCCGACGAAGAGCGGGACGACGATCATCGAGCGCATTCGGGTCGAATCAAGCAGGTTTTGGAGCCTTTCGTCGGGCGCACCGCGCAGCGCGTCCGAGAGCAGCAGCAGCGGCTGCCGGGTGCGGAGCACTTCGGCGACTCCCCGCTCGAGCGCTTCCGGCGGAATCTCGGCGTTCGCGCGCCGATCCGCGACGCCTTGCGCGCGTATCGCTCCATTTTCATCGAACGTATATACCGCGCAGTAATCGCAAAAATAATCGATTGAAGACTGGACGAGACGATTGACGATCGTATTGCGATTGAGCGACGAGGAGAGCACCGCGGCAGCTTCGGAGATGAAGCGCGTGGCGGCGTCGTTGAAAGGGTTGACTTCCGTTGCGGTTCCCGCCCAGTGCCGGACTTCGTCGCGATTGTTGAGAACCGGGATGGCTTGCACGACGAATGTTCGCGGCGCTAAACCTGCCGGACTGCGAATGTGGTAGACGGCGCTGAGGCGCTCGGCGCACTTAACGCTCTTGCGCCAAAGCTGTTCGATTTGTTGGACTTCCATCTCGTCCAGCGCACCGTCGCCCTGTGGTTGCGAGGGACGGCATAGCGTAATGGCGCTTATGCTGCCCCGGGCATCGGCCTCCCACAGCGTGTCGGTCATACGGGCCATGACGACTCGTAACGAGGGGAGCGCGTGCTCGCCGGCAACGAGAATCGGCGGTACCTCGCGCGGTCGCTCCATATCAACCTAAGTTCGTTACGACTACCGCGACTCCGTTGTAGTAATGCGCAAAGCACTTCTTGCGATTGCGCGGCGCGGTGACGCTATGCGGAGCGCTCTCGGGAAGGCGCAGGTTTGGTTAGCAACAATTGGGGAAGGATACGTCGTAAAGCATCGTCGCGCGCCGTCAAGTTCACGGTACGGACACGAACGCTGGCTTTATTTCACGAAAGTGAGGTAGGGGAGAGTATGGTAGGGCTTCTTTGGACCATCATCGTCATTCTGTTCTTTTTCTGGCTGATCGGGTTTTTGCTCCACTTCGGCGGCGGCTTGATTCACGTCATCCTATTGGTAGTTTTGGTGCTGGTAGTGATCAATCTGCTCACCGGGCGAGGTGCGCGGATCTGACTGTTTCTTAGGCGGGCGCTTCTAGTTCGGCCGCGTTTGACAGCGGTCCACGGTCGCTGGTGATGCACCCGGACGAGTGCAACGCCTTATCGACCAAGTCTTTCGACATGGGATCGTCGCCGCAAATCTGAATGTTAGAGCCGCTCTGCGGCATATTGATGAGCGCGCGAACGACGCGATAGCTGTCGAGTTTGCGCGCAAGCATCTCCGCACCGCTGCGCGATGCGTTTCCACGCTCGCCTTCGATTGCGTCGACGACCACGGCCTCGGGCGCCGAACCAATCGCCGTTACAGCCTTATCGACTTGGTCGCGCGGCACCGCCAGCAAGAGCAAGTCGGACTCCATGGCCTGACGGTAGGGAAGCTCGCTTTGTGTGCCGAGGGCTTGAGCGGCGAGCTTGGCACGCTCGCTCGCGCCGGGGTCGCCGAAGGTAACCTTGTGGCCGCCGTTACTCAGCAGGCGACCGATCGCCTGGGCGCGGTCATCGGAACCGACGATTCCTATAATCATGCCGGCTGGATTACCCACGTAATCTGAGCCGTAACTGAGAAGCCCCCGGTCGGTCCCTGGGCGCTATTGAATCAAGCCTCCGCCCGTGATAAAATCACGGTCTGTGCCCTGAGGCAGCGGCGGCGGTGGGAACCCTTACGTGACGACGTGAGATGCGACTTCCCTGCGTAGGCGGCGGCGACGGCGGGGCTAACGACGGAGTCCCTTCTTTGAACCTCATCGACGTCAACAACTTCGACGCAATGCGTATCGGCCTCGCGTCACCGGAGCAGATTCGCGCTTGGTCGTTTGGCGAAGTCAAGAAACCCGAGACGATTAACTACCGCACGCTCAAGCCCGAGCGCGACGGCCTTTTCTGCGAAAAGATCTTTGGCCCCACTAAGGACTGGGAGTGCCACTGCGGCAAGTACAAGCGCATTCGTTTTAAGGGCATGATCTGCGATCGCTGCGGCGTCGAGATCACGCGTGCGAAAGTGAGGCGTGAGCGGATGGGCCACATCGAGCTCGCTACGCCGGTCAGCCACATCTGGTACCTCAAGGGCGTGCCCAGTCGCATCGGCATTCTGCTCGACATGTCGCCGCGCCAGCTGGAAAAAGTCATCTACTTTGCGGCGTACGTCGTGATCGATCCCGGCGATACGACACTGGGCAAGCGCGAAGTGCTCTCCGAGCAAAAGTATCGTGAGGCCCGCGAGAAGTTCGGCAACCGGTTCAAAGCCGGTATGGGGGCGGAAGCGATTCGCGAGCTTCTGCGTGACCTGAACCTGCGCAAACTGCAAGAAGATCTGCGCAAAGAATTCAAGGAAACGACCGGCCAAAAACGGCTTAAGGCGATCAAGCGGCTCGAAGTTATCGAGGCGTTCCTTGCCAGCGGCAACCGTCCGGAGTGGATGGTGCTCGCGGCCGTGCCCGTCATTGCGCCCGAGCTCCGTCCGATGGTGCAGCTCGACGGCGGCCGGTTCGCAACGTCAGATCTCAACGATCTCTACCGGCGCGTCATCAACCGAAACAACCGTTTGAAGCGCTTGCTGGAACTCAACGCACCCGAAATCATCATCAAGAACGAAAAGCGCATGCTGCAAGAAGCGGTAGACGCGCTGATCGACAATGGCCGGCGCGGACGGCCGGTGACGGGCCCAAACAATCGCCCGCTCAAATCGCTATCCGATATTCTCAAAGGTAAGCAAGGACGCTTCCGGCAGAACCTGCTGGGCAAGCGCGTCGATTACTCCGGCCGCTCCGTCATCGTGGTCGGTCCGACGCTCAAGCTGCATCAGTGCGGATTGCCGAAAGAAATGGCGCTCGAGCTCTTCAAACCATTCGTGATGAAGAAGCTCGTCGACCGTGGGCTCGCGCACAACATCAAAAGCGCGAAGCGTATGGTCGAGCGAGTGCGTCCGGAAGTGTGGGACGTGCTCGAGGAGGTTATTA
>DAIMCN010000019.1:0-49052 GCA_036726365.1 Candidatus Cybelea sp.
TACTGCAGCGGTCAGATTCCGCTCGATCCGCAGACCGGCGAGATGGTCGAGGGCGACGCCGCCGTTCAAGCCGAACGGGTGATCGAAAATCTCGGCGCGGTTCTTTGCGCCGCCGGCTACGAATTCGCCAACGTCGTGAAAACGACGATTTACCTCGTCGACATGCGCGATTTTCCGCCGGTCAACAGAGTCTATGAGAAATACTTCGGAGCGACCAAGCCGGCGCGCTCGACGGTCGCCGTCGCCGCACTCCCACGTGGAGCTCGCGTAGAGATCGACTGTATCGCCCGAGACTGATGTGGCTCCGCTTTATCAGAGCGCCATCCCACTATTGAGGTGAGGTAGCCGGACCTACAATCAACCGCTCTGATTCTTCCTTTGCGATCGCAGCGACGTCCGGATCGAGCGATGCTTGCGCGGCTTTGAGTTCTTCCATCGCGAGCGCTCGCTGGCCCTGCGCCACATACGCGCGTGCCAATAAATAGCGTACGCGACCGTCGTACGGCGCCGCGGCGACGCCTTTGAGGAGCGCAGCCTGTGCGAGCGGATACAGCCCGTTGTGCTCGTAGTCGATCCCTAGGTTCACGTACGATTCGGGAACATACGGGTTGACCGCGATCGCTTGAACGTAGTAGCTCACGGCGCGTTTCCAGTCGCCGCCTATGTCGGCCAGATAGCCAAAGTTGACGATCGCCTCGGGACGCTCCGGTTCTAGACGGTGTGCCCGTTTAAACTCATCGAGCGCATTTCCGAGCGTTCCCTCCTGAATCCACGCGACGCCCAAATTATCGTGACATGCATAGTTGACCGGATCGATGTTGAGGCAGTCATTGAGATAGCGGACGGCCGTAGCGTGGTCGCGGAGGTCCAAATACGCCATCGCTAAGCCGTTGAGCGCGGCAATCGATTGTCCGTCGCTATCGAGCGCGCGCCGGAAGTAAAGAATCGCCTCGTTTGGACGATGCAGCGTGCCGTAGATTTCCCCCAGCTCTTCCTGGGTATCGGAGTCGGTCGGATTCGCGTCCGCGGCCCGCACCATCTGCGCTTCGTACTGCCGCAGGTCACCCTTGCGAAGATGCAGCAGCACGAGATCTCGAATTGAATCGGTTCCGGGAAGCGCGCTCTCGAACTGCGCGATGGCGCCATCGATGCGATTCTGTGTGGCATACACCACGCCGAGGCGATTGTGCGTCTCCTTATCGTGCGGGTTGCGGGCGAGCAGCTGCTCGTAGACCGCTTCCGCGCGGTCGAAACGGCCCTGGCGATAATAAAGGTCCCCGAGGAAGCGCGCCGCGTCCGTGGCCGCCGGGTGCGTTGCAACGAAATCGGCCAGCTGGATCACCGCCTCGTCCATCTGCCCGGCTGCAATCAGCTCGCGCGCGTACGTAATCGCCGCCCGTTGATCCGCAGCCGCGTGAGCCTCGGCCGGAATTAGGATATTCGCGGCCGGTTGCGCTCCGGCGGGAGCGCCAAGCATCGCCGCTACCGGCGGAACCAGCAGCAGGAAGGCGAGGAGCGTACATCGGGTCATGGCAGGTACCTCAACCCTACTATAGCGCACGGCTGGAGGATGGCGTGACGACGGCGGGGTCACCGGCCTAATGCACCAGGGGAAGAACGTTGCTCGGCGTCAGCGGATAGAAGGCCATCGCGATCAGCGCGACCGCACAGATGCCGACGCTCGCCCATGCCAAGGGAACGAAGGGGCGGAAGTCGTGGACGCGTTCGCCTTCGGGCCGTTCGTACATCAGGCGGATGACCTTCGCGTAGGCGTAGAGCGAGATCGCAGTTCCGACGATTAGCAGAGCGGCCAGCGCCAGATAGCCACTCGCAACGCCGGTGGCGAGAATCAAAATTTTCCCCAAAAATCCGGCGGTCGGCGGTAAGCCAGCCAGAGCAAGCAAGAAGATCGTCATCGCGGCGGCAAGCCACGGGCGGCGGCGCCCCAAACCGTGGTAGCTGCTCAACTGCGATCCTTCTTCGCCTTCCCCGGAGATTGCCGCAGCAACGGCAAACGCGCCCAGATTCATGAACGCATACGCCGCCAGATAGTAGACCGCGTACCGTAACCCCAGCGGAGTCGTCCCCGCGAGCGCGACAAGAATGTAGCCGACTTGCGCAATCCCGGAATAACCTAGCAGTCTTTTGAGGTCGTGCTGCGCCAGCATGCCGACGTTGCCGACGATCATCGAGATTCCGGCAACGACCCAGACCGGCAGCAGAAGCTTTTCACCGATGCCGCCCGGCAGTGCCGCGTAAATGAACCGCGCAAAGACCGCTAACGCACCGGCTTTGGTTGCAACGCTCATGAAGGCCGTCACGGGGAGCGGCGCTCCTTCGAAGACGTCCGGCGTCCAGGTATGGAACGGTACCAAACTCAGCTTAAAAACAAGCCCGATGAGAAACATACCGGAGCCGGCCCAGAAGAGTGGATTCCCCACGAGCGACGGGTTGACGAAGGCGGAGAGCATCACGCTTCCGGTCGCGCCGAAGAGCAGCGCCGCGCCGAACAGTAAGAATCCGGTCGCGGTCGAACTCAAAATTAAATACTTCAAAGCCGACTCGCGAGCCGTTTTACGATCCGCCGTCGCGCACAAGGCGTACAGCCCCAGCGAAAGCAGCTCGAGCCCCAGAAAGATCATCAAGAGGTTCGCCGCACCGGCCATGAGCATCGCGCCGCACGCGCTCCACAGCATGATCGAGCTGGCTCCCGCAATGCGTTGCGCGGGACCACCGGTGGCGTACAGGATGAGCGAACCGGCAGCCGCGATCAAGATTATCTCTTCAAAGACCGTCGTAAAACCGCCGGTCATGAAACCGCCGAAGAATGCATCGAAATTGTGGCCGAACTGTCGCGCGGCCAGGACGCCGGCGGCAATCACGCCCGCCAGGCCGATTCCGATCAAAAGATAACGCAACTCGCGACGGCCGGAGAATAAATCAACGATCAGCACGGCGAGCCCAGCGACCGCAACGACGCCGACCGGAAGGATCGCGGCCCAGTCGGCGCTGGTGAACGGCATCATGGGTGCAGCAACGGTGCCGGATAGACGCCGACGATCAGGAGTGCGGCCAGCAACGGGGCAACGGCCAGACCTTCCAGCCAAGTAAGATCGGAGCGAACCGGTACGTCGGCGACCGGCGGACCGTTCATGATGTCCTGATACAAGCGCAACATGTACGCCGAAGCGAGGACGATCGCGACGAGCGCCACGATCACCGGCCAAACGTATCCCGCCTGATAAACGCCGATCAGAATCACGAGCTCACCAACGAATCCGGCCAGCCCTGGAAGCCCTAACGCCGCAAGGGCCGCAATGCACAACGCGCCGGCCAGACGCGGATTCTTCGATCCCAGGCCGCAAAGCCGCGGCAGCATTCGCGTGTCTTCGCGCTCTTCAACGTAGCCCAGCACCAAAAAAAGCGCCGCCGAGAACAGCCCGTGCGCAATGATGTAGACGAGCGCGCCTTCCAATGCAATGCGATTCCCCGAAGCGATTGCCAGCACGATCAAACCGAGATGCGACAGAGACGAATAGGCCACGACGCGCTTGGCGTCGGTTTGGACGAGTGCAATCACCGCGCCGTAGATCAGCGAGATGGCGCCGAGTATCATCAACGGAAGCGCGTACTCGTGTACGTAGGCAGGCAAGAGCGTCAGGGCGATCCCCAGGAATCCGTAGAGGCCGGCTTTGGACTGCACGGCGGAGACGACCGCGACCATCGGCGAGGGCAATCCACTGTAGGTGGGCGGCATCCACGTATGAAGCGGCCACACCGGCGTTTTCACCAAAAACGCAAACGCGAATCCGGCGTAAATCCACGGCGCCCAGCCGCCGGCAAGCTGCGCCCCCGCGCGCCCGATGACGTCGGTCGAGCCGTAGATCACGCCAAAGGCCGCGGTCGCCAGCAACAGCGTCAATCCGCCCGCAAAGTTATAGATGAAGTAACGCCAGGCAGTGGCCGGATGCTCGCCCCATCCGATCAGCACGAAGAAGACTGGTACGAGCATGAGATCCCAGAACAGTGCGAAGACGAGGAGGTCGCGTGCGAGAAAGAGCCCGAGCATCGTTCCCTCGAGCATGAGCATCAGCGCGATGAAGTCACGGGTGCGCGGAACTCTGCTGACGGCAATCGCGCAAGCGCTGCAGATCGCAAGCAGCAGCGCAATCCAAAACGAAATCGGCGTCGCCCCGAAGTGGAACGCCGCTTGGAACGGTCGCGAAAGCCAGTGAAAGCTCCACTCGCGCGTGCCCGATGCCAGCAGCATCGCGAACGTTGCACCGGCGATCAGCGTGCCAATCGCGCGCGAGAGCATCCGATCCTCGCGCGGGAACGCGAAGAGCAAGGCGCCGGCGACGATCGGGAGGAGAATTGTTACGAGAACGAGCGACATCTATCGAACTCCGCCCGCCAATGCGTAATACAGAATGAAACACGCCGCCCCGAAGACGAGGATTAGAGCATATGCGCGTACCAGGCCCGTCTGAAACGATCGCACCACCGCTCCGAGCCAGCGCGCCCAAAAGACGAGGTCTCGCACCGCTCCGTCGACCACTCGCGGGTCCAGCACGCGACCGCCGACGACGCCAAGGAACTGTGCGGGGCGGACGAATATCAAGTCGATCGCTGCATCGAAATAAAAGAGATTGACGAGCACCGCCGGCATGCGACGCGTCTCGCCTTGCAGACGTTCGACCGCGCCGGCTTGCGCGTCCCGCGTCGCGTACCGTTGCCATGCGATAACGAATCCGATCAGCACGGCGACGAACACGATCGCGGACGTCAGCCCTTCGGAAATCCCCGCAGCGGACGGCACCATTTGCTGCCCGAACAACGGCGCGAAGAATCGAGCCCAGGGCGAGTTTTCGCCGCCATACATCAGCGCGGCACCGATCGCAACGCTCGGCACGACCAAAATCGCGACTGGTGCGTTCATGATCCACGCCGGCGCCTGACCGGAATGTGCACCGGGCTCCTCGTCGCCGCGATACTCACCCAAGAACGCGATGAAAAGCAGCCGGAACATGTAGTAAGCCGTGATTCCGGCTGTCACGATTCCAACCGCGTACAGCCAGGGATGTCCGTGCTGCAAAGCGCCATAGATGATCTGATCCTTCGAAAAGAACCCGCTGAACATCGGCACGCCGCATATCGAAAGCACGGCGGTTAGCATTACCCAGAATGCAAAGGGCATTCGCTTCCATAGCCCGCCCATTTTACGAATGTCCTGCTCGTTGGCGAGCGCGTGAATCACCAGACCGGCACCAAGAAAGAGTTGCGCCTTGAAGAATGCGTGTGTGAAGAAGTGCGCGATTCCACCCTCGTACGCGCCGACGCCGACGCCCATGATCATGTAGCCGATCTGCGACATCGTCGAGTATGCGAGGACGCGCTTGATGTCCCATTGCGCCGTCCCAAGCACGGCGCCTAGCAGCGCGGTCAGACCGCCGATCGTTCCGACCAGCATTTGCGCGCCGGCGCTGCCATCCCAGAGCGGTGCGCAGCGCGCGACGAGATATACACCCGCCGTAACCATCGTCGCGGCGTGAATCAAAGCGGAGACCGGGGTCGGCCCTTCCATCGCATCCGGAAGCCACGTGTGGAGAGGAACTTGCGCCGACTTCGCAGCCGCGCCGATGAAGAGCGCGAGGCAGATCGCAAAAAGCAAACCGGCGCCATACGCCCCCGTTGCCGCAAACGCATCGCCGAAGCCGATCGAATGCACGTTGGCCACGATCAAAAAGATCGCGAACATCATGCCGACGTCGCCGACGACGTTGATCACGAAGGCTTTGCGCGCCGCCGCCACCGCCGTCGGGCGCTCGAACCAAAAACCGATCAGGAAGTACGAAGCCAGACCTACGAGTCCCCAGCCAACGAGCAGACCAACGAAGTTGTCCGACAGTACGAGCGTGAGCATCGCAAAGACGAAGAAGCCCATGTAGGCAAAGAATCGTGCAAAGGCGGGATCGCCGTCCATGTAGCCGATCGAGTAGAACACGATCAGGAATCCCACGCCGGTGATGATGAACGTCCACAGGAGCGAGAGTGGGTCGAGCAAGAGCCCGAAATCGAATCCCGGCATCCACGAAAAGAGTGGCTGATGCGCGCCCAACGCCCCGCCGGCGTTCTGCGTTGCAGCCGCCCACGACAGCACTGCCAGTACGAACGCCGCGCCGACGAGTGCGGAGACGAGCCATCCCGCCAGCGCGCGCAGCTGCGGCCCAAAGGCCCAGCAAATCACCGCGCCCGCAAGCGGCAGCAGCCACAACGTCAGCAACAGCGGATACGAGCCCGTCACCCCAAGCGTATGGTGAATCATCCCTTGAGCGCTCTCACGTCGTCGACGTCGACGTACTTCTCGGGCCTGAACGTGGTGACGATGATCGCAAGGCCGATTGCGGCTTCGGCTGCAGCTACGGTGATCACGAGGAAGGCGAAAATCTGACCGGAGTTTTGCAGCCAGGCGCGGGCGAACGCGATGAGCAGCAAGTTGGCAGCGTTGAACATCAGCTCGATGCTCATCAGCATGATCAGCGGATTACGCCGTACGATGACGCCCAGGACGCCGATGAAGAACATCACGGATGCAAGGGCGACGTAGTCGCCGATGGGAGCCGCCATCATCCCTCGCCCTCGCGAAGGATCGCCTCGCGCATCGCACGCTCGACCTTAGCTTCGTGGGGCGGTGAGGGAGCGCGCATCTGCTCGCCGCCCAGCGTTATGACGCCGATGACCGCGACCATCAAGATCAACGCCGTGACTTCGAACGGCAGCAGCTGCACCGTAAATAGCGCCTTGCCGAAATCGGCGATGCTGCCGAAGACTCCCGCGTTACCGACGGCTCCCGCACGGGGAGGCGTTAGGGCGGGCGCGCGAACGAGCGCATAGGTGAGAAAGACGAAGGCTGCCGCGACGATGATTCCGGCCGGCATCCAAATCTTGGGCAGACGATTCGGCCCCGCGGCGAAGGGCGCCGTGCCACTGCTGAGCAGCGCGATGACGAAAACGAAGAGCACTAAGATTGCGCCGGAATACACGATGATCTGGATTACGGCCAAGAACTCCGCCGACAGCGTCAAGTACAGGACCGCGAGCGCCGCAAAATTAAGGAGCAGCGCGACGACGCTGTAGACCGGCTTGCGCGCCGCGATCGTCCAGACGGCGCTGGCGATGAGAATCGTTCCGACCAGCCAAAACGCAATCATCGTTCGTCCGCCGAACGAAGGAGCGTCAAACCCTTGCGTTGCGTTTTGAGAATTTCCCCGCGCCACGTTGCGTCGTAACCGTGCTCGACGTCGGTGGTCGCTTTGACTTCGGCGACGCGCCCAAGATCGCCGGGGATGCCGCCAGGCCGTTCGTTCGGCGGTACGCCGACCCCGGCCGCACCGGGAACCAGCAGCCGGTCCTTGTCGTAGATAAACGAACCGCGACGATAATCCGCCATTTCAAAACGGGGCGTGAGAACGATCGCGTCGGTCGGACACGCCTCCTCGCACATTCCACAGAAGATGCAGCGCAGCTCGTCGATCTCGTAGCGAGCCGCATAGCGCTCCCCCGGCGAACGACGGTCCGCCGGTGAGTTCTCGGCCCCGATCACGGTGATCGCGTTGGCGGGGCAGACGCTCGAGCAGAGCTCGCACCCGATGCACCGCTCTTTACCGTCCTCGTAGCGACGCAGCTCGTGCAGACCGTGAAACCGCGGCGCGTGTTGTTTCTTTACCGAAGGATACTGAATCGTCGGCCGCCGCCGAAACATGAAGCCGAAAGTGATCGACAATCCCTTCAGGATCGCGACGATGTTGTAGAGACGCTTTTGCGACGCCATCGAATCTATCCCTTGTAGGCCACGACGACGGCCGTTACGATGAGGTTGAGCGTTGCAACCGGCAACAGCACTTTCCAACCGAAGGCCATCAGACGATCGTAGCGCAGACGCGGCAGCGTGGCGCGCAGCCATATGTAGAAAAACATGAAACAGGCGACCTTCAGGACGAACCAAACCACGCCGGGTATCGCGGTCAAAGCGAACGGCGCATTCCATCCGCCGAAGAACAGGAGCGTCGCGATGCACGAGACCGTCAGCATGTTGACGTACTCGGCGATGAAAAACAACCCAAACCGAAGGCCCGAGTACTCGGTGTGGAATCCCGCGACCAGCTCGGTTTCGGCTTCGACGAGATCGAACGGCGCGCGATTCGTCTCTGCCACGGCGGTTATCACGTAGATCACGCACCCCACGAACTGCGGCAAGACGAACCACCACCGGGCTTGCGCGTTAACGATGCCGTCCAACGACGTCGTGCCGGCCAGAATCAACACGCCGATCAACGACAACGACATCGCAAGCTCGTAACTAATCATCTGGGCGGTCGAACGAACGCTGCCCAAGAGCGGATACTTCGAACCGGAGGCCCACCCACCCAAGCAAATACCGTACACGCCGAGCGAGCCGATGGCCAGAATCAAAAGGATTCCGGCGTTGACGTTGCCGATCGCCCACGTGCCCGATGACGAAGCGCCGAACGGAATAACGGCATAGACCGAAAACGCCGTCAGCAGCGAAATAAACGGCGCGAGCTTATAGATCAGGCGGTCGGCGGTCTCCGGCGTGAGATCTTCCTTGAGCATCAGCTTCGCGGCATCGGCCGCAGGCTGCAGCAAACCCCAGGGCCCAACGCGGTTGGGGCCCGGCCGCAGCTGCATCCAGCCCAACACCTTCCGCTCTACGAGCATGGCGTACGCGAACGACGTGACGACGACGAAGAGCAGAATCACCGATTTGATCAGAATCACGAGCCACAAGGGCATAAACTACGCCCTCATTCCGGCCATCAAGGGATCGTGGAGCCAGGTGCCTCCACCGGAGAGGATCGTGCGCCCTTCGACAACGCCGTTTCGCGGCGCGGTAGATGCGAAGCGCTCGTCACCGAACGTGAAGTCTGTCGGGACTTTGGCGATATTGGCGATGACCGCCCGATCGATTTCTTCGAGCGACGGCATCGTCACACCCAACTGATCGGCCAGTCCGCACAGCATTTCGAAATCGGAACGAACGAACTCGGGCGATTGCAACGACGGGTTGACCGGCAAAAGCTCTCCGCTGAGATTGGTGGTCGTCCCGTGTTTCTCGAAAGCGCCCATGGCGGGCAACACCAGCGTCGCGAGGGAGGCCGTCTCGGTCATGAAGAGCTCGCTGACCACCACGAATGGAACGGCGTCGAGTGCTTCGCAAACGGCCGTCGGATGCGCACCGTTCCGAGCCGGATTTGCGCCAAAGATCGAAAGCACGCTCAAATTGCCGGTCTTGCCGCGGTCGAGCATCGCGTATGTGTCCAATCCAGGCGGAACCGGCGCATACCCGGGACCGACGCTTGGAAGCATGCCCATGGCTTCGGCTCCGCGCGCGTTGCCCTGTTCGCTCGCGATCAACGTCGAGAGTTCCGTGACGTCGGCGAACGCGGCAGCATAACTCTTTCCGATGCCCAAATCAACGCCGTCCCAAATCAGCGCCACGCGCGTCGCCTCGCCGGCAGCCGCACGCGCCTCCTGCGCGCTTTGCGCGTACACGAGGCGCGCACCATTTTGCAGCGCCGCTTTGCGAACCCGCAGCCACAGCACGGGAGCACGCTCGACCAGCGACGCGCCGACGATTGCAATCACTTGCGCGCCGTCGATGGCGGCAAGCGGTGCGCCGTACGCGCCGGGCGATGCCTGACGCTGCAGGCCGGCGCGCCAATCGAGATTCTTGACGCTCAGACGTCGAAAGACGTGCTGCAGCGCAAACGCTTCTTCATTCGTCAGCCGCCCGCCCCCGATCGCGCCGACGCTGGCCGGGCCGCGATCTTCGAGCGCGTCTCGAATGGCCTTCGCCCAGAGAATCAACGCGTCGTCCCATCCGATCTGCACGAATCCGCCGCCCTTACGGTAGAGCGGTTGCATCAGGCGTTCGGGCGATTCGTAAAAGCCGACGTTGTAGCGACCGCGGTCGCAGAGCCAACCGCCGGAGATCTGGTCGTCTTCTACGAGCATGGTCCGCAACAGCTTGCCGTATCGGACGTCGGCAAACTGCTGACAGCCCACCGCGCACTGCGTACAGGTCGTCTGCGTCCGGTTCAGATCCCAAGGACGTGACTTAAACCGGTACGTCTTCGACGTCAACGCGCCGACGGGACACAGTTCGGTGACGTTTCCGGTGAAGTTGTGGCGGTACGGCCGGTTCGTCGCGGTCGCAATGATGTCGTGCGCGCCGCGGTCTTTGACAACGAGCTGACGCTGGTCGGCAATGAGGTCGTCAAATCGCACGCACCGCTGGCAAACGATACAGCGCTCTTCGTCCAGCACGATCGTCGGTCCGAGGTCCACAGCCTTGGGCTTGGAGAGTTTTGAATCGGCGACGTCGGACGTTCCGCGCGCGTACGCCATCGCATAATCCTGCAAGTCGCATTCACCGCCCTTATCGCAGATCGGACAGTCCAACGGATGGTTGACGAGGAAGAGCTCGAGAACCACCGCGCGGGCAGCTTCGACCCGCTCGCCTCGCGTGCGAACCACCATGCCATCCGCGACGGCGGTATTGCAGGCGATTTGGAGTTTGGGCATCCCTTCGATCTCGACCACGCAGATGCGGCAGAGTCCGGCCGGTCCCAACTTCGTGTGATAGCAGTAGATCGGAATCTCTTGCTTGACGGTCTTGGCGGCTTCGACCAGCAACGTTTCTTTGGGAACGCTCACGGGCACCCCGTCGATGGTAAGGTTTACCATTGCCGACCCGCTTCGGCCGCAACCCGCGATTTGAACTGATCCGGAAAGCGCAACATCACGGATTTGAGGAACGGCTCGATGGAGTCGCCCAGCGCGCACAAATTCAGCCCCGTAATCGAGCCCGAAACGCGCAGCAGCATCTCATAATCGCCCGGAATTCCTCGACCTTGCACGAGCCGTTCGAGGACGCGCTCCATCCAACTGCCGCCCTCGCGACAGGGCGTGCATTGCCCGCACGACTCATGCGCGAAGAACCGCACGAGGTTGTAAGCCGCGTTTACAAAGTCGGTCGAATCGTCGAAGACCACGAAGCCGCCTGAGCCCAGCATAGAACCCGCCTTCGTCATGCTCTCGTAATCGTATGGCAAGTTCAAATGCTCTTCGAAGATGCACGCGGACGAGCCGCCTCCCGGCTGCACCGCCATGAATTTTCGGCCGGGGCGCAGTCCACCGGCGAGCTCGATGATCTCGCGCACGGTCGTACCGAGCGCGACCTCATAGTTACCAGGATTGCGGACGTGACCGGAAACGGAGACGATCTTATAACCTTTGCTTCGCTCGGTGCCCACCGAGGCAAACCATTGCGCGCCGCGTTCGAGAATCGGAACCAAATAGGCCAGCGTTTCGACGTTGTTCACGACCGTCGGCATTCCGTAGAGTCCTTCAACGGCAGGGAACGGCGGCTTCAACCGCGGCTCACCCCGCTTGCCTTCAAGCGAATTGAGCAGACCAGTTTCCTCGCCGCAGATATACGCGCCGGCTCCGCGATGTACGGTAATTTCCAAATCGTATACGCCACCGAAGATGCTCCGACCCAGATACCCGGCGTTTCGCGCCTCTTCAAGGGCGGCGCAAAAAATCTCGTAACCGCGCTTGAATTCGCCGCGAATATAGATGAACGCATGGTGACATGCGATGCCGTAGGCGCCGATCAGCATGCCTTCGAGCACTAAATGCGGTGCGTCTTCGAGCAGCATGTGGTCCTTGAACGTACCGGGCTCCGCCTCGTCGCAGTTGCAGACCAAATAACGCAACTGCTTGTCGGAAGGGAGAAAAGACCATTTTCTGGCCGTCGGGAAAGCGGCACCCCCACGGCCGCGCAAGCCGGATTTCTCGGCAAGGTCCAGCACGTCGCTTGGCTGCAGCTCGCGAACGACGCGCTCCCACTGCTTATAGCCGCCGCGCTGCCGGTACGCTCCGATGCCTCGCATATCGACTTCGCCGATACCAGCGGTTAGAATTTTAGTGACCGGCATGGTTCGTCCGTTCATCGATCGTTTCGACGAGCGCTCGCGCTTCGACCACCGCGCGCTCGGTCGTCTTCCCAAAGAGGTATACGTCGCGATTGATAAGGTGGTCGAGCATGATCGTACCGCTCTCGTCACCGATGCCGCCCGGGTTGTTCGGATCCTCGACTTCCACCGCACCTTGCGATTTTTGGCCGAATGCAATTTGCGCGTCGGCGGCAATGCTCCAGGTCCGCCCAGGCACGTCGGTCTGCGCCATCGGCGCGACGCCGTACTCACCGGCGCGCATGGCGGCCAGCATTTCGTCGATCTTTTGGGGTATCAAGTCGTAGGCGAACTCGAGGTTTACTTCCATGCAGGTCGCCCGATCGCAGGCCGCGAGGCACTCGACTTCCTCGTATGAAAAGAGTCCGTCATCAGTTGTTTGTAAGTGTCCGATCCCGAGCTTCTCGCGAAAGTACGCCATGATATCTTCCGCGCCGTTGATCGTGCACGCGAGCCCGCGGCAAACTTGCAACATGTATTTGCCGACCGGACGCCGATAGAACAACGTGTAAAATGAAACCGCACCCTCGACTTCGGCGGGCGTGATCTCGAGCATCTCCGCTGTCGCAGCCATTGCCTCGCCGCTCACATATCCTTCGTGCTCCTGAAACAGATGCACGATTGGCAGCAGCGCCGATCGCTTTTGCTCGTACCGCGCCATCAGCTCGGAACATTTCGGAGCGAGCCGCTCGAGCAATGCCGGAAAGTTCTTCTCGCGCTCAGTCATGCGGCGGTGCTTCCGGCTTCGACGCTCGCCGGCCATCAAGCGTCGAACGTCCCGCAGAACTTTCCGTCACTGCTCTCGCTAAGAAATTTGCACCATCCCATTTCTCGATCGATGACTGGCAACTGAGGTCGCGCAGTACGGTAGTGAGGGGCGTGTAAAGGTTCGTGACCGAGCGGCAACAGATCATCGGTCGACTTCCCCGAACACCGGGTCGAGCGAGCCGATCATGACGACGAGGTCGGCGATCAGGTTTCCTGGAGCGATTCCTTTGAGCGCCTGGAGATTGTACATGCTGGGCGGGCGCGTGCGAACGCGATACGGGCGGTTCTCCCCGTTGCTGACGATGTAGTAGGCGAGCTCGCCACGCGGCGATTCGATCGATTGATAGACGTCGCCGGGCGGCACGCGAAAGCCCTCGCTGATGAGCTTGAAGTGGTGAATCAACGCCTCCATCGAGAGCGCGATCGTTTCTTTCGGAGGCAGTGCGACTTTCGGATCGTCGATCATCACCGGGCCGGGTGTGTTGAGGCGCTGACGAGCTTGCCGAACGATGCGCATCGATTGCTCCATCTCATCGAGTCGCACCAAGAAGCGCGCGTAGGCGTCGCCTTCGTTGCGCGCCGGGATGTCGAAATCGTACGTCTCGTATCCGCTGTACGGAAACGCCTTGCGCACGTCGTACGCAATGCCGCTCGCTCGCAGGCTCGGGCCCGTCACGTTCCATTGTACGGCGTCCTCGGGCGACAGAACGCCGACGTCAATGGTACGATCTTGGAAAATCGGGTTGGCTTGCAGTAAGCCGCGCAACTCGCGCAGGCGACGGGGGAATTTCTCTATCAGCGCATCGAGCTTGCTTAGGTAGCCGTCGGGAAGGTCACCGTTGAGCCCGCCGACGCGCATGTAGTTCGGATGCATCCGCGCGCCGCCGTTGGCTTCTTGCAAGTCCAGGATGTTTTCGCGCAAATCGAAGCAGTAGAAAAATACTGAGATCGCACCCAGATCGATGGCATGTGTGCCCAGCCAGACGCAGTGCGAGGCGATGCGAGTCAGCTCCATTTCGAGGACGCGAATAACTTGCGCCCGCGGCGGAATGCGATCGGTGATGCCAAGGAGCTTCTCCACGGCCAACGAGTAGCACAGCGCGTTCGACGATGGCGCGAGGTAATCCATGCGCTCGATCACGGTCTGAGCTTGCGTCCAAAATAATCCTTCGGCGGTCTTCTCGATGCCGGTGTGGAGGTATCCGATCTCGGGCTCGGCTTTCACGACGCTTTCGCCGTCGATCTCCAGCACGATTTGCAGCACGCCGTGCGTCGACGGATGCTGCGGGCCCATCGAGAGCACCATCGTATTGCCGCTCTGGCTGACGATCTCGGGGGCAGGCATCGCCGGGGTCGTCATGACTCGCGTGCTCGCTTCACTTGTTCTTGCAGCGCTTCCAGCGTGCGTCCGGACGGCGGCGTGCCGGCGACGACGTTGCTCTTGTTGGCGAAGGCCGGCCGGGGAGAACGTTCGCGCGCGGGGCCGCGCATTGGGTAATCTTTGCGCAGCGGATGCCCTTCCCAGTCGTGCGGCATTTGAATGCGCCGCAGATCGGCGTGCCCTTCGAAAACGAGCCCAAACAAATCGTACACCTCGCGCTCGGCCCAGTCCGCCGATCTCCAGAGATCCATGACCGACGGCAGGCGTTCGTTCTCCTCGACGCCGCACAGCACGCGCAGCCTCGCCGGAGCGCCGATCTCCTTGACGCCGGCGCGCTTGGGAGCCAGCTTCAACAAATGGTATACGACGTCGAAGCGCGGCGAACGCTGCAGATAATCGACCGCGCCAAGATCGAGCAGCATCGCGTACCCATCGCGTTTGAGCGATTCCAAGCGCGCGCGCAGCTCGCTGGGGGCAACTCGTTCGATGACCGCGTCGTCGATCGCCGGACGTAGGCTCGGCGGATCGATCGCGGAGCCGGCGATCGGCGGTGTTTGCGTGCTAGGCATGACGGATTCTAATAGGTGACGACTTAGGCCGAAGCGACGATCCCGCCGCGGCCGCCTTCGCGAATCTGCTGCTGAATCAGGTTCACCGCGTAGAGCAGACCATCGGGGGTCGGCGGACACCCAGGCACGTAGACGTCGACCGGAATGATCGTGTCGACGCCTTGAATGATGGCATAGTTGTCGAAGATGCCGCCCGAGCTGGCGCACGCACCCATCGAAATGACCCATTTAGGATCGGCCATCTGATCGTAGAGCCGCTTCACGACCGGTCCCATCTTCTGAGCTACGCGACCCGAAACGATCATCAAGTCGGCTTGACGAGGTGAGCTGCGAAAGACTTCTGAGCCGAGACGCGCGATGTCGTACTCCGACGACGTCACCGTCATCATCTCGATCGCGCAGCAAGCTAGTCCCATCGTGAGCGGCCAGACGGACGAGCTCTGCGCCCAGCGCGCGACCTCATCGACCCGCGCGAGCATAAACTGTCCGGGACCTAGCGCCATACGAAGCCACCCTTCTTCCACACGTAGGCATACCCGATCGCAAGCACGATGATGAAGACGACCATTTCGAGCAAGCCAAAGACGCGCAGGGCGTGCATTTGCACGGCCCACGGATAAAATGAGGCGGCTTCGACGTCGAAAATCACAAAAAGCATCGCGACGAGATAGAATCGCACGGGAAAACGCCCCGCGACGGGAGAGGTCGGCTCGACGCCGCACTCGTACGCTTCACGTTTATGCGCATTTGGCTTCGCCCGCGCCAACAGGCCCGGCAGAACGGTGAAAAACAGTGCGGCCGCTACCGCTACGCCGAGATAGATTGCGACCGGACCGTACGGAGTCATGGCTTGTGAAAGTTTTCACAAGCTCTACTTCATACCTGTTCTCGCCCACATTGGCCCCGGATTATAAGCTTCTTGGACTGGGGGGACGCGGCCGGGTTCAGCCCGTACACTCGGGCATGCGGTACGCCGTTTTAGGAATGCTTCTGCTCTTTGCCCTAGGCGACGGCTGCTCGCCTCCGCCAAACGTCGTAGGCGTCCAAGATTACGGGCGCGTCGCGGGGCGCGTGCTCGATGCGATGACAAATCGCCCGGTTTCCAACGCGGTCGTCTCGGTCGGTTCACTTTACACGGCTCGGGCCGACGTGAACGGCGGGTTCATTCTGCGAACCGTTGCCGGCGATCAGACCGTGACCGCACGAGCCGCCGGATACAGCACGGCAACGGCCGATACGACGATCGCTAAAGACGCGACGGTCTCAATCGGTTACATTCGTTTGGTTCCGCTGACGAGTCCGCAAGGACAGCCGACACTGGCGCCGCCCGCCACGCCGACACCCTTTGCATCGGCGACCCCCAGCACGGCAGCAAGCACAATGCCGCTGGTTAGCGCCTCGCCGCTGCCGACTGCCTCGGCGACGCCTTAACTCAAGCGGAGCGTGGCTAGGTCGAGGTCGTACTCGATCGATCGATAGATGTTGTCGGGGATCTCGCCGGCGCGGCGCATCGCCAGGATGGCTTGACGTTCTGCCGCCAGCGCCTCCTTCTGCAGGTTTCGATCGATCCGGCTCTCTTTTTCCTCGAGCGCTTGGTCTTTGTCGGCCTTGCCGCGGAGCACGTCGATGCGTTGCCGATATTCGAGGAGAACCCGGTCGGCAATCTCGCGCTCCAACGGACCGCTCCGTCGCGCTTCCTCCCGGCGCAAGCGCTCGATGCCCGCCTCCAACGCTCGAATGCGCAGCCCCGTTTCGCGGCGATGACTGCGGCTCGTCTCGGTGACGCCGAGCCACTCGATCAGCGGCCTGAGCGTCAATCCTTGCAGCACCAGCGTCACGAAGATCACGCAGACGGTGAAGAAAATCATCACGCTTCGGGCCGGAAATGGCTCGAAGCCAAGCGTGTAGGGTAATGCCAGCGCGATGGCGAGCGAAACGATGCCGCGCATCCCCGCCCACGCCAGCACCGCAACGGGCTGCCAGGGCGGACTGGGATCGATCTCCCGTGAGCGGCGGCTGAACACGCGCGGCAAATACGTTGCCGGGAATACCCAGGCAATGCGAACGATAATAACGGTCGCGCTGATCAACAAACCGTACAGCAGGTAGTCGCGCGCATGTGGCTCCAGCGCCGCGACAATCGACGGCAGCTCGAGTCCGATCAAGAGAAATGCAAACGCGTTGAGCACAAACGTCAGGAGGCGCCACACCGACGATCCGAGCACGCGCGTCTCCGAGTCGATGAAGGTCGTCGAACGGCGACTGAGTAGAATGCCCGCCGTAACCGCGGCCATCACACCCGAGACGTGAAGTTCTTCAGCCGGCAAATAAGCGGCGAACGGTGCCAGAAGGAAGACGACGCTGGCAATCATCGCATCACCGAAGCCAACGCGGGTGGTGTACCGGAGGATGCCTTCCAACAGAAATGCGGCGACCACACCGACAACGACTCCGCCGGCCGCGACGACAACGAAAGCTACGCCGGCACGCGCTAAGGAGAACGTCCCCGAGACCGCCGCGGCGATTGCGAACCGATAAAGCACGAGCGCGGTAGCGTCGTTCATCAAGCACTCGCCGCTTACGATCGCCGCGATGCGGCGCGGGATCGCGATCTGCTCGAAGATCGCTTCCGAGGCGACGGCGTCGGGCGGCGAAACGATCGCGCCAAGCGTAAAGGCGAGCGGCCAGGTGAATTCCGGAAGCACCGTATGGACGACAAAGGCGACCGCCGCCATCGTCACGATAACCAATCCAACTGCATGCAGCGTAATCGCGCGCGCGTTGCGCCGAAGCGCGATCCAATCGGTTGACCACGCCGCGCTGTAGAGCAGCGGCGGCACGACGAGCAGCATGATCAACTCGGGCTCGATGTGCGGGCGCGGCAGGTGCCGCGTGAAAGCAAGGCCGATGCCCCCGATCGTAAACGCGACAGGATACGGAATCCGCAAGCGTTTCGCCAGCACGGTGAGAACGACGACCGCGCCCAAAAACGTGACCAGGACCAGCGCCTGACCCATTCGGCGTTATTCTATCGAGTCGGCGTCGATCGGTTGACCGACGGCGCGCAAGTCCACCGCGTACCCGGCAACGACGAGATAGACGCGTTGCGCGTGCCTCACGAGACGCTGCACCATCCGTCCCATTGAATCGCGGAAGAGTCGCGCCGACGCCGCAACCGGTACCACATCCCAGCCGATCTGCTCGCTGACGACGACGACGTAGGCTGATGAGGCAAGCATGGCGTCTACGAATTCGGCTGCCTCTTTGTCGAGCTGAGTTTGAAAGACCGCGTAATCGATTTCGAGCAGGTCGATTCGCGCGGCGATGCGAGCAGCGAGCCACGTGCCTAGCGCGTCAACCAGCAAACACGTGTCGGGCGCCGCGCCTCGGAACAGCTCCAGCTGTGCGTCGCGCGTCATGGCCGCGGTCTCCACCGTACGCCACGTTGCGGGGCGGTCGCGAACGTGCAGCATCAAGCGGGCGCGCCATTCGGCGTCCTCGGGCTCGCCGGCCGCCGTAGCAACGTACGTTACCTGGCATCCGCTTTCGTGCGCGAGACGGACGCCGAACGCGCTCTTTCCCGAACGCACCGGTCCGGTGATGAATACCACCGCCATTGTACGTTTATTCGACTCAAAGCGGCTTGTCGCCCCGTTGCGACGAAGCTTCGAGCCGATCATGGTGCTGAATGTTCTGCTTATCGCCATCGGCGTCTGGTTCGTCGCAATCACGCTCAGCGATATCTTTCAAGTTGTTATCATGCCGAGAGCGACGGCACGGCGCTACCGGATCAGCTTCTACGCCTGGAGTTTCATGTGGTACGTGTGGCCGAAAGCCGCGTGGCGTTTGTTCCCGGACGACTCGAACCGACGCGAGGATTTCTTGGCGGTCTACGCTCCGTTCATGCTGATTTTGATGATCGGTCTTTGGGTTGCGCTGCTGACCTTCAGCTTTGGCCTCATGTTGTGGGGAATGCGCGGCGGCATCACCCCCGAGCACGCATCCTTCGGTACGTTACTGTATTTTTCGGGGACCTCACTCCTCACGATCGGCTTTGGCGACGTCATCGGACACGCCGCCGGTCCGCGATTCGTCTCACTCCTCGCCGCGCTTGCCGGGCTTTCGTTGGTTTCGATGATGACGGCGTTTCTGTTCGCCATATTCGGATCGTTTCAGCAGCGTGAAACCTTCGTCGTTACCGTTGCGGCGCGCGCCGGCACGCCCCCCAGCGGCGTCAACCTGCTCGCCATCGCCGGATACTCGCGTACCCGCGAAGGCCTGACGCCGTTGATGGTCGACGCGCAACACTGGGCCGCGGCCGTGATGGAGAGCCACTTGGCCTATCCGATGCTGGGATTCTTGCGCTCGAGCCACGACGACCAATCGTGGGTTGGAACGCTAGGAACGCTGCTCGACGCCGCGACTCTGCTCATGACCACGGTGGAGGGCATCAACGACGGTCAGGCCCGCATCTTCTATAACGTCGGACGGCACGCAACGCTCGACCTCTCGAGATATTTTCGCGTTGGAGAGATGGACGAAAGCGTCGGGATCGAGCGCGCCGAGTTCGAACATGCCTGCGATCGTCTCGCGGCGGCGGGATACACTCTGCACGATCGCGACGAGGCCTGGCAACGTTTCGCTGAGCTCCGCACGAGCTACGCTTCACACCTCAACGTGCTGGCACGATTCTTCCAGATTCCGCCCCTGCAGTGGATCGGCGATCGCTCAATGCTCGCGAGGTCACACCACGGCTGAGGCCTCCTAGAAACCGTGGCGCGCGTCGGCGCGGTGCAGAAATCTCTTGACGTCGTCGATCGGCACCGCAAAGCCGATGCTACGCTCCTCGTCGAAGCGTGACTCCGCGACGCCCACGACTTCGCCGGTGTCCGCAATGAAAACCGGCGCCCCGCTCTCGCCCGGCACGATCGAAAGCGTCACCTCCAGCGCGTCGTTGCGCACCGAAGAGAGGCGTCCCGTCCCGACCGATGTCGCCAAGCCGAGGCCTTCGTCGTCGAATTCGTCCGGAACCGGATATCCTAGTAGGCCGACTTCTCGCCCCACTTCACGCTGCAAGTGCGTCGACGAACCCAGCGAGATCACCGAGAGACTTCGGTACGGCGTTCGCAACAACGCGAGATCGAGGTCCTCGTTGGACGCGACGACCCTGGCGGGCGCCCGCCGGCGATTGTCGATCGTGATGCGCAAGTCCCAGGCTCGGTCGATGGCGTGCTGCACGGTTAGAATGTCGCTCCCCCAGTTGCCCGACGCAACGACGAATCCCGTCGCGTAGGCATCGTCGTACCGATCTCGATTACGTTCGGGGGGAATCTTCATCGTTAAGAGCACGACGGCCGGACGAAGCCGCTGCACGGAGGCAACGAACGCGTCGTCGGCATGACCGCTGCACGCGACGAGTGCCAGCAGCGTGACCGCGATCAGGGGCGGCGCGGTGCGGCGAATCATGCGAGGCGCTCGATGAGTGCGGCGCGCAATTCGGTTAAGCCTGCTCCTGTAAGCGCGCTGACGTACGTTACGCCGGCCTCGTCGGCGGCCTCGGCAACGAGTCGATCCGCTTTGTTGAAGACGAGCAGACGAGGCGTGTTATCGAGACGCAGTTCATGTAAGAGCGTTTCCACGGCGCGACGCTGACGCGACCATTGCGCGTTGCCGGCGTCAACCACGTGCAGCAAGAGATCCGCTTCGCCGAGCTCCTCCAACGTCGCTTGGAACGCGTTAATGAGATCCTTTGGAAGATCGGTGATGAATCCGACGGTGTCCGCCAAGCGGACGTAGGTCCCCGGCGCCAGATAGACGCGCCGAATCGTCGGATCGAGGGTCGCAAACGGCTGATCGGCAACAAACGCGTGACTCCGCGCCATGGCATTGAGTAAGGACGTTTTTCCGACGTTGGTATAGCCCACGAGGGCAACGAGCCGCTCGCCATCGCGCGCCGAGCGCCGCACCGCACGTTGACGGCGAACGTCGGTGAGCAGCCGGCGCAGCACGCTGATGCGCGCGCCGATGCGGCGCCGGTCGACCTCCAGTTTCGTTTCGCCCGGTCCACGCGTTCCGATCCCGCCGCCCAGTCGCGAGAGGTCGGCGCCGACGCCGATGAGGTTCGATTGGCGATAGCGCAGCTGCGCGAGCTCGACTTGCAGTTTACCCTCGCGGCTGCGTGCGTGACGTGCGAACACGTCCAAAATCAACATCGTGCGGTCGACGATCGCAAGTGGAAGGATCGCTTCGAGGTTCTTGCGCTGCCGCGGACGCAGGTCGTTGAGAACCAGCAGCAACTGGGCATTTAAATCGCGCGCGAGCTCGCTAATCTCAGAGGCTTTGCCGCTGCCTACGAGCGTCGCCGGATCGACGCGGTCGCGCCGTTGAACTACTCGATCGACAACGCGAGCACCGGCGGCGTTTGCAAGCGCCTCGAACTCGCTTAACTCCGCATCGATGGAATCACGAGTCGCGGGCGTTACGACCGCGACGACAATTGCGCGCTGCATCATCGCCGCGCGAGTGGGCTCACGCGGTCGAGCAGCCACCGCACGCCTTGATTGTAGTTGGGTCCGGGGCGTTCGATGATGTCGGGATTCACATCGTAGACGCGGTGCAGGCGAACGGCTCGTAGACTGCGCCAGGGTTCGCGGTCGACGACGGCGTCGAGATGCGTCATAGGATCGGCTACGAGAAGATCTGGTTGATCGCGCAACAGAGCCTCAGCGCTGTACTCTCCGTACGCGGCGTGCAGGTCTTCCGCCGCATTTCTTCCACCTGCCAGCGCAATGAGCGTGGTGATATACGAGCCGGATCCCGCCGTCCAGATCGGGCCGCTGCCGAGGACAACGAAAACGCTCGGACGACGAGCGAAGCGCTGCGTGAGCGCGCGAAGAGCGGCCGTTTCGCGCTGCAGGCCGACGACGGCTGCGGTAGCCTGGCGCTGCCGTCCGGTGAGCGCACCGACGACTCTCAGGTTCGTAAAGATTCGCTCGTAGCTGTCGTCCGGCAGCAGCACGACCGGGATATGCGCGCGTTGCAGCGGCTGCACGAATCGCGACTGCGATGGAATACCGATCACGACGCTGGGGCTCAGCGCGACAATCGCCTCAACGTCGACGCTGCTCGCGTCCGCAACCCGCGGCAACCGCTTTGCCTGCGGCACGTCGGTAAACGCCGAAACGCCCACCAGCTGGCTTCCGGCACCGATCGCGTACAGATCGTCCGCAAACGACGGCACGAGCGCGACGACGCGGCTGGCGCCGCCGGCCTTTACTTTGCGTCGCTCGTCGGAATGAAAGCTACATCCGCCGAGCAGCACGGTCAACGACGCGATCGCGAGCATCCGAAGCATTAGGGCGACTACGCAACCACGGGAGCGCCGACCTCTGGAGGAAGCGACGGCCGTCTTCTACAATCGCGCGCATACGTCTGCGCGGGAAGCCGGTGTGAGGCCGGCACGGTCGCGCCACTGTATGCGGGGAGCCGCCCAACGCCACTGTCCGTGAACGGATGGGAAGGCGCGGGCACCGGCAGCGATCCGCAAGTCAGGATACCGTCACAGACGCTCGAGCATGATCCGCCTCGCGCCAAGGAAAGGATTGCGATGTTTCCACTGATTGCCGCTATCATAGCGGCTTCCCCTACCCCGTCGGCCTCACCGACGGCCGTACCACAAATCGCGCACGTCGTCACCAGCGACCGCGGCATCGAGGCCGCTGCACGCACGGCACGAACCACGTACGTCGTAACCTCAGGACAAATCGCACGGGATGGCGATCGCACCGTCGCTGACGCAATCGAAGAGATTCCCGGCGTCAACGTCGTTCGCTACGGACCGTTCGGTGCGCAAACCGCGGTCGGCATCCGCGGCAGCTCGTCACAGCAAGTGCTGATTCTCGTCGATGGGCTTCCAAGTGCCGGCACGCAAATCAACGACGTCAACCTCGAGGACTTTTCGGTCAGCGGCATCGATCGGATCGAAGTCGTCGAGGGCGGCGGTTCGACCCTTTACGGTTCCGGATCGATCGGGGGCGTCATCAACATCATCACCGCGCCGCAACCAGCGCGCAGCAGCGCCACCCTTTCGACCGGATCCTTTGGCCAACAGACGTATGCAGTTACAACGCCATATCTCTCGTTCGCGCGAACGTACGCCGCAAACGACTACTCCGTCGTCAACGCGCCGGCCCGGCAAAACGCTCAAGCCAGCTTGGATGCGTTGACGGCGCGCTATGGGCATTCCGTGGGCGCCTTCGACATCACGCTCACAGGCAATCTCGAGAACGCTCAAGCCGGAGCCCCTGGCCAGCTCGGATTTTTTTCGCCGACGAGCGAAGCCACGAATCTCGACCGCAATCTTCGGCTCGGCGTCGAACGAACCGGTCCACACTCCACGACTTCGCTCGAGCTCGGCGATTCTTCCGAGAATCTCTCGTACACTTGCGATACGCCCGTCGACGCCAACTGCCCGAACTCATCGTTCCCCACTCCCGGCCCGGGAATGACGTCGAATCCGCCCTATTCGCAGGTGCTTTACGACCAACACTGGATGGCGAGCCTTCGCAACGTCGCCACAAGCGAGAACGAGCGCGTCGTCTATGGAGTCGATCTCATGCGTGGCGTCGCCCGCATCGATTCAGGCACGGGAGGTGGATCGCCGTTTGCCGCCGACAACGCGCCGTTCTTTGACTCCTACGCTCAAACGGCGGCGTACCTGCAGTCGCAATGGTTCTCCGGTAACGGCAACGAGTTTTACGCTGGTCTACGAGGGGAACGCGACGGCGGCGTGGGCGGAGCGTACTCGCCTTCGCTCGGCGGCATCCTTGCGCTCTTCGACGGGCTCTCGTTGCGGCTGAACGCGGCCACCGCCTTTCGCGTGCCGACCGCAGAGGAGCTCTACTATCCGGGGTTCTCCAATCCCAACCTTCAACCCGAACGCACGCGAGTCGCTGACGCAACCCTGGTCGCCCCAAAGCTATGGGACGGCGTGCGTTTCGGCTGGTTCACGATGAGCGGATCGAACCTCATCGTCTCCCCTCCCCCAGCGTACATTCCGCAAAACGTGGGACGTGCGCTAATCCAAGGGCTTTCGTTGAGCGCGCAGGCGCGAACGTTTTACGGCTGCGTCGCGAGTCTCGACGTCACCGACCTCTATCGGGCCGAGGATCTGCAAACGCTGACACGATTATCCGGACGGGGGCCGGTCTTCGCCGTAACGCTCGGGCTGCGTTACGAAGCACCGCCCAATCGGCGCTTCGACGGATTCAAAATAGCCGTGCGAACGCAGGGTCCGCAGGAGTTGCCGGATCCGTATCTTTCGCCTGAATTCTCGGTCTATCAACCCGCAACGTTCACGAACGTGGAGGCGTATCTCGGCTATCGTCTGACACCCGACCTGGTCCTTGCGCTGCGCGGTTACAACCTTGGCAACGATCGTTACGCGCTTTATGCGGGTTACCCGATGCCGGGACGCGCCGTCGGCATCGAACTCCGGAGCCGGTGAGTGAAGCTCGGCGTGACAGCAATCCTCCTCGTGCTGCTGACCGCAGCGGCAGCTGCGGTCAGTTTGCTCGTCGGTGGAACGCCGCTGTCGGTGGCACAAATTGCGACGGCGCTCGCGCATCCACGAGACCCGGGAATCGTCAACGCCATCGTGTGGCAACTTCGTCTGCCTCGCGTCTGCGTCGCTGCGACCGTCGGTGCGGCATTGGCTCTCTGCGGCGCGATGTTGCAGGGCATGCTGCGCAACCCGCTGGTGGACCCGTATCTCACCGGGGTTAGCGCCGCTGCGGCGGCCGCGATCGCGATCGCTATTCTTGCCGGTGCGGCAGCCGGCGCGATGCCGGCTATCGGGTTCGTCGCCGGACTTGGTGCGGCGGTGCTGGTTGCGTCGTTGGCCAGACGCGGCGGCGGAATCGACAGCAACCGTCTCATTCTCGCCGGCGTATCGCTTTCGACGCTCTTCGCGGCGATCGTCGCGCTCGTCGTCGTGCGCGCGCAGTCGAGCGATTACGCCGCCACGATCGTGGCCTGGCTGGCCGGCTCGATGGCCGGCCGGGGATGGCACGAGCTCGCCGTGGCCGCGCCCTATCTCGGGGTGGGGGCGCTGCTTGCGCTCTGGGCTGCCGCGCCGCTCAACGCGCTGCGCATCGGCGAGTTGCGCGCGCGTGCCGTCGGCGTTAACGTCGATCGGGCGCAGTGGATCATTCTCGCGGGGTCGTCGCTGCTTGCGGCAAGTAGCGTCGTTCTCGCCGGACTCGTCGGCTTCGTCGGACTGATCGTGCCCCATCTCGCACGGCGTCTCGTCGGATCGGATGCGCGCGTGCTCCTGCCTGCCTGTGCTGCGATCGGCGCCACGCTCTGCATGCTTGCCGATGCCATCTGCCGGCGAATCGTCGCCCCCGCGGAACTCCCCATCGGCGTGCTCCTGGCCTTCATCGGCGTGCCGACGTTTCTGTACCTCTACCTTCATTCGCCGCCGTCGCTGAACTCGAGCGCACGCGTTGATTGAGCTGCACGACGTCGCGCTGCGAATCGGCGGACGCCGGCTGCTGGACGCCATTGACGCGCGCATTGCGCGGGGAGAACTCGTCGCTCTCTTGGGGGCCAATGGCGCCGGAAAAACGACGCTGCTGCGCGCGATCGCCGGACTGTACCCGCTGGGCAGCGGCTCGATTTGCCTCGACGGATCGCCCGGTGCGCAACTCGGATCGCTGGAGCGCGCGAAGCGCGTCGCACTGGTTACGGGCGACGAAGTCTTACTCGATGCATTACGCGTTCGCGACGTAGTTTCGATCGGCCGATTCCCGCACCACCGCTGGTGGCAATGGCGAGAACAGCCGGCAGACGAGAACGCCGTGGACCGCGCGCTGGCAGCCGTGCGAATGCAGGACGTGGCCGAGCGCTTCTTCTCGACGCTGAGCGCCGGCGAACGACAGCGCGTTTGGATCGCCCTCGGGCTCGCGCAGGAGACGCCGATCCTGCTGCTCGACGAACCGACGAGTCATTTGGACGTGCGCGTCGCGCACGAGATTCTTTCGCTGCTTCGTTCGCTCGCGGAAGGCGGGAAGAGCGTCGTTTGTGCGCTGCACGATGTCAACGAGGCGCTGGCGTACGCCGATCGCATTGCGTTGCTCGGCGCTCAAACGCTGCTGGCGATAGCGCCGACCGAAGCGGTCCTCGCCGGATCGCTCCTCGAGCGCGCTTACGGCATCGCGATGGAGCAGGTTCGACTCTCCGACGGCCGGTTGCGCGTTTTTGCGCGAGTTCCTAATGGCTCATCAGGCGGACGTCGGAGCCCAGAACCCAGCGCGTGATGCCGCGCTGTGCTCCGCTGGTAATGACGACGCCGACCGCATCGTCGGGCCGTTGAAAGATCGGCGACTCGACGAAGTTGGCAACGCACGAAAGGACGACCGCATGCGTTCCCGGTGCGACCAGCAACGCGTGAGGGAGCATCGCCTGCGCTTCATCGAACGACGCCGCGTGATACTCGCGCAATCGCGCGCGCGAATCCCAAATGAGCACGGAGGGATCGTCCGTCGTGCTGTACAGGACGACACGCTGGCCACGATGCAGCCTGCAATCGGAGAGTGCCGGCACCGACATGGAGAGCCATGCCAGCACGAGCACCAGCGCGAGCGCTACCTTACGCATCGGGGGGATCCCCGTCGACGCGAATGGTCAGCACCGCCAAATCGTCGCGTAGCCGATTGCCTCCGCGTGCGCGCGCTTGCGCGACCAGCTCGTCCGCAAGCGCTTGCGCGTGCGGAGTCGCGCGTTCGATCAACTCCATGGCGCCGCGCTCCGATAACTGCACGCCGGCCCGGTTTCTCACTTCCGTGAGGCCGTCGGTCGCGAGCACTAGGATGTCGCCCTTATGAAGCTCGATCGCCTCACTCCCGAACGGCTCCTCCATCACCCCCAGCACGGGGCCGGTGATCGATAGGCGAGCCACACCGTCACGCGTGCGAACGAAGGCGCAGTCGTGGCCGGCGCTTCCATATCGCAGCAGGAACGTGCTGGTATCGAGCACGCCGACGAACATCGAAACAAACAAGTACGGATTGCCGACCGCCTTGGCGAAAGCCCCGTTGAATTCGTCCAAGATTTCCGACGGCTCGCTCTTGCGCAGCGCAATCGCGCGAATCATGAACTTGATGAACGCGGTCAGCACGGCTGCGTCGACGCCTTTTCCGCTGATATCGGCAATCAAGACGAGCGCGAGAGTGTCCGAAAGGCGATAGACGTCGAACACGTCGCCGCCAACGGCGAGGTGAGTTGTGGCAGAAACGTAGGCGCTGCCGACTTCGCAGTGGGGCAGTGGCATCGACTCGCTGCGAAACGCGCGCTGCAAAATTTCGCTGATCGTTCGCTCTTCCTCCAGCTCGCGATTGAGCCGCGAACGATAGGTATTGAAGAGAATAGCGAGCAGGCCGAACACGAGCACCCAAGCGGCGCGGACGTAGGAAGACCGATCGAGCTGCAGCTGCGTGCTCCGCACGAGAGCGGCGTCGGTGCCGGCCAGCGCTTGCCGAATGGCCGCCACCGTTCCGGTTTCGTAATCCGAAAAGAGTTTGTTACGCTTATCGAGCTCGTCGAGCCGTTCGCCCGGATGGCGTAGCAGAGGGGCCGCCACATCCTTGCGCCATTCGGACTGCAGATGGGCGTAGGTGCCGAGCAGTTGTTCGGCGCCGATCAACCGCTGCTCGCGAAGCGTGCGGCGGATTGCGCTCTCCTTGGCGTCGTACCCCGCCGCGGCCTGGCGGTATTGACCGGCGTAGAAGGGGTCTCGGGTAAGCGAGTAACCCCGCAGCGAGTTTTCCTCGTCAATCTGCAAGCGCAGCAGTTCCTCTAAATCGATCTGCGCTTGTTGAATCTGGGATTGACGGTCGAACGTGTTGGTGATCTGGGCTCGCGTTTCAAAACTTCCCTGCACGGCGAACACCAGCGTCAATACCAGGAATGCGGTCAGTAAGATCGTCCCGGAGACGCGCGCGAGCGGCGTGTTCTTCACAAAGGCGTCACGAGAGCCCGGTCGAAGAACGGCAAGCCGTGCAGACGCAAGTGAACCCCACGATATTCAAATCCTACGACGTTCGCGGCGTTTATCCGTCCGAACTGAATGAAGACGTGGCGTATTCCATCGGACGCTGCTTCGTGCCGCTGATCGGAGGAGAGCGCACTACCGTGGTCGTGGGGCGCGATATGCGTCCTTCGGGTCAAAAGCTCAGCGACGGCTTCGCACGGGGCGCGAGTGAGGCCGGAGCCGACGTGGTGGACATCGGAATGGTCTCAACCGACGCGCTCTATTTTGCCGTCGGAAAGTTCGCGTTCGACGGCGGCGTGATGATCACGGCTTCGCACAATCCCGCACAATACAACGGCATGAAGTTCACGCGTTCGCAGGCCCAAGCGATATCGCTCGACACCGGCTTGGCAACGATACGGGATCAACTCGTCTCCGGAACGTTGCCTCCCAAGTCATCGACGCCGGGAGCGACCTCTCAGCGCAACGTACTGGACGACTTCGCGCAGCACTGCCTTTCGTTTGTCGATCGCGCGAAAGTCAAGACTTTCAAGGTCGCGGTCGATGCCGGCAATGGGATGGCGGGAGAAACGATCCCGCACGTCTTCAAGTTTCTTCCCTGCGAAGTCGTACCGATCTATTTCGAGCTCGACGGGAGTTTTCCAAATCACCCCGCCAGTCCGATCGAACCGGAAAACATGATCGATTTGCAAGCCGAAGTGCGCAAGCACCAATGCGACCTCGGCGTCGCGTTCGATGGGGACGCCGACCGGATGTTCGTCGTCGACGAAAAGGGCGACCTCGTCGACGGCAGCACCGTAACCGCGTTGGTTGCGCTAAACACGCTGAAAAAGTTCCCCGGCGCGAAGATTCTCTACAATCTGATCTGCAGCCGCAGCGTTCCCGAGCTAATCACCAAGGCCGGGGGCGTCCCGGTCCGTTCCAAAGTGGGTCATTCGATCATCAAAGCCGTGATGCGCGAGCAAGACATTGTCTTCGGCGGCGAGCACAGCGGGCATTTCTACTTTCGAGACAACTGGTACGCCGATTCGGGGATGATTGCTCTCCTGGCCTGCCTCGAGGTCTTTAGCGAGGCCAACAAGCCGGTGAGCGAAGTCATCGCACCCATCGATACGCGCTTTCGCTCGGGAGAGATCAATCGCCAAGTAAGCAACGTTTCGGCGAAGCTCGAAGAAATTCAAAATCATTACCCCGACGCCCAGATCGATCACCTCGACGGTGTCACGATCTCCTACCCTCACTGGTGGATGAACGTGCGCCCGTCAAATACCGAACCGCTTTTACGGCTCAACGTCGAAGGCGATACGCGCGAGTTGATGGAGGAGCACCGCGACGAAGCCTTGGCGCTAATACGCAGTTAACCCGAATCCGAGGGGCGCCGCAGCGCGCGACGTCGAAGCTTACGTTGCAATGTCCGAACTGCTGCTAGGACCTGCATTTATCGCCATCGGCGATGGGACGTCGACATTCGGACGAGTAGCAATCGCAGACGGGCGCATTACCGGCGTACTTCCAGCGGACGGGCCGGCTGATTACGCATTACCGGCGGGCGGGAGCATCGCTCCAGGCCTAATTGACGTTCATACCAACGGAGCGGCCGAATATCTGTTCAACCGCGATCAAGGGCATGCCGTCGGCGTAGCCGGAAGCGCGTACGCCCAACAGGGCGCGACGGGATTTGTCGCCGGCGTCATGACCGCACCGTGGGAGTCAATGCTTCACGCCGCGTCGGAGATCGTCGAGGCCGCGAACCAGCTCGAAGAAGATGCGCCGCAGGGTGCGCGATGCCTCGGCATTCACTTTGAAGGACCCTTCCTCAACCCCAAGTTTCGCCGCATCCATCGTCAGGAGTGGCTGCTCACAGCCGGCGCCGGACGCGCGCGGGAGATGGTGGACGCCTGCAAAGGCGCGTGTCTGCTGGTGACGATGGCGCCCGAAGTCGACGGCGCGAGCGACGCGCTGCGTGTTTTCGTGGAGAACGAAGTCGTGTGCTCGGCCGGACACACCGCGGCTCGCTACCGTGAAGGAATGCTCGCCATCGGACTTGGCTTCCGTTCGCTGACTCACGCGTTCAACGGGATGCCGCCACTCGATCATCGCGATCCCTCAATCTTGGCGGCCTTTATTCAAGACCGCCGCACGCTCGTGCAGGTCATCTGCGACGGCATTCACGTCTCACCGGTGATGATCGACATTCTCCACCGCACGCTCGGCGATCGCGTGGTCCTGGTAACGGACAACATGCCGGCCGCCGATCCTGGATATCACATCGAAGGCGGCGTCATGCGCGCCGCCGACGGCACCATCGCCGGCAGTGCGCTGCGCATGGACGAAGCGCTCCGCAACTATATGTCCTACGCGCAGATTCCCTTTGCCCAAGCGATCGTCGCGGCGACGCATGCGCCGGCGCGGCTAATCCGGCATGAGGCTGAAATCGGCCGCGTTGCGCGCGGCGCGCGCGCGGACCTATCGTTTTGGGACCGCGACTATCAAGTCATCGGCACAATGGTCGGCGGACGCTTCGTCTACAACCGGATCGAGGTCGCCGCTTAGGAGTTCGTGCGGTCGCGCCGTCACCCCAACGATTCGGGTACGACGGCGCGCTTCTGGCGCAAGTTAGAGTCGGCGGTACCTCGCATTGCCGAGCGTAGCATTGCAATTGCCGCATACAGCACCACGACCACGACGAGCCAGCGCACGTACACGATCGGCAAACGGTACACCATGTGCGCCGCAATCCAGACGCCGGGAATTCCGCCAAGCGTCAGACCGAGCGCCGCTCGCATCGAGAAGGCATTGAATCGAATAAACCGCAGGCTCGCCACCGGCATCAGGAAGGCGCACGAGCCCATCATGATAGGAAATGCCGCGATCGGATTCATGCCGAGAAGGCTGACCATGATCATGCACGGAGCGTACAACCCGATGCCGATTGTCATCAGCGCACCGAGGCAAAAGCTGACCGCGATCCCGATCCACAAACGCACGCCGTCGAGACCGAGCGCGTTCCCGGTAAGGCCAAACTGGCTTCCTTTTAGGTTGGTCATGATGAACAGCAAGGCAGCCACGGCCAGCGCGCTGCCCATGCCGATCTGCACGTAGCGACGAGGCAAACGCGAAACGAGCCCCGCGCCGAGCCACGCACCGACAATCGAAGCCAGAATCAAGGAAACCAGCGTGTACGGGGCGACCGCAACGATACCAATGAAAATCGCTGCCTCGACGACGGTTGGAAGCGCGTGGCCAACATTTAGCGTTCCCGGTATGCGCTCGTCCGGAACGAAGCGGAGAAACTTAAAGAGCGACGTGGTCGTCGCGAACGAGCCGATGCCGAGCGTGTCGAAAAAATTCGTTACAAAGCCGATCCCCACCGCGATCGCAGCGGAAAGCGGACCGGGCAGAACGGTGCGCTGGCGCGGAAGCACACGCACCAAAGCAACGATCAAAACCAGCGCTACGATTACGAGGCCGATGTAGAGGACCGTGCGTACGCTCATTGCTGCAGACGGTACGCCCACAAGGCGCCACGGCCTGCTCCGAAGCGATGCGAACTTAGGAGGCGGCGAGCTCGCGGGTAGCCGCGGCGTTGAAATACGCGGCTTTGGGATGATGCATGACCATGGCAGCCGTGGACTGCTCCGGCACGATTTGAAACGCCGGCGTCAGCGCCACGCCGATCTTCGCCGTCGCATCGAGTAGTGAAAAAACGATCTCGTGCTGTTGCAGGTCAGGGCAGGCGCCGTAGCCCCACGAGTAGCGCTTCCCTCGTTCCGCGTCAAGCTGCAGCTCGCGCCGAATGCGCCGATGCGTGTACTCCGCCAACGCTTCAGCCGATTGGACCGAAAACCCGTGCAAGAAATATGACTCGCTGTAATCCCCGGAAGCCTGCAACTGTTCGGTGCGGGCCGTGGCATTGCTGCCAACCGTAACGATTTGCAAGGCGACGACGTCGCTTGCGCCGTTTCGCGGCTCGCGCAAGTAGTCCGCGAGGCTGAGATGCTCGCCGCCGACTTGTCGCGGAAACGTCATACGCGCGAGCTCGCTGCGCGGATCGCGCGGGTCGAATAGGATAACCTCATCGCCGATTCCGGCGGCTGGAAAGTATCCGTACACCACGCGTGGTTGCAAGAGATCGCCGTGCAGCGCCTCGGCCTGATACTCCCGCAAACGTGGCTCGAACTCTTCGGCGACGAGCCGATCGAACGCCGCACCCTTGACGTTTGACGCGCCCCATGAGAGCCGGTAGAGGCTGCGCAGATCGAAACACGGCCATACTTCGTGCAAGTCGATCCTCCGACTCTGCTCAGGATGACAATATGAGAGGTCGCGCACGCCCCAGAAGGGCGGTACCGGAACCGGCGCGCGCTCTTCCTTCACGAGCGACAGGACGGTCGGACCGGCGGGCCGAGTATCAACGCGCCGTCGATCGCGCGCCCCGATTGCCTCCTGCTTCGTGCGTTCCAGCAGCTGCACGCGCCGTTCCTCGTCGCCGGTCAGTGCGTCGACGAGGTCGAGTCCTTCAAACGCATCGCGCGCGTAGAAGAGGCCCGGTTCGAAGAAACGAGTCCCATTGTCGAGCCAAGCGATGCGCCGTCCAAAATCGCGATTGATGGCCGCACCGCCGACGATCACCGGGAAGCGCAGACCCCGCGTGTCTTGTTCTTCGAGACAGATCGGCATCTGTTTGCTGGTCGAAACGAGAAGCGCCGAGAGCCCAATCGCGTCCGCATCGACCTCGACGGCCTTCTCTAAAATCCTGTTCATCGGCACCTGCTTGCCGAGATCGTGCACGGTGTAACCGTTGTTCGCCAGGATGGTGTGGACCAAATTCTTACCGATGTCGTGAACGTCGCCAAAGACGGTGGCAAGTACCACGGTACCCTTGGTAGTGCCGGCGCGGCGCTCGAGAAACTGTTCCAAGTGTGCGACGGCCTTTTTCATCACCTCGGCAGACTGCAGCACGAACGGCAGAATCAGTTCGCCGCGTCCGAACCGGTCGCCGACGTCTTTCATCGCCGGCAGCAAGATTTCGTTAAGGACTTCGACCGGCGTACGTCCCTGGAGCGCCTCGTCAATTTTGGCTTCGATGCCGTCTTTGCGGCGACGGAGAATCGCTTGATGGATGCGCTCTTCGATAGGCGCGTCATCCGCAGCCGCCTCGGCCTGGGCCGCGTCGGCGGAGGACCCATCCTGTGTCGCGGCCTCAAAATGCTCGATCAATCGTGTTAGCGCATCGGCCCGACGGTTGAAGACGAGATCGTCGCAGAGCTCTCGAACGCCCGCGTCGACCTCGAAGTATGGGGTAATTTCCTTGGGATGCACCAGCGCGCAATCGAGCCCCGCTTCGACGCAGTGATGTAGGAAGACCGAGTTCAGCGCCGCGCGCGCTTCGGGCTTCAGGCCGAATGAAACGTTCGAAATACCCAGGGAGGTGAGCACGCCCGGCAGCTCCCGCTTGATTCCGCGGATTCCTTCGATCGTTTCCAAGGCGGAGTCGCGGAATTCCGCTTCGCCGGTGGCGAGGGTGAAAGTAAGATCGTCGAAGATCAGAGCGCCCGGCGGAATTCCGTATTCGCCGACCGCGATTTCGTAAATGCGGCGGGCGACTTCAACTTTGCGTGCCGCCGTTTTCGCCATGCCGCTCTCGTCGATGGTCAGAGCGACTAGCGCAGCTCCATGTTCGCGCGCCATCGGTAAGACGGCGTCCATCTTGGTGCGACCCGATTCCAAGTGAACGGAGTTGAGAATCGCGCGTCCAGGATAGTTGCGCAGCGCGATCTCGAGTACTTTTGGCTCCGTCGAGTCGATCACTAGCGGTGCCTCGATCGATTGCGCGAACCGGCGCACGAGCTCGCGCATCTGCTCGTCCTCGTCCGGCCGCTCCGTTAGCGCGCAGCAGACGTCGATCAGATGCGCTCCGCCCTCGACCTGCTCGCGCGCAACCAACACGATGTCGTCGTAGCGATCCTCCAGCAACAACCGCTTGATTTTTCGCGAGCCTTGGGAGTTGATGCGTTCGCCGACGAGCAGCGGGCGCGGCTGCTGTTCGAGCGAGACCGCGGTAATTGCCGACGCCGCTTCTTGCGGGCGTTCGACATGCGGCCGGGCTTTGCGCTCGACTGAAGCAACCGCATCGCGCAGCGCAGCGATGTGCTGCGGCGTGGTTCCGCAACATCCGCCCACGACGTTGACGCCGAAGTCACGGACGAATGCGGCAAGCTCGCCCGCAAGTTCCTCCGGACCCTCGGGATAGATCGTTTCACCCTGAGGTCCCATGAGCGGGAGCCCCGCGTTGGGAACGACGCTGACGAAGCACCGCGCGTTTTCGCAGAGATAGCGGATCGAATCGCGCATCTGTGCCGGGCCGGTGGAGCAGTTGAGACCGACGACATCGACTTCCAGCGCGTCCAGCGTCGCACAAATAGCGCGGATGTCCGTGCCGAGCAGCATCCGTCCTTCGGTAATGAGCGTCGGCTGCGCCTGAATCGGCACGCGGCGCATTCCCCGTGCGAACTCCAGTCTGATTCCCGCGATCGCGGCCTTCAGCTCCAACAAATCCTGCATCGTCTCCAGCAACAGCAAGTCGACGCCGCCTTCTACCAGGGCACGCGCCTGCTCCGCGTAAAGATCGCGCAGTTGTTCGTAGGTGATCTGCGAAAGCGACGGATCCGATGAGGAGATGAGCATGCCGGTGGGGCCCATCGAGCCGGCCACGAAGCGCGGCCGGTCGACCGTCGAAACTGCGTCGCAGGCCTCACGGGCAAGCGTTGCGGCGGTCAGATTGATCTCGCGGGTGCGATCGCCGAGGCCGTACTCGTCTAGCTTCAGTCTCGTGCCGGTGAACGAATCGGTCTCGACTACGTCGGCGCCGGCCGCCAAATAGGATTCGTGAATCGCCCGGACGATATCGGGACGCGTCAGAACCAGCGCCTCGTTGCACCCGTGATAACCCGCTCCGCCAAAGTCCGCAGCGGCGAGATCGAGCGCCATGAGCTGCGTGCCCATCGCGCCATCGAAGATCAGGACCCGCTCGCGCAGCAGGCGTAAATATTCAGACATCAATCAAGACCCACTCGCTTTTTCGACGGCGACGTGTTCGGATACGCGAACTTCCCCGACCGCGTGTCCGGCCCGATTATACACCGCCGGAGCGGCAAATCGAGCGAGCGGGCCGGCGGTTCGCGGATCCAGCGAGCCCAGTCGACGCAAGATTGCCATCGTGGACGGCCCGCGCGCCCGCGAGCTGCCGTCGAGAACCTTCGAGGCGTAGCCGTATCCGTGGGCGATGTCCGCGACGCCGTGGACACCTTCAGCGCCGGCTTTCGACGCGATGCTCCCATTTGCGGCAAGCATCAGCTCCGTATCGAATTGCGCGGTCCCTGCAACGTATTGCGGATAGCGCACCATCGCGTCGCGAACGCACTCTAGGGCTCGCGCATCGCGATCGTTCACTTCGGCAAGCGAGGCCAGGCGTGCGAACGATCGAGCTGCGTTTCGCAAACTCGTCGCGTAGGCGGGAATCCCGCAGCCATCCGTACCGATTGGCCACGCCGCGGCATCGTCGTCGGAACACCTCGCACAAAACTGCAAGACCTGTCGCTCCGCGGGATTCTCCGCGCGTAAGTACGTCCGAGTATCCGCACCGATCGTCTTGCAAAGCGCGAGAATTCCGGCATGCTTTCCGGAGCAGTTGTTGTGCAGCGCGGTCGGTTGTTGACCGGAGCGACGCAACGCGTTCGCGGCCGCCTCGTCGTAGGGCCAATGCACGCCACACTGCAACGCCGACGGATCTACGCCGATCTTGAGCAGGATTGAAAGTACCGCTTCCACGTGAAACGGCTCGCCGGAATGCGAGCCGGTCATGACCGCGATTTCTCGCGCGTCGAGCCCAAAACGCTCGGCCGCGCCCGCAGCAATCACCGCGGCGGCGATAAATGGTTTTGCCGTCGACCGCAGATAGACGGGAGCCTCGACGTCGCCGGCCTGGTAAACGATCTCACCCCGGGGGTCCACCGCGCAGGCGGCGACATGATGGACCGACTCAACCAGGTTACCGCGAGTTACTTCGACGAGAATCGGTTGATTCAAACCAGCGCCGGTTCGACGACCGTCGCTTCCTGCTCGGCAAATACCGGGTTGCTGAGATAACGCTCGCCCGTGTCGCACGCGAACGTCACGATGGTTTGTCCTTGCGAGTGCGGCCGCGTCGCGACCTGCAGCGCCGCCCAGACGTTCGCGCCGGCCGAGATGCCGACCAGCATGCCTTCGTCGCGCGCCAGGCGGCGCGCGGTCGCAATCGCGTCGGCGTCCGTGACTCGTATCACTTCGTCGTAGATTTGGGTGTTGAGCACCTTCGGTATGAACCCCGCGCCCGTGCCTTGAATCTTATGCGGTCCTGGCTTGCCGCCGGAGAGCACCGGGGACGCATCCGGTTCGACCGCGATCATCTTTACGCTCGGTTTGCGCGACTTCAGCACCTCGCCGACGCCGGTGATGGTGCCTCCCGTACCAATCGCCGAGACGACGGTATCGACCGCACCGTCGGTATCGCGCCAAATTTCTTCGGCGGTCGTACGGCGATGGATCTCGGGATTCGACGGATTTTCGAACTGCTGTGGCATGAAATACTTGCCGGAAGCACCGGCGAGAATCTCATTGGCGCGCCGAAGCGCTCCCGGCATTCCTTCCGCCCCGGGCGTCAGCACGACTTGCGCGCCGTACGCTTTGAGCAGGTTCCGGCGCTCGACCGTCATCGTGTCGGGCATGACGAGAATCACCGGATAGCCCTTCGCCGCCGCAACGAACGCCAGCGCGATCCCGGTGTTCCCGCTCGTCGGCTCCAGTATCGTCATCCCCGGAAGGAGGCGGCCATCGCGCTCGCCGGCTTCGATCATCGAGACTCCGATGCGGTCTTTCACCGAACCGGCCGGATTGAACGACTCCATCTTCACGAGGACGGTCGCCCGAATTCCGGCCGTCAGGTGGGGAATCTTGACCAGCGGCGTGTTGCCGAAGGTATCGGCCAAATTTTCATAGATGCGTGCCATAGTATCGTGCTTAACCCTTGGCATGAATCCGCCGTTTCACCCGGCTCCTCGCGGAAGGCTTTCCGAGGCGCTTCCTTTTACTATCAGCAACCATGCGCCGGTCCTCCCCAGTTGCCCGCGAGATCTGCGCCATACTCGCGATTACCTTGGCTCCCCTCACGCCGGCCAACGCGCGCAACGCACCGACGCTGCCGGCCGCGCTGAGCGCGATCGCCTCCGCCGCGCCGACCGCGATGCGGTATCAGGGCACGCCGGGACTTTCCATTGCGATCACCGATCGCTCGCAAATCTTACGCGTCATCACGTTAGGCTATGCGAACCTGGACGCGAGAACGCCGGTCACGCCGCAGACGCGCTTTGCCATCGGCTCGATAACCAAGTCGATGACCGCGCTCGCGCTGCTGCAGCTCTCGGATGCCGGACGAGTCGATTTGGCCGCGCCGGTTCAGCGGTACCTTCCATGGTTTTCCGTTGATGCCAAAGGCGCGCCGATACTCGTTCATCAGCTCCTGTCGCACACCGCCGGTCTTCCCGACGATTTCTCCGCCGAAGTAGGCTACACGTACGACGTCGTTGCGTTGCGTGCCGCCAAGACGATCTTCACGCCGGGCAGCGCGTGGTCGTACTCCAACGATGGCTATGCAACCGCCGGGGCGATCTTAGCGCGAATCGACGGCCGCTCGTGGGCCGATGCGTTGGAAATGCGCGTCTTCAACCCTTTGCGTATGAATCACAGCGCCGACGTGTTCACCCCGGATACCATGGCGAACGCCGCCATCGGTTACCAATTCCGCGACAACGACCGTCCCGCGTCACTGCGGCCAGCTCTGGCCGCAGCACCGCCTATGGACTTCGTCGATCCGGCCGGGTCGGTGCTATCGACGCCTGAAGACATGGCGCGCTATATGCGCTTTTATCTCAACGGCGGTAGAACCGGCGACGGAACGCAGCTCATCGCTCCGGCGACGTTCGCGGCGATGACGAATCCCGACTCGTTAAAGAACGGAAAGCCGGCGGGCGCTGCGGGTGTCGAGCTGACGGAGGCCCCAACCTTCTACAAGCGATACGGGTACGGACTCTCGATCTTCGACGAAGGCGGCGATCACGTAATCGGTCACACCGGTGGCATCTCCGGCTATACGGCGTGCATGCAGATGAATCTCACGCGCGGCTTTGGCGTCGTCGCGTTCGCCAACCTCGTGGAAGCGCCGCTCCATCCATGCGCCATCGTGCTCTACGCGATGCACGTGCTGCGCGCGCAAAGCCTTGGCGAACCGCTCCCGCCGCCGCCCGCGCCCCCCGATCCCGCGCGCGTCGAGCACGCTCGGGATTATGCCGGCGCATATACGGCCGAAAACGGTGCATTGCTCCAGGTCGTACCGTTCGGCGACCGGCTCGCCTTGATTGACGGCGCAAAACGCATTGCGCTTTATCCGCGCGGCGAGGACCTCTTCTGGGCGGACGATCCGAAGTACGCCTTCTTCCTCTGGTCGTTTGGCCGCGTCCAAAGCGGAGCCGTCGTGGAGATGAACTACGGTTCGCGATGGTTCGCAAACGAGCGTTATCGAGGAGCCCGCACGTTTTCGTACCCGGCAGATTGGGCCGCGTTAGTAGGCCGCTACGAAAATACGTATTTCGGCGAGCCAGCCATCACGCGCGTCGTCATCGTAAAAGACCAGCTCACTTTCGATGGAGTCGAGGTTCTCAAGCCGCTCGGTAACGGCACCTTCGCCTTAGGCGACTCGATCGTACGCTTCGAAGACTACGACGGAAATGCGCCGCAGCGTCTCAGCATCGACGATACGCATCTCTATCGAGTCGAGCTACCTTAGCAAGAATCCCCTTAGAAAGAGTCCCGACCTACGTCTCGTTCCGGCAACGGTCAAAAAGCGCGGGGAATCTCGTTAAACGGAAACTGCGACGAGCGCGGACCAGCGCAGGATGCGCGCGTCGTTCCGAGCTTTGCTCGTCTGCGCGAGCGCTGTAACAGGAGGAGCACAGGAGGTGCGACGACGAGTGGTTCCGTGAACGAGATTTCCCACGCCTTTTGACTGCGGCTTGAAAACGGAAATCGGGACGCTTTCTAACTACCTATATCCCAAAGCAGGCCGAGATCTTTTTTAGAGAAGGCCCTGAAGGCGATCAGCGTCTCGGTGGTGACGATGCCGTCGAGCGCCGCGATGTGCTCGGTGACGAGATCGTTGAGCTCTTCATGCTGCTTGACTCGGGCGATCGCGATCAGGTCGTATGGCCCGGCGACCGAGTAGACTTCGGCGATGCCAGGCACGGCGAGCAGATCGTCGGCGATCGAGCGCAGCCGAGGCCGTTCTACATTCATCAGGATGACGGCGGTAACCATCAGACCGAAGCTCCGCGAGGGTGCGGCTCGCCGCAATTTGGACGGCGTTGGTTCATCGCAGCAGCGCAGTCGGTACAAAACGTGCATTCATACGAGCACCGTCCGCATGAGGTTTTCATGACGCGTCTTTACGGGATTCTCGCATCCGCCCCTCCGCCGTTTCGAATCGAGCAGGGCACGCCGACGTCGTTACTTGTTCTTGAAGCGCGCGACGCGCTTTTCGTTGTAGGCGGCCAAGCCTTCTTTGGCATCCTCACTCTTGAAGAGCAACGACTGCAATTCGCGCTCGAGCGCGAGTGCGTCTTGAAGCGGAAGCTCCGCGCCAGTCTGCACGCTGCGCTTGATGTGGCCGACCGCCATCGGTGCCTTGTTCGGCGAGCAAAACTGCTTGGCATAATCGACGATTTGACCGCGGAACTCTTGCGCGCTGCCTTCGAAGAGGTCGGTGATCATGCCCCACTCAAAGGCCTGTTCGAAGCTAACGGTCTTACCGGTGGCCATCAGTTCGATGGCGCGCGATTTGCCGACCAGGCGGGCGAGGCGTTGGGTTCCGCCGGTGCCGGGAAGCACGCCCAGCGAGACCTCCGGAAGCCCGATTTTGCCGGCGTCTTTACGCGCGATTCGCAGATCTGCCGCCATGGCGATCTCCAAACCTCCACCGACGCAGTGGCCGTTGAGCGCGGCGATCACCAGCTTCGGCGTCTGCTCCAAGCGCTGCAGCGTCTCGTTGGCGTGCAGGCAGAACATGTATTTGAACTCGGGCGTAACTTGGTTGAGCATACCGATGTTGGCGCCGGCCGAGAAAAACTTCTCACCCTTTCCGCTCAACACGATGGTTTCGACATCCGAGTCGAAACGCGCGTCGAGAATCGCTTCGTCCAACTGGCGCATCATCTCGTGCGTGTACGTGTTCGCCGGGGGATCGTCCATCTCGATGAACGCCACATGGCCATCTTTCCAATAGTTGATGACGCGTTTGCCGTCGTGCGCGCGTGCCTCGCGACCAAACGGCGTTTGTTGCGCCGCTCCGTTGACCGTCGTACTCATGCCATGTTTCCTTTAGGGGCGATCCAGTTACTATTCTTAAAATACTCTTTGAGTTTTGTTTCATCGGCCTCGGTCGGGAGCACCATCGGAGCGTAGGCCTCCCACTCTTCGCTGGTTAGCTTGCGTCCATCGACCGAGTACTGCCGGCCGGCATAATCTCCGATCTTGCGATTGAAGCGCATGTCCGGTACGTAAAACTTCGTCTCGCTGGGATTGACTTCGTTGACCCGGGCAACGGTCGCCGATACTTCTTCGAAGAACTGTTGACGCGCGCGTTCGTTGAGGTGCTCCTTGTCGACGCTATCGCCGGTCTTATCCTCGTCGACGCGCCCCTTGATGCCCCAAGCGTAGGCCCACTGAGCCGATCCAGAATGATCCGTTCCAAAAAGATCGAGCGAGCCTGAGATCCACTTGTTGTAATACTTCTGCTGGATCTCGACGGGAATCACTCCGGCCTTCGCGATTCGGCGAAGTCCCGTGATGCCGGTTCCCATGTGAAACGACTCTTCGCGGAGCATCGGCCCCATCGAGGCGGCAAGCGGCGAGAAACTCGAGTGCGAGAGCATGGTGAGCTGAAACTTACCGTCGCGATCCATGAAATTCGTGTACGCGAAGAAATCCAGCCAATGGGTAACGTCGTCGTTAAACGCGTTCAGCAGCCGGTTCTTCTTTCCGAACGCGCGGCGCTCGAGCATCTTTTGTGCCTCGATCTTACCCTCGCTGCCAAAATGCTCGACCATGAGGTGACACATCTGATAACCGTGACGGGTCTCTTCGACCATGATTCGCACGAGCGAGGCCAGATCGTACTCGGTGGGCGCATTGTTGACAAGAAAGCGCTGCTGTTCGTTGGAAGCAAATTCGGTATCGCCTTGGTAGACGACCATGTTGAGCACTGCGTCACGCATCCGCTGATCGGGAATCTCGCGAATCCGCTCCCAGCGCCGCTCGCCTTTAAAATCGCCGAAGTAAATCTCGGGTGTCGGCAGCTCACCATATTTCGCCTCGAAGCGGTACCCTGGCATAAAGCGATCGACGAGTTCGCGGTCGAGGCCGATGTCGTGCCGCCACTCGTCGAGCATGCCGATCCAGTCGTCGAAATTCGATATTCGATTCATCCTTGCGCCTTTACAATATAACGGATTTTTCTCGAGCGTCGAGAATATCGTTATACTAAGTGCGAGCTGGGGTGTCAAGGCCGGTCACCCGGCCCAATTCCTTTATCTTCACGCTCTATGGCGATATGGTCCATCGGCTGTCGGGCGACGGTTCGCTCTGGATTGGAGCGCTCATCCGCTTGATGGCCTCGTTTGGGGTTTCGGCCGCGGCAGTTCGCCAGGCCGTATCGCGCATGTCGCGGCAGGGATGGCTGGCGGCTCGGCGTCAGGGCAACCGAGCGTTCTACGTGGTGACCGAGCGCGGTCGGAGGCGGATCGACGAGCTCAGCCCGCGGATATACGGGCCGGTCATCGAGTGGGACGGCCGGTGGCGGCTCCTCACCTACACGATCGGCGAGGAGCATCGCAAGGGCCGGGAGCGCCTTCGCAAGGAGCTGAGCGCGCTGGGCTGGGCGCCGCTCTCCGCCTCGACCTGGATCTCTCCTTCCGACACGCTCGCCGCGGCGCGCGAAGCTGCGCGTTCGACGCTTACCCTTGAAGCGGTTCACTTATTCAGCAGCGAGTATCGCGGCCCGCTCACCGATCGCGAGCTGCTCGAGCACTGCTGGAGCGTTCCCGGGATTGCCTCCGCCTACCATCAATTTATCGCTCGCTATGCACCGCGTCTGGAACGTGAACGGGAGCGTCACGATTCGAGCGATGAAGGGGCGCTGGTCGAGCGCCTCTGGCTCGTCCACGATTATCGAAAGTTCGCCTACCTCGATCCCGGTCTGCCCAGCGAGCTACTCCCGGCACACTGGCCGGGGACTGCCGCCGCGTCGCTCTTCAGGGAGTACTACGCCTCACTCGACGTTAAATCACAACGATACTTTCATCTCTGCGCCGATGCGAAGAACGGGGCGGAACGGTGAGGCGTCGAAGCGAGCCGCCCATGCCCAAACGCCTGATGATTCTCTTGGCCGTCGCGGCCTTCGCAATTGCGGCCTGCCATAGCAACGGCTCCATGTCTCCGACACCCTCGTCATCGCCAGGCTCCCCGCATCCGAACCCCTCGATCACGAAAGCGACGGTCTTGGTTACGATCCTCGGCACCCCGGCGCCGAAGATTCCAGTCGAAGAATCGACGCCCAGGAACACGGCGAGCCCGCGGCCCGGAACGCCGTTCGATACGGAAATCACCGGGATGAAAGGGCTCGCGCATTTCAAAAACCTCAAGCCGAGCAAAACCTACTGCTGGGTAGCGATCCTTGCTCCCGGTCAAAAATCGTCGGAATGCGCGAGTTGGGAGACTTGGCAAACCGGAAACATCACGTTAGGAACGTAACGGAATTCCTTTACTCATCGTCATGTAAATGAAGATGACAGCCGTCTTCGGCTTCTAACAGCACGTCGTGTGCTTCGGCGAGCACCGCTCTCGAGAGAGGCCGGCTCGGAGGCTCGACCGTACCTTCGTCCGCTAGAAATTCCACTTCGCTCCAGTCCTCCCACGTTTCCAGCGGCTCGCCGTCGAGCGTAGCGGGAAATCGCACGCAGAACCCCTGATCGATGTGAAGACCGACGACGCTGACCTCCGTACCGCGTGGAAAATACGTTCCGTCTTTCCACAGCGTGCCATAGGTCGTATTATACTGTCGCCCGATTTTCAGCGGCTCTCCCATGCCCTCCCTATACCCCAAACGGGTTCATCGGTTTCTCGCCGATGTAGGTCAGCACGCTCTTGGTTTCGGTATACAGCCGCATCGTCTCCATTCCCAGCTCGCGGCCATATCCAGACTGCTTGTAGCCGCCGAAGGGTACTCCGGGAAAGACGGCATACGGCGTATTGATTGCGACCGAACCGCTGCGGATCGCTCGCGCAACGCGATTGGCACGGCCGACGCTCGTCGACCACACGCTCGCAGCGAGGCCGTAGTCGCTCGCATTGGCAAGCGCTATTGCTTCGGCTTCGTCGGCAAACCGCACGAATGTTGCAACCGGTCCGAAGATCTCCTCGCGCGCGATGCGATGTGAATTTTCCGCCTCGAAGGCGGTCGGACTCCAAAACGTTCCCGCCGAAAACGCCTCCCCCAGATCCGGAGGTCCGCCGCCGAAAAGCGCCCTCGCCCCTTCCGACGCGCCGATCTCACAGTAGCTCTTGATCTTGTCGTACTGGTCGCGCAACGTAATCGCTCCGATTTGCGTCTGCGGATCTTCCGGATCTCCCACGCGCAACCGTTTTGCCTTCTCGATGAAGCTACTGACGAAGCGGTCGTAAATTCCCGACTGCAGCAGAATGCGCGACCGCGCTTCACAGCACTGGCCAGCGTTGTAGTACACGCCGTAAAGTGCTCCGGCGACGGCGGCGTCGAGATCGGCATCGTCGAACACGACGGATGGCGACTTGCCACCGAGTTCCAGCGTTACTCGCTTGAGCGTCTGCGCGGCGGTCGCGGCGACAATTTTTCCGGTCGCAGTCGAGCCGGTGAAGGCGATCTTATCAACATCGGGATGCTCGACTAGCCACGCACCGATCGGGCGCGTCGAACCGGTCAGAACGTTGAGTACGCCTGCGGGCACGCCGGCCTCAAGCGCGATTTTCCCGAGCTCGATTGCGGTTAGCGGCGTGACCGACGATGGCTTGAGGATGATGGTGCATCCCGCAGCCAGCGCGGGCGCAACCTTCCATGAAGCCAGCAGCAGCGGAAAATTCCATGGAACGATCGCGCCGACGACGCCGACCGGTTCGCGCACCGTATTCGCCAAATACGTCGGAAGGGGGGGCGGCAGCGTCTCTCCGTAGTTCTTTGTCGCCGCGCCGGCGTAGAACTCGAAGCAATCCACGATAGCGCCGAGCTCGCCTTTGGCGGTCGCGATGGTCTTGCCGTTGTCGCGCACCTCTAACAGCGCCAGCTCCGCGCTGCGTTCGCCGATCAGCTGGGCAATTTTATAAATGATTTTAGCTCGCCGCGAAGCGGCCATCGTTGACCATTTCCCGGCGTCGAATGCCGAGCGCGCCGCGGAAACGGCGGCGTCCACGTCCTCGCGCGTTGCATCCGCAACGGCGGCGACCTTTGCACCGGTTGCAGGGTTTAGGTCGTCATACGTACCCCCATCCGAAGCGTCGCGGGACGTACCGCCGATGAGCAGTTGCGTTTTCATTAACGTGGATGTCAAGGCCATTATGCTGGCTTCTCCTCCACGCGCTCGAATACCGTTGCAATGCCTTGGCCCACGCCGATGCACATCGTAGCCAATCCATACCGGCCGCTCCGCCGGCGCAGTTCGTGCAACAGCGTAGTGACCAGCCGTGCGCCGCTCGCGCCAAGGGGATGGCCGAGCGCGATTGCACCGCCGTTCACGTTCGTCCGTTGGGCGTCCAGCTCGAGGTCACGCATGCACGCAATCGCTTGCGCCGCAAAGGCTTCGTTGATCTCGACCAGGTCGATTTGCGCGACGGACAACTCTGCGAGACCAAGCGCCTTCCTCGTCGCAGGGATCGGTCCCAATCCCATCACGTCGGGCGCCACACCCGCTGCCGCGGAGGCGACAAATCGCGCCATCGGTACGAGTCCCAGGCGCTTCGCCGCGCTCGCCTCGCAGAGAAGCACCGCCGCCGCTCCGTCGTTAATGCCCGACGAATTGCCGGCCGTCACCGTTCCATCCTTTTTAAACGATGGCTTGAGTTTTCCAAGGACCTCCAGCGTCGTCTCGGGACGCGGGTGCTCGTCTCGAGAGACGACGCCTTGCTCGCCGTTAGCGCCGGTGATGGTAACGGGCGTGATTTCGTCGGCAAACGCGTCGCGCTCCATCGCCGCTTTGCACTTCATCTGAGATTCGTATGCGAAGCGGTCCTGTTCTTCGCGCGTTACTCCATAGCGTTGCGCCACATTCTCGGCCGTTTCACCCAGCGAGATCGTCCATTGCGACGGCATCTTGGGGTTGATCATCCGCCAGCCGAGCACCGTGTCGAAGAGCCGCTGACCTCGGGCAAAGGGAGCGTCGCTCTTTGGCAAGACGTAGGGCGCGCGCGTCATCGATTCGACACCCCCCGCAACCACGACGTCGCATTCGCCGAAAGCGATGGCTTGGGCGGCTGAGTTGATCGCTTGGAGACTCGAACCACATAGCCGATTGACGGTGACGCCGGGAATCTCGATCGGCAACTCCGCCAACAGCGCGGCCATGCGAGCGACGTTGCGATTATCCTCACCGCTCTGATTCGCGGCGCCTAAGTAGACGTCGTCAATGGCCGACGGAGGAACGGCAGTGCGTTGCACGACGGAACGCACGACGAGCGCTGCGAGGTCGTCCGGCCGGACGCTCGCGAGCCGGCCGCCGATCCGTCCAATCGGCGTGCGGAGTGCGTCAATCACCCAGACCTCGCGATTCACTCGGGCGCCTCGGCAGGCGTTTGGCTTTCGTCGACGTCGAGTACCCAGAGTGAACGATGCGGAGCAAAGGCCTCGCCTTCGGCGTCGGCCAGCCGATTCAAGATGCGCGTTACGCGTGCGCCGCCGATCTCGCGCCCCCACGCAATCGGACCGATCGGATAATTCGCACCGAACCGGAGCGCCGTGTCGACGTCGTCGGCCGAAGCGACTCTATCGTGGACGGCAATCATCGCTTCGTTGACGATCGAGCCGACCGTTCTTCCGAGAAAGAGACCCGGACCATCTTCCACCAAAACTGCGCCTTTCCCGAGGTTTGCAAAGAACTCTTGCGCGAGCTCGAGCGCGTCGTCCGATGCGGCTTTAAGGTCAACGATTTCAACCGCGCGCTGCGCAGTGAGCGATCCGAGCACCCCGTATCCGATCAAACGCTCCGGATGGCGCAGTCGACGCGCGCATGCTTCCAAATCCGTCGCGTACGCATCCACGAAGAAGAGCGTCTCCGCCCCCAGCAGTGAATCCAGCCCGGCGATGACGTCTCCGCGATCGGCGGCGCCGTCGCCGACGTCGACGACCATCGTCACGGCGGGTGAGATCTCGTCGAGCAGCTCGTCGTTTTCGATGCGCGCGACGTGGACGTAGCGCTCTCCAATCAGCTCGGCGAGCTCATCGGCGAGGCCGCCGAATCCTAAGATGACGACCGATTCCTGCGAGTCGGGTTCCGTTTGGGGCAGTTCGACGGCAGCATCGAATCGCTTCGGGGTCGCGTCGCCGTAGCGATAAAAGCCGGCCCCGCTCTTGCGGCCCAATAAACCATCGGCAACCATGCGCCGTTGAAGAGCGATCGGCGCGAGCCGTTGCGCTTCCGTGCGCGCGTAGATCGACTCGGTCGTCGCAAGGTTTACGTCAAGCCCGATCAGATCCATTAGCTCGAACGGCCCCATGCGAAACCCTGCGGCTCGGGCCAACGCGTCCAATTCCTCGGCCGAGGCGACTCCGCGCTGCAGCGCGCGCAGCGCTTGAAGATAGTACGGCCGCGCGACGCGATTGACGATGAAGCCCGGAGTATCCGCCGTCAGGACGGGACTCTTGCCCATCCGCGCGACCAGATCGAGCGCGCGGCCGATAGCATCGTCGCTCGTTTGCGGTGCGCGCACGACTTCGACAAGTTTCATCCGCGCCGCCGGGTTAAAGAAATGGAGGCCGACCACACGTTCGGGATGCGGCACCGAGTCGGCGAGATCGGCGACGGAGAGCGACGAGGTGTTGGTCGCCAGCAACGCGTCCCGAGAAAGCGCGGCCGCAAGCGCCACAAAGACATCGCGTTTGACGTCGAAGCGCTCCGTCACGGCTTCGATCGCAACCTGCGCGTCGCTGCGCGCAGGAATGGAAGCGGTCCAACGAATTCGTTCCGGAATCGAACGGTCGCCGGATCGTTCGGCTTCGCGTTGCAAGTAGTCAAGCCCGCGTTCGCGTGAAGCGGCTTGCGGCTCGATGACTTCCACGTCGTAGCCCCCTTGCGCCGCGACGAGCGCGATGCCGGCTCCCATGGTTCCACCGCCGACCACCAACGCGCGCTCTCCCATCGCCCGGCTGCTTCGCGAAAGGAGCCGCAAACGCTTCGTCGATACTCACGCGTGATGGAAAAACCGAGATGGCGCTTGCGCAAGTCGGATTACGTCGTCGACTCGCCATATATGCGATTGCGCAAGGATGAAGTAGAGCTTCCCGACGGCACGATCGTCCCAAACTACTACGTCCGGGAGTCACGCGGCTTCGTAACCGTATTCGCTCTCACCGACGACGAGCAAGTCGTCCTCGTGCGGCAATATCGCTACGGGTCGGACTCCATTCATTTAGAGCTTCCGGCGGGCATGCTGCTTGACGACGAAACTCCTCGCGACTGCGCGTTGCGCGAGCTCGCCGAGGAGACCGGTCATGAAGTGCTGCGCTGCGACCTCGCCGCCGAGTACTTGCCGGAGCCGGTACGCTCCACCGCTCGCGCCTACGTCTACGTGGCGTTGGGCGCACGGAAGACCCGCGAGCCAAAACTCGATCCGACCGAACATCTGGAGGTCGAACTCGCGCCCCTGCCGGCGTTCCGGGCGATGTTGCGGGATGGCAGCATCGACGCGGGCGCCTCAATCGCCGCCGGCTACCGCGTTCTGGATCGATTGAACCTGCTCGGGTGAAACACCAGCTTGCGTCGCCCGGTACATAGGGGCGCTATGCGAACTCCGCCAAAGCCTGGCCTCCAGCCGATCGTTGCGCTCTTCATCAAGCTCACGGCAATCGTTGCCGCCGTCATCCTGCTCCTCTTCATCGCCGGGTATCTCTTGAAAGTCGTCGTCATCGCCGCAGTTATCGCGGCCGTGCTGCTCGGCGGATACTTCATCTTCAATTTGATCCGGCGCCGCTCAAACTACCCGGTCATCCGCTAGCCAAGCCCTCAGCGCCTCACTAACACGGTCTGGTTCCTCCAACATCGCGAGGTGACCGCTTTCCTCGCACGCGATGAGTTCGCCGTGCGGGAACCGCCTCGCGATTGCTCGCGATTCATCGAGGGAAACCACGTTGTCGCACGCCCCGGCGACGACGAGCGCCGGGACGTTCAGATCCTCGGCAATGTCCTCGGACGTCGGGCGCAGGGCCATGCCGCGCAACGCCGCCGCCGCACCCAGCGGATCGATGGACCGAGCGATCGCGTACGCCCGCTCGACGACGTCAGGCCGAGCTTCACGCGTCCGCGCCGCGAACATCCGCGGCAGATAGGCTTCGATCACGGGTTCGATGCTGCCCTCACGCTCGACGCGCGCCGCGAGCTCGCCCCGCGCCGCGGCTTGTTGCGGCGTATCGCCACTCAATCGGCTGCAAACCAGCGCGAGACGCTCGACCCGCTCGGTAAACATCCGCGCAAACGCAAGCGCTACGTAACCGCCCATTGAGTGTCCGACGAGGGAGCAACGTTCGATTCCAAGCGTATCGAGAAGCACCGCGACATCAGAGGCCATCGTTTCCATTAGATACGGACCGTCCGGAACGCTCGACGTTCCCGCGCCGCGCATGTCAGGACGTACGACGCGCGCGGTCTCCGCGAGTGCAACCGTTTGCGCATCCCAGATAGCACGCGCAAACGGAAATCCATGGATTAAGACAACAGCGCGCGCGCGTTTTTGTCCATCCACGCGTGCATCGATGCGCGCGCCGTCGTCCGCAAAAACTTGCATTGCTGCTCGTAATACTGTATAAGGTAGGCAACACCCCTGGTCGATTGCTGACCAGAGAA
>DAIMCN010000020.1:0-41901 GCA_036726365.1 Candidatus Cybelea sp.
ATAAGAGCACGAATACCACGACGCAGTATCACACGAACACGAATAACTCAACCAATTACAACCGGAATAGCGGCGCCTACAACGGCGCCAACTCCGCCGGCGCGTACAATAAGAACACCGGTAACGCCGCCGTGTACAACAAGAACACCGGCAATATGACGGTGTACAACAAGAACACCGGTACGACGACTAAGTATCAGTACAATACCAGCGGCAGAAACGGCTACTACTACAACGGCCGCGTAGTCGTAAACCCGCGATACGTCGGCCCCGCCTGGGGTTGGAATCGTGGCGTCGTTTGGGCGCCCTACGGAGCCTACTGGGGCGGTGGGTTCTGGGGAGCCTTCGCAGTTGGGGCCGCGACCGCTGCGGTGATGGGTTCCATCGTCTACGCGAATCAGACGTATACGTCGTACTCCGTCAATAGCAGCAGTCCAGGGGCGACCCTCTTATCGAATTATGGTTTGCGGCAAGTTCCGTGCGGACCGCCCGGTCTGGTTGTCATCTATGGGCCTAACTTCGGCGTCATTTGCGCAAATCCGAATAACCTCGTAGCTGCCGGAAACTACGCGGTCAATGTGAACAACCTGACGCTTCAGTCGCAATAGCTCCGGCTCAGTCGCGGAGGCAGCGAAAGCCGAGATGCGACATCCCCGTATCGATAGCTTGTGGGGAGCGTGCAGCCGGGCGAAAGCGCAGACAATAGTTTGGCGCGCAAAGGAATGAGCCGCCCTTGAGCACTTTGCGAGGGATCCGGATCTCGGGCTGACACGGATCGAGGCTCCGCTCCCGATCGTCGCGGGCCGAAGAGCCCACGCAGCAGGGAGAAGCCGGCTTGGTGCGCGCGTCGATATACCAATCACTGGTCCATTCCCACACGTTGCCGGCCATGTCAAAAAGTCCGTATCCGTTAGGCGCGAATTGCCCGACCGGCGCGGTGCGCTCGTATCCGTCGCGGCAAAGGTTCTGCCAAGGGAATTCGCCTTGCCAGGTATTGGCCATAGGCGTGCCTCCCGGCTCCATCTCGTTTCCCCACATAAAATCGGCACCGTCGAGACCGCCGCGTGCTGCGAACTCCCACTCCGTCTCGGTGGGAAGCCGTTTTCCGGCCCAGCGCGCGTACGCCTCGGCATCTTCGAACGCAACGTGTATGACCGGATGATCGGGGCGCGATTTCACGGAGCTGCCCGGGCCTTCCGGATGCTTCCAGCACGCACCCGGCGTCCACGACCACCATTGCGAGTAGTCGGCGAGGTTGATCGGACCCGGCGTCATGTGAAAGCACAGCGCCCCCGGAACCAGATTCTCGAGCGGCGCGCCGGGAAAGTCGGCGGGGTCGAGATCTCGCTCTGCGATTGTTACATACCCGGTTTTTCGCACGAACGTTGAAAACTCGGCGTTGGTGACCGTATGTACGTCGATCCAGAATCCACCGGAAGCTGCTTCTCGGACCGGTGACTCCTCGGGATAGAACCGGTCCGAGCCCATGCTAAAGACCCCTCTTTCGATCCAGACCATCCCGTCGCGACCCGTCATGATCCGCATATTTTTCGCCCTACGAAATTCGTGCTTCTGGTTTGCGCGATAAATCGGGCGAGTTGCCGGCTCGCCCGATTAACCGCAAACACAGACGCCAGAGCGTCGATTAAGCTTAGCCCCCCAAGGAGCGTTGGCCAATGACGCGACCAACTGGCGGCGTCGTATCCGCCCCAGTGCCCCATATGCCGTTGAAGCTGTTATTGTCGCCGTTGAACCAGAACGAGAACCATCCCGATTTGCCGCCGCCGCTCCACGTCGCTCGTACCTTGTCTTTTGTCCGAAACTTCCCGTTGAGGACGACGCCGCCGGTGTGGCAGACGACGGTCGGCCCGGATTGCGTGCAAGCCATCTTTCCGATGAAAGCAGCCGGCCCGCCCGCGCCGATCACGTTCCAAGTTCCGACAGCGGTAATCGGGGACGGCGGCAGGACCTTGTTGCCGACGAATGAGCCGTTTGCGGCGCGGCCGTTGTAGCCCCACGTGCCGTTGAAGCTGTGGCCGTTGGCGCTGACATAGATGGTCAGCCAACCGGCGCCGCCCGGGCCGTGCCACTTTCCGTTGATCTTCGAGTTGCTCACAAACGTGCCCGTGAATCCGTTGCCGTTGGCCGCGTTACTGCCTACGATGCCCTCGCCAGACTGGGTTACGGTCACTGTGGATGTTGAAGTACCGTTCAAGCCGGTCTGCTGAACTGCCCACGTCCCAGTAACGTTCGGCGTGCTCATTTGTGCAGCGATGCTCGAAGGCGCCGCGATTGCGAACACGCAAAATAGTGAAATAGCAAGACGTTTCATACGTGATCTCCTTCGATTCTATGGTTAAGTACTAAGATGCCCCGGCAAACTCCGGCTCTCCGTAAATCAGTGCCGTCTTCGTCGTGCCGTCGAAAAGCCAGTCCTTTAGCGGGGTCTGCAGCGCTTTGAAAAACGCATCCGCGTTTTCATGCGCCTTTTGCTGTTTTCCGGTTTCGCCTTTGAGGTGGTACGACCAACCGAATTCGCCCACGAGAACGTGAAAGGCATCCACTGTTGGCCGCGTCCACACGGCGAGATCCGCATGTGCGACCGCGTCTTTGCCGAAAACGTAGGATCCCAGCCGGGCACCGATCTCGAAGACGCGCGCGTTATTCACCGCCGACACGGTCGAATCCGGATCGAGGTCGAGCGTCTTGAGCCCAGGAAAGATCTCGATGATTCTCGACATTGTTTGCGTGAAATTCGCCACCGGATAGTACCCGATCAAATTGTTTGAAAAGATGCTTTTGATCGAACCCGGCTTTTCGCCGCGAATGATTTCCTCTTTGAACTTGAATCTCGTATCGAGGTCTTTGAGCGATGTATTGATGTTAAAATCGGCAGATTCCCGGAAGTCTGGCGAGCGGCGTTTGAAGGTCACCTCCCACGTCTCGTCGGGCCAGCCGCTGGAGTGATCGCGGCGCAGCCGCAGGATGACGTGTTTGCTGCGAAAGACTGCGTCCGGCGTATCGAAGAACTGTACTTCGCGAAGCTCGGAATCGATCCGGTCGAATCCCTCGTACTGAACTTCGAGATCGCGCGCGATTTTCGCGAGATTCTTGTTGAATTCTAAAACCGCGCGTTTAGTCGGAAAGAGTTCCGGCTTCAGGAGAAGCTTGAACTCACGCGCGGTAATAACGCTAGCCATAGCCTAACTCTACCGCGCCACGGCCGCCGGAGCGTATCCCAAAACCGCAAAGTCGGCGATTAGCTCGCTTTGGTCCGCCGTTCCACGAATGGGCGTATGGCTTCGATCGCCGTTGCCGCCGCAATCGCCGAGAGCGCGCCGATTACGACGAGCACGATGTCGCGCCGCTCCTGGGCGGTGACGTCGACCCATTCTGCCGAAACGATGTTGTCGCCGGCGTAGAGAATTCGCGTCCGGTCGCCCCCGAGCGGCGCCTGGAGGCCGCCCGAGAAACGCAGGTCGTCAACGTCCTCCAGGGCCGAGACGTCCAGAAGAACCGCGCCGCCGGCCCCGGTGTGGGCTCGAACCGTTATCGCTCGTTCGGTAAAGGTCGGGGCCCTGGCAAGTGGGCGGTCAAGTTTGCAAGCGATGCCGGCTCTTCGCTCTGGCGCGCGCAAAAGCGCGTCGTGCATGCTTTTGGGAATCGGAATGAAAATGCTGGCGCGGCGCCTTTGAATCGGAATAGGCGTCAGGGCTGCGGCGTTCTCGGCATCAACCAGAAACTCGGCCAGCCCTCCCCGCTCACCCGGCAAGGAGCCACAGGAAATCGAAGCCGGGTTAAGTCCACCAACGAGGATCGATCGCATCCTCGGCGTGACCATGAACAAAACATGGGCCTCGCTCGTTAGCGCGGCCTCGGCGAACCGATGACGCTCCTGCTGAAGTGCTCCTACGAGAACGGGAAAACGCTCGGATTGAAACGGCGGCCGCTCGTCGAACAAAATGGTAAGCACGGGCCCTGGGCTATGGTCGACATGCGTGATCCAGCGCGTTAACTGCCAAGCGATCAATGCGACGATCAAGGCCAGCAGCAACCACAGATTCCTCTCCCAGACTCGCGTCAATGGCGCTACCGGAGCGCGATTGCGCCGACGACCGCTCCGCAAAGGATGAGTAGCGCGGGATTGATCTTGGTGCGTAACGTCCCTATGAAAACCGCTAGCGCGACGCCAACAGTGACCCAATTCGTTATCGCGCCTTTGCCCAAGGTGACCGTGCCCGCAACCGCAAGGCCGATCGCGACGGGAGCGAGCCCGAGCTGAATCGACGTTCGCCACGGCCAGTTTGCAAGTCTGTTCCAGATCCGGCCGACGCCGAAGGTGAGCAGTCCGGTCGGTACAAAGAATGCCAGCGCCGCGATCGCCGCTCCGCTAAGGCCGCTCACTCGCTCGCCGACAGCGGCCACCATCATCATGTTCGGACCCGGCGCCATCTGGCCGACGCTGTAAACATGGATTAGCTGAGGATACGACAGCCAGTGGTGCACGTCGACGACCAGCGACTTCATTTCCGGGAACGCGGCCATGCCGCCGCCTACCGTCAGGAGCGACAGGTAGCCGAAGACGCGAGCTATCGCAGGGAGCTGATCCACTCGCTTAACGCCTCCTTCTGCCGTTGCTTCCCCGGCCGGTTCGTGAAGATCGCCAAGGCACCGACCCCGATCAATACGATTGGTACCGAGACCTTAAAATGATTTACCGCCAAAACCGCGGCCAAGATAAAGAACGCATCGTAAAACCCCTTCACCGACTTCTTGCCGATCTGGAACCACGTAGCGGAGATGAGGCCGACTGCAGCGGCCGCGACGCCTTTCAGCATCGCAGTGACGATCGGACGATCGCCGTTTTCGCCATACATGATTCCCGCGACCGTCATGAAGATAAAGCCGGGCAAGCACATTCCGATCAGCGCTGCGGCTGCGCCGACCGTCCCACGCAACCGATCTCCGACCAGGATCGACATATTCGTCGCGTTGAGCCCGGGAAGCGTATTGCTGATCGACATCAGCTCGAGAAAGTGGGTGTCATCCAGCCATTTCTTCTTCCCGACCAACGAGCTGCGCAAATAGGCGACGACCGCACCACCGAAACTCGTAGCACCGATAATCAGGAACGTCAGGAAGACGTCAAGTACCGGCGGCACCTCCTTGGAGGCGACGGCGGGAGCGGCCGCCGAGGGCTTCACGCTTTCACTCAAGGTGAGCCTATCCTAACATCCCGCGATGCGTCGGCGGACTCCGAAAAACGCAAAAGCGCGGCGGCTCCCTATAAGCCGGACAAATACGCGACGTAGATGGCGGCAAAGAGGCCGTCTACCCCGGCGATCGCGGTCATGGCCGTCGTTCGCTTCAAGGGGCCAAAGAACACCAGTATTCCGATGGCGAACTTTTCAAGGGCAGCTGCCGTCAGAACCGGAGCGCGGACGGAAGGGACGTACGCGGCGCATAAAATCAACCCACCTACCGCAAAGATCAGCACGCCCCAGTGTCGGACGAAGAAAACCGTCGAGGCCCCGCCGTCGCCAACTCCAAAGGCAAGCCGCAAGAGTTGAACGGCAAGCAGCAGCGCCGTCAATCCACCGGCCGCGGTAACGATTCCTGAAAAGACGAGAATCCAGCCGATCGACGACGCGAGCGTCATTGATCGCCGAGTTCGGCTTTGAGTCCCTCGCCTAGCGTGTGCCGGGCCTTCTCCCCTGCGCGCAAGTCAGCGGGCTCCCACGGTTCCCACTCCTCCCAGCCCAGCGCCTGCGACGCGAGACGGAAGCCGAAGCCGACCACAAAGGCAATCGCCGTCGCCGTAATCACCGGCAATCCGAAGGCCCGCTCGCAGACGACGTAGGCTACCCCGGTGAGGACCGCGGCGAGAATGAAGAACTCACCCCGAACCAGCTGCTTCGGCACGACAAGACAGGCGCCGTCGATGATCCAGCGCCCGGCGGTCGTGGCGATGACGCCGATGACAACCGCGGCCGCGTATCCGAGATGGGCGTCGAGCGCGGCTTGTGCGCCGACGATTGCGTACCACGGAAGCGAGAACGCGGTCATGAATTGAAATAGGCCGTCTTTGAAGCGCTGCTCGGAGTTGTAATCGATGAGCAGCGCGAGCCCGGCGGCCGCGAAGCACGCGACGAGATACCATGGATTTTGCAGCGGCGAGGGGACTTTGTTGACGAGGACGTCGCGCACGATACCGCCGCCGATCCCACCCGCATAAGCGAGAATGATGATTCCGGCTACGGTGAAATGTCTATAGTGATCCGGTCGCCGCGCCAAGAGCGCGCCGTTGAACGCATTGGTCGTGGCCGCGAGCAGGCTGATGTAGCCGATCGTCCCGAGAGCCAATAATCCGTACTGGGGCGAAAAAATCAGCGGGGTCATGCGTGTTTCGTCCGCGTAAAATAGACTCGGATTGGCAGACTAAGAATAAACGTGATCACGAAATACGCGAAAATCGTCGGAAGGACGAGCGTCCCTTCGAAAATCGTTTGGGTACCGATCAGCACGCATAAACCGATGTTGCGGAGTAGGGTCGCGATCGCAAGGGTACGGCGATACTGACTATCCGGGCCGCCAAGAAGCCACCCAAACAGGATCGAGAAAACGCCGATTGCAGCGATAATGAAGAGATTTCCGTGTCCGTAGACCGCCGACACGGAGCCGACGATCGTTTTGAAAATCAGAACGACCAGAACCAGCGCTGCGAGCACAAACAGAATGTGTAACGCTTTCACGACCTTTTCGGCCATCGATGGAGCCAGGCGCGAGGCAATCAAGGCACCGAGAACCAGCGGGACGAGTTGAAACACGACCAACGTCGTTAGAAACTTCAGCGCCGGCACCGGCGGCACGGGAGCCGACGGCACGATGAGGTTTATGAGCGCGATCGTAAGCGGAATCGTGATCACCGAAAGCGCCGTGAAACAGAACGAAATCGTGATGGCAAACGACAGGCTCCCGCCTTTGGCTCGACCGGCAGCGTTGACGAGAAACGGTACGCCGGGTGCCATCGACATCAGAACGATCCCGATGGCAACTCCGCGCTCGACGTGAAAGAACCGAACGAGCAAAATCGCAAGCAACGGAACCAATACGAAGTTTGCCAGGAACGCGCGCCCCAACAACCCATATTGGCGCAGCGTCTCGACCAGGCGCTGCCGGTCGACCTGCAGTCCCGCGCCGATCATGGTCGAGACGATCATGATCAGCGCGAGGACCTTTACCAGTGCCATATAGCCTACCGGATCCTTATTGACCCGAGTGCGACGCGATGGCCTTTTCGACTTGCGCCTTGACGGCTTCCATGTTGAACGACGCGCCTCTCTGCATCGGCGGGAATTCGATGAAGCTTTGAGCGCCCCGCGCTACGACTTCCTGCACCAAGACAAACCGCCAGAATTCGTAGGCAAACCAGTTGTAATATGCGAGCGAGCCGCCCACGCCGGTGCGTTCGAATGGATCGAGCCGCAGGTTGACGAGGATCGGCCAGTCCACTTTGACGGTACCCCCAAGCCAGCCACCCGGCTGGTCGATGAACCGGTATTTGTAGTCATTGTAGCGTACAGCGCCGAGCGTCCCCTCCGCGAAATAGAAGATCTCGTGGCGATTCGAGGGCCCCGCACCGGTGATGAGATTGGTTTGATCGTAACCGTCGAGGTGGACCTTATAAGTCCGGTCGCCGAGCTGCTTGCCTTTCGTGAGCTCGTCGACAATGTTCGGATTTCCGGCGGCGGCGACGAACGTCGGGAACCAATCCAACCCCGAGATGATGCCGTTCTCAACTTTTCCGGCTGGGATCTTGCCCGGCCAGCGAGCGACGCACGGTGAGCGGAATCCGCCTTCGAGTACAGTCCCCTTTCCGCCCGCGAACGGCGTCTGTCCGCCATCCGGCCAGGTGAAGTTCTCCGTGCCGTTGTCCGTCGTGAACACGACGATCGTGTTGTCGTCGAGGCCGTCGTCTTTGAGCTTTTTCATCAGTGCGCCAACGATGTCGTCGAGCTGCGCCATGCCGGCCTCCGAGATCGACCAACCGTTTTCCGACGTGCGCATCTTCTCGTATTTGTCCGACAGATGCGTGACCACATGCATGCGCGTCGGGTTGAGCCAGCAGAAGAATGGCTTGCCGCTCGCCTTCGCGCCATCGATGAATTTGAAAGCATGCGCCAGGATTTCATCGTCCACGGTCTCCATCCGATCGGGATAGAGCGTGCCTGCGTCTTCGATCCGCTGCTTCCCGATCTTACCCCAACGCGGCTGAACGGTCGGATCGTCCGTATCGGTGGCCCAGCTGTGGACCATGTTGCGCGGACCGATCTTATCTTTGAGCGCTTGGGGATAGTTGGGATGTGCCGGATCCTCCATCGCGTCGAGGTGATAGAGGTAGCCAAAAAACTCGTCGAACCCGTGCAGCGTCGGCAAATACTCGTTGAGATCGCCGAGGTGATTCTTTCCGAATTGGCCGGTTGCGTAGCCCATCGAGCGCAGCGCTGTGGCGATCGTCGGCGCTTCGGCCGGCATTCCAACCTTGGCACCCGCCTGCCCTACCGTCGTCAGGCCGGTCCTGATCGGCAACTCGCCTGTGATGAAGTTCGCGCGGCCCGCGGTGCAACTCGCCTCGGCATAGTAGTCGGTGAATCGCATTCCTTCTGCCGCCAATCGGTCGAGATTTGGCGTGCGGCTCGCCATGATGCCTTGGTGATAGCATCCTAAATTAAACCATCCGATGTCGTCGGCCATAATGGTGACGATATTGGGTTGCTTCTGCGTCGAAGCTGCCATTCTGGATGTCCTCTCTGCGCCGTGCTGAGCTTTTCTGAGCTTCGCCTCAGAGCGAGGGCTCCATCTCAAAAAAGCCGACGTTGCAAAAACGGGATAGTGGGACGTCCGAATCGCAACCTAAGATGAAATGGTGAACGTGCCGGCGCTCCCGCAAGGCCTTTTCTTCGAACGCTTGGCTGTTGCCACGCTTCTCGGCTTGGCGATCGGCCTCGAGCGCCAATGGCGCCAGCGGACTGCGGGGCTCCATACATCCACGCTCGTGGCCGTCGGCGCCGCAATGTTCACGGCCGTGCCGGAACTTGCGGGCATCAACGATACGATGCGCGTGGCGGCTCAAGTCGTCTCCGGCGTCGGGTTCTTAGCCGGCGGCGTAATCTTGCGCGACGGTTTCAACGTTCGCGGATTGATCACAGCCGCAACACTTTGGGCGACGGCCGCCGTCGGCGTGCTGGCGGGCGCGGGTTTCGAGGTCCAGGCCGCAGTCGGCGCGGCCGTTATCGTCACCGTCAATCTCATTGGCCTGCCGCTGGGCATTGTCATTTCACGTATCCCCCACGCCAGCCCCGAGCACCTCGCGACCACCTACACGCTGCACGTCGCGTGCAACGAGACCGCGCGCTCTGCGGTGCGCGAGCGCATGCTCCACGAGATCGAAAGCACGTTGCTCAAGCTCACCTCAATGACTAGCTCCCCACCTACGAACGGAACGGTCAAGATCGTCGCCGAGATGACGAAACCCGGTCGCGACGACGGCTCCGCAGACCGGCTGCAACGGGCGATTTCCGGCCTCGACGGAGTCTCGTCCGTGAGCTGGGAGGCCGCCGAACGCGCGACTTAATGAAAACCGAATGTGCGCGCAGTCGCGACTGGGGGGAAAGCGCGGCACTGTTGGTCGGACTCGTGGTATTCCTCGGCCTGCGTAACCGCTACACCGTGGGGGGACCGACTCTCACGCTGACGTTCGGCGTCATCTTAGTTATAACGTGCGGGCTTTCGATCTTCTGGACGATCGCCGGGGCCCGGAAACTGACGAGAACGGTCATGACCGCCGCCGCCGCGGTATCTGCGCTGGTCGTCGTGGCCAGCATGGCGAAAGTCGTCTATCTGGTTGTTTATCAACCGGGAACGATTTCAGGTACGCGCTTGATGGAAACCGCGATCTCGATCTGGGTTTCCAACGTCATCGTCTTTGCCATCGCGTTTCATTTACTCGGGGACCAGGACTTCGTTTTTCCGCAAGCCCCGGGCTCCGCCAAGGCAAGCGTTTTTCTCGACTATGTGTTTCTCTCGTTCACGACCTCGACCGCGTTCAGCCCGACCGATACGCCTCCCGTAACGACCCGCGCGCGGATGTACATGATGCTCGAAGCGGCGATTTCGCTCACGACCATTGCAGTTGCTGCCGCACGGGCGGTCAACATTCTTACTTAGGCTTTTTGTCGCTTAGCCCCGGCGAAGTGTATCTGACGGCGTCTCGCCGAACATCGCGCGATAATCCGCGGTGAAATGTCCCATATGCCAAAACCCCAAGTTCGCCGCGACGTCGATGATACGCGTGCGCTCCTTGTCAGCGTGTTGCAGCATCCGCCGCACGTTGCCAAGCCGCGTCTTCTTCAAATATGCCATTGGGCTCAAACCCGTAACCGCTTGAAACGCGTTGATCAGCGAGCGCAGTCGCAACCCCGAAACAATCGTCAGGTCCGACAGCGTCGGGTTGCTCTCGACGTGCTCGCGCACGTACGCCTCACAGGCGCGGACCGCCGCGATCCGCCGCGTGAGCGAGCGCGGAACGGCTGTCGCGGTATCGCCGCGCTCTAGCGAAAGCGCCAATAACGGAGTGAACAATCGGTCGACCTTCGTCCGCAGGGAGGCCGGCGCTCCTTGGGTTGTCCGTTTATACGCTTCCAAAATCGTTTTCATGCCGACACGCAGGCGCCTCGCCAAGGCCCGATCGTGCGTCAATCTACCGTTGGAACTCGCATCGATTGAAGCGATGGCGTCAGAAACTCCGCTTGACAGATTGTCGAGTGGGCGTTCATCAATTGTCGCGCAATAGAACGTTGAAGCTGCATGGGTGCAGAGATCGACGGCGCGTCTGCTCGTAGCGACGTACTCGCCGTTACCTTCGACCCCAAACCATCGCGCGGTCATGCGGGAGTCCCCAAGGGTGCCGATAAGACGCTTCCCAGGCGGCAGTTCGCCCTCTGCCCTCAGCCCTAGGCTGAACGAAAGGCGGACCACCTGAACCGCGCCCAGATCGGCCACTTCTTGGTCCGCGTGAAGCTGGCCCGGCTCGAGCTGAGACCAGGAAAAGCCCTCGGGCGCAAGCGCTCGAGCCATCGTAGCGCGTTCCATCGCCTCCAGCTTATCAGGCCGGCATTAAGATTTTGCGAAATTTTTAGGAAGTCTCGCGATCTTAGAGCCCAAGGATCTCGCCGACGAACTGCTCCCTGGCGTCGGCGGCGCGGTCACTGGCGTCAGACTCGAGCTCGGTGAAGAGCCGTTTCATGCATTTCGTCAGGCAGTCGCTCTCGTAGCCCGCACGCCGCCACCAGTCCCGAAGCTGACCATTCAGCTTGTCGTATACCTCTGGATCCAGCTCGTTTCTCTCCATGAAAACACCCTGGATGCCCTCGCGTCGAGCCTCGGCCAGTTCCCTCTCGAAAAGCGCAGCGTCGGTCCAAACAGCCCGGCTGTTGCGAAAAAGTTCGATGGCCGAGAGACCCTTGAGGCGCAGCTCTTCGTGCTCTACCGTGCTCTGATCGGACGCTCGCGCCATCGCCGCCCGAAGCGTGAACTCGATCAGGCTCTTTAGGAGCTCGTCGTAACTGACATCCTCGGCGATACTGACCGACCCGCCCAGACGCGCGGTGTATCTGTCCATCCTGTTAGCATTGAGTGTAGCGCTTTGCCGTCGCGCCGTTATCCCAGAAATGCTAAATCCGGCGGATTGCTCCAAGTTTTCAATTTTGGGATAGTGGAAACTAACGCGGCAGAGTCCAACGCAGGCCGGCGCGCAGCGTCCATGCCGGCGCGCCTTTGATGGCCGCGAGATTCTTCTCGCCTTCGAAATACGCGTCGAACTTCTGGCGCAAGCTCGAAAACGATTTGTCGATCCGCAACCCGACCGGAACTTCGGTCCATGCGTTGCGGACCCAATCGTAAGTAAAGCTCATGCTCGACGTTCCGATCCCCCAACCGCCGCCCAGCGCACGTGAAACCGAGGGTTCGATCTTTGTTTGGCCTACCGGCGCACGCGATGCCGGCCCGATAACCGAAAAGAAACTTTGATTGAAGAACCCGACCGTCCAAGGACCCTCATAGGTTTCGTAGCCGATTGCCGGGCCGACCGAATACTTGCCCGACCCGAGGGAATCGTTCTGCGCCGTCGGCACGCGTAGCGTCGCGCCGTATAGCCAGCGCCCGTGCGGCCCATTCTGCTGCACGAGATCGAATAGAGAAAGGTCTCCTGCACCGGTAATCGCGGATTGCGGCGCCGAGGTCACGATCGGTATTCTCAGGCGAAGCAAGTACTGCGTGGCTCCGCCGGTATAGGGAAGCTGCCCCCGTAGGTTGAGCACCGTGCTCGAGCCCGACTCAGAATCGTAATTCGGTGTAACTTCTTCTTCTGCCGAAACATACGGCGAGTACGCGCGCGGGGTTGGTTGCGGTAACGGAGCCTGCTGCGCCACACATGCCATCGGAAAGAGCAAACCGGCGACAGCACCGGCGGCCGCGGAAATCCGCATAGATGGCCGCATGTTGTGAAGCTAACACATCAAATGTTGCGTCGCTATCCGGAAAGTGCAAGCCCTTTCCGCGATGGCGCGGTACCTGCTAACATCGGACCCATGTATTTTGCTCGGCGACGCATAGCGCCTGGACTTGGGCCCGGTCTGGTCTCGGGTGCCTCCGATGCCGATCCGACGACGGTGGCAAGCCTTGCCGTCGTCGGTGCCGCCACGGGCTACATGCTGTCGTGGCTGGTCCTGCTTCTGCTGCCGATGATCGCGGTCGTTCAAACGATTGCGGCGACCGTCGGTGCGATCTGCCCGACCAGCATCCAAAGTGCGATTCGGCGCCACTATGGTCTTTCGTGGGCGTTGGCGGCGCTGGTTGCGATCGTGGCCGTCAACCTGGTTACGCTGACGGCCGACCTCGAAGCAGCGGCCGAGTCCTTGAGGCTGCTCACCGGGGTACCGCGAGCGTACTTCGTATTTCCGTTTGCCGGTGTTGTTGCGTGGCTGCTCGTCTCGCGATCGTACTTACGCATCGAGCGCTTTCTCTCGTTTCTTCCGTTCATTTTCGTTTGCTACGGTATAAGCGCGGTCTTGGCAAAGCCCGATTGGGCGGCGCTAGCCCACTCGCTCGTTTTTCCGCACTTCGCATTCACGCTTCCGATCGCGACGGGCGCACTCGCCCTCCTGGGAACGACCTTGACGAGCTACGTCTACTATTGGGAATCAATCGGGGTCTCCGAGCGAGGCTCGTCGGGATCGCAGCTACGGGCGGCGAAGGCGGACGCCGCTTGGGGTGCGCTTGCGCCGGGAATCTGTTTTCTCTTCATTCTCGTTGCAACGGCGGCGACGCTGGGCGCACACCACTCGGGGGTTGAGACCGCCACGGAAGCGGCCGCCGCGCTTAAGCCGCTCGCGGGCCAGTGGGCGACCGCGCTCTTTGCGATCGGATTGCTCGCATCCGCGGCCATCGCAGTTCCAGTTCTCGCCGGCACGAGTGCCTACGTCGTGACGCAAACATTCGGTTGGCCTGGAAGTCTCGACGCTACGTTCGGCCGGGCACGCCGATTTTACGGAATTCTTCTCGGTTCGCTCGCGATCTCGACGGCATTTGCATTCGTGGGTTTCTCGCCGATTGCGCTGCTCTACTGGGCTTCGGTGGCAGGTGGCTTAGCCACACCGCTTACGCTCTGGTTTCTCATTTCTATTGCGCAAAACCGCGCCATTATGGGCGAAAATGTCATCCGCGGTTGGATGGCCGTTGCCGGTTGGGCGGTCACCGCAATCGTAACCGCTTCCTGCCTCGCGTTTCTCATCGTAAGTGCATTGTCCGCTGCGTGAGTTCAAATCTCACTATTCATAGCGGCGGACCCGCGCTCGGTCCGGAGCCGGAAGCAACAACAACGCTTACGACGAACTACCGGCGCGTGCGAGCAGCATTCGGCGCCGTTGTTTTAGCCGCCGCGCTTGCGGCGTGTACGCGCCACGGCGCCGTCCCCGCCGGTCCTCCGCACGTCTTGCGGATCGCGTATCCCGGCGACCCGGCGTCGCTCGTTCCTCTCGTCGCCATCGACCAGGACATCCTTGCCCTCGACACGCTTTTCTGCCAAACGCTCGTTGGTCTCTCCGCCGATAACCAGGATGTTCCCATTCTCCTCACGCGAATCCCGACCCGGGCCAATGGCGACGTTTCTGCGGATGGGACGCAGATAACGTATCACCTGCGTCCCGGCGTACGGTTTGCCGACGACGTCGCGCTAACGTCGGCCGACGTTGCCTTTACCTATCGCGCCATCTTCGATCCCCGCAACCGCGCGACGTCGGTCGAACCGTACCGCCGCATCCTCTCGCTTCGGACGCCGGACGCACACACGGTCGTGATCCGATTGCGAGACCCGTGGAATGCCGCCGTCCGCGTGCTCTTTGCGCAAGCCGACTTCGCGTACGGCATTCTGCCAAAGCACGCCTTCGCCGATACTAAAGTCGTTGGTTCGCCATGGGAGAATGCGCCGTTCGGTACGGGTCCCTTTCGCGTCAAAACCTGGCTTCGAGGCGATCGCATCATTCTCGAGCGCAATCCCTACTATCGGCCGCGGCCGAAACTCGACGAAATCGTTCTGCAAATCGTGCCAAACCTGAATTCAAATTTCGTAACGCTTCGGTCGGGCGCCGTCGACGTCGGTACGCTGACGCCCGAAAATGTTGCACAGGCGCGGGGCACGCCGAGCCTCCACGTTTTGCGGATTCCGGAGAACGCCACTCGGTTGTTATACCTTCAGACGCAAACCGGACCCACGCGCGACGTTCGAGTACGGCGGGCGATCGCGCGAGCACTCGACTATGCCGCGCTCTCGAGCGCCTGGAGAAACGAGTTCCCTGCTGCGACCTCGTTCCTTCCACCCCCGATCGTGCGCTGGAAAAGCGTCGTGATTCCAGCCTACACGCACGATCCGGCCGCCGCAAGGCGCGAACTCGACGCCGCGGGTTGGCGAATGCGGCAGGGCGTGCGATTCAAGGACGAGACGCCCCTGAGCGGCCTCATCGGCATCAACTCGGAAGACCCGGTCAACGTCCGGATCGCCACGCTCGTGCAAGCGCAGCTTGCGGCCACCGGTATGCAACTCTCGCTCAAGGCGAACCCCACGCGCATCTGGTTCAGTCCCGAAGGTCTCCTACGAAACGGCGGGGCTACGATCGTCGGCGAGTCATGGGTTGGGGGCAGCGATCCCGAGCAATCCTTGAACCTTCGCTGCGTCCAGGCCGTCAAGGGCGGCGATAACCATTCGTTCTACTGCTCCCAGCGTTTTGAAGCGCTGTTCTCAGATCAAGCGCGCACGCCGAGCCAATCTCAACGCAATCGCGATTTCAATGCGATGCAGGTCCTCGTCCACGACGACGTTCCAGTGATCCCACTCTATTACGAAGACCGGCTGATCGGCGTCAGCAATCGCGTCACGGGATATCGAATAAACATGCTGTGGATCCCCGTTGACGCCGAAACCTGGGACGCGCGCTAAGGGCCCGTGGCATCCACGACGAGTTTCGCCGCCGCAACGTCTTCCACCGCAAGCCCGACGGATTTAAAAACGGTCGTTACGAGGGGTGTTGCTTCTTTCATGCCGGCGAAGATCTCACCGATTTCGGCGTAGATCTGCGCGTTTGCCATGACAACGTCACCCGCTTCCTTTGCGGCCGCGTCGCGTGAGTCGACCACGACGGTATTGGCCATCGCTTCCTCGTCGAGCTCGCGCCAATCCGGCCGCGACGATCCGACGGCATTGACGTGAGCGCCCTCTTTCAGCCAGGCGCCTTTGAGAATCGGCTCGTGGGCTGCCGTCGCGGTCACGATGACGTCGGCGCCGCGCACCGCCGCTTCGGTCGAATCCTGCGCCGTTGCGCCATGCTCGAGCGCGAAGCGCTCTGCGTGCGCCGCGTTGCGGCTCCAAACGCGAACCTCGGAAAACGTACGTACGCGCGACAGTGCTTCCAGATGCGAATGGGCCTGTACGCCGCTACCGAGCAGCGCCAGTATCCGGCTCTTCGGCGGAGCGAGATATTTGGTGATCGCCGCTGAAACCGCGGCGGTTCGCATCTCCGTAATCAGCCGCCCATCCAACGCGGCCAACGGCTGTCCCGTATCGGTCCGATAGAGCAGAATCGTTGCATTGTGCGTGGGAAGCCCGGTCTCGGCGTTAGCCGGGTAAAACGTGACGAACTTCAGGCCCATCACATCTCCGACGATCGCGGGCATGATCCCAAGATAGCGGCGTCGCTCCTCAATCGTCAACACGTTGCGCACGGGCTGCGTCACGTTCCCGCGTGAAAACTCCGCCAGCACGCCTTCCATCGCGAGGATGAGGTCATCCCACCGCAGGACCCGTCGAACAGCTTCTTCGTCTAAATAAATCACGGAAATTCGGCTTACATGGACAAGCCCGCCTCAGCGTAACAAACCGCTACGCGCCGCGCAAGTCGCCGCCAGCACAGGCACAGCTTCTCTGCGACATGCCACCGACATGGAATTTGCCCGGTCAGGCGAGAAGTTCGAGTTATGCTTGCACGCATCTTGGCGTTAGCTTCACTCTTGCTGTCGACTGTCCCAGCGACCGCACCTGCGGTAGGGCCGCTCGTCGCTGAAGATGATTACCGGCGCATCGTCGCGTTGAACGATGCCGCGATCGCGCCGGACGGAAAAGCGGCGGTCATCGTGGTTTCACGAGTCGTTTGGGACGAAGATCGCAGGCAGAACGACCTCGTCTCGGTTGACCTTGCAACACGCACCCGGCAAACGCTGATGCAGAATCGCAAGGGCCTTTCCGATCCGGCATTCTCTCCGGACGGGGCGCAGCTGGCATTTCTGGCCGACGAGGGGAACGGCAGCGATGCTTCTACTCAAGTATTCGTCATGCCGGCCAATGGCGGTGATGCGAAACCGGTCACTCACACGAAGGCCGGCGTCAACCAGTTCGCGTGGCGACCCGATGGCCGCGCCCTGGTATACGCTGCCGAAGATCCAGAACCGGTGCGATCGGGCGCGGACCGTTTCCGCAACAGTTTCATTTTCACGACCGAGCCGATAGTCGCGCACTCCCCCTCGTTGCCGATCCATCTCTTCCTGCTGAATCTCAACGACGATGCGACGACGCAGTTGACCTTCGGAGCTAGCAGCGTTGCCAACGATTCGACCCTCTCGTGGTCGCCGGACGGAGCGACGATTGCATTCACGCTTTGCCGCGATGCGATTTTGAACGATCAGAGCTACTCGCACGTGGCACTCGTGGATCTGGCGAGTAAGAAAGTTCGTTCACTGACCGGACGCACGATGTGGGAAGCGGACCCGCGGTTCTCACCCGACGGCGCGCACCTAGCATACGCGTACTCCGATGGCGACCCGCAGGTGAACCTCACACGCCTCTACATCACGACCGTGGCCGGCGGCATAGGAAGGCCGCTCTCCGGCGCGATCGATCGGCCGATTGGGGACGCCGTTTGGTCGCCCGATTCAAAGAGCCTGATCGCGACCGCTCCCGATCGCACGACGAACGCGCTCTATCGCCTGTCGCTCGACGGCGCAGCGCAGCGCATTCCCTTGGGAGATCTCACTCCGGGAGTTCCCTTGACAACCACCGGGGGCGCCAACGCACCGTCGCTCGGCAATGCGATCGCGTCCGATGGAACGCTCGTCTTCCTCGCCACGGCCGCAACGCAACCGGTGGAACTTTATGGGCACTCAGCGAGCGGTGCAACGGCGCAACTCACCGATTTTAACGCCGGCATGGCACAGTTTGCTTGGGCATCGGCGCAGCGTATAACGTTTCCGACCACCGCGGGCGACGCGGGGGACGGCGTTCTCTATCGGCCGCCCGGTTTTTCGCCTGCTCGAAAGTATCCGTTGGTCGCGTACATCCACGGCGGCCCCTCGGACGCCTCGATGCTGGCGTTCGATTTTTGGGCACAGGTGATGGCGGCACGCGGCTGGCTGGTGCTGCGCCCCAACTACCGCGGGAGTCCCAACCTAGGGCTGCGCTACCAACGCGCAATCCTGTACGATCCTGAAGAGGGGCCGGGTAAAGATATCATCTCCGCGCTCGACGTGGTTCGCTCGTGGGGCATCGTCGACGATTCGCGCATCGCGGTCTCCGGCTGGTCGTACGGCGGAATCATGACGGCCTGGATGATCTCGCGCTACCATTTCTGGCGGGCCGCCGTCTCCGGCGCTTCGGTCAACGACTGGACTGCCGACTATGGAACCGCGGACGACAGTCTAGCGGACGTCGACCTCTTCCACGGCTCACCGTTCGTCGCCGGAAATGCGGCAGAGTGGCGGCGCAACTCCGCGATATCGTACGTCCGCGACGTCACAACTCCGGTATTGATCCTGTCGGACGTCGGCGACAACCGCGATCCGTTCGCGACGTCCTCCATGTACTGGCGCGCGCTGCGCGATAACGGCAAAACCGCGACCTTACGCGTCTGGCCTATTCAGGGGCACTTTCCGAGCGACCCGGTTCGAACCGTCGACGTATACCATTACTGGATCGACTTTATCGCCCAGTACTTCCGTTGACGAAGGCTACCCTTGACGAAGCCTACTTTGGATACGCCTTAGCCAGTCCGCTCTGCACCTCTTCGGGCGTCATAACCGGCGCCAACTCGACCTTTGCATCGAGCTCGTTGAAAAAGGGCTCGCAAATGGACGGGATGTCGTCGGGATGCCGCAGGTCGAATACGATATAGCCGCCCCTGCAGCCGTTCACCGCCGTGAAATACGCTGCTTCGGGCTTTACTCGTTCGAACGTTTCGGAGAGGACTTTCCCTAGCCGCCCCTCCCGTATCGCGGCGTTCGCGGCCGCGGCGGGCATTTGAACCGTTAGCATCATTCGCATTACGCTAGCTCCTTACACACGTGACGTTGTATTGCGTCTTCCAAGTACCGCCGAACCACACTTCCCCCAAGTCGCTGTATCGTTTGGGGCTATTCACGTTGGTGTCCCGAATTCGCATCATCTTCCCGGATGCATCGTACGCCATCCCCGTCCACACGATCGTTCTTCCGGTCTGACTCGTGGTCTCAGTTCCGTAGCTGCCATCCGAAACAATGAATGGGCTCGTCCAGGATTTCGTCTTGGCCGAATAGACGTTGTACCACGAGTTATCGAAGCCCGTACCGATGCTGCGATAGAATATCGCGCCGGAGCTGGTTCGCATGACTCGCAGCGTCGTACGAGCCGGACCCCCCATCGGTGACGGCATCGTGTTCGTGCACGACCACGTCCCAACGACCCAGTCGAAGCCATGCGGGCCTAGGCCATACATTGAGGCGGACATCATCTGCGACTGTGCCGCGCCTGGCGCGACGGCCAGCGCGATGAGGACCATTGAACAATAGAAGCGCTTCATGGCTCTTCCCCCAGGTTAAAAAGGCCCGCAATTGAGCGAGCGGGTGAGGGGCTGCTTTTTCACGGCCTCAATATGGTAATCCTTGACGACGAAGCCGGCGACGGACCGGTAACTGGCGCCGGTACCGGTGCGTTATAAGGATCATGATTGTTCGCTGGCTAGCTGCCGGCGCCGCTATCGTTCTAATCGGCGCACAGGCAGCAGCGGTCGGCAACTCGCTGCGCGCGATTGCGGCATCATACTATGAAGGTGCCGGCCGGATCGCAATTCTGACCGGACGCGATTCGACGATGGACTATTACCAGCGCCTGCTCGACGACGCCGATCTCTTCAACGTCCCCGCTCCGGGTCACTACACTGCCGAGGCGTGGCAGCAGTTAGTGGAGACGGAATCCCAGCTCGACATCAGCCTCGCTACGCAGCTCTTACACCAATCGTTCCAGCCGATGGCGACGATCCGCGGCCTGGGCGAGACGTTCGTCCGCTCGTCAAAAGACGGCACGATGCAGCCGGTCGCGATCTACGTTCCGAGTGGGTATTCTCCCGGCAACCCCGCACCGTTGATCGTTTTCTTACACGGACGGCTGCAAGCCGAATCGCATCTCATCGCACCCAGGTTCATCGCGGATTTGTCGGAGCAGACCGGGACGATCGTGGTGGCTCCGTACGGGCGTGGGTACTACGATTTTCGTGATTCGGCGAGCGACGTTTACGATGCCTTCGACGCTGCCAACCGCGCTTTTACGATCGATCGCGCCAAACGGTATCTCGCGGGCTATTCGATGGGCGGGTTCTCCGCTTTCAACATTGCGCCGATGCATCCGTCCGATTGGGCCGCGGTAATGTGCATCGCGGGATCGCTGCTCGCATCCAGAGCCAGCCGGGTCACGACGCTGCTGTCAAACACCCGATTCTACGTATTGACGGGAACGGGCGATGACAATGTCCCGACAGCCTTTCCGACGGCAACCGCGATCTTCTTGCGTGACTCGGGACTTCGCGTGACTTTTTACGCGCAGCCGGACGGGACGCATGCCTTGTCGTCACTGCAACCGATTCTTTCGCGAGCCTGGGCCGACATGGAACGCGGCGTCGTGCGACTCCCCACCGGGCTCGCCGGCGGCGCGGATTTGCCTGAGGCCGAACCGTAGTGCAGGCACCGCGGCTCTAACCGAGTATTGGGACGGCAGGTACCAAGACTAGGGAGGGAGCCCCTGATGATTCGCGCCATTGCGCTCGTCCCACTTGCGCTCGCGCAGGTCCCCATCGGAACGGCCGCAGCCGCTTGCGCCGGAGCTACCCCCACGGTCGCGTCCGTTTCGTTGCAGAACGTGACTCCGAGTCGCTACTTGAACTACTATCACGTGACGGCCAGGGTCACCAACCGCGGAAGCGAGGCCCAACCGTCAAACGTGTTGCAGTTCGTGGACGTAGTCCAGTACGGAGACCGATTAGACGACCGCGGCATCCCGCCGCTCGCGGCCGGCCAGTCCTACACGATCGTCTATGTGTGGAAGCGGGCGGTCGATGCCGGCAAATGGACGACGCCGCTGGATTTCCGCATCCGGCCGGTTTCGCCGATGCCCGCCGGATCCGAAAACTGCAGCACCGCGCCGTCTAGCATCACGTTCTAAACGGTTTTGCGCGCCACCGCGGCCGCTACCCTCACGTGCTAGGTTCCATACCGGCGTTGGCGCGATGCGAAGTCGTTCAGTGCGGCCCGCAGGTCGGCTTCGCCAAAATCGGGCCAATAGGTCTCGGTCGCCCAAAACTCCGCGTAGGCGGCTTGAAATAGGAGAAAATTCGAAAGCCGAAGCTCCCCGCCGGTTCGGATGACGAGATCCGGATCCGGCATTCCAGCGGTGTAGAGCCGGCTTTCGACGGCGTACTCGTCGATCGAGTCGACGTCGCGCAATCCCGCATGCACCTCACGCACCAGGGCGCGCACCGCATCGCCGATTTCGCGGCGCCCGCCGTAATCGATCGCGAGGTTGAGTGTGACGGCGGTATTTCCGGTCGTACTCGCAACCAACTCTTGGAGCGCCGCGCGCGTCGCCGGTGGAAGGCGATCGCCGCGTCCGCAAAGCCGCACGCGCACGCCTTCATTTGCCAGCGCGCGAAGCTCTCCACGCGCCGCCCGCATGCACAGTGTCATCAATAGGTCGATTTCGGAGGATGGGCGGTTCCAGTTCTCCTCTGAAAAGGCGAAGGCCGTTACGATTGGAATCTGCGCACGGCGCGCCGCGCGCAAGGTCCGCCGCAACGCCGTAACGCCACGGCGATAGCCATACGCCACCGGTAAGCCACGCTCGCGAGCCCAGCGCCGGTTGCCGTCCATGATGATTGCGACGTGGCGTGGAATCATGTCGTAGCGAGCTTGGCCTTCGCGACGGCGCGGGGTGAGCGCTGATGAACGTCGCGAACGACCGATTCGAGTTCGTCGACGTAGGCCAGGAATCGCTGCCGGCCACGTTTCGTAATGCGATAGATCGTGAGCGGCCGACCGGAACCGCGCTGCTTATCCGTTGCGACGATCCCGACTTCGGCGAGCGCATGCAGATGCCGGTTCAGATTCCCATCGGTTAAGTCGCAGGCACCCTGCAACTCGGTGAAGCTCAGACCGTCCGGATTTGCGATCAAGCAAGTGCAAATCGCGAGCCGGCCGCGCTCGTGAAAGATTCTTTCCAGGCCGGGATATGCGAACGGGGCTTGGTTCTGAACGCTCATGAGAATCGGTCCCGCCAAATGAGATAGCCGATCCCGAGCTGGCCGATTCCGAAACCGATGGGCATTACCCACCACGCCAATGCCACCGCGCTGGCAGGCGTAACGAGAAAAATGAGCGCGAGAATGCCAAAACCGAGCGTTATGCCGATGGTCGACGCCGGTATCGCCCCCCGTGAGGCAAACAGTCCAATCGCGTAGAACGCAAACCAGGTTCCCGGCAACAGCGCAAACGCGGAATGGTCCACCAGCGCGAGGCTCAGCGCGCCACCCAGCACGATGCTCGGTGCAATCGAGATCGCGGCGGTGCGAAACCGGCTTCGATCCCCAGGCGCGCGGTGTTTCAGCAACCAGACCGCTGCTGCGCCATAGTTCAGCAGCAACGCGACCGCCAGACACGTCAGCCAGATCGTCAAGTACTGTCGCAGCGAATCCGGCGTATGCGGCAACGGCGAAAGCTTATGCTGAACGACCGCAGCAATCAACGCACCGATTCCGCTAACGCACGCGGCTGCGCCTGAATAGCCTTCGAAACGCTGAAGGTGGGCGAGGCGCTCGCGGACCTCCGCCAGATCGGAGAGCGCCCGCTGCAGTTCCATTATATACTTTGTATCACAAAGTAACAGGCGATGGCAAGTAGCGCGAACGCATGCGCGCTTTGGCGGCTTCTGCCGCGCGGTCCCGCGGCGGAGCGTGCGTGACCAGTGAGGCGAGCAGCTCACTGGCCGCGTCGGCGACGCGATCGACTGCTCGCTCGAAGGCGGCCTCATTTACCTTGGAAGGACGAGTGAACCCACTGAGCTTTCGTACGAACTGCGTGGCCGACGCGCGTATTTCGGATTCGGTCGCAGGCGGCGCGAAGTTGTGCAGCGTCTTGATGTTCCGGCACATGCGCGAGTCTTCTGCTCAGCGTCTCGGGCCTCCGCCGCCGAGGACCTGCCGAGGCGCTGTCGAAGCGGTTTTTTTCTCACAGCGTTTCGGAGGGGCATGGAGCGTGAAGCGGATGCTGCTCGCGCAGCTTTCATTTTTTGTCGCGCTGGCGGGATGCGCACAGCAAGGGATCGGAACGGCGCCGCCGGAACGCGCGGCTCCGGCCGGCGCGCGGCGGAATCAAGCGAGCTCGCCTATTCAGCACGTCGTCATTATCTTCCAAGAGAACCGCTCGGTCGATAATCTTTTCAACGGGCTGCCGGGCGCCGACACAGTCCAATCTGGCAAGAACTCGAAAGGCCGGACCATTCCGCTCGAGCCCATTTCTCTGAAGGCACCGTACGACATCTCACATCGGCATAATGCCTACAACATCGAATATGCGCACGGTAACCTTAACGGCTTCAACCTAGTGGAGTCGCACTGTCGGCATCGCCCGCAATGTCCCCCCACGGGGCTGCGCGCGTACGGCTACGTTCCGCAAACGGAAGTCCAACCGTACTTCACCATGGCAGAAGCCTATACGTTCGCCGATCGGATGTTTCAAACGAACCAGGGCCCGAGCTTCCCGGCCCACCAGTATATCTTGAGCGGAACCTCCACGATCACGGCAAACTCCAACCTGCGTGCCTCTGAAAACCCGGTCACGCCGCAAGGACAGCAGACGGGCGGTTGCGATTCTCCAAAAGGGACGGTTGGGCTGCTGATCGATCAGTACGGGAACGAAAATCAATCAGTCTTTCCATGCCTTGACCGGCCCGCGCTCACGGACTTGATTGATGGAAAGTCCTTGACGTGGCGCTACTATCAAGCGCATTTCAAAGACGGGCTTTGGAACGGCCCCGACGCGATTCAACACATCCGAAATGGTCCCGATTACGCAACCGACGTCGTGGCGCCGCCTTACCAGATCGTTCCGGACATTGCCAACGGACACTTGGCGAACGTCGTTTGGGTGACGCCGACGTTGAAAGCCTCAGACCACGCGGGAAACACAAACGGTTCCGGCCCATCGTGGGTCGCATTGGTGGTCAATGCCATCGGCCAAAGCCAGTACTGGAATAGCACCGTGATTTTCGTTACCTGGGACGATTGGGGCGGCTGGTACGACCACGTGAAGCCGGCGCAGTATAATTCTTACGAGCTCGGCCTCAGGGTTCCGCTGATCGTCATCTCACCGTACGCCAAAACGCATTACGTTTCGCACGTCCAGCATGAGTTCGGAAGCATCCTGAAGTTCACGGAAGAGACTTTTGGCTTGGGTTCGCTCGGCACGACCGACGTACGCTCCGACGACCTCTCGGACTGCTTCAACTTCGGCCAAGCGCCGCAACGGTTTATACCTATTTCGGCACCGCTTCGGGCCGAATATTTCTTGAACCAGCCCCCCTCGACGCGAGGTCCCGACGACGATTTCTAGCCCGGTGACGCTCCGCGGAGCGCTCATCGGACTATTCTTCATCCTGCTCGGGATCGCGGCGTTGCGAGACGTCGTGCGAATCGGAAACGATCTGCCGTGGCGCGTGATGTACGATTTTCAAGACTTCTACTGTGCGGGCGCCGCACTCGACGAAGCTAGGAACCCGTACACCTACGAGCCGCTGCGCACGTGCGAACACCGCGTGGACGCACGGCCGTCGGTTCAAGCAAATCCCAGCCTGGCAATCCCGGCGCCGCAGCCGCCGTACGACTTTCCGATCTTCATGGCGTTGGCGAAACTGCGCTTTGCCGACGCCCGCGGGATTTACGCGGCGGCCATCGTAATCGCCGTCCTCCTCAGCGCAATTGTTCTGTGGCGCCTGGAGATTCCGCTCGACGTGGCGTTGTTGTCACTCGCGCTGGCGCCCGGCTATCAGGAACTCGCCGCCGGACAAATCGTACCGTTCGTGCTGCTGACGCTCGTTTTGGCCGGTTGGATGCTGGCGCAGCGTCGCGACATTCTGTGCGGAATCTTTGCCGGACTGACGGCCCTGGAGCCGCATCTCGGCGCCGGCGTCGCGCTCTCGGTGCTCTTCTTCGTCCCTCGCGCACGCTGGAGTTTGATCGCAACGTGCGTATCGTTGACGGTCGTCGGCGTAGTGGCCACCGGTCCCAGAGTCTTCGCCACCTACTTGGTGCACGTGCTTCCGGCCCAAGCTTGGGCCGAAGTCGCTTTTCCGCCGCAATACAGCTTGACCTACGTGCTGCACGCCATCGGAATCTCGGACTCGCCCGCGCTGGCTCTAGGCACCCTCTCCTTCGGCCTCTTCCTTATCGCGGGTTTGGCGATGGCTCCGCGGCTGTCCGATCATCTAAGACGCCGCGAGCTGCTGGTATTCTTCCCGGCTGCAACCGCAATCATGGCCGGCGCTTACGTTCACGTGATCGAACTCGCCTTTGCAGTTCCCGCGGCACTCGTCTTTGCGCGTTTTGCGCACGGTCTGCGCCGTAGCGTGTGCGTCGCGGCGGTTTCTCTGCTGACGGTTCCGTGGATCGCCGCGTGGGGCGTGAAAAAACTCTTTCTCGCCAGCGTGTTCGTTTGCGCGGCGCTACTCTACCGATTGCGCGCCGCGGCTGCGATCGGGATCGGTACGACGCTGCTCGTAGCTGCGGCGGTCTACCTCTTCGAGTTGCATCCGCCGCGGCTTCCGGCTCCGGCGCCGTTGCCGGCGACGGCCTACGCTCCCTGGGCGTTGGTCCAAGTGGAATGGAGAGTCTTGGTCCAGCAGCTCGACACGCACGATCTGCGCTGGTTTGCGATCAAAATTCCCGGATGGTGCGCGCTTACCGCGATCTTTATTACCGGATTACTGGAGTATCGCGCCGGTCAAGGGCGATCCGGCATAGCGACGCAGCGCGGCGGCATCGACGGGGACGCACTCCCGTTGTCCGATCGGATCGTCGCACAACCGAACGTTTAGAAAGCTCGCCCCTGTCACCCGCGCATCGGCCATCTTATCGCATTTGACCTCTCGTTGAGTCCCTTCCGTATTATTCCAACAGAGTACCGCTCCGTCGAACTTCGTCCCCTGAAGATCGGCCTTGCTGAAATCCACCGATATCAGGCTGAGGTTCGAAAAGTCCCGACCGCCTAGCTGGCCGGATCGGAAGTTACAGGCCACGCAGCGGGCGAGAAGCTCGCGCAGCTGCGCGTTGTCAACGGCGGATGCGAACCCGGCAAAGTTTGCAGCCGTCATTCGCACTCCGGCAAACGTTGCGCCGTCGAGTTTCGAGCCGTCGAAATTGCATGCCGTGCAATCCGCCGCATCAAAGGCGGCACCTTGGAGCTTGGCGTTCTCGAAGTTCGCGGCGATGATCTTTGCGCCGCGAAATGACGCGTTACGCAGGTCGGCCTCCGAGAAGTTCGCGCCGACGTAAACGACGCCCGAAAAATCGGAACCGGCAAGCTGCGCCTGCGCAAGATTGCATCCGATGCACACTCGCGGAACCGTGGCGGCGGCCGTCACCTCGGCAGGCCGCCACAGCGCTAGGGCGCACAATACTGCGACGACCAAAACGATGCGCATCAGCTTATTTCGATGGAAGAAGGTCGAGCATGGGCTTCACGTTGACGGTGTCGGCCGTATATCCAAGCTTCGGCAAGTTCCACAGCGTCTCGATCGTTGAGAGGACCGAATAGTGGTTATACGGTTGCGCCGAGACCTTGGCGCTCGGCACGCCTGCGATTAGGATCAACGGAATGTGGCCGCCTCCCAGGAACGGTGGAGAATCGCAGCATCCCAAGTTGGAGTTCCCGCCTTCGTCCCAAAGGATGAACATCAGCGAACGTGCCGTGAAGGAGCCCGAACCGATGATCTCGTTCACGATCTTTTGAACGGCCGCATCGCCGGCCTGTATCAATGCAAAGTTCGGGCCAGGGCAGAACGGCACGGAGCCGTGCATATCGTGGCACTCGTTAGGCACGATGAACGAAAACCGGGGTAACAGCTTATTATTAAGCGTCTTCTTCAGGTCGACGAAGGTCTTGATGTGGGCAAGGCGCTTTGGGTCGGTTGCGATGTCCTTAAAATACGCGAATGGATTGTGTTTTTGCCGGTAGAGTCCATCGCCTTTAGGCGGCCAGACTTGCCCGAGGAAGCCATCGCGCGGCATCGACTCATTGTACGACGCCCAGCTGATTCCGGCGGCTTCCAGGCTATCGACAAGGTTCTTCTTGTTGAAGCTATGACAACCGCGCGGCTCCGGACGTGCGTAACAGCTTCCGTTGTCGTCGTGGATGCCGAAAGAATCTCCCGCAATCTCCGAAAGATAGTTCGGCAAACTTGGATGCGACACGCCAAACGCCAGCGTGGCGAGGCTATTGTTTAAAGCGGCTTGGGTTAGGAACGGCGTCAGCAGACGGTATCCGGACCGGTTCGTTGCGCCGACGATGTCGTCGAAACTATGGTTTTCCATCACGATGACGATGATCCGATCAGGCACCCTGAATTTGAGCGCCTGTATCGACGAGGAAACGCCGGCAAAGGCAGATTGGGCGTTCGCTACAGAGGGAATTTGCGACGTTTTATTGCCCCAGCTTCCACACCCAGCGAGCAGCGCTGCAGCAACAACGGCGGTGGCATTCGCGAAGCAACGTGGAAACATACTGCACCCCCAAGAGAACCGGTCGCGGCTCTTTCGGGCGGGAGTTTTCCGAATCTTTCGCGGATCGCGAAAAAACGCCCAGCCGAGGGCATCGGATCGCGCGCCAGCAGCCGACCCGAGGTGCTTACTAGCTTGCGACTAAAAGCGCGGCTCTCAACCCAGAAAGGCGGCGGCGGTGTGCACGCCTCCCTCGCCGTTCCGCCAGAGCGCGTACTGCAACGGCTCCTTGGAGTTCATGGAAGCCGCGCCAACCTCACCGCGCGGATCGATCGCGATGACGCAATACTCCCCGTCGTGGACGCTGGGTGCGGTTCTTGCCATGAACCGCATGACGTCATCGCAGGCCTCTTGCGGGTGAGCGCCCTGCGCCATGCGCTGAACGATGAACATCGACGTGCAGTAATTCGCCATCACGTCGCCGTTGCCGGTAGCCGAGGCCGCGCCGGCAGCGTCGTCGGCGTAGTAACCGCATCCGACTAGTGGCGAATCCGCGACGCGCCCGGGAATCTTCCAAGCCAATCCGCTCGTGGAACATCCGGCGACGACTTTGCCCGCAGCGTCCGCCGCCAGCATGCCGATCGTGTCGTGATGTTCTCGATCGATCCAGAACGTTTGGTGATTAGGCGTGCTCTTCCACTTCAGCCACTCGCCCAGACTCTTGAGCGTCAACAACTGCTGGGGCGCAAACCCCATCTCGATGGCGAACTGCAGCGCGCCCTCGCCGGCCATCGTTGTGTGCCGCGTCTTCTCCATAACGAGCCGCGCTACCGAGATCGGATTCTTGATCTTATGGAGATTGCAGACCGATCCGGCGCGATGGGTGGTTCCATCCATAATGCCCGCGTCAAGCTCAACCTCACCCTGCGCGTTCGGCAAGCCTCCGTAGCCCACGCTCGTTACCTCGGGATCGTCTTCGACGACGTTGATGCCCTTCTCAACCGCATCTAGTAGCGATCCGCCCGCGGCGAAGACCCCCGCGGCATGGCGGTTTGCTTCTAACCCCCATTTCCAGGTTGATAGAAAGATCGCTCCGGTCTGCGCACCGCGAACGGGCGCCGGCGCGCCGGAGGCCAAGCTTGCCGCGGCCGCGCCGGTACCCGCTAGAAACGTGCGCCGATCGAGCGGTTCCATTACCTCGTGCAGGTACTGTCGAAAGTGGCTGGGTTCGTGCCCGACAGGACCTCGTGAACGGTCACCTTGGCCGGGCTGACCTTGGTGTACGTAACCATGTCCTGCGCGCTCATCGGGCCCATGGATGCGGTGCCCGTGTATGTCTTGCCATCGGTCGACGTCAAGAAGCTATGGCCGCCCATGTTGTCGGCAGCCACCTGCCAATATGAGCTCATTCTATCGCTAAAACCGAAGTAAAAGTCTCCTGAGTAGTGGGACGTCGAAACGTGATTATGGACGACGTTACCGGGCACGGTATCGAAGGTCGCGGTGCCTTGGTCCACGTACGCAGGCCGACCCATCATCGCGGGTACGTTGGTCGAGCAGTTCCAGGGGGCGCCCAGAAGATAGCCAAAACTCTGCATGTTGCCGCTTAGCACGTCCCCAGCGGCGCTCGCGGGAATCGCCGCGGAGAGCGACGCCGCAATACTCAAAGCGCAAACTGTAACGAAAAGTCGCATCGAGGGGATCCTTTCCAAATGAAAAGCAAAGCTCGCGAACGGTTTCCGCTGGGGAAGTTGACGATCCTACTCGCTGGAGTATTCGCAAGCCCGACGATTGCACCGGTACCCCCGGAGGCGGCATGGCATTCCTTCCCGCCCGGTGCCTATCCGATCGGTCCGTCCTCGGGGCCGTTCCTGGTCAACAGCAACCTCGCAATCGTGGGAACGACATTATAGCTTTACCTGTAGCGAAAAGTACAAATTGAGCGCGAGCGGATAGTTGAAGGAATTCACATCACCGTACGCCGGCACGAATGACTGAGCGAAGTACGGGTTTTCCGGAACGCCGTTGGCCTTGACGTCCGATGGGCTCGTTCCGTTATAGAAGTGGCCCCCGTTGTAGAACGTACTCGATGTGTAACCGCAGATGACGCTATTTGGGGGATAGGCTTGCGACCACGGCTCGCTGGAACCACCAAAGCACCGGTTTAATAGGTTCGTTACGATGAATTTGCCCGAGATTCTAGGGGTAAAGTCGTACGACATTTGCACGCCCAAATTGAACTGCCAGGGCTGCCTAAACTGACCGAACGTGTCGAACGTTCCGGTCTGGGGGTTCGGTATGTAGAGCGTTCCCGGACTCGAACCATCGCTCGTCAGCGCGAAGGAGCACGAGGTGTAATCGGCGCTGAGCGGGTTGCCGGACTTAATCCCGCGGCTGAGCTGATTGGCGGTGCACGCCCTCGGGTCGATACCTTGAACGTCGGCCGGCGTGCCGTACGTCGCCCCCTCCAACAGCGACAGCGCCGGGCTGATCGCAAGCTTGTTATGCCGATAGTTTAGAACCAGCGCGAGCGTGTTGGGCGAAAGGTATGGGAAATCGAGTCCCGGCGCATACCACCCCTGCGGGTTGAGGAGCGCTTCCGGCGACATGCCATAGTAAGGGTTCGCGATCGCGGTCGGACCGCAGCTCGGCTCGGGCGTTCCCTTGCCGTTGTTCTTATAACACCGTGCCCCACCGCCAGCCTTGGTCAGCGCGTTGAATTCTTGGATGTCTTGATTGTATTGATCGACGGGTCCGATCGCACTGTTGGGATAGTTGTTCCACATCTCGGCGGCGTTCGTATACGTGTACGAAAGCACACCCGAAAAGCCGTTCTTCTCAAAATCACCTTTCGTCATCTCGAGCTCGACGCCGTCAACCCGCAGCGTTCCGGCGTTAAATGATGGCGAGACGCCGAGGCTGGGAAGGTTGACCGTTTCGTAGAGCTGATTGGTCGCCCAGCGATAGTACGGCGTCAGTTTCATCGCAACGTCAGTGCCACGGAAGTGATGCTCGAACGAAAAATCGTAATTGTTCGAGAACTGTGCCTGCGACTGGTGGAGCGGAGAACTAAAACCGAACGGGATGAAGCCCAGCAGGCCCGAGGCCAGGTTCGGTTCGACCGTGTTGTACTGGATCTCGTAATTCTGCGGCTGCTGAGCGTACCGTCCGGCCGAAAACCGCAGCACGGTATCGGGGTTCACGGTATACGTTCCCGAGAGGCGCGGCTCGACGTACGATAGCGCATATGAAGATGGATAGACGTTGGTTAACAGGATTCCGTCGGTGCCGTTGGGGTGCACGGTTTGAATCGGCGTTCCCGTCGAGCGGTCGACCGGGCATTTAAATGAAACGAGCGGAGTGAAAAAAGAGATGCTCTGCGGCGGCTGCGGAATGAAAATCGGCTGACGCGTTACGGGATTTACACAAAACTCCCGTCGGGCTGCCGCGAACCAAAAGTTGGTTGCAGGATTGTTAGTGTTTGCCAGGCCGTATGCGTCGTTCTCCGAGCGTACGCTCCCATTGATGTTCCATCGATCGCTCGGGCGCCACTGATCGCTAAGCGATGCATTAATGATTTTTGGCACCACGGCATTGATGTCGGCCGTATTGCCCAGATAGGTTAAAAGCATCGATGCGTCCGCGAGACAAGCGGGAGCGTTGCGGCGGAGAGTACCGTTGACGCACGGATCTTGAACCGAGAACGAGCCATAAGGAGCACCAAAAGTGCCCTGGCTTACCGGCGCGTTGCATGGTGCGGGCGCGCCTACTTGATATTTCGCACTATCGTGCGTGGCGAAGCATTCCGATCCGTTGGTGAAGCTGCTCACTTGCGACGAACTACCATTCAAATAGTTGTGATTGAAATAACGCAGCGTATTAGACGTGATGTACGATACCATGCCGGAGAGCAGGTGCTCGCCCGAGAGTTGGTCGGCAAACTGCAGCTCCAGCCCGCTCGTGTGCGCATCCACCTCGTACTGATAGTTCGTCACGCCGAGCGAGGTGTTGCTGCCCCAGCCATTAGCCGTGGCTCGGTTCGTGTTCGAGTAAAAGACGTAGCCGAAGAGCCGAACGTAGGCCGTAGACCCGAGATTCTTTTGATACTGCAGCTTGCCGATGCTTGCGGTATCCCAACGCCCGTCCCGATAGTCGTTGGGAATGAGCGCTGCGATTTGATTACCGTTCGCGTTGATCGGACAGGTGTTCGGTACGTTCGTCCAGCCGAGTGGGGAAACGTTTGCGCACCGTCCCGACGGCGACCCGGGATAATAATAGGGAATCGGCTTGGTCGAGGCGGGTGCAAGCCACTTCGTCGAACCCGGATACGTGTAGACGTCCGGCCACTGGTTGATGTTGCCGCCGTAGAGGTCGGGAGAGGACCCGAGCAGGCCGTCATTCGCGATGCCTAGGCCTAGCGCGCCGGCGTCGCTTAGGCTCGAATAATCCTGCTGGAAGTTGGCCGACGACATGTACAGCAGCTGCACGTCATCGCGGCCGGCGTCGGCGCGATGCGGAATTCCGACGTGAAAGTTTCCTACGACATCGCGGGCAACCAGATTGGAGGGCTGTCCGTAGTTTGACGGATACGATCCGAAACAGCCCGGATCGTTGCTCAGGAACTTCGTGGCGGGATTGTGATAGGTGAAGCTGTTCGTGCAGTTCGGATAAACTGCCGGATAGAACGGCAAGAAGGTCGTAATGTGCGCCGGCCAATAGCCGTACGGAATCGTATCGGTCAGGCTCGCGCCGTTGAATTGATCGAAATACCGGAAATCCTGATTCGTACCACTCAACCCGATGTAGTACGAAAACATACGATCGGGAGTCGAGCCGCCGGCTTCGACGCGTGCATCGTGGTAGAACGTCGGGGTGCCGATGGCTAGACCGCCAACCGCATATCCCGGGTACGTCCCCGTTTTGATGACCTGATTGATGAAACCGCCTAATCCCGTTGCGTTCGCATCAGCTTCGCCGCCGCCGGTGTAAATCTGCAGCTCTTGCTGGCCTAACGTACTCTCCGCGTTTCCGGGATAGTTATCGAAGGAACGATTGATCGGAACGCCGTCGTACTCGAACCCGATCTGGTCGTAGTAGCTTCCCCGAATATAGACCGTTTGATTGACGCCGACTTGGTTTGGCGGCACGTAGGCGCCGGGCATCGCTGCGATTGCGGAGTAGGCATTGTTGAGTCCGCCTCCGCCGCCCAACGTTGCGGCCGCCGCGGTAAGAGCCGGATTCACCGAGTATAGGTCCGTCCCGGTTCCGGGCCGAACGGGCGAGAGCGAAGAGCGCGAGCTGACGCGGGCAATCTCCCTGAGACTATGCTGCAGCACGATCGGCACGACCTGATTTTGATCGGCGAAGACCGAAATGCCGGCGATCGAAAGCGCTTCGAAACCGGCGTGCGAGGTCGAAAGCGTGTACGTGTCGGGTGCCAACGAGAGGAACGTAAAGCGGCCCGACGCGTCCGTCGTCACGCGCGCGACTTGAGAGGGGCTCGTTGCCGTAACTAGGGCTCCGGCGATCGGCGCCCTCGTGACCGCGTCTACGACGGTACCCGCGAGCGAGCCCGTCGTTCCGGCGAGCGCTGGAGCGCGACATAAAAGCAGCGCAGTCAAGACTATACACGCCTGTCGCGCTGTATAGCGAAACGAACTCTTCATTCAGCCCTCCGTAGCCGGCTACGCCGAAAAAGGCTCTTAGGGGCTCGTGGCGGTATGCTCCTTCCAAAACCCCGCTTCACGAGGAGTTGTACGAATGAGAAGGATGCGTGCAAGTACTGCACTCGGCATGGCGCTTGCGTTCCTGGCCTTGACTGGGTGCGGTGGGAGCTCCGGCGCGCCCGCGACGGCGAGTTCCATGCAGGCGCCGTCGGAAGCGGTCGGTAACGATGCGGCAATTCACAACATCAGCGGTCAATACGCTGGAACGGTCAAGGACAGCCGACACGGAAAGGGACGCATAACGGCGCTGCTAGCCCAGTATAAGAACGCGGTGGGCGGTTCGCTCACCGTCTCCGCAGGAACGACCTCGATCATGAGCTCCGATGTCTGGAGCCTTTCAAACGGAACCGAGTTGACCGGAAGCGGCGCAACGACGATCATGCAGACAACCTGCGTGTATAGCATCAACGGCAAGTACGACACAACGACCTATCATTTGAGCGGGTCATATCACGCCGTTCATGGTTGCTCTGGCCAAAACGGCACCTACACGATGAAACAGAAATGCTACTACGCTCGGGACTGGGCGATTCGTCGCGAAGCCGGGCCGAGACAGTGCTAGAACGAGAGCGCCTGGGCGACGGCTTGTTGGTCGCTCCAGGCGGCGCCTTCGGCCAGTAAACGACCCAGTTCCGATTCGGCAAGGGCGTCTTTGAGGACGTCGTGTAGTTCATCGACGATTCGCTGTTCATACGGAGCGAGTTGCCATTCCGCGGCACGCAATTCGGCTATGGCGTAGCCGATCAAACGAGCCGCCCGTGGTGCATCGCTGCGACCGGCGATCACGGCAAGGTACGAGATCGACAGCGCGGTGATGACCCGATGCCGTGCCTTCGCCGCGATAGGGAGTGCCTGTCGCGCGAAAGTCTCGGCGCGCTGCGCGTCGCCGGTGGCCAAGTAGTAGCTCGCGACGTCGTTAGCGACAAACATTATCACGACGTCGCGGCTGTCGAGGCGCATTGCCTCCAGCATAAGCTCCGCCGCGGCGAGAAAGTTGTCGCCCTCTCCTTCCCATTGCCCCCACCATTCGAGCGCGCGCGCCGTTTCGTCGTCCCTGCCGAGCGATCGAAAGAGCGATACGCTCTCCTGATAACGCGCGCGCACGGCGTCCCGCCCGTCGCCTCCGAATGCCTGAGCACAGCGACGTAGCGCATCGGCGAGAAGGCGACGGTCGCCGAGTTCACGCGAAAGCCGCAACGCTTCTTCCGCCGCCGCCTTCGCGCCGTCATACCGCTCTTGGAAAGCGTAACGCGATGCGACCTGCGAGAGCGCTCGAGCCAGCCCGCGTGAATCGCCCGCTTCCCGGTATAGCGAAGCGGCGATCAGCGCTTGCTCGAGGACTTTTTTGTTCGCGCCGACGTTGCTGTAGAGCATCGACAGCCCGTACCGCAGCCGCGCTTCGACGGCGCTGGGAAGCGACAGGCGCAAATGCAAGACGCGCTCGCACCATTCGACGCCTTCGGTCAGAAGCGCCAGCCGAAGGAAGAGTGGCATCGAGTCCGCGGCGATCTGCGCGCCCAAGCCGAAATCGCTTCCTTCGTCAAGCGTCCAGGCCAGCGCAACACGAAGATTCGCGAGGTCTCGCTCCAACCGTAGCAGCCAATCGGCCGCGGGAGCAGTATCCCATTCGCCGTAGCCCGCATGGAAGCGCGCGGCGAAGGCGCGAGAATGGCGTCGCATCGCGTCGCTGCGTTCCTGCGCTTCGGCCAACTTTTCAGACGCGTATTCCCGAATCGGTTCGAGCATGCGATAGCGCTGATCCGCCTCTTGCGTTTCGATTATCAGCAGCGATTTATCAACAAGCGAAGCGAGAAGCTCGAGGACGAGCCATTCATCTGCACCATCGGTGCTGCAAACCTCCGACGCGACGCCGAGCGTAAACCCGCGCGCAAAGACCGCACATCGCCGCAAAACCCGCCGTTCTTCTTCCGTCAGCAGGTCGTAGCTCCAGTCAATGAGCGCCCGCATCGTCTGCTGTCGTGGGCGGCGATCCCGCCCGCCCACGAGTAGCCGGAGCTGCAAGTGCGCCGCGAGATTCTCCACCGACATCGTTCGCACGCGCGCGGCCGCAAGCTCGATCGCGAGCGCAATGCCGTCCAAACGGCGGCAAATATCCTCCACGATCGTTGCTTTTGCGTCCAAGCGAAACGTGGCGTCGACGGCCAGCGCTCGATCCCCAAAAAGCTGCACGGCCGAGGCGAGGTCGAGCGAACCCAGACGATAGATCTGCTCGCCATTGATGTCCAGCGGCGCGCGACTGGTCGCCAAAATGCTTACATGCGGACAGCGTGCAACCATCTTGGCAACGATGGCGGCGACTTCCGCAACGAGATGCTCGCTGTTGTCCAGAAGCAGCAACAACTGACGATTCTCGAGATGCGTCAACAGCGTCTCCAGGGCGTCCTCGTCGGTCGAACGCTGCGCACCGAGCGCCACCAGAATCGTGCCGGCAATCAACGAGGCGTTGGCGATCGACGCTAAGTCGACGAGCCAGGCTCCGTCGGACTCGTCGTTGAGGCGGTTCGCAGCAACCTCGAGGGCAACGCGCGTTTTTCCGATTCCACCCGCTCCGACGATGGTCACGAGCGTGCCGCCGCCCAGAGCCGCTTCCACGTGCGCAACATCCTCTCGCCGGCCGACGAAGCTCGTCTGCTGGCGCGGAAGATTGTTCGGCGGAGTTTCGAGCGCGCGCAGCGCCTTGAACTCCGAGCGTAATCCGGGCGCGATCGGCTGATAGATTCGTTCGGGCTCCTTGAGATCGCGCAGCTGCAACGTTCCAAGATGTCGCAACGTCACCTCACCACGCAGGCTCGGCAAAACCAGATCCGCGGCGAAACCGGACAGCAAAATCTGGCCGCCATGCCCGGCTGAGAGCAGGCGCGCGGTGCGGTTTACCGCGGGTCCGAAATAATCGCCTTCGCGCTCGTCGGTCTCTCCCGCGTGAATTGCCATTCGAACCGAAAGCCCGTCGAGAGCGGCAAAGTCTTCGGCTCCAAGCCGGCGCTGCACGGCAATCGCCGCCTCCAACGCTTCGTCAATCGTCCAGAAAGCCGCGCAGAACGCGTCGCCAATCGTCTTAAAGACGTATCCGCGACGCCGTTCGATCTCGGAGCGTACGATCTCGTCGTGTCGGCGCAGCGCGTCGCGCATTACCTCGCGCTGGCGATCCCAGCGTCGCGTGCTCCCTTCGATATCGGAGAACAAGAAGACGACGGTGCCTGTAGGAAGAGCCGTACCCTTCACGATTCAAATTCTTTCGGCGATGCCGCAACACAGCCTACATGGCGTGTTCCGCCCTAACCGATTCGGGTGCTAGCTTCCCGATTTAGTACACGTAATCGTGGTCTTCGTCACGTTGCCTTTCGCATCGGTTCCCGTCGAGGCATCCGAAGTCTGCGTGTCGCTGACCTTGGTGGAGACGTCCGTACCGCTGCTGCCATCGAGGTTTTTGGTCGTCCAGGTGATCGTGTTGCCGTCCCAACCCGGTGAAGTGCTGGTTCCATACCCGCCGGAGTTGTCAACGGAGACGCTGACCCACTGTTTGATCGTCGCGTCGTAGGTCGTGTAGGTCGTCGTCTTGAGCGCGTACGTACGGTATTGATCGAAGGGCGGTGCGGTATCTTGGCCGACCATCCACGCGCCATCCATGCCAAGCGACGTCGTGCTGGTATCGGGCCGCTGCTTGCCGCGCAGCATCTGCGTGCACGACCACGTGCCCGTCAAAAACATCATCGAGGAGAAGTCCGGGCTCGGCATTGGAACCGGCGTGTACGTCGCGTCTGGAGCGGCGACTGAAATCAGCGGCGTGGCTCCGAGCCCAAGGATCAGGGCAAATACGCCCACCACCGCAAGTGCTGCATGCTTCATGGTACTCACCTTTCATTCGCTAATCCGGCTGGGACGATCCAAGACAGGACGCACCGGGCCGGGGCAGGGCGGGAGGATTCGGCGGCGGGCAGCCGCTACCTTGCCGTGCGATGGAAGGAGGGAGCATGCCGCAGAGGTTTACCGAAATTACGGTCAAGGTGAACGATCCCACGGAGCTCTTTCGCGAGCGTCAATTCGATCCGTTCGCCGAGGAGACCGATACCATCGGAAGCATCGCCAGCATGGCGCAGCTGCCCCATCTCGTTTCACGACTCAATACGATTAAACTCCGGATCCTCGTCCCGAAGCAGACGCTAACGCCGCAAACCGAGGCACAGGTGCAACGCGCGCTTCAACGATATTGCGCGCACACGATCGCGGACGCTCGCCGGAAGCTCGCGGCATTGCGATGGGTCGGAGTCCGAACGTTTTTGGTGGGCCTGGTATTCTTCGGAATCAGTCTGGCAGCATCAACAGCGGTCCAACGCCTGCTCTTTCTTCCCGAGGGCCTACGCACGTTGGCGAGTGAGAGTCTGGTCGTAGCCGGTTGGGTTGTGATCTGGCAGCCTCTCGACAACCTCGTCCAGGGCTGGTGGCCACAGTGGGAGGAAGAGCGTACTTTCCGAGCGATTAGCGCCGTGCCGTTGCGAGTCTTCGGTTTCTAAGGCAGGCTAATCGCGGCGACGACGGCGTTGCAGCGGCGCAAGCGCAACGACGGGCCGCGACAGGACCGCAACCAGCTCGGCGCGGCTCTTTACGTTGAACGTTTGAAAGAGCTGCGCGAGCTGGTTGCGGACGGTGTGCGGACTGCGTCCGAGAGCTCGGGCAATTTCCGAGTTCCGCCGACCCGCGCGCAAGAGCTCCAACACTTCACGCTTCGCTGGTGGAATTCGTTCCAGGGGCACGACGGAGGCGCTGCTCGCATCCGCTATGCGGCGAGCGATCCAACTGCGCGGCCATGGGTCTATCTTGCTCGCGGCGCGGTGGACCCAGCGCCGATCGCGCGTCGCTTCATAGAGTCCTAGTGCGCATAACGCCGCACGCCACGCGTAGTTAAAGTCTTCGAAGATCCCCCACGCCTCGGTGAGCGCCGCCGTCCCTTCGCCGGCGTCTCCGAGCCGCAGCCACGCGACGCCTTGCGCGTACGCTTCAAAACCTCTAACTCGAGGGTCCGTGCCGTAGGCAAGTATAGGGATGACGGTTGCCGTGAGCGAGCGAAAGCGCGCGAGATATTGCTCGGCAACCGCGGCATCTTCGTATGCGAAGAGTTCTGCCAGAACGAGTAGCGCGTGGCGCTCCTCGCCGGTGACGTCGTTCCATGAGATCCGCTGGGCGATCTCGTGCGCGTCCTGCAGCTGCTCGGCTGCAAACGCCGTCTCTCCCGTGCTCTTCGCGAGCAACGCCCGATCGAGGAAACACTGAACGTTCCAATGCTCCGAAGGTGCGAGACGCATTGCCTTCTTGAATCCGGCAAAGGCCGCAAGCTCGTTACCTTCCAGCTCGTCGACCGCGGCCAAGAATCGGGTGACCTGAAAGCGCTCGAGCTGCAATCCCGTGGTCCACGGCAGCGACTCGAAGATACTGCGAACGCGTTCGGCGACGTCGCGCAGCGGCAGCTCGCGACATAAAAGGGCCAACGTGAAAAGCGCATTCGCCCGAAAGTATTGATCTGGTTCGGCGGCCACGTCAAGCTCGTCCAGCGCCTTCTGAAGCTCGTCAACCTGCCGCAGTATCTCGCCACGGCGCAAAGCAATCCAGGATAGCAGAATTCGCGCGCGCGCACGGTTATTTGGATCTTTCGAACCGAGTTGCACTTCCGCGGCTTCTTGCGCTTCGCGATGATCGTGCTGCATCCACGCTATCGCGGCCTTATAGTAGAAGGCTTCGTCATACCAAGGATCGCCGTGGACTAGATCGGTGAGCGCGCGGTCGATGAGTCTGCGTCCGGCCACGTAGTCTCGGGTCGAGCCCAAGGCAGCTCCGAGTAGAACGTCTCGCGCAACACGCATATTCTTTGGAGCCTGCGGAAAATCCGAGAGCGAACCGATGATGTCGAGATATCGGCGCTCGCGCAACGCGAGGCGCGCCGCCGAAAGCCTAACGTCGAGCGTGTCGCCGGCCGCAATTAGGCCACGACAACGCTCAAAATCGGCAGCCCTGAGGGAGCTGTCGAATTCGATGTTGTCGAAGCGTGGACGATTCGAACTAACGGTACTCAGCATGATCCCCGGTGAAGCGAAGGTGGCGTGGCTCAAGGACCCGGCAGTATCGCCGGACCGGGTCCCTTCGATGGTATCTCCGTACTAGCCTTCGAGCAGCCGCTCTTACGGCGGGCCGCCGCCAACCGACGCCGGATGCCTCATCCGGTGCCCGCTGGGGAGACCACCCCCGACCGATGCGTGATGCGCGATCGGCCCGCTCGGCGGACCACCGCCGACCGACGCGTGATGCACAATGGGTCCGCCCGGCGGCCCGCCGCCAACGGATCCCATCGGGGCGAACTGGCTGGTACCCGGTAACGGGGAGCCACCCGAGAGGTTACCCGCGGCGCATCCTCCTAACAAACCGGCGGACAGCGTTAACAATAACGCGACGATCATTTTCTGCATTACGTCTTTGCCTTTCAGCGCCAGGAAGCGCCAGGAAGCATAAGTAGTAGTACGAATATACTAGTACCAAACCGCCCCTAAAGATAGGGCCGCTTGGCAAACCTTGCGCACCATAGACAAACTTAGCGGAAAGCCTGAAAGCATCATACCGGGGCGCGGGGCGAACAGGGCCCTCCCAGCTACAACTGGCATTGTGCCTTGGTCCGGACGTCGGCATCTGGCTTATTCATATTTACCTTCAGGGGATCATCACATGTCTTACTCCCTGCTTGGCGCGCGAAAGCGGCGCGTCGCTGCTGCGCTCTTGACGCTCTGCGTTGCCACCCTTGCGGCCTGCAGCGGATCCTCCCCGGTTGGGCCTTCGACGCCGGCATCATCGGCTGGTCTCGCACCTACCTCTCATCGCGACAGGGGCAGCGGATACACGTACACGTACATGACGATCGACAATCCGAACGATCCGTCGTATACCATACTGACCGGAATCAATAACGAGGATAAAATCTCAGGATATTACGGCACGGGCACCAAAGCCGATCCCAATCACGGCTTCATCCTCTACGAACCGTATGGGTCGGGGAATTTCTTTACTGAAGACTTTCCGAACGCCGTGCAAACTCAAGTGTGGGCCCTAAATAACAAAAAATCCATCGCCGGCTTCTATATCGATCAGCACGGCTGGATTTTCGGCTTCTCTCAAACCAACGATATCTGGACGAGCTACAAGGATCCGAAGCTTCGCCACGGCACCTCGAACGTCACCGAACTGCTCGGCCTCGACGACGCGGGCTTGGCCGTCGGATTTTATACCGATAGCAAGGGCGTCAATCACGGTTTCGAACTCGATCAGGCGACCGGTAGATACCACTCCGTTATTCCTCCCGGTGTCCTCAGCGTCATCGCCACCGGAATAAACGGTAAAGGCGACATCTGCGGTTATGCGACCGTCGCGAGCGGCGCCACCGTCATCTGGATGCTTAAGGGTGGCACCTACACGATTTATGCGCACCCCAGCTCACTCGTCACGAAGGCCTACGCGATCAACTGGCAAGATCAGATTGTCGGCTCGTACGTCGATCTTTCCGGTGCAACGCATGGTTTTATCTTGACGAACCCGCTGACCAGCCAACAGTGGACAACCATCGACGAACCGAATGCCGCGGGCACCACCGTGGTAACGAGCATCGAAGACCATCGCAATATGGTCGGTTACTACGTCGACGGATCCGGGAACACCAACGGTTTCTTGGGAACGTTCACCAGCAGGTAAGGGTTACTCCCAGTCAGGCGGGTGCTGATCGAGGGGTTGGTGCACGAAATAGCTCTTATCGTACGGGCTCTTGAACGGCACGAAAGCTCGCGGCGGCTTCTTGAAGTCGAAGGCATCGGTGGGCGAGTTGGCCCGCTTGTCGCTTGCCGATAGGCGCGGCAGGCCAAAGGTGTCCTCGACAAATTTTAGGATGCTGCCGTGCTCGTAGTGCACGTGCGACACGTGCCCCTGTTTGGCATACGCTGAAATGATGAGCATCGGAAGCCTCAATCCGAGTCCGTCGTAGTCGACGTAGGCTGGCGGCTCCGAATCGTACCAGCCGCCGTAATCGTCCCAAAAGATGAAGATCGCGGTTGAGTTCCAATACTTCGATTGCCCGATTGCATTGACGAGCGACGTTACCCACGACGGGCCGGTGTTCGAACCGCAACCCGCGTGGTCTGAGTTTGCGCAGGTCGGGGAGATCCAACTTACGGCACGCAGCTTGCCGTTGGAAACGTCGCCGAAGAAATTCGTCTGAGGCGCGATGATGTCTTTGCCCCAGTCGCCACCGTCGTAAATGTGCTTAATCGCCTGGTAAGGGCTCCAACCGTCGGTGTCGGACGTGGCATAGTAGGCCCACGGTATATGTTTTTTATCGAGGTCGTCACCCAACGTCTTCGGATCCCAGCAGACCACCTCGTAGCCGTAGGGAACCTGTCGAGCCGGACCAACAGTCGAGATTTCGTCGCTGGGGCCGCCTGGACAACCCCACGCCGTAAATGGGTAGTTGACCGCCGATTCGGCTTGACCCGAAATGATGTATTGATGCGAAATGAAGC
>DAIMCN010000021.1:0-41012 GCA_036726365.1 Candidatus Cybelea sp.
GAATCTGACCGCTGCAGTAGAGCTCGTTCCCACACGCGACCGCTTGGCTATAGGGACCGATCGGCTGGGGAGCATGCGGTGTGGTGACGTGCTCGAGTTTCATCCTTTGTCTCCGCTCAGGGCTCCGCTCAGGACTGGCTCGTCCCTGGACATGCTGCCTTTGAAGGCCATCGGCGGCTCGTCGACGCCGAAGTTCTCTGCATACAGCGCCGCGATGCGCGCCGTTTCGTCCGCCGTGAGCCCCGGCGCATCGGGCGCCGCAGCGAACTCCGCGAGCTGCTCGCGATCGTAGATGTTGGGGAGAACCGTCATAACGCGCGGTTCGCCCAGCAGCCACGCGATTGCGGCCTGCCCCAGCGTGCGATCCGTACGCTCCAGGAACCGCAATTGCGCAACTTTTTGAATGCCGTTGATGAGCCATTCACGCGGACGATGGCGCCGATGATCGTTCTCGGGAAACGTCGTGTCGGCGGTATAGCGCCCCTCCAACATTCCGCTGGAATGCGGAACGCGAATCATGAAGCCCGTGTCCGCGCCGTTTTCTTTGGCCGCACGGATCTGCTCGTTTCCAGGATACTGTTCGAGCACGTTCCAGATGATCTGCAGCGTCGCCACGTTGCGACGGCGGACGGCATCAATGCCTTCGAAGAGCCAGCCGATTGCCGGCCCGAGCGCGACGCCGTACGTGCGAATCTTGCCCTCGCTCTTAAACGACTCGAGCAGCTCCCACAGGGCGTCGTCTTCGATTTGCGCCATACGCGCGTTGTGCATCTGATAGATGTCGATGTAATCGGTATGCAGGCGGCGCAGAGACGCTTCTAGGGCACGGCGAACGAAGGCCGTCGAGAAATCTTGCCGCAGTTCGGATTGTCCTCGGCGCGAATCACCGCTGTTGGAGAAATCGTATCCAAACTTCGTCGCGTACACGACGCGGTCGCGACGTTCGGCAAACGCTGCAGCGAGTTGTTCCTCGCTACGGCCGTTACCGTAGGTGTCGGCGGCGTCGTAGAGCGTGATGCCGAGATCGTGAGCGGCGCGCAGCATCGCGACCGCATCGTCATCGCTCTTTTCACCCCACCAGCCGGTCGAAGTAGTCCAAAGGCCGAAGCCGACCTCGCTGACGACGACATCGCTGTTCGGGTACGTCCGGTATTTCATGCCAGGGGCCTTCTCCGCCTAAGGCGCTAACACTTCATCGCATGGATGCAAGCCGCTCGCTGCGCGATGACCTGGGGCGAGTCTCAGCCTGGATTGAGCGCTACTTCGAGCATCCGGAGTCTTATCGGGTCATGCCCGACGTCAAACCCGGTGACGTCGTGGCCGCATTACCGCCGCACGCGCCCGAATCGGGCGAGCCGTTCGAGCGCATCATGGCGGATTTCGAGCAGATCATCGTTCCCGCGATCACGCACTGGAACCACCCGCGTTTTTTGGCGTACTTTGCAACGAGTGCGGCGCCGGTCGCTATCGCCGCCGAAGCACTAGCCGCAACGCTCGACGTCAAAGCCATGCTGTGGCGCACTTCCCCAGCCGCGACCGAACTGGAGGAAGTCACGATGGGTTGGCTCGCGCGACTTCTCGGACTGCCCCCGGGATGGATGGGCGTCATTTACGACACCGCTTCAATCGGCGGCTTTACCGCGCTGGCGGCCGCGCGCGAAGCGCTCGATCTTCACATCCGCGAAGAAGGAATGGCGGGCCGCGAGCTGCCGCGCCTGCGCGTCTACATCACCGATCACACGCACTCGCACGTTGAAAAGGCCGCCATTGCATTGGGCATCGGACAACGCAACGTCGTACGCGTTCCCTGCGACGCGGCGTTTCGGATGCGCGCCGACGCCCTTGCCTCAAACATTGAAGCCGATCGAGCTGCCGGGATGCAGCCGCTCGCGATCGTTGCAACGGTGGGAACGACGTCGACGACGTCGGTCGACCCCTTGCCGGCGATCGGCGAGATCGCCCGTAACTACGGCATTTGGCTACACGTCGATGCCGCCTACGCTGGAATTGCCGCGATCATTCCGGAGTTTCGCGAGCTCCTCGCCGGCGTAGAACTCGCCGATTCGCTGGTGGTCAACCCGCATAAATGGATGTTCGTTCCGATGGATTGTTCGGTGCTGTTCATCAGAGACGAAGCGGTCGTTCGTCGCGCATTCAGCCTGGTACCGGAGTACCTCGCCACTCCCGAAGCCGATGCGATCAACTATATGGACTATGGCCTCCAGTTGGGGCGGCGCTTTCGCGCGCTCAAACTATGGTTCGTGCTGCGTCATTTCGGCGCCGACGGAATCCGTCAACGGCTGCGCGAGCACATCGAACTCGCCCAACAATTTGCTAGATGGGTACGCGATGAACCGGATTGGGAAGTGCTGGCCCCGCACCCGCTCTCGGTCGTCTGTTTCCGTTACGCGCCGTCAGGATTCGGCGAGGCGCAACTCGAGGCGCTCAACGCCTCGATCATGCACGCAGTCAACGCAACCGGCGAAGTCTTTATCTCGCATACAAAGATCGAGGGCCGCTATGCGCTTCGACTCGCGATCGGGAACTTACGCACCCAACGCAGCGACGTCGAGCACGCCTGGCGCATTCTCAAGCGCGAAGCCTCCCTTTTGTCACCCTGAGCGAAGCGAGCGTAGCGAGCGAAGTCGAAGGGCGTTGCTAGTGCTTGATGATCGTGCTGTGCAGCCCCAGCGGCTGGCCGCTGGCAATTACGCCGGCGGTTTCTACGATCATTGCTCCCACAACGTACGTCACCGGAATCAACGGAAGCAGCGCCACCGCGATCTGCGCGCCCGTGAAGAAGCGCGTCGGATGGCGCCTGCGCCACGCCCAAACGATCCAGGAACCCGCGATCGACAGAATACATAAGCACGGAAACGAAACGACGATCAAGGCGTTCATCCAGGCGGCCGGGTGATTCATCGAACCGGGGGCGTCAAAGAACATTGGAGAGAGCGCCGCGCCCAAAAGCCCTGGAAGGAACAGCAGTCCCCAAATGGCGGTCACAAGGACCACCGAGGTCGGCGGGGGCACGCGGTCATCCGCCATAGTCTTTATCCTGTTGCCTCGAACGCTAATACAACCGTAGGTACTGTTCGCGTTCCCACGGGTGAACGGCGCGGCGGTAGCGTTCGTATTCCTCGAGTTTTGCGTCGCGAAACGCATGGTAGAGGTGATCGCCAAGGGCTGAACGCACGACCGTGTCGGCGTCGAGCTCGGCGATCGCCTGGCGCAACGATTTGGGGAGCGTGCCGATGCCGCGCTCGCGGCGTTCGCGTTCCGTTAGCTCGTACGTCGATCCGACGAGCGCCGGACCCGGCAGCGTGCCAGTCGCAATGCCGTCGGCAGCGGCACCGATCAACACCGCGAACGCGAGATACGGATTGCACGCCGGGTCGGGGCTGCGCATCTCAATGCGCGGCGGCATTTGTGCCGGCGGGACGCGCACGAGCGCGTTCGCGCTGCGCTCCGACCACACCGTGTAAATCGGCGCGTCCCAGGCCGCGACTAAACGCTTGTAGGAGTTGACGGTCGGATTGCAGATCGCCGTCGTTGCGGCGGCATGCGCCAGCAATCCTCCGACGACATAGAGCGCCGTTTCCTCATCGGTTTGGTCCGCGAGCCGAAAATCCACGTGCAGGCCGCTTCCGGCACACTCCTCGAGCGGCTTGGGCATGAACGTTGCGTCCAATCCATAATCCGCCGCGACGTGTTTGGCAATGGTCCGCAGCGTCAGCGTGTGATCGGCGGCCGCGAGCGGATCGTCGTGCGCGACGTCGATCTCATGTTGACCGGCGCCATGTTCGTGATGTGCTGAAGCGATCGGTACGCCCATTTCCCGCAGTGCTGCGACGATCGCGTTACGCGCTTGCTCGCCGCGATCGTTTGCCGAGAAATCGAAGTAGGAGCCGACGTCAGAAGTCGTAGTCGACGCGCCGTCACCGGCTTTTTGTTCGAAAAGGTAGAATTCGATTTCCAGCCCGATACGCTGCCCACGCAACTGGGAAGCGCTCTCGATTGCACGGCGTAACGTCGTGCGCGGGCAGCCTTCGAACGGAGAGCCATCCGGCATCGCGATATCGCAGATCAACCGCCCTTCGGCCTCGTTGTGCGGTCCCCGCCAGGGATAAACCGCAAATGTGGCCGGATCCGGCTGCAGGAGCATATCGAGTTCTTCTCCGCGCACGAAACCGTCGATCGATCCGCCGTCAAACGTGATTCGCTCGTCGAGCGCCGCCTCGAGTTGATCGACGGGGATTGAAACGTTCTTGCTGACGCCGAAGATATCGGCAAAAACGAGCCGTATGAAGCGGACGTCGCGCTCGCGCGCGAGCTTCATCACGTCGCGCTTGGCGGAAGGCCGCCGCGACTCAGGACGCGTTGTGGAGTTCATCGATTGCAACCGCCATGCGCAGCGTGAGTTGATCGTGCGGATTTTCGAATGATCGCCCGGAGATCTCAGCGATCTGCCGCAGGCGGTAGAAGACCGTGTGGCGATGAACGCTCAACGCTTCCGCCGCGGTCTTGACGTTCTGTCCGACTTTAAAATATAGTTTCAGCGTTCGTTCGAGCTCGGTTTGATGTTTTTCGTCGTAGAGCCGCAACGGAGCGAGCGCGTCGGAAGCAAACGCTCGCAGCGCCTGAACGTCGGCGCCCTCGTACAGGAGCGGATACGCACCCAGCTCCGCGTACGAAGCGACATGTCCGCTTCCGTAAACGCGCCGCCCGATCGTAAGGGCGGCTTCCGCGTAGGCGGCGCTGCGCCGCAGTGCGAGCAATGGTTCCAGCGTACCGACGCCGCCAGAAACCCGCAGGTCCGGTTTGCGGCGCGCGATATTTTTTGGCAGCAGGCCGGCCGCGGTTCGCGCATTGCTGGCATCAACCGCACGGCTCGCCGGTACGAAAACAAACAAAGCCACGCCGCACTCTTGAAGGCCCAGCTCGCCATCGGGACAACGAAAGACGTCCGCGACCAACGAACGCAGCGCATTGGGATCCGCTCCGCTGCGTCCGTCGGCGTTCTCGGCCTCGAGCGCGACCGTCAGATACGACGAGGCCAACACGATGCCGTGCGCTGCGGCAGCTTCCCGCGCCGCCGCGGCATCGTGAAACTCTTCGGCGAGCAGTGCCGCCCAGAAATCGGTCTTTTGTCCGCGCACTGTCGCGACGTCTCGCGCGAGCTCGATGCCGATGACGGCGGCGGTCAGTCGCAATAGCACGTCCGAATCGGTTTTAGCGTTCCCCCCGAACAAAGAAAGCCAGCCGTAGTGATTATTGCCGGCGGCTACGCGCAGCGCCTTACCGGGCGCGCCGGCTTCCACGATTCCCCGCGCGCTTGGCGGCATCGGCCCAGCTCCTGACGTCGCGAGATGGCGCCAGCGAGCATCTTCGAGCATCACGCCGCCGCCGGTCGTCTGCGCTAAGTAGGCCGCAAGTGCCTTGGCGCCTCCACCCGATGCCGCAATACGCGTGAGGGCCTCGGTGAACTCGACGATCGCCTCCGCCGTCACGCGACGCTGTGATGCGAGTGATGTCGCGCACGTAAACGCGGCAACTTCTTGGCGATGTCGTCGGGCATGATCGCATCGATCGCATCGTCTACGGTAACGATCCCTAACATTTTGCCGCGGTCGTCGACTACGGGTATGGCCAACAGATCGTACTTTGCGATCGTCGAGGCGACGTCGACGGCGGCCGCATTAGGCGCGACCGTGACCAAATCGGTCTCCATGATCCGATCGATGAAGGCGGTCGGCAGTGCGAGCAGCAGCGTACGTAACGAGAGTGCGCCGAGCAGATGGTCGTCTTTGTCGACGACGTAGAGGTAGTAGATAAACTCCGACGCGGGCGCGATCTCGCGGATCTTGCGGATCGTCGCCTCGGTCGTCCGATGCGGATAGATCCAGACGTAGTCGGTTGTCATCAGGCCGCCCGCGGTATCTTCCGGATACTTAACGAGCTCGCGCAACTCTCCGGCCGTGTACGCGTTCATTTCGGCTAGCAGTTCCGATTGTTGCTCTTCGGGAAGCTCGGCAAGCAGGTCGGCCGCGTCGTCCGCATCCATCTCCTCGATGATGTCGGCGGCACGTTCCGTGCCGATGTCCTCGATGAGATTCTTACGCGTCTCGGCGTCGAGATGCTCGAACGCGTCGGCCGCCGTTTCATCGTCGAGCTGTCCGACCACCGCAGCCGCTTCACGGGAGGAGAGATCGCCGATGATCTCAGCCAGCTCTGAAGGATGGATTCGCGCGAGCCGGCTTTCTTTCACGGAAAGATGAACGTGCGACGGATTGACCTCGCGAATCGGCGCGACCGAATCCCACGCGATCATCGAACGGCGAACGTTCCCGATGCGCGAAAGCCAGCGGTTTCCGAACGCTCGCAAACCGAGGCGGCGAAGGAGTCCGGCGATGCCGACGTCGGCCGCAACGACGCGCAGCCGTCCACCCGCATTCGCGACCTCGATGTCGTTGATTCGCACGACCTTGCGGCCGTCCACGTCCACGATCTGCTTGTCGAGCAGGTCGGCAACGAGATACAGCTCTTCTTGCTCGGCAGGCGCGGGCTCCTTAGGCGCGATCGTCAGCGCGACCGTTCCGTTGCGGTCCACGTCGGCGACGGTGTCGATCGGAGCAAAGCGAAGCCCCTGCGACGTTTTGATTACCAGGCCGTCTATCTGCGGGAAGACGGCCTCGGGCTTGCCGACGACAAAATCAGAGACCTTGCCGATCGGCAAGTCGTCGATCGTTGCCTGCCGCCCAACCAGGTCGGAGATGAATCCCTCCGTGAACGCCATCCCGCGCCGTTAGGCAATCCCGGAAGAAAACCCGCCCTCTTATAGGAGCTCTCCTTACGCGGCGAGCGGAGCGCTTCGCATCCACGCGCCTTCGTTGAGCTTCCATTGGGTCAGGAGCGCGCGCACCATCCAAGCGACGATCCATCCAATAGGGACGCTATAGAGTCCGAGATGAAGCCGCTCGATCCCGATCCAGGCCAATGGGATGACCAGCACGCTGCACACGATCCCTACGGTCATCGAGAAGCGCGTGTCGCCGGACGCGCGGATCGGTGCGAGCGATACCATCGCCCAACCTTTGAGGGGTAGCGTGACCATGTGCAGCGCCAACGGCAATGCCGCTATGGTCGCTACGCTTGCGTCGAGCGTGAACAGGTAGGCCAGAGGCCACGCCAGCAATGCCGTAGCGACCCCCGTCAGCGTCGTGACGACTAACGACACGCGGCGGGCCCCTTCGAAAAACCAACGGGCGCCCGCGGGATCCCGCGCTCCGAGCCGTTGCCCGATGACGATTTGCACGGCGCTTTGCAGTGGACCCGGTACTACGAACGTTAAATCCGAAACGACGTTGAGCGCGCGAAATGCCGCGACGGCAACGGCTCCCAACGGTGCGAGCATCGCAACGATGAAAATGTCGGGCGCCATCACGCCGAGCAGGAAGATCGCTTCGGGCAAGCCTAAGCGCGCACAGCGCTGCGCGAGCGGCCACGACACGGTGCGCTCGGCGAAGATGCGGTAATGCGGCCGCCGCGCGACGTAGAACAGCGCGTAGGCGGATGCAATCGTTTCCGAAAGGAGCGACGAAACTCCGGCCCCCACGATGCCGAACGGATGATGCGTCCACCATCCGAGGCCGAGCATTAGCAACAGCGGAATGTGAACGAGATTCACGACGAGCAGGACGAGAATTCCAAACTGGCGATTTCCGGCAGCGCCCAGCCCGACGATGAGCGTGCCGGAAATTACGATCGGTACGATCGACGCACAGCGCAGCATCAGATAGATGGCACTGGCGTGGGCACTCGGAAGATCCCCGACCATCCAATGAATCGCGGGCGCCGAGCCGAAGAGACTTGCCGCAAAACAGAGCGCACCAATCAGCAGCGGCACGATCATGCCGGCGCGCACGGTCCGCCCGAAGGCTTCGACGTCGTGGGCGCCGATGCGCTGGGACGCAACGATCGAGGTACCGCTCATGAAACCCGACGCGGCAAAGACGATTGCGATGAAGAGCGTGCTGGCTGCGGTCGCCCCCGCAAGCGCGACCGTACCCATGCTGCCGATGGCGATGGTATCGGCGGTACCAAGCAGCTGATCGCCTAGCATCTGCACCGCAACGGGAAGCGAAAGGCGCCGGAACGCGGCGCCAATTCTGGTATGGTCGACGACCATCGAAGTCGAGTCCACGATGCCTTGGCCCTTCGACTCCGTGCCTACGGCACTCCGCTCAGGCTGACAAGGGTTACTACCGGATGCGGTCGAGGATCCGGAAGAAGGCGCCGATCTCTTCGTCGCCCGTGTAGAAGTGCGGACCGATTCGAATTCCGCATCCCGGCCGATAGTCCACGAAAACCCGCTGCTCGACGAGCTCTCGGCAGGCTCGTTCGGAGTTCTCGAAATCAATGCCGATCCAGCCGGTTCGATTTTCGGCTTTCAGCGGCGAGTTGACGCGCAGCTTTCTCTCTAGCGCCATCTCGACGATTGCGTCGGTCAGACGGACGTTATGCTCGCGAATGCGGGCGACCCCGATCGCCGCAATCATTTCGTGCCCCGGCGCGGCTACGACGTACCCCGGAATGGTCGGCGTGCCGTGGCCGAAGCGGTACATCGAGCTCGCGTGAACGATCGGCGCCGCTTCAAAGGCAAACGGGCGTTCGTGGGCCATCCATCCCGTAATCGCCGGACGAAGGGTTTCGAGCAACGATGGTTTGACGTAAATCCATCCGCAGCCGGGACCGCCGCAGAGCCACTTATGCGATCCGCCGGTCGCCAGATCCAGATCCAACCCGGTGACGTCGTACGGATAGATGCCTGTGGTTTGGTAGGCGTCCACGCAAAGCAGCGCGCCCACCTTTCGACAATGGGCTTGAATGGCTCCGATGTCGGCTAGCGCGCCGGAGACATAGTAGGCGTGCGAGACGACAGCGATCGCCGTCTTCTCCGTAATCGCATTGATGATGCGCTCGGTGGGAACCGTCCGACCGTCGAGGGACTCCACCACGCGCACCGCCGCTCCGTACCGCTCCCATTCCCGCCAGACGTAGGTCAGCGATGGAAACTGCAACGACTCGTAGACGATTTCGTTGCGCGCTGCGCGAAAGTCGATGCAGCTCGCAATCGCCGCCTGCAGCACCGAAACGTTTGGCCCTAAAAAGAGCGAGCCCGCGGGCGCCCCAACGATTCGGCCGATGCCGTCCGCGATCTCGGCAATGCGGGGCAGCCAGCGCTCCCAGGCTTCTGGGCCGTCCCTGGCCCACTCGTTCCAATAGCGATCGAGTTCGCTGCGAGCCCGCAAGGGGGCCGCGCCCATCGAATGACTGACGAGATACGTCGAATTTGCGAGAATCGGAAAGTCGGCGCGAAGGTCGTGCGTGCCATGCGGTAACGCGGTCGCCGTTTTACTCACGCGTAGGTTCCTTCGCCGAGATACGTGCGCACGGCCCACAGCTCTGGGAAGAATCGATGCGCCAGCGTTTTTTCAAGATACTGCGCACCCGAGGAGCCTCCGGTGCCTTGCTTCTGACCGATCATTCGCTCCACCATGCGGACGTGCCGCCCCCGCCATAGCAAGAACCGTTCGTCGAACTCGATCAAGTCTTCGAGCAGCAGGTATAAGTCGCGGTGCGCCGCTTCGTTGGTATAGATTTGCCGATAGCTTTCGATGAGTTCCTCGGCGGAACTGACTAAAAAGCCGCGCCCTTGCAGCAGCGCTTTCACGCGATCGTAGAGGGAGGGTTCGTGCAGTCGAAGGTTCAGCCGAGCACGCTGGTCCGCGTCGAGCTCGAGAAACTGCAAGACGTCGGTGCGCCGTACGCCGCACGCGAACTCCAGCTCGCGAAACTGCACCGACTGAAATCCGCTCGCGGGATTGAGGTGATCGCGAAACTGGTTGAAGTTTTGCGGCGCCATCGTTTCTAATATATCGACCTGCTGTTCGAGCAGCCGCTGAATCGTGTGGATGCGGCGAAACTGCTTGCCGGCGCGGGACAGATCGTTCCGGTCGATCGCCGCCGCGGCCGCATCAACCTCGTGCAAGAGCTGCTTGAACCATAACTCGTAGACTTGATGGATCACGATGAACAGCATCTCGTCGTGATGCGGAGGCTGCGAAAGCGGTTCCTGAAGTCGGAGCAGCTCGTTAACCTTTAGATACGATCCATACGATAGGGGCACAATGAGTGGCCTTACGGGGGGCCATGGGCTTCTCCTCGAATCCGCGCTCGGTGAAAGACGCGACCCTCGTCACGCTCGTCGCGCTGACCTTGCTTGCGGCATGTTCGAACCCGGGGCACGGTGCGGCAGGGAGCTCCTCTCCGGCTGCAGCGAACCCAATCGCGTTTCCGCTCTTCGCCGGAGCCAGCGTGTTATCGTCGCGCACTTGGCGCACGACTGTTAAGGCCAGGCCGGGTCTGGCCGACAGCGCCGTTTTTGCTCAGGGTACCGGTACCTACGACGGTCACGACGTCGTCGCGGGCACGCAGGCAATGATGCCGGCGCTCGAAGTCTGGCTCGCGGAGCTCCGCGGACATCCGCCGGCCGGGTACTCGGTAGCCATCCAGGGTAACGGGGTTGACGTCGTACGCGCGCATACCCGCGATTTGGGAATCGATTTCGTCGCCTTCGAAGGAACGGAGAACGGAAAGCGCCACGGTGTGGTCGTCATGGCGGTCGATCCTCAAACCGTCGACGAAAAAGCCGGGCCGATGCTGGGATTGATCGGCAAGTTCAAGCTCATGCCGCGCATGCTGCGCGATCCGATCGACGCGCAAGCCAAGCGACAAACCGGATTTTCGATTTCCGAAGCGACCAATCCCGACACGCCGATCGGCGCGGCCGTTGCTGCACTCGATAAGCTACGCGACTTCGGCGGCCGCGGAATCGTGCTGATCGACGCCGTCAAACAATAGATTCATAGTTTGAATATCGCTTCGACCCGGGAAATCGGTGCTTGGGTCATGCTCAACGCGCTGTGGCTGCCCCTGACGTTTCAAGACACCGCGCTGATGACCATTGCGGTCCCCGCGTCGACCGCGCGCCTTGCACCCGATAATCACGTCTTCGTGCTCTCCGTGCTGGCCAGCGTCGCGGCGCTGGCTGCAATGGTTGTGCCACCGCTGGGCGGCTGGCTCTCCGATGCGCTGCGACGGCGCGGCGGTTCGCGCCGCAACTTCGTTGCGGCCGGCATCGTCATCGATGTGGGCGCATTGATCGCTCTTTCGTACGCGCACTCGCTGATGTGGTTTGCGTTCTTTCTCGTGCTCGCGACGGCAGGAGCCAACGTTGCGCTTTGCGCCTATCAGGCGCTCTTGCCCGAGCTGGTTCCACGCCGCCACTGGGGTGCCGTCTCGGGCGTTCGCGGGGCGACGACCCTCGCCGGCACGGTCCTCGGGTTCGCTATCGCGGGCGCGATGCCGGATCCGAAGCTGACGTTTCTCGCCGCGGCCGCGATCATGACCGTAGGCGGCCTCTCGCTGCTCGGCATCGGCGAAGGCGTTTACGACAGTGAAGAGCACGCGCACGTGCGCGACTGGCACGATTTTCTGGTGGTCTTCGCGGCGCGCACGCTTGTATTCTTCGGACTAATCATGCTGCAGACGTTCGTGCTGTTTTACTTTCGCGACGTTGAAAAAGTCGGCGATCCTTCCGCCGGAACCGCGCTGTATGCGTTTTCAACGATCGCCGGCGCCGTGGCATCGAGCCTCTATCTTGGCCTGCTCTCCGATCGCGTACCGCGCAAGATCGTGACGGCCCTCGCCGGTGCGGGAATGGCGATTGCAACGATTGGCTTTGCGCTGGCTCCGTCGTTGAGCTGGATGCTTCCGTTTGCGGTGCTATTTGGCATCGGTTTTGGCGGCGTGATTTCGAGCGGGTGGGCGCTGGCAATGGATGCGATTCCCAAACTGCGCGACGTCGCTCGCGATTTGGGGCTGTGGGGCATCGCAACGCTCTTTCCCAACGTCGTTGCGCCGCTGGTGGGTGGATGGCTGATCGGTCTCTTCCACGGTACGCGCGCCGGCTATCAAGCGGTGTTCGGACTTTCCGGCTTCAGTTTTGCGCTCGCATCGCTGGCCGTACTGCGCGTCGGCCGCCGGCCGATCTCGTCGCTGTGGGGTTGGCCGCTGCGCTTCGTCGCGGTAACGACGAACTGCGCGTGGGATCACCTCGCGTATCGGGTTCGGTGCTGGGGCAAACTTCCGCGGCGGCGCGGCCCCACGCTGATCGTCGCGAATCACCAACACGATCTGGAATCGATGACGATTGTCACGACAACGGTGGTGCAGAGCGGTTCTTGGCGTCATCCAATCTTTACCGCCAGCTCACGCCGCATGTACGAGCCCGGCTTTTTGGCTCAGCGGCTTCCATGGTTGCGTTCGTTACTGCGCCGCATCAACGCAGGGCCGCTCTTCATCGCGCTTGGCATGCTGCCGATCGAAAATGAACTCGGCTCGCGCGAAATCGGTGCTCTCGCATGGTCGCTCCAACGTCGCCACGGACCGCTTTTGCTGCGCGAGATCTTCGACGAGCGCATCGCGTCCCAGTTTGCGCCGGAAACGAAGACCTCGGATCTCTGGCGCTCCGAGTGGTTCGCGCGATCGCGCAGCGTCGTTAAGGTTGCGGCGTTGCGGGAACCCTATCGTCGCGAGACGCTCGACGAGACGCGTGCCAACATCGAGGGAGATCTCGCTTTGCTGGAAGACATCGTGCGCCGTGGCGGCACATTCTATTTGACACCCGAAGGAAAGTACTCGATCGACGGCCGCATCGGTCCGTTGCGCGGCACGATCGAAAGGCTCGCACCGCTGGCGACGATCTACCTAGCCGGCGTGAGTTACGACCCGTTCGTTGCGCGGCGTCTCTCGATGCTCTATCGCGTCGTGCCCTTCGGCGCGCTAGCGAATCGCGACATGACCTCGCTGAAGCAAACACTTACGGCGATTCGTCCGGTCGTAACGAGCCAGCTTCTGGGCGATTGGCTCGCCTCGCGCGACGGCGAGTTTACCGCTTACGAGGCCTGCGCGGCGGTGGAGCACCGTCTTGAGGCGCTGCCGCGAGCGCTCTTCGTCGATCCCGAGCTACGCCGCAATCCGCGCGCTATGGTGTGCGCGGCACTACCGTTGATGGTGCGCTGGAATATTCTGGAGCGCGATGGAGAGCGGTATCGTCTCGCGTCGGAACGCCGGCATCCGCAGTTTCCGTTCGTTCGAGACATCGTTGCGTATCAAGCCTGCTTCTTGCACGAGACGCTGGAGAACGCGCCGCAGGCCGAAGCGTACGCCTCCTAAGCGCGTTCGAAAGCTGCGAGGCGAGCCCGCAGCGAGCGCGGCCGCGCGCCTTTGATTCGTCCGTCGGCACCGATCACGCGGTGTGCGGGAATGAATAAATCGAGCGGCGCCAACGCCATCGCCCCGGCTACGCCCCGGTGTGCCAACGGACGACCCACGGCGCGCGCAACGTCGGCATAAGAGACGAACTCTCCGAACGACAGCGCGGCGACGGCTCGCCATACGTCGATGCGAAACGTCGTGCCGGTGAGTGCCAAGGGCAGATCGAAACGCCCGAGTCGCCGATTGAAGTACGCCCGCACCTGTGCGCTTGCTTCGCGCAGTAGCGCGTCGCTGAGTTTGCGTTTGGGCGCACGCTTGGAAGCGACGAAATCACTGGCGACGATCGCGCAACCGTTGCTTATAATCAACAATTCGCGACCTAGCGGCGTGGGAACACGGCACTCCATAGGGGCGCGAAGGGTTAACATGCAAGTCTCTGCGTCCAGCTCCGGAACGACGGCGCGCGCGGCGACGTTCTTAGGGTGATAACGTAAACGCTTTGGAGGATGTTGTGAATCGCGGAATCGTTCGAGTCCATTCCCTACTGGTCATCTTCGCCTTGGCGGCGTGTTCCGGCGGTTCGCTTAGTCAGTCGCTCGTTCCACAGAATCAGGCGCTGATCGGCCAAAACGGCGCGATGCCTCCGGATGCTCTCGTCGGTCCGGGCAGCGGCGACGTTCCGTTCGTCGGGCTAAATCCGGTTCGCCGCCTCTGCACGGCGTCGGGAACGGCAGACGAGATGCAATGCTTCGCGATGGTGCGCACGGACATCATGCCGCCCGCGCAAATGGCGCCCGACGTGGAGAATGCCGGCGAAACGTGCCCGTTTGAGGGCAGCGGATACTGCCCCAACGATCTGCAGTCGGCGTATAACCTGCCGTCCTTGACGAAAGGGAGCGGCAGAGTCGTCGCAATCGTGGATGCGTACGGCTATAAGCACGCAGCCGGCGATCTTGCGGCCTATCGCAGAACGATGGGCCTGAAGGCATGCTCGCCGTCGACGAAATGCTTGCGCATCGTGAACCAAAACGGCAATGCCTCGCCACTGCCACCGGAGCCGCCCCGCAACGACGATTGGAAGGGTGAAGAATCGCTCGACCTTGACATGGTCTCGGCGATCTGCCCGAACTGCAAGATCATTCTCGTTCAGACTAACAACAACAACACGAGCAATCTCTACGCCGGTGTAAAGACGGCCGGGCGGATCGGCGCAAAGTACATCAGTGCGTCGTGGGGCGGTCCCGAAAGCGGTGGCGACAACTCGATTTTCCATCAACCTGGTGTCGTGATTACTGCGGCGGCGGGTGACAACGGCGGAGGCGGCGCGTACGGCGGCGGCCCAGCTCAGCCGTGCTCGTACACGTACGTCGTTTGCGTCGGTGGAACGCATCTGGTGCGGGCCCGCAATGCGCGGGGTTGGGCCGAGGGTACTTGGAACGATTGGACCTTCGACCAGTGTGGCGGCGGCGGAACTTCGCCGTGCGGCGCGACCGGTAGCGGATGCAGCACGAAGATTGGAAAACCCGCATGGCAGAACGACGGAGGGTGCCGGATGCGTTCGGAGTCCGACGTCTCGGCAACCGCCTCGGTACGGGCGCCGGTAATGGTTTACAACTCCGAAGAAGGTGGCTGCTCGCCGCCGAACTGCTGGTTCTTGTTCGGAGGCACGAGCGCATCGACCCCGATTATCGCAGCGACGTTTGCGCTCGCCGGCAACGCGGGCTCGCAGAGCGGCGCCTCCGAAATTTGGAAGCGGCACGCCGGGAATCTCAACGACGTAACGGTCGGCAACAATCTCAACGCCAGGCTCGGCGTCACGTGCGCCTCGAGGATTAAGTACATCTGCTATGCCCGGGCCGGATTCGACGGCCCGACGGGTTGGGGAACGCCTAAGGGTTTGGGCGCATTCTAGAGGAGCCATGAAAGCCGTCCTTGGTCTGATCTTAGCTCTGGGCGTCGCGACGCTCTCGGCGTGCGGCGGTGGCGGTCTGCAGCAGACCCCTCTGCCGGCCGTTGGGCCTCAGCAGCCGTCGGAGGAAACGCCGATAACAAACGCGTCGCCCGGCGAGGCCGATGCCGGCGATGCGACGCCGGACCAAGGGCAAGGTTCGGCACCGAAGGGACCGTCGCTCGCGCAAAACCTGGCTCCTCCGAAATCGCCGTCTAATAACGTAGCGCAGACGCAGCCCGCTTCAACCCAGCACGGTTCAACCCAGCCCGCCGAGCGCTACGTCTGCCGCCATCCAGCTTCCCCTGGCCGGCGCGAATGCGATGCGATCGTGCGGGTGCGTGCCCGCAACGCTGCCTGCAATCGAACGGCACCGTACTGCGCGTTCGATCTTCAGGCCGCCTACGGCGTGGCGCAGGTGGCAAAGAGCAACGGAAAGGGCTCGAAGGTCGCGGTCGTAGCCGCTTATGGCTACCCGAACGCTTCCGGCGATCTCGCCATCTATCGCAAGAAAATGGGGCTCCCCGCCTGCTCCATCTCCATCGGATGCCTCAAGCTCGTCAACCAGCGTGGGCGTTTGACTCCCTTGCCGAAGCCGAATGCGGACGCTAGCGATGATTGGCGGCCGGAGGAAGCGCTAGATTTGGATATGATCTCGGCAATCTGTCCGAACTGTAAGCTCGTCCTCGTGCAGACCAACACCAATAAGGCGACGGATTTGGCAGCAGGCGTCAATGCCGCGGCAGCGCTCGGTGCGGTAGCGATCAGCAACTCGTACAGCGGCGGCGAGGAGAGTGCCGGCGATTCCGCTTACGCCCACTCAGGCCGGGCCATCACAGCGAGTTCGGGTGACGATGGGACGGGAGCAAAGCAGCCGTGCAGCTTTGCCGGAGTGGTTTGCGTCGGCGGGACGACGCTATTGGCCACTTCTACGGGGCGCGGTTGGAGCGAACGAGCCTGGCGCTACGCCGGAAGCGGATGTAGCCAGTACGTTTCTAAGCCGTCGTGGCAACGTCTGCCGGGCTGCGCGATGCGCGCCGAGACCGATATATCAGCGATAGCCGATCCCGCAACAGGCGTCGCGTTCTATGCATCGAGCGGCGGGTGGCAGCAAGCCGGTGGAACCAGCGTGTCGGCGGCGATTGTCGCGGCAATGTTTGCACTCGGCCCGAGCGCCGCGCGAACGAACGCACCCCAGTGGATCTGGCGTCACCGAGGCGGCTCGACATATCACGACATCATCCTAGGAGATAACGGTGATTGCTCGATTTCGTACCTTTGCCATGCGAGACAAGGTTACGACGGACCCACGGGTTGGGGAACGCCCGCCCAGATTGCAGGCTTTTAGCGTGTTCGTTCGCGCAACCTTACTAAGCGCGCTTGCGATTGCAGGCTGCGTGGCTGGTGCCTCGATCGATAGCGCCGTCATCGTCAACTCCGGTTCTACGAACGCGGTTGGGTACAAGATCTCCGTCTCGTCCGACGGCAAGGCTTCCGCTACGCTGCAAAACCGCGACGGGAGCTCGGCAGGGTCGGAAAAAGCGTTCACGGTTCCGAAAGCGACTGCAGCGCGCTTCTTCGCGGATCTCGCGGCGGCGCGCGGCAGCAATGCGGCAACGGTTCCGTGCATGAAGAGCGCGTCGTTCGGAAGTACGACGCACATCACGTGGCAGGGCTGGGTTTCGCCCGATCTCGACTGTCCGCCTAAAGGATCGGCCGGCGAGGCGCTCGTCAAGGACGTCGACGAAATTCGGCAAGCTGCGGGCATCAGTTCGTCGCAGCTGCGCCAACCTTAGAATCGCACGAGTTCGGCTGCTAGCGCGCCGGTTACGTCGACGCTGTCCGTTGGGCGCGAACTGAAGACGACGCTGGCCAAGTGGCGGTCGCGTGCGAGGCGTTTCGCGTAACGCTCGATTTGCACGATCATCGCCCCGCGCAGTTCGTTGCGAGCCCGTTCGATGGCGCCGATTTGGGCGACCGTTTCGGCGCGCGACTGGCGGTCGTCCGCGCCCAGCACTGCAAAGCGCTGCGTGAGATTGCTACGGGCGGCGCGCAATCCGCCATTGACTGCCGTCGCGTCGGCAGAGAAACGATAACTCGAGGAAAAGGCTCCGAGCCGCGACGATAGGCCGGGCAGGATTCTCGCCGATTCTGCCTCGGACTCCAGAACCCGAAACCGAAGCGCGAGATTTGCGGCTGCTTTTGAACGAAGCTGTGAAGCCATTTGCGCGTTCGCGACAGCCCCATCGCGCTGAAGTTGCGCGCCATAGCGTTTCAGCACTGCCGAATCGGTTCGGCGAAGATCCGCTAGAGCGGCGGAGTCGCGTTCGTTTAATGCCGCAACCTCGGCTTGCAGCTTCTCGCGCGTGGTGTGAGCGAGATGCAGATCTTGTAGTTTGAGCCGGAGCATCAGGCGCTGCCCGGCATTCTGGCGTGCACGGTCGAACGCCAGCGTGAGTTCGTTTTCGTGAAGCTGCTGCTCCCGAGCCGCATAGGCCCGCTGCGTCCGCTGCGCGATCGCACTCGCATAAGCACTCAGATTAGCGCTCGTTTCACGAGCCAGCTCGTCGCGATAGGATTCCATCTCCCGATCCGACGCGCTCTCCGATGCTGCGGCGGCCGCGAGCGCTTGACGCTCGCGCGCGCGATCTTGCCCGCTGATGCTCGTAGCGAGGCGATCGACTCGTGAACGCGTGGCGCTCACGTCGCGTTGCAGTGCGGCGGCGGCGCGTTGCGACTCTGCGCTGGGATCGGTCAGGTTGGAAACCGTTTCCGTGCTTCGCAACGCTGCGATCTCGCGGTCGTACGCCTCCAGCATTTGGTGGAGCGGATGAACCGCCAAGAGATGCGGAAGGTTCGCGTAACCGATTAGCGTCGGCGAGTGAGTCGCCGCGATGAGGCCTATGGCAAGGCTCAGTGCAACGAGATGGACGATGAGCCTCACGGAAACCTCCTCAGGTACGCGAACGAGATGCCGTTCGTGCCGGTCAGCGGCGTAAACGAGGTCAGCGGGTTGAGGTTCAGCACGTCCAGGCCCGTCGACTGGGGTTGTTGCAGCGCCAAGAGCGTTGGGCCTTGCGACGTGTACGCCGTTAGTCGCAGACCGGTATCGACGGTCGGATTAGCCTCGAGTGTGATGCTTTGCGTTTGGGGATAGCCGAAGGTTTGCGCAAAAATGGCTCTTACGTTTTTTCCGAATGCCTTGACGGCATTGACTCCCAACCCGCTCTGAAGGTCGCTGGTGATTTGCACTTCAGTAAAGCCCAGCGTTCCGGCAAGCGAGGACGAGAGCGGCTGCAGCAAGTTGCGCGTAAAAAGGGTATTGAGGTGACCCAGGGCGACGTTGGCCGCGGCGGAGCCGGCCGAGAAATTCTGCGCGTTGGCCTGAACGCCTCGCACTGCACCAAACTGCTGCGCGCCGACGAGCAGCCCGAGGATCTGCTGGCGGCTATACGCCGGTTGAGAGGCGAGTGCGAGATTCATGTTCGTCACGGGGCCGGTAACGTGAAGCCGGATCGCCGTTGCCGGATTGGCGACGAACGTGGTCGCGACCGCGTTCACGTCGGGAATGACTCCGCTTGAGCGATCGAATCGAACGGTACCGCTCTCCAAGTTGAAGTTGCGGTAAAAGTTGAGCGACCCGCCGGTGGAACGGAAAACTCCGGCCAGGTTCGGCGCGTTTAGCGTTCCGGCGAGCGTGACATCGCCGGTCGCTCCGATGTCGACGTTTGCGCTCTGCACGCGGACGTTGGGGCCCGCTGTGATGCGAACGTTATTGAACGCAACGTTAGGCAGGGTCGGCTGCGCTTGCGCGCCGCCTTTTTTATTCAGAAATGCGTTGAGTGGAATGCGGGCGTTCGAGACGGCAATGCTGCCGCTCATTTGGGTCGTATTCGAGGCGGCGCGTTCCAACGAAACGTCCGCGTTGAGGAGACCCTGGAAATAGTCCGGCAGATTGAGCCGCGCATTCTGGGCTAACGCGTGCAGGTTCACGGTTGCGTCGGCCGGGCGGCGCAGGTTCGGGATCGATGCCGTGCCTTCCGCCGTAAGAGAACCGCCGCCGACTGCGGCTCGCGATTGCAGTTGCGCCCGCGTTCCCGCAAAAGAGAGATCCGCAACAACCCCAGAGATAGGCGACCGCTCCATCGGGCCGCTGAACGTTCCGTTGCGGAGCGCAAGCGAACCGCCGAGCTGCGGCGCGTCGAGACTGCCGTTTGCGACGACTTCACCGTCAACGCGCCCACTCGTTTTCGTGTCCTTGGGAAGAAGAGCGAGAAAGTTTGACAGCTCGACGTCGTCGGCACGGAACGACGCGGCAATCGGGCCGGCGCCGGGTTTTATCCCCGAGGAGGTGATCGCAATCGGAACGATCGCCGAAAGCAACGCCTTGCCGCGCTCCAGGTCGACTTCCGCGCTTGCAATTCTCAGCGCGCGACGATCGGCCTCGATCGCGGCCACGATGCGCGGTATCGTGAGATTGCGGTAGCGTACCGATTGCAGCGTGACGGCGTCGCGTAGGCGAGGTGATGCGTGCGAGCCCTCCACATGCAGCGTCGAGTCGAGCGTTCCGCTTAGGTGCGGGTCTTTGCCGGTGGCTTCAAGGAGCAACGCTCCCACGTTTGGACTGGTGCTATGCGCGACGAGCGCCATGGGATCGCTCTCTCGCAAACCAAACGTTCCAGAAATCGTGGTCGTCACTGACGGCAGCTGGAGGATCGCGGATTGAATCGTACCTCGTCCATGCTGCGCCGTTGCCGAGATCTCAAAGCGTTCAACCTGCATCCGCCCTGCAGTGCCGCCGAGGACCGCCGCGTGCAGGTTCATTGCGATGTCGGGGTATCGTCCAGAGAACGCCGTCTGGGCATCGAGGCGTCCGGTAATCGGGGCGATGAATCCGAGCATCGGCAGCCACGTGGCGAGGTCGACCGAGTGAGCTGTTGCGTGCATGTCGACGGCCATATCGGCCGGCATCGCACTCCCCGTAACGTGAACTTCGCCGGTAGGGCCGCCAAAACTGAGCAGAGTGTCGACCGCACGTCCCGTCGTTTGCCAACGTGCTGAAAATTTACCGAGCGCAATGCGACGGAAACGCGCATTCGAAAAGCGCGCGCTTCCATTTGTGGCCACGACGCGCGATCCGTTCAGCGTTGCTTGCAGCGCAAGCCGGCCGGTTCCGGCAAACGTGTCGCCCGCATCGAAGAAATCGTTGAAGTCGGCCAGATCGGTATGCGGGGCGTCAATGGTCACGCGAGCCCGGGCGGGGGTCGCTGCGCCCTTCAATGCGACGGCGGTCGAACCGACCGTTACCTGACCAGTGCGCACCGACAACGCACCGAGGCCGCCGCTCACGTCTCCGCGCAGACCGCGAAACGCCAACCCATTCACCGAACCCTCCGGCGCGCTAACTGTGCCGGAGAACGATGGGGCCGAGCCAGTGCCGCGCACCCGAAGATTTGCATCGAGGCTCCCTTGAACGAGCGACGCCGTTCGCGGCTGGACGGTCGCAAGCAGCGCGCTGATGTCCGAAGAGTGGAGCTGCGTGGCGAGATCATACCGCGGTGACAATGTGCCGTGCGGCGACACGCCTTGGATCGTACCCGCGACGCCTGCGAAGAGCGGCCCCACAGCGACGACGGTGTCGTGAAGCTGCAGTGCGCCGTCGGCGTACGCAATGCCGGCGTTCCCGTTGACGTCAAAACTGCGATAGCGGCCGCCGGCGACCACGACGGTACCGGAAACGTGCGGCGATTGCGGCGTTCCCGCCACGGCGGCGCCGAAACTCGCCTGACCGGGTACGTTGCCGAAAAGAGCGCCGTGCAACCTGCCATTCGCGAGGGCGACCCGTCCGTTTGCACGCGCATCTCCCCAGGATCCGGCGAGCCGGCCGGTCAACCCGGCCGCGATTCCGGATTGTGCTTGACCGACGAAGATCGTTCCATTCGCCGTCGCTCGCGCCGCTGCAATGGGGAAGTCACGCGCGTCGATGAGTCCAAGACTTAGGTGGTGAGGACCGTCGAGCGCGATTCGCGCGTAAAGCGAGCTCCGCCCGGCGGTAATGTGAACCGGTCCAACCGATCCCATACCCCGTCCGTCGACGTTGAAAAGCGCGTCGAGCCGCTGCGTCGCGCTGGTTCCCCAGAGCGCGCCTTGAACGCCGATCGTTTTGGGATCGTCCGACGTCGCCAGGGCGGTGCCGTGCACTGCCATCTGCGGCAAAAGCGCGCCGACGTAGGGGATCCCGCCGGGCGGTGACTGCACCCCGACCAGCACATTGACGGCACCGGGCTGACGGGCGAAAGTAATGCGGCCGCGCGCCGTTACGTCGAGTTGCCGGTACGCGCTGCGCAAACCAATCACGTCGGCTTCGCGGCCATCGAACTCAACCAGTCCGGCAACGCGATCCAGCGACGTTGCAGCGTACGTCAGATGCGGCGAGCGAAGGTCGATCCAGGTCGTGGGCTTCGCGGTTGCACCTTCCACGAGCAATCCAAACGCGACCGGGCCGCTAATGGGCAGGCGTTGCGCCTGCGTGAAAGCGGAGCGCAGCCGAGCGGAGTCGGCGGTGCCCTGGATCGTCATTCTCAAGCGCGGATTGCGCAAGCCGTAGATGCCGCCGCTGATGCGCACCGGTGCGCCGGCCAGAATGGCGTCAAAGCGCGGCGTCAGCAGACCGTTGTCATAGACGTCCACCGGTCCGCGCACGTCCTCGACCGGCCTTGAGAGACCCGCAATGCTAATGCGTCCGCCGCTCAAAAGTGCGCTCGCGGCGAGATGCGTCCGCATGGTCGCGTTTGCATCGGGCAAACCGACGTAGCGGGCGTCGAGATCGTGCAGCGTTCCCCCGAGGAATCGGAGTGATGTCGAATCGGCGACGAAATTTACCGCCGCCGCGATCGGAAGCGCTGAAGCCGTCCATCGCTGATTAATGTAACCCTCGCTCGGATTCATGTCCCCGCGGCCGTGTACCGGATAGAATTGACCAGGTCGCTCGCCGTACTGTAAATCCACGCCGTAGCGCGCTCGCGCCTTGGTCGAAATGTCGGCGTTCACATTCAGATTCGCGATGTAAACGCGGTCCTCGCCGGGAACGGCTTGGGGGCGCTGGTCGACGACGTCGATCGAACCGCTGGTGACGCGGGCCGTGAGAATGAGCGGGGGCTGGGCACTGGGCCGGTTGGCCTGCAGGCTCGGAATCGGAATGTTGTAGGAGCCGTCCGCGTGGCGGACGATTGTGACGTGCGGCGAATCCGCCTCGACGGACTTCAATCCGAAGAGTCGCCGTCCGCCCGGGAACAAATCTTTCAAATCGTAGCTGACCGTCAACCGAGGGATCTCTGCAATCGGTTCGTTTTGAAGCGACGCGATGCGTACGTCGTCGAAGACTCCGTGGTCAAGTCGGAGCGTCATCTGTCGAAACGAGATGCGCACGTGTGCGATCGAATCCGCCGTCGTAACGAGCGCGAAGCGAGCTAGGACCTGCCATTGCCAGATAGCGAGCGCTACGATGCAAAGCACGACAATTGCAGCCGCTCCCCACCCTCGTCGAACCCGCATGCGCTTCATTTCCTGTTTTTCCCCAAGCCCGCGGTGGGTATGCTCAAGACAAACCCAGGGAGCAAATAACTGAGCCGAATCTTACGTTGCCGCGGGCGCTTTCCGTGTCTGCCGGAGGCCGCTCGACGACGAGCCCTACCCGGATGAGCGCGGTAGGGACGATGCGTCGTAAAGAGCGTCGAGCTTCCGTTGGGGTTCGCCCATCGGCGCTCCTTACGCTAAAATCCCTGCGCGTTCCCTTAGAACGGTCTTATTCCGTATCGAGGCCATCACGAGGGCGGATCATCACCATTAGCCCAAGGGGGTGCAAGGCACAGTTTCCATTAGGCTGAATTACTTAGCGATGCACTGCTATCGCTATGTCGCCGGTCGTCGGCTAATCTTTGCGGCCCTCGTCGCGAGCGCCGGCTGCGGCGGGAGAATGCTCGGCGTAGCACCGGTGAGAAGTACGCCGCCGAACGCCTATGTTAAGCACGTCGTGATCGTCGTGCAGGAAAATCGCAGCTTCGACAATCTGTTCAGCGGCTTTCCGGGCGCGGATGCGCCGGACTTCGGTTATGCCGGCTCAACGAAGGTTGCGCTGCATTTAACGCCGCTCGAAGATCCTGGAAATATTGAAAACAACTGGCGCGATTCGATCGGCGCCTGGAATCACGGCAAGATGAACGGTTTCGAGGGCGAGCACTTTTATGGAGGCCCGAAAGACTACGCATACGCACGCGTTCCCCGCGACGAGTCCGCGCCATACTGGGCGATGGCCCGTCGGTACGTTCTCGCGGATCGCATGTTTCCGATGGAGTTCGGACCGAGCTTCACCGCTCATCTGAGCTTGATCGCAGCGAACACGTTGATCGGACCGACGCCGGTTGCAGAAGTCGATGCACCCGACCGGCTTCCGTGGGGGTGCGATGCACCGCCGGGTACGCGATCGTTCACCCTCACAACCAATCGCATCGAGCGGTTCAACGGTCCGTTTCCCTGTTTTAGCGACTTTCCGACAATCGCCGATCCGCTGGACGTCGCGCACGTTTCGTGGAAGTACTACGCCTCGCCACTGAATCGAATCGGCGGCCAAGTGTGGTCCGAGTTTAATTCAATCCACCGGATTCGCTTCGGCCCGGACTGGCAGAACGTGATCTCACCCCAGACGCAGATTCTTCGCGACGTGGCTCGGGGGGCGCTCGCGCAGGTCTCCTGGGTTACGCCGGATTGGCGAGATTCTGATCACCCCGGGAGCGGCAGCAACGCCGGGCCGTCGTGGGTGGCCTCCATTGTGAACGCGATCGGGCGCAGCCCGTACTGGCAATCCACCGCCATTATTGTGGTATGGGATGATTGGGGCGGCTGGTACGACAATGCGCGGCCACCGCAGCGAGACTTCCGCGGCCTGGGAATTCGCGTGCCGTGCATCATCATCTCGCCCTTTGCACGGATGGCAGCGGTTGGGAAAGCGGGTTACGTATCGCACACGCAGTACGAGTTTGGAAGTCTCCTCAAATTCGTCGAAGAAGTCTTCGATCTTGCGCCGATTGGCCCAACCTCCGCCGGGTTTACCGACACACGGGCGACGAGCATTCTCGACAGCTTTGACTTTACGCAGCGTCCGCGGGTCTTCACGCCGATTCGCGGGCCGTATCCCGAGTCGCGTTTCCTGCACGAGCGGCCGTCGTTCATCCCGCCGGACAGCGATTAGTGCCGATCGAGACAAGGGGAGTGTCCCGCGCGGTCGTCTAACGCCTCGAATCGAGGGAGGTCGCCGTATCCGTGACATCGGTCTATCGCGTTGCGCTGTTTACCGCTGCCGTTGCTCTGACATTTGGCATGGCTGGAGCGACGTCGTCCGCCGCGCTCGACATGGTGGTCGGGGCTCGAAAGGTCGTCAAGAACGAGCCGCTGAGCAACTGTAATACTCAGGCCAAGAACGCCTTGAACGCGGTGCTCCAAGATGCCGCGGAAGTCGGCACCGGCGACACCGGAGAGTGGAAGGCCAACGGCGCTCCCGATGCCTCCGGTCATTCGTCTGCCGCCGCGGCCGTCCATTGCTACCCGCTCGACACCGGGTATTTCGTCACGTTTACCTGTGTGGTGCAGGTCCCGCCGAATCCGGATAGCGCGACCGCACTCTGCGCGAAACTGGCGACTGCATTTGGCGGCACCACGAGTGAAGCGTCACTAGCGCCCGCGGGCGGTGTAGGGCAACGGTGGCGTTGAACGTCGCGCGCCGGCTATGGATACTGGCGGCCGCACTCTCCTTGGGCATGCTGTGGTGCCGCGTGGACGCCCCGGCTGCCGTCGAGCTGTCGACGGGCATCCGGCATGTGAGCGATGCAGGCTCGATCGACGAATGCAGCGCGAAGGCGAAGGCGGCCTTAAATGCGTACCTGCAGGGCGCGACCGAATCGCCCGCCGGCAGCGGCGAGTGGATTGCTTCGGTCCAAAATCCCTTGGCCAATGGCGCCTCGGGCGCTGCCACCGTTCGCTGCTATCCGCTGGCCAAGGGCTACGTCGTCACGTTCACCTGCGCCGTGCAGTCGCCCGAAAACCCTTATGATGCCGACGCACTCTGTCTCGACGTCGCACACAAATTTTATGGTGGAGCGCTGACGCCGCTGGCTGCGATGCCCACCGCTACTCCCATTCCGACGGGCTGCAGTACGGTGAACTTGGTCGGGACATGGGTCGCCGACGACAAGCCGGGACTCACTTTAACCGCCGATCTCAACGGTAATGTTACCGACAACGATGGCGTTTCCGGCAACTGGGGGCTGAAGGGCACGACCGTAACGCTTACTTATTACGGAGAGCACACGCTCACCCTGACCTCCGATGGGAAGCACATGCGGGGCGGCGGATACAGCTTCACGCGCAAGTGCTGAGCGCCACGCCGGCGTTGCTCTGACGCGCCCCTTTGACGCGCTAGAAACTCGGCGGTTAAGGCTGCGTCGCTATAGGCCGAGCGAGGCGCAGCTCGTGTACCGTTTGATGAGCGATCCGCGGGTGATGCGATTTTATCCCGAGCTGTATGACCTCGAGCGCAGTCGCCTGGTGCTTGAAAACGTGTTGCGTTCGTACGGTCGGTACGGCTACTCGCTCTTGGTCGCGGAGCGACGCTCCGACGGCAGCCACGTTGGTCACGTTGGATTGCTCCACTGGGACGACGTGGACGCCCGCGAAGACGTGGAAGTGGCCTATATGCTCTTGCCCGAATTTTGGGGCGCGGGCTACGCGACTGAAGCGGCGCGCGCGTCTAGGGACTGGGCGTTTGCGCAGCTCGGCGTCGACCGCGTCGTTTCGTTCATCGTTACGCAGAATCGCCCGTCAATTGCCGTCGCCAAGCGAAACGGCATGCGGCGACTCAAGCGTCTAGAGCAAAATCGTTTCGGCAAGCCGATTTACATCTATGGCATCACGCGTGCCGAATGGGACTTGGTTTCTACAACGGAGTGATTTCGAGCGAGAACGTCGTGCATGACGCCGGGTGGATTAGCGTCCGGCCGCGTGAAGTTTAGCTTAGCGCTCGTCGCCGCGCCGAAAGCGAGTTTGCCGTTCTTCGCGGTCACGCTGACCTCTGGCGCGATAGCGTCATAGGGCCGGAAGTGCGCGGTTCCCGAAAAAGCCGCGTAAAGCGGTACGGCCATTGCATCGTACGTTGACAAGGCCGGCAAACCTAACATGAGCTCCATTGTTCGAACCACGCTCACCGTCGAGTAGTGGGCGTGCTGGAGTCCCCCACGCGCGTAAGGCGAGATAAGAAGGAGTGTCGTTCGCTGACCGCTGACGTGATCGGGACCATCTTGCGCGTCGTCTTCGGTGATAAAGATGGCCGATGACTTCCATACCTGAGAGTGGGAGATGGCATCCACGATAAGGCCCGTGGCGTAGTCATTTTGGGCGACGAATGACACGGGCGTCAACATACCCAGCCTGCTGCCCGCCGTGTGGTCGTTCGGAAGCCAAATATACTCAAGCTGTGGCACCGTGCCGTTACGAACGAACCCGTCGAACTCCCGGCGCCATTCCTTAACTCGGTCGACGTCGCTATAGGAGAGATTCCAACCCACGTAGAGCGGGTCGTAGAAACCGATGAGGCTGGGGACGGGCTTTTGCCCGCGTCCGGACGGATTGGGAGTCGTCATTTCGCCGTAGTCGCGAAACGAAACGTGCGCGGCTTGCGCCGCCTGCCACACGTAACCGTTTCGGGCGATTCCTACGTCTGAGAGCGAGTCGTCCGCGCCTCCCCGGTCGCCGTACGTAGCCGGCCAGGTGCGTTCGATGTAATCGTTAACGAATGCGGAGTCGGCCCAGTTATGTCCGCTCTCACTGACTTCGCCGCTCGTGTAGGCGTTATCGAACAAACCGAAGCGTGCAGCGAGCACGTGTTGATTGGGCGTTACCCGTGCGTCGAACCACGTCAGCTTCGGATCACCGTTGCCCAGCGGAACGTCGCCGAAAACCTGATCGTACGATCGGTTCTCTTTTAAGATGAAGAAGACGTGTCGTATCGGACCGTTCTTGCGAACGATCGAATTGCGTCCCAAAGCTGCCCACCCGGCCGCGCCTTGGGGATTGCCGGCCACGGTAGGCTCGCGGGACAGATCGTAGCAGCGAATCGAGCCATACTGGATGGCTGCGACGTAGTCGTAGTTGCTCTGGGTGTTTTTTGGATTGAATCGCGAGTTGGGGCGTGTGCCTTCGCCTTTTCCATTGACGATGTACAGGCGATTGCCGAGCGGCACGACGTCGGTTGGATACCAGCCCGCGGGTACGCGGCCGACGACACGCCGGTCCCGGACGATCGCGACGGAATTTGCCGCGCCGAGGCTGACGAATATCGAGTCGTTGGCTCTGGCAAGCGCGTTGGGCGAAACGCCGGCGAGTCGTTCCCGCGATCCCCTGTCCCCGACGAAAATCGTCGCCAACCTTGCGCCGGTGGACGAGTCGTAGACGCCGACGGAATCCGCATCGGTCTGCGCGACGTACAGCGTCGTGCCGAAAGCCAGCATGTCGGAGGGGTGCAGTCCGGTTTCGATCCTCCGCGTCGCGAGCGTGCGCGTGTCGATCGCCTCGACGTAATCACTCGATCGGTTCGAGGCGTAGAGCGTCTTACCGTCCGGGGAAAACGCCAAGCCGCCGATATGACCCCCGATTTTTACCGGTGTCGAATGTGAGAGTTGGTCGAGATTGCCGACCCGAACCGAGAAATCTCCGTCACTCCCCACCGCGAACGCATCACGCGCCATTGTGACGACCACCGGATACGAGTGCTTCGGCATCGCAACTTCGCGCGCGCTCTGATCCGCGATGTCGGCGACAAAGAGCGCGTCCGCGTTTGCACCGGCGACGAGAACGTGATCATCGTCGATCCACACCGGGCGCCCGAACGCGCCCTTCAGCGAGATGGACGCGAGCTGACTCAGATCCGACGTGCTATATAGACGCAGCGTCGGCGGATTGAAACCCGACTCGACGACTGCCAAGGTCTTCCCGCTTGGCGAAGCCGCGGCGCCTTGCGGCATCGTATCGGTTGCCGTGACGAGCGACCGCGGCTTTCCGATCATCCAGTCATTCGGCAGATGCGCGTAGGAAGTGTTGGTACCCGATTGTGACGCCGCGGTCGCAAGCGTGCAGACCGTGAGAACGCAGGACGCTACCGCGAGGGTCGTTATCGGTCTGTTGTTGGGTGTCGACATAGCGAGAGAACGCTTGCCGATCGGGAGAACGTTATCCTTCGATGAATTAACCGGGAGCACCCGGTTCCGCTCAACTCAAAACGGGCGATGCGACGGCGCTTTTGTCGTCACGTTTTTCACACATCGAGTTGCACTTCCACGACGGTGTGATCGACTGGGTGGCAAAACAGATCGGCCCCTAACCCAGCGAGGCTAACAACTCCGCCTCGCGCCGCGCATCGATTCCCGCTGGGTTGGAAGCCTCAGATGCCTGCGTCCAGTCCAGCACCGCGTTCACTGTATCGGTAATCGGGCGGAGCGTTAGGCCGGCGGCGAGTGCCTTTGCGTTGCCGACTTCCATGAGGCCGGCCCATTGTGCGTCGGGCACCCACAACGGCATCTCGGTCCAGGGCTGCACGCCGCCGCCGACGAGCCGCGCGCCATCCGCCCAAAAAAAGCGTGACGGAGGAGCGCCCCGTGCTCCGGCAACCGATTCACAGGTAATGAGGAGCTCTTGCATGGTCGTGGACCTCGCTGGCCCGACGACATTGAAGATGCCGGAGAGCTCGCATGAAAGCGCGAGCTCGGCGAACCGCGCCAGATCTGCCGCGTCGACGAATTGAACGTGGCGATCCGGCGGAGCCGGAACTAAGATTTGACCGCCTCGCAGAACTCGCTCGCACCAGTAGGCGAAGCGTCCCGTGTAGTCCCACTTGCCCGCGATCAATCCTGGACGTAATATCACAAATGTTTGCGGGTGTCGTGCTTCCACGAGCCGTTCGCACGCAGCCTTGTTGCCGCCATACCGCTCGGCCGGGTCCGTCGGATCGAAGGCCTCGATCGTGGGCGCTTCCTCGGCTACGTATGGCTGCGAGAGATCGCGGTAGACACTGACCGTGGAGATAAACGCGTAGCGGTTCGCGCGCAGCTCCAGCGACCGCTCGACCTGAGCGGATTCGTAGGCATTGACGTCAACGATGGCATCCCAGCGTTCGCTATCGAGCGCGCTTAGGTCACCGTTCCGGTCGCCCAAGCGCACCTCGACTTCAGGCGGAAGCTCGCAGACCGTTTCGCCCCGATGGAAGCACACTACCCGATGGCCCCCGAGCACGAGAGCTTCGATGATGTGTCGCCCCGCAAATCGCGTACCGCCCAATACCAAGACGTTCATGCTCTCTCCCGCCACGCGTACCCGACATCGCACGAAATCTCTAGAAACTTCGTGGTATCGCCGTTCGCGGGACGATAGGCTCGATGCATAGCCCCTCACTAGTGGGGTCGAGGAGGCACTGAATGTGAAGGCACAGGCAATTCGTCGGCGAAAGCTGCGTCCCTCGCGGAACCGCGCGGGGGCAACCTCGTACGTCATTTCACGATGTCGAGCGAGGACGATGAAGAAATGTTCAATCACTTTCACGGTCACAAACCCGAGCCGCCGGCGCATGCACTAGGAACGCACCTCTGAAAGGAGCCATTACCAAGGCGTTACGGTGCTTGAGCGTTCTCGGTGTTACGCTCGCGCTGCTCTTAGCGGTTTATGTCCCCACGTTCGCGTTGGCGGCAGCCCTACATCTGTCGATCGCGCACGCCGTGCCGTTTATTATCGTTTTCAGCGCTGCGTCGGCACTGGTCCTCATGTGCGCGCTGCGAAGATACCTAGGGGTGACGCTCGCAGACTTCGGGCTGCGTTGGTCGAACCTTCGCCATCTCGCAATTGCGTTTGCGGTTGCAGTGCCATTAGCGGCGGTTGCAGCTGGCATGCTGTCGCAAACCCACGAACCCGGCCCGTTGGCCGGCTTGAGTTTGTCCCGCGCCCTGGCATGGTTTTACTTCGGGCTGTGCGCGCCGGTGCAGGAGGAGTTGATTTTTCGAGGCCTGCTGCAAACCGTAATAACGCGTATGCTTTCGTCGCCGCTCGAAACATCAGCACGAGCAGGCGTTGCAGCGGTGGCAGGTTCGGCGGTCCTGTTCGCTTTGGTGCATCTCGCGGTCGGCCCTTGGACGGCTGCAGCGGCACTGATATTGGGCGCACTGACGGGAGAGCTACGCCGGCGCAGCGGCAGCGTGGTTCCCGCCGTCCTCGTCCACTCGATATTCAACGTCCCTGGACTGCTGATGGCTGGCGCAGCGCCACGCTAAGCTGCTCGTAATGCGCCAGAATCTTGCGAGAGCGCTTCTGATAATCGTGACGCTGTGTGTGGCCGTGATTTATTATTCTCCGATCGGGCACGTCGATTTCGCTGAGAATTGGGGTGAAGGCACGTTCGGCATCGCACTTCCCCCGCAGCGTGTGGTCGTCGCCGGCGTCGATTCCGGTTCGCCAGCGGATCGAGCGGGAGTGCGCGTTGGGGATCGCCTAGTCACGCGAGGCGACTTCGAAATCTCGTCGCGCGTGCGCTCGGCCTACAAAGGCGAGCATGAAACGCTGACGTTCGAACGTGGCGACGTAACGCGTACCGTAACGTTGGGTGCGGTCTCGGAGCCGAGCTTCAGCCTTTGGCAGCGCATCGGCGGCGTGCTCGCATACGTGCCGCCCACGATCTTTCTTATCGTGGCGTTCTTGCTCGTCTTCCTGCGGCCGTCGATCATGTCGTGGGCGTTCTATCTTTTCGCCGTCGGCTACTTCGGTACGGGGCCGGCGTTCATGTATTGGTCGCACCTATTACCAGAGAAGGCGTATCTCGTGCTCAGCTTCGTTTTGAGCACGGTCTTCGGAGCGTGGAGCGTTTTGCCGTTGCTACCATTCGTTCTACGCTTTCCTAACGGGGACGTCTTCGGGTGGCGCCGGCGGATCGACCCGTCAGTATGGATATTTCTCGCCGTGTCGTACGGGCTTTACGTCGTCGAATGGCGCGCGTTCTTCGCCACGGAGTCCCTTCCGAAATGGGACGTAATCACGAGCGCCGTCATTCCGCTCGGGGCCTTTGCTCTTGCCGGATTAATACTTGCAAAGAACGTGGCAATGGCGGCGCCGAGCGACCGGCAGCGGTGGGGCTTTCTGGTAATTGGGACGATCGCGTCCTTCGTGGCGTATGCGATTTACTTCGTCCCGGGCGTTCCGTTTGTTGTAGGGCAGGTCGTGGGGTTCGCCGTCGTAATCATGCCCATCTGCATCGCGTATGCAATTTTTAGACTGCGGGTGCTTGATGTCAACTTCGTGCTGAACCGCGCCCTCGTCTACGGCACCTTGTCTCTCGCGGTGATTTCGTTGATCTCGATTTTAGACTGGTTCTTTTCGCGGGTAATCGCGATCGGACGCTTGGCGATCGGCTTGGAACTGATGGCCACCATCGCTATAGGCTTTTTGCTCGATCGCATCAACCGCGGCGTCGAGGGATTCGTCGAAGCGGTGTTCTTTCGTCGGCGGCGGATGGCCGAACAATACCTGCGTCGCGCAGCTTCGGCGCTTCCATATGCGACCGATGAGGCTGCGATAGCGAATGGCCTCGTTCAGATCCCGGTGGACGCAATCGATCTGGCAGCCGCAGCCCTTTATCGGCGATTCGCCGGAGGCGCGCGGTTCGAAGGCATTGCGACAGCGGACCGAACGACGCTTGCACCCGCGGGATTCGACGGAAACCATCTGCTCGTGCGAATGCTGCTCGCCGACGAAAAGGTTATTTGGCTCGACAACTTACGCTCGCAACTCGACGCCGAAAACGCGGCGATCTATACCTTGGCAATTCCAGTGACGGTGCGCCACGAACTCGTCTGTTTTACTCTATACGGGGCGCACACAAACGGCGCGCAACTCGACCCCGACGAAGTCGAGCTTCTGGAGGAACTTGCCGTCGAAGCGGCGCGAGCGTACGATCACGTTGAGGCGGTCCGAGTGCGCGAGCAGTACGCGCAGGTTGCGAAATGACTTGAACGGGCTGGAAACTCATGTAAGTAACCCGTTCGCATCGTTAGGGCGTAGGCACGATGACTCGGGGCGAGGATAGATATTCTATGCCGGCCTTTTCGAGAATCGTCTTGCCCTCGCCAATCAACATGAATTGCTCGAACGCCTTCGCTTGGCTTGGATGCCGAGCGGCCCTCATGATTGCGATCGTGTAAGTAATTTTGTCCGACATCGCCGCGGCTCCGGGTAGCGGGACAAAGTGCAAACCGCGAGCAGTAGCTTCAGTCTTATAGAAGAACCCCACGTCGGCTTGACCGGTGTCGATGCGCGCGAGAAGATCCTCCTCCGGGAAAATCTGAGCGCCGTTTTCGTCATCGCCCAGGATACTTTTCGCGCCTCGCGCACCCGCGAGCATGGTCATTGCCTGCACCGTGTAGACGCCTTTCGGGTCTAGCTTGGGATCGGTTCGGCCGATGACCAGGCCCGGAGTCTGAAGTGCTTGCAGCATCGTTTTCTTTCCGGCCGCAACGTCCGCAAAGAGCGTCGCTTTCCTCGAATCGTTCGACCAGCCGATGCCGAGGGTCGTCGAGGCGAACGTCGACGCGCTTGCGACCTTCGTTCCAAGTCCGCGCACGAGGTTCGGGTCGACGCTGATGAAGACATCGGGACTCTTTACACCCGACGCGATCAGGTTGGCGAGCATTTTACTCCCGGCGCCCTGGCCCTGGAAATCGATTCCGCCCGCGGTCAGCGCGGCTTTGATTGGGCCCTCCATCGTTGTAACGAGCGAGCCCGCGTATAGCACGGATACCGTGGCGGTTGCTTGCGCAGCGGCGGTGGAAAACGTTACCAGCATAGCCGCCGAGAGTGCGACCATTCGCAGCACGATCTTCTTCATGTGGCGTTTACTTTCCGATTAGGACTTCGGTGGACTTGATGATAGCGGTTACCCGATCGCCCATTTTGAGTGCGAGACGTTGAATCGACGAAGTGGTAATGGTGGCTGTAATCGTAACAGGATTGAGTTCGAGCTCGACCTCGACCTCACCCAGAATGTCGCCCACGTGGATGCCCGTTATCCGGCCGCGAAGTTGATTGCGCGCACTAAGTTCCATAAGGAGTACCTCCACGCGTGCCGTTCGCGCGTCGAACGCGCGCGTCCCGTGACCCGCGACCCCAGTGAACGGCGAGGAGCCGGTCCGCTCGGATGGAAATCCTCCACCGAAGCGCATGCGTGAAGTGTTTGCAACCGCGGCGGCGTGGTTGGAGGAAGATCGCGACTTTTCCCTGGCTACGCTGGTCGCATTGCGTGAGGCCGCGACGGCACCGGTCGGCACGACCATCGCCGTCGACACCCATGGGCGTATCGTCGGCAACATCGGGGCGGGTTGCCACGAAACGGAGATCGTCGAGGCGTCGCTGCGAACCGCCGCTGACCGGCAAACGCGCCGACTCGATATAAATCTGACGACTGAAAACGAGATCGTGGGGGGCGCCGGCTGTGGGGCGATTATGCGGGTCGTGGCATGGCGCCCGGAACGCTCGTTTCTAGACGAGGCCCGGGCAATCGCGGCAGGTGCGCGCGATGCACGCGCGTCGTTTACGTACGAGGATGTCGACGGTTCTCTGGTGGCGTTCGAACACGAGTATCCCGCGAAAGAGCGATTGATTCTCATTGGAGCTACGGCTCTAGCGTCCGAGCTGGCTTCGATTGGTCGACGCTTGGATTTCAACGTCACCGTCGTCGATCCACGTCCGGCGTTTGCGACCAACGAGCGCGTGCCCGAGGCGCATGCGATCGTGCGGAAATGGCCCGGCGACTATTTGTCGGCCGAACTCTCGAAACATACGTCGATCGTGATGCTTTCACACGATCCGAAGTTTGATCTGCCCGCGTTACGGTGTGCGTTGCGCTCGGACGCTCCGTACATCGGATTGCTGGGCAGCCGCCGATCCCAAGCGGCGCGACGCGCGGCGCTTCGGGAAGATGGCTTCGCTGAAGATGCGTTGGCGCGAATTCACGGTCCGGCCGGGCTCGATATCGGCGGGACAACGCTCGCCGAGACAGCCCTCTCGATCCTATCCGAAATCATAGCCAGCCGTCACGAGCGAGGGGGTACGCCGCTACGAACGACGAGCCGCGCGATCCATCGCCAGGGTTAGGCGGTTGCAACAGAAGCATGATCGCGCGCGGGCCGTCATTCTGGCCGCAGGGACGTCGTCGCGCGTCGGCAAGCAAAAACTGTTGATGGCGTTCCGGGGCCGGACGCTGATTGAGTATCCGATCTCGGCAGCACAGTCGTGGAGGCCGATCGTTGTCGCGGGCGCCGAGGTCGAGCGATATCTGCTTGGTCGTTTCGATGTCGAGGTGGTGCGCAACGACGAGCCTGAGCGCGGCATGTCGCACTCGCTCGCGTTGGCAAATCGCGTCGTCCCGGCGAACGTTTCGTTGCTCGTCTTGCTCGGCGATAAGCCGCTCGTTAACGCGCCGTTGATCGAATCGATTTGCAATGTCGCGGACGATGCGGATGTCGTCTATGCCGTGCATCGGGATGTGCCGGGTCATCCAGTCGCGCTTTCGCCGCGAGCCCGTCGTTGCATTGACGGTTTGCCCTCCGGCGATACCCTGCGGTTATTACGTCAACGCCCCGATATGCGGCAGAGGGCGGTGCAGACTTCCGATGTCGGAGCGGTCTTTGATGTAGATACGCGCAGCGCTTTTGATGATTGAGGGAATCAAATTCAAACCCCGGAAGTCCATTCTCGGCGGCCAAGACGCCTTCGAAACGTACCTCGGCGGGCCCTTGGTTTGAAACGTCGTAAGCACTACCCGATGCGCTTGACGATTGTCGCCGCGGCGTTATCCTTGGCAGCGTGCAGCGGCGGATCGGGATTTCCCTCGATCCCGAATCCGCAGCCCCTTCCTCCAACCTCCAAGATTAAACACGTGGTCATCGTCGTTCAGGAGAACCGGAGCTTTAACGATTTATTCTACGGATTTCCGAGGGCGCGCACGGCGAAGTACGGCTACGACTCGCGCGGACGGAGGATCGAGCTCGTGCCGATTGGGCTGGAAACGACGTGGGATCTCGACCACAGCTCGTATTCGTTCTTCACGGCCTGCAACGGTACGGGAAGTTTTCCCGGTACGAACTGCCGGATGAATGGCTTCAACCAAGAGTATGTCGGTTGCGGACACGCTAAGTATCCGCCGTGCCCGGTCAAACATCCTCAGTATGCGTACGTGCCACGTCAGGAGACGAAGCCATATTTCGAAATGGCGCGCAAATACGTGCTTGCCGACGAGATGTTTGCGTCGAACTTCGATGCCAGCAGCTTCATCTCACATCAATACATCATCTCCGGGCAGGCGGAGTCGGCGGTCAACTATCCGTTTTCAGCGTGGGGCTGCCCGGGCGGCTCGGGCGATGAGATATCCACCGTCGGCCCGCGGCGTCAAGTTCCATTCGGGTATGAGGTTGCGTGTTGGGATCCCCAGACGATCGGCGACGAGCTCGACAACGCCGGCATTTCGTGGGCATACTACGCGGTATCGTATTCGGGCTATCCGATCATCTGGAGCGCATACCAGGCGATCAAACATATTTACTACGGGCCGGACTGGCATAAGGACGTTATCAATCCGCCATCGCAGTTCTTGGCCGACGTTTCACGCGGAAGGCTTCGCGCAGTTAGCTGGATCACGCCGACCTGCGCAAACTCCGATCACGCCGGCTGCGGCTCGAACACGGGACCCTCCTGGGTGGCGTCGGTGGTGAACGCGGTCGGCGAATCGAAGTACTGGGATTCGACGGCCATCTTCGTCTTCTGGGACGACTACGGGGGGTGGTACGATCCCGTTGCACCGCCGCTGGTGGACTATGACGGGCTGGGCTTCCGCTTGCCGCTACTGATCATCTCACCTTATGCAAAACAGGGATACGTTTCGCATGTACCCTACGAGCACGGCAGCATTCTCAAGTTTGTCGAAGACCAGTTCGGACTTCCGCGGCTGAACGCAAGCGATTCTCGGGCAAACTCTCCGGAACCGGATTCCTTCGACTTCAACCAACAACCCCGGCCGTTCGCTCCAATCCACGCGGCGTTCGATAAATCCTATTTCATGCGTCAGCCGCTCGACCGTCGCGTGCCCGACGACAAATAACGGGCATACAGTCACGCTTTAACGTGTGCCCAAACCCGGGAGATGCTTCCCCGCCGGCGAATCGCGCCGCTAAGGAGTTTTACATGCAGAGATTCGCCGTTGCGTTTATTCTCGGTTGCCTTTTGGTGCCTTCAATCGCGCGCAGCACCGAAAAGGCACCGTCGCTGGCGAGCGCGTCAGTCCAATCCGCGATCGTCGCGACTGTCGAAAAGGATCGCAAGATGTACGGCGCCCGCACGCCAATTCCCGGCGTTCTGATCGGTGTTTGGGACGGCAAAGGCGCAAGCTTCGTACGTGCGTTCGGCTATGCCAATCTTGCGACCAAGCGGCCACTGACGGTGCCGGACCATTTCCGCATCGGCAGCAACACTAAAACGTTCGTATCGAGCGTTATCCTACAATTGATCGCCGAAAAGAGGCTCACGCTCGACGACCCAGTCAGTCGCTTCCCGCTTGGCGTCAGCATCCCCAACGGCGATAAAATTACCGTGCGGGAACTCTGCAATATGCGTAGCGGCCTTTTCGAGGCTTTCAATACCCCGCAGTTCGAGCACTTGAACATGGCCGTCCCGAAGAATTTCGACCCGCGCACGCTCGTCGCTTGGGCCGTGAAACAGAAGCCTTACTTTTCACCCGGCCAGGGTTACCACTACAGCAATACCAACTACTTGCTTCTCGGTATGATTATCGAGGCGATCACGAAAGACAGCGTTGGCGATCAGATCCGCAAGCGGCTGTTGGAGCCATTCGGCTTGACGCAGACTTCCTACCCGCAAACGGAAGCCATGCCGGACCCGTGGGCGCGCGGTTACGGCCTCGACAAGCAGCGTAAGTGGGAAGACGTCAGCAACACAATTCCCGTCGCGTTCATGGGTTCGGCCGGCGAGATGATTTCGGATATGGCGGACATCAAACGTTGGATCAAGCTGTACGCCACCGGAAAGACGGGGGGACCGATGACCTACCGCCCGCTCACAGAATGCAGACAGTTCCTTGGGAACACTGCGTTTGGTTTGGGCATCAACTGTAGCGCGGGCTGGTACGGCTATACCGGCGCGCTTCCCGGTTACAACACCGCGGACTACTACTTCCCGGCGACTGACACAACCATTGTTGCGTGGATAACCTACCAGGCCGCAAAACCGCCGGAGGGCGTCGCGAGCGTCATCTTCCGCGATATCGCGCGCATTGTGACTCCGGCCAACGTTCCGTTTGTGTACACCGGCGAGGAACTAAGGCGCTCCAGCCTTTGATCGGGGTATGAGTTACCGCGGTTCCAGAATGCCCTGCCGAGAAAGGGGACCCATCCAGCGACTTACTTGGCATTACGACCCATGCGATCGGCCAGGAGCCCCATATCGAAGGCTGCCGACGACGCGCTGGATCGTTGCCGTTCATGGAATTTTCACGATTTTGATCTAGCGATTACATCAGGAGGAACAGCCTGATGTACAATTCCAGCTCTAAGCGCACGGCCCTTATGGTCGCGCTCGTGGTTATTGTGGCGACCGGCTGCGGCGGCAGCGGAGCCGGGGCGCCGATCGGTGCCTCGGCGCCGGTTGCTGCGACCGGACTCGGCACCATGGCGACGACGCTCGACGTCAGCGGCGGGTACGCCGGAAACGTCACAGACAGCATCTTTGGTACCGGCCGGATCTACGGCGATTTGGCTCAATACCAAAACTCCGTGGGTGGTACTTTGACGTTCGAATATGGATCGACGGTATTCATCACGCCCGCAACATTTCTGCTGAAAGGGAAATCGCTGACCGGAAGCGGCGCCATTGGGAAAGTTACCGGCGGCGTCTGCGAGGCTTCGGAAACCGCGACGTATGCATCGCATGGCTTGACTGGCTCATACACCGTCGAGCGCGGCTGCGCGAACGATAACGGCAAGTTCACTATGAAGCAAACGTGTCGTTACGCGCAGGGAGCCACCGGCCCCAACTTCGCACTGAAGTCCTGCTAATCTCAGCGATGGGCGGAAGGCCGGCGTGAAAGCAACGAGGTGCCCGACAAATAACAAACTGACCTTTGCCGGCGTATCTTCGCCTGGTTCGCAGTATCGTGCCGCCGGTCGTAGGCAAGCGAGACATCGCGCTGGACCGTTCGCCGCGAACTCTTCGTCGTCTGCCTAGGCGATCTCGACGAGGTTTGTCCCGTCCAGGTTGCACCGGAATAGGTTGGTTTGCGGGTACGTCCCGCTGATGATGGCGGCCTGGCGTCCACTCCGCTCCCAGCGTACGAAGAAGCCGGCTTTGATTGGAAGTTTGCTCACCGTGCCAGTATCGAGGCTCACCGCATCAATCCTGTCGGCCGGGGTGTCCGCATTTGCACTCGAGCTGAAGGTTACGATGCCGTTCGTTCTCCAAGCGGGAAAGACGCAGAAGCGCTCCCGTCCGGGTACGATACGCTCGCTGCTACCATCAGCACTGATGACGTAAATCGCGTCACGCCCTCGGCGCTTCGATTGAAACACGATGAGCTGGCCATCCGGTGAATAGATCGGGTTTTCGTTGCTCCAAGCGTTATTGGTGATCTGCAACGGAGTCTTACCGGGGGCGATCTCAAAGATTTGCCACGTTCCGGTGCGCTTTGAATTGAAGGCGATCGACCCGGTTGGCGACCACGACGGAAAAGTATTGGGCGCTCCACCAAACGTCAGGCGATGAATATCGGTGCCATCGGGCTGCATCAGGTAAAGCTCGCTCGCGCCGTCTCGGTTCGAGCGGAATGCAATGCGGGTACCGTCGGGCGACCAGGCGCCGAACACGTTGATGGATGCACCGGTCGTGATCTGCCGTAGAGCCGAGCCGTCGCTGTGGATGAGAAACAGATGCATCGGGCCTCGTACGTCGCCCTTCGAGAATAAGAGCTGCCTGCCGTCGGGTGACCAAGCCACGTCCTGAATAAACGCGCCCTCGCCGTGCGCCCATTTCGGCCACGCCGCCATTGCGCTGCTCGAAGCGAGCACGACGAATCCTCTACGCGAAAGTACCGCAATCATACATCGGCCCGTTCGCCGGTGCGGCTTTGCCGCTCCTTTAGTGTAATCGCGGCGCGTGCGCTAAACGAATCGCTCCGCATTTGATAAAATTTGATAGCGAGCTGCCGGCGTGAAGCGCACAGGGCTACCCGTATCTTTTGGGCGGGCACAATCGTCTTCATGGCAGGACCGAGTTTTTTGAAGGGGATAACAAATGACCGATCGCCTATTGAACGCACCTCCCGTCGTGTCACCGGAAGAGTGGGAAACCGCCCGCCGGCGGCTGCTGGTAAAAGAAAAAGCGTCGACCCGCGCCCGCGACGCTCTCGCCGCAGAGCGGCGGCGCATGCCGTGGATGAAGGTCGAGAAAAACTACACGTTCGACTCACCCAAGGGCAAGGTCAGCCTCCTCGACTTGTTCGAAGGGCGCCGCCAGCTGGTGATCTATCGCGCGTTCTTCGAGCCCGGCGTGTACGGCTGGCCCGAGCATGCCTGTCGCGGCTGCTCGATGATGGCCGATCAGGTTGCGCACGTTTCACACCTCCACGCACGAGACACAACCTTCGCGAACGTCTCGCGTGCTCCGCAGCCCGACATCGAGCCTTGAAGGCGCGGATGGGCTGGACGATGCCATGGTATACGATTGCCGACGGTTTCGACGCCGACTTCGGCGTTGACGAATGGCACGGCACCAACGTCTTCTTCCGCGACGGCGAGAACGTGTACCGCACGTACTTCCTCAACAATCGCGGTGACGAGGCGCTGGGAAGCACGTGGAGTTACCTCGACATCACGCCGCTCGGGCGTCAAGAGAACTGGGAAGATTCACCCCAAGGCTATCCGCAGTCCGAGCCTTACAAATGGTGGAACTGGCATGACTCGTACGGAGTCGAGCAAGACGGCAAGTGGAGCAACGTCGTCGATGCTGCGCAGGAGATCCTGACATGATCGTTCTCGCGCACATTATGGCGATGCCTGTGGAAGAGGTTTTGGTCCCGCTTGCGAGCGGGGCCGGCGCCGGAACAATGATATGGCTCGCCGCTTTACTAACGAGAGCACTACGATGAAGTCGTTGAAAGATAAGTCCGCCGTCGTGATCGGAGCAAGCTCCGGCGTCGGCCTGGCAACGGTGAAACGGTTGGTTTCCGAAGGAGCCTCGGTCGTCGCCGTTGCGCGTGGACGCGATGGACTCGACGCAGTTGCTGCAGAGTTCGATGGCGCCGTGCGAACGGTCCAGGCCGATGCGACGGATGCGTCGACCGCGGAGCGGTTGCTGCGCGAGTACAAACCGCAGCTCGTCGTGCTTGCCGCCGGCGTCCGGCCGCAGATGGGAGCGCTGGACGAGTTCAGTTGGGAGACATTTTCCATTCCGTGGAACGCCGATACACAAGCTGCATTTCGCCTACTGAAGGCTGCGCTGACGCTTCCGCTCGCGGCGGGCAGTACCGTTGCGATCGTTTCGAGCGGAGCCGCGGTCGCCGGCTCACCGCTCTCGGGCGGCTACG